>DATJPD010000203.1:0-33597 GCA_035506575.1 Alphaproteobacteria bacterium
GCGGTCCTCGTTGTCGATGTCGAACAACCCGTCCCCTTTGATGTGCCCCCGCCAGTCGTAGGTTTGCGTCGTACCGGTCGGATCGACGAACGTGTTGTGCGTCTCGGGCTTCACCCAACTGCCATTGATGTCCATGTAGCCGTCCGCGGTTCGCTTACGATAGTCCGCGGCAATGACGGGGTTGTCGTTCGGGATGAAAATCGGAATGAAGGTGACGTCGCTCGTGTTGTCGATCACCTGATAATATGGCACCGGGATGCGCGTTCCGGTCGCCGTGGACGAAGAATAGGACGGCGTGAGGAAGCCGCTCTTTCGCCCCTGCGTACCGTCAGGGTGTTCGAGATAGGGCGTGTAGAAGACCGGCACGCCGCCCATCTCGAGCCACGCGTCCCGATACGAAACTTCTTTTTCGTCCTGGTTGTGCTCGATTTTGGCCGCCTTCAGTTGCCAGAGCGGCGGCGCGCTCGGGTCGTCGCGGCACAGCTCGCAAGGGCTGTACACCGCGTCCCGGCCCGCGGTGACGTTCCCTTCGAAGCGGCGGCCGCTCACTGCGGCCATCCGCGAGCGGTCCTGCAGAATCGCGCGTAGATTCTGGATCACGCCGTTCTTCAGATCGTCGGCGAGCTCCATGTAGTTGCCGAACACGACGTCGCCGGTCGGCTCCATCAGCGTGATGTTACCCGACGCCGTGACGATCTTCGTGAGCTCGTTGTAGCTGACCACATCCGCGCGGACGATACGGTCACCGGAGGTGACCTCGACGTGGCCGCGCGCCGTAACGATATGCAGGTCGCGATCGTATGAAACTTCGTCCGCCGTCAGCAGGACAGGCTGCTGTTCCGTTCCGGTGCCGCGGAACGATTGTCGTCCGACGCCGACCTGCGCCGCTGCCTGCGACGAAATTGCCCAGACACCCAGGACGAGGGCGCAACAGGCGAGACTCCGGGCCCGAGCGGCGGTCTTCGCAAAATCGATTCGGTCCATAGAGCGCCGCCAAAGGGGACGTGCCGGAGTCGCGATCGGCTCATTGTCCACACCACCGACGCATATGCAACGTCGGCGTTCCAGATTCGTGAAGCGCGGCCAAAGGGTTGCCCTGCCGGTGAAGCCGCTTGCCCCGTCCGCCCTCACCTGTTAACTGCATCCGGATGCAAGGCGCGATTCGAATAGCCCCCTCGCTGCTGTCGGCCGACTTCACCCGGCTTGGCGATGAGGTGCGCGCCATGACGGCGGCCGGCGCGGACTATCTCCACATCGACGTCATGGACGGGCATTTCGTGCCGAATATCACCATCGGCCCCGGCGTCGTGAAGGCACTGCGTCCGCACTCGCGCCTGCCGTTCGACGTACATCTCATGATTGCGCCGGTCGACCCGTACATCGCAGCGTTCGCGGACGCGGGCGCCGATATTCTGACCGTGCATCCGGAGGCCGGGCCGCATCTTCACCGCACGATCCAGCTGATCAAATCTTTCGGCAAAAAAGCCGGCGTCTCGCTCAATCCGGCGACGCCGATCGAAGCCATCGAGCATGTCCTGACCGATATCGACCTGGTGCTGGTGATGTCGGTCAATCCGGGATTTGGCGGGCAATCTTTCATTCCCAGCCAGCTGGGCAAGATCCGCTCCCTCCGGAAGAAAATCGACGCCATGGGACGTGCGGTCGACCTCGAAGTGGATGGCGGCATCACGGCGGCCACGGCTCGCGAGGCCGTCGCTGCGGGAGCCGATGTGCTCGTCGCCGGAACGGCGAGCTTTGCTGGCGGCCAGACGGCCTATGCGGAGAACATTCGTCTGCTTCGCGGCGGCTGATTCGGGCGCGGCCGAACCTCACGACTCACGAGATGATCCAGCGGTTGGCGTCCTGGGTATACAAGAGGCCCCTTTACGCGCTCACGCTTGCCGGCCGGGTGCCGCAGGTGCTGTCGTGCCTGCCGCCGCCTGACAAATCCGGAGATGCCGCACGCGGCCGGCTGATTCTCGGCGGGGCCCTCGTCTGCGGTGGCCAAAAATTCGCCGCCGCACGGCCGAAGTGGTTCGATCCGGCGGCCGACCGCCCGGCGCTCGCGGCACTTCACGGGTTCGGATATCTGGCGGATCTCGCCGCCGTCGGGGAGAGCGCGCGCGGATGCGCCAGCGCTCTGGTGGGGGACTGGATTGCGTCCGGAAGCCAGTGGCACGACGTGACCTGGGCTCCCGAAATCCTGGGATCGCGAATCGCGGCGTGGCTTTCGCACGCGGCGCTGCTGTCGTCCGCAGCCAACCAGGCGCCCGATCGCGCGATCCTGAACTCTCTCGCGCGCCAGACGCGGCATCTGGCGCGTGTCGTCGCCGGCGGCCGGGCCGGCGTCGCGCGCCTCGATGCCTTAAAAGGCCTGATCTACGGAGGGGCATGCGGGATCGTATCCCGGCGCGCTCTCGGCCGCGGGCTGCCGATCCTGCGCCTGGAGCTCGACCGCCAGGTCCTTGCCGACGGCACGCATGCCGAGAAATCGCCCGCCGCTCAATACCGGGCGGTCGCCGATCTCGTCGACATCCGGGACGTGCTGCAGGCGGCGGGACATCCGGTGCCAAAGGAACTTCACGACGCGATCGGTCGAGCGGCGGCGATGTTGAGTTTTTTCCGCCACGGCGACGGCGAATTGGCCCTTTTCAATGGCGCGGCGTCCGGGTCGGCAAAGGCGATCGATGCGCTTCTGATGCGCTCGCGCAGCAAGGAGCCTGTGCCGGTCGCGGCCGGCGACGGCGGATTTCAGCGACTCGCCGCCGGCACGACCGTGGTGATCCAGGACGTCGGAAAACCGCCGCGTCCGGGCCTCGACACCGCCGCCCACGCCGGCTGCCTGGCATTTGAAATGAGCGACGGGTCCGACCGGCTGGTGGTCAATTGCGGTGCTGCCGCCGGCGTCAACGGGGAATCGCTGCGGACGACGGCCGCTCATTCGACCCTGGTCGTGGCCGACGTCAACAGCGCCGAAGTGACCCCCGGCGGCGGGTTAGGCCGCCGGCCTATGCACGTGGACGCATCGCGCGACGAGACGGACGGAAACATCTGGGTGACCGCCTCGCATGACGGCTACCGGGACCGGTTCGGCCTGACGCATCGGCGGCGGCTTTATCTATCGGCAGCCGGAGACAATTTGCGCGGCGAGGACACGCTCGTTTCGACGGAAGGGGCGGCCGCGCATGAGTTCGCCGTGCGCTTCCATCTCCATCCGGACGTGAAAGCCTCGATGCTGCAGAACGGCGCGGCCGTTCTTTTGCAAACGCCGTCCGGTCGCGGATGGCGGTTCCAGAACAGCGGCGGGACACCACGCCTCGACGAAAGCATCTATGCGGCCCATGACGGTATCCGCCGGAGCCAGCAAATCGTCATCGATGCGGCAACCCAGCGCGGGGGCTCTGTCGTGAAGTGGGCGTTCCAGAGAGTGTCGGAGAGGTAAGGCCGCTCTCAGGCGCCGGCGAGCGAGCGGTAGAGATCCGCAAAGCGACGTTCCGCCGCTTCTAGCGAAAACTGCGTTGCGATCCGCTCGCGGGCGGCACGCCCGCGGGCGACGCGGACGTGCCGTGCTTCGCCGAGAAGCTTCTTTATCGCGTCCCCGAGCGCCCCCCGGTCTCGCGGCGGCACGACATATCCCGTCTCGCCGAGGATCTTCCGCGCGTCGCCCACCTCCGTCGCGAGGGCCGGCAGGCCGCACGCCATGCCTTCCGCCAAGGCCGTGCAGAAGCCCTCGCCATAGGCCGAAGACGACACAACAGCGTCGCTTGCCGCCAGGAGCCGCGGGATATCGTCGCGGTGACCGAGCCGCAAGATACGCGGCTGATCGGGCAGGCGCTCCGTCCCCGCACCGACCAACAAGGCATGCGCGCCCGGGACGGAACGCATGGCCGCCAGAAACGTCTGATGATCCTTCATGGGATCAAGCCGCGCGACATGCGCAAGGACGAAGGCGTCGGAACCCAGGCCGAGCGACCGGCGGATCGTCTCCCGCGCCCGTTCGTCGGGCTGGAAGCGATCGATGTCGATGCCGTTGGGAACGACAAGCGTCCGTCGCGGCCTGTAGCCGAGCTTGAGGTGCCAGGCGAGGCCCGCGTCCGAGTTCGCCGTCACGACGTCCGGGCCGCGGGACAAGGCCGCGCCGGCGCGAACGACGAACCGGAGCTGCGCCGTGTATTGGCTGAGGTCCATGTCCGAGCAACGGAGTCCCCAGACGAGGGCCGTTCGAGCCCGCCGGCGGGAAAGCACGAGCGCGAGCGAGGCGGCGAGATTGCCATGGTACATCCAGCCCTGCACGACGTCGGGCGACGCCCGCCTTATCAGCCCGGCGAGGCGCACGACCTCGAGCGGAGCTGCAAGCGAGCGGAAATTGAATTCCCACACGGCGACCCCGGCTGCGCGCAGCCGGGGCGCGAGGGCGCCATTGGGGACGAGACTGGCAACCATGTGCTCGACGCCCGGCTCGCCGCGCTTGGTGGCCAGACTGGCGAGCATGTTCTCCGCACCACCGATATCGAGATCCGTGGTGACGTGAAGCACGCGCAGGGACCGCGTCGTCACGCCCAACGCTGCCGCCACGCTTGAAACATGAGCACCGGCCACAGCCGATATTGCTCCGCCGCCCCGCGGAGATGCGCCGTCCACAGATCGCGGATCGGCTCCGGACGGAACATGTCGTCGGCCTTCAGTGCTGCGGGCGACAGGAGCGCCTCGGCCCAATCGCGCAAAGGGCCGCGCAGCCATGATTCGATGGGTACGCCAAAACCCATTTTGGGGCGCTCGGTCAGCGCCGGCGGCACGTACCGCGCGAGGACGCGCTTGAGAAGCCACTTGCCGCCGCCGCCGCCCACCTTCAGGGCGCGCGGCAGGGTCCAGGCGAACTCGACCACCCGATGGTCGAGCAGCGGAACGCGCCCCTCGAGGCTGACCGCCATCGTCGCCCGGTCGACCTTCGTCAAGATGTCGTCAGGCAGATAGGTCATCAAGTCGAGAAGCTGCATGCGGTCCATGAACGCGGGCACTTGGTCGGCCACCGACCCGTCCCACAGGGGCGTTGGCGGCTCCGTCCCGTGGCGGATGACCTGCTGCGGATCGTCCCATTGGCTCACCAGCGCCCGGTAGATCGCATCAGGCCCGGGGGAGCCAATGAGACCGGCCACCTTGCGGACCTTGTCGCCGAGTTGCGGCGGGCGGAAGCGGCCGGGCAACACGGCTCCCAAGCCGTCCCAGCCGCCGCCGGGGACCGAATTGATCGCACGCGCGAGCCCTTTCCGCAGCGGCAGCGGCACGCCGCGCGCCCAGCTCCACAGGCGCGTGCCCCAGAAATAGCGGTTGTATCCCGCGAACAGCTCGTCCCCGCCGTCGCCCGACAAGGCGACCGTGACATGCCGGCGGGCGAGCTCGCTCACCAGAAAGGTGGGGATTTGCGAGGAATCGGCGAACGGCTCGTCGTACCAGTCGGCGATCTTCGGAATTGTGCCGAGCGCATGCCGGGGCTCTACGATGAACTCGGTGTGGTCCGTTCCCAGATGCCGGGCGACGGCACCGGCATGTCCGGACTCGTCGTACCCGCTTTCGCGAAATCCGATCGAGAACGTCTTCACCGCGCGCGCACTCTGCGCCTGCATGAGCGCCACCACGGTGGACGAGTCGATGCCGCCCGACAGAAACGCGCCCAATGGCACATCCGCAATCATCCGCAGCCGTACGGCCTCGCGCAGAAGGACATCGAGACGTTCCTCGCCCTCCGCCGCCGACAACGGGGATCGCTGCGACGTCGCGATTCCGTCGATGGCAACCTGGCGGACGTCCCAGTAGCGCGAGAGCGTGACCTTGCCGTCCACCCCGAGGATCAGGTGCGAGCCGGGCGGCAACTTGGCGACACCCTGGTAGATCGTCAGCGGCGAGGGCACGTAGGCATGACGTAAAAACCCGACGACCGCGTTACGGTCGATCTCGGGTGTCCAGCCGGGCACGGCGCGCAGGGCCTTCAGCTCGGACCCGAACAGGAACAAGGGCCCGCGTTGCAGGTAGTACAGAGGCTTGATGCCAAGCCGGTCGCGGACGAGGTGCAGCCGACGCTCCCGGCGGTCCCACAGGGCAAAGGCGAACATGCCGACGAGGCGCCGGATCGTCGGCTCGATGCCCCAATGAACGCAGCCCTCGAGGATCGCTTCCGTATCGGACGTGCTGCGAAAGTTCACGCCCGCAGCCGCAAGCTCGCGGCGCAGCTCCTGAAAATTGAAGATCTCGCCGTTGAACGTGATCGCGTACCGGCCGTCCGCCGAGCTCATCGGCTGGGCGCCCGTCGGCGTCAGATCGATGATCGCAAGACGCCGATGCGCCAGCGCAAGCCCCGCCCCCGCATCGAGCCAGACGCCGTCACCGTCGGGACCCCGGTGACGGATCGCATCGGCCATGGACCGGGCTCTCGCCTCGAGCCGCTCCGAGGCACCGCTCGCACCCAAGTCCCAGACACCGGCGATTCCACACATGGCGACGTCAGGCCGGCGCGGCGGGTCGGAGCGATGCGACGGGCGCGTCGCTCACAGCGACCACCGCCCGATAGACCGGGGCAGCTCGACACTGCGCCAAATCCCCTTCACGTCCGCGACCAGGCCTTCCGGCACGAGAAGCCGCGTCAGGTCGGAGGCGGACATGTCCTGGAACTGGCGATGAGCCACCGCCCCGACGATGCACGCGTAATTTCCGGCCCCTTGCAGCGACTTCAGCAAGCCGATGCCGTATTCGTCGACGGCCTCGTGCTCGTCGGCGAGCGGGTCGTACACGTCGGTCCGGTGGCCCAGCGCCTCAAGCTCTCGGACGATGTCGACCACTTTCGAATTCCGCAGATCCGGCACGTTCTCCTTGAAGGTCAGGCCGAGCACAAGGATACGCGCGCTCGACGCCTGGCCGCGGGCCGCCAGCGCCCGGCCGATCGACGTGGCGACGTAGCGGCCCATCGCGTCGTTGATCGCGCGGCCGGCCAGGATCACCTCCGGATGCTGGCCCATCCGCTGCGCGAGGTCTGCCAGATAGTACGGATCGACGCCGATGCAGTGCCCGCCGACCAACCCCGGCGTGAACGGCAGGAAGTTCCACTTCGTGCGCGCGGCGGCGAGAACATCATGGATCGACAGGCCAAGCCGGTTGAAGATCTGCGTGACCTCGTTGATGAACGCGATATTAATGTCGCGCTGGGCGTTTTCGATGACCTTGGCGGCCTCCGCGGTCTTGATCGAGGCGGCGATAAACGTACCGCCGGCCGTGACGCGGCCGTACACCTCGGCCAGCACGCGCGCGACCTCCGGGGTCTGCCCGGCGACGACCTTCGTGATGCGGTCGACCGTATGCTCGCGGTCACCCGGATTGATGCGCTCGGGGCTGTACCCGAGAAAGAAGTCCACGCCGGCCCTCAGTCCGGACGCGGCGGCCAGCTCCGGCCCGCAAATCTCCTCCGTCACGCCGGGATAGACAGTCGACTCGAGAACGACGATGGCGCCCTGACGCATCGCCTGCCCGACGCTGCGACACGCGGAGCGAACCGCGCCGAGATCCGGCCGATTCGCCGCATCCACCGGCGTCGGAACCGTGATGATGTAGACATCGCGGCCGATGATATCGGCCGCATCACCCGTGACCTCGAGCGAGGTGGCACGCAGCGCCGCAGGATCGACTTCGCCCGTTCGATCCCGCCCCTGCTTCAATTCCTCGACGCGGTCCTGCTTCTTGTCGAAGCCCACGACGGAAAAATGCCGGGCCAACGCCACAGCCAGGGGAAGGCCGACATAGCCCAGGCCAATGACAGCGAGGCGCGGAGTCTCTTTCAAAGGGGAGCTCGGAACTGACCGGCGGAGTACCAAAACGCGCCGCTTAGCCGGATGAAAGGCGCGTGGGCGCCAAGATACTGGGCCGAGATAGGCCGATTCAAGCCGGATGACCGCACGACGCCGTCCCTACGCCGCCGTTTGGCAGATTCGAGCCGATCCGGTAGAACCCTCCGATCTGTCCGCCGGACGCTGATTCGCCATGAAAATCTGCCAGCTTTGCGCCGTCGATTTCACGCTCTTCCACTTCCTGCTGCCGCTCTTCCGCGGGCTTCGCGCAGCCGGGCACGAGGTCGTCGGAGTCTGTGCGGATGGGCCGCTCGCGGCGAAGGTGCGGGGCGAGGGTTTCCGGGTGGAACCCATGCCTTTCGTCCGCGGCTATGACCCGCGCGACCACGTCCGGGCCTTCCGCCGGACGGTGGAGCTTTTCCGGCGCGAACGCTTCGACCTCGTTCACGTCCACACGCCGATCGCCTCGCTGATCGGCCGGTTTGCCGCCGCGCGCGCTGGGGTCCCCAAGGTCGTCTATACGGCACATGGCTTCTACTTCCATGAGCACATGCCCTGGCCGAAGCGCTCCGCATTCATGGCGCTCGAATGGATCGGCGGCCGCTTCACCGACACGTTGTTCACGCAGGCCGAGGAAGATGCTGCCACGGCGCGGCGTTACGCCCTGTGTCGGACCGGCGACGTCCTTGCGATCGGCAATGGCTCCGATCCCGCCCGGTTCTTTCCCGCGGGCCGGGACGATGCCGATCGGGTGGCGTTGCGGCGCTCGCTTGATGTCGACGAAGCCACCCCGGTGATCGCAGTCGTCGGCCGCCTGGTCGCCGAGAAGGGCTACCCCGAACTGTTCGAGGCAATGCGGAGCGTGAACGCGCGGCTGTGGGTGATCGGCGAGCGCCTGAAGAGCGATCACGCCCAGGACATCGATCGCGCCATCGACGCGGCGCAGTCCGACACGACACTGCGCGCGCGCATTCAGTTCCTCGGCTACCGCGCCGACGTACCGGCGCTGCTGCGCGCTTCCGACATCTTCGTCCTGCCGTCGCATCGCGAAGGCATGCCGCGCTCGATCATCGAAGCCATGCTCTCCGGCTTGCCCGTCGTGGCGACGAACATCCGCGGTGCGCGCGAGGAAGTCATCGAGGGAGTCACCGGCACGCTCGTCCCGGTGCGCCATGCGGGGACGCTTGCGGACGCGCTGATGCGCCTCGCCGGGGACGCGGCGCTGCGGCGGCGCCTCGGAGAGGCGGGCCTCGTCCGGGCGCGTGATCTCTACGTAGAGGAGAAGGTGGTGCACCGGCAGCTCGAACATCTTCATCTGTTGCCCGACACGGCAATGGCCGACACCCCGACCGCCGTAAAGGCCGCGGTATGACAGCAACGATCCGGCCAGGTCATGCGCTGGCCGTCGCTGGCGCGATCAGTCCGACCCTGTCGGTCTTTGCCTACAAGGGGCTGGCCCCTCTGTTCTTCGCCGTCGCGGTGATCGAGCTGGCTCTCTTCTGGCGCGACCATCGGACGCTGCCGCGGCCCCGGATAGATGCGGCCGCACTTCTGGGCGCATTCGTGATCTGGGGCTTCATCGGATCGGCATGGTCCCTCGACCCTGAGGCCAGCTGGGCCACCGCGGGGAAGCTGGCCCTGATGGGCATTCTCGGCCTGCCGCTCCTGGCCGTGGTTCGACGGCTCGACCCGGCACCCCGCCGGCTTGTGGTGTCCGCCAGCCTGTGGGGGATCGCAGTCGGATTGGCGCTGATGGCCGTCGAGGTCTTCTTCCGCATGCCGATCACGCGGGTACTGTACGCGGCGCTGCGGATTCCACATGCGCTCGATCCCAGCATGCTCAATCCGGCCGCGACCGTGCTCGTGCTGCTCGCGGCGGTCGTAGCCGGTGAGTTGCTCCACCGCCGGCGCGTACTCGGGGGGCTGTGCATCGGCCTCGCGGCGATCCTGCTCGCGATCCTCAGCCAAAGCATGGCGGCAGGGCTCGCCGGCATCGTCGCGGTCGTAGCCTTTGCCGCGGTGTACTGGGGCGGGGCCGGCGCCGGACGAGCGCTGGCAGCTCTCGTGGCTGCGGCGATTCTGGTCGCGCCCCTCCTCCCCACCCGTGTGCTGGGGCCGGCCGAGGAGTTCCACTGGCCGAACGATGCGATCCCATCCGTCTACCAGCGCATCGCGATCTGGCAATTCACGGAAACCCGGATCGACGAGCGTCCGGTTCTGGGATGGGGACTGGATGCGGCGCGCCGCATCCCTGGGGGGCACGACGGCATCAAGGCCGAGAGCCTGCACATCCAGGACCCCGTGATGCGCGAGCGAGTCGCGAAATATTTCAACAGCGGCAACATCGAGCAGATGCCGTTGCACCCGCACAACGCGGCGCTGCAGATCTGGCTCGAAGCCGGCGGCATCGGGGCCGCACTCACGGCTGCGTTTGTTCTTGCCGTGTTGTGGGCGAGCGCACGGGGGTGGGCGGCGAGCCGGCCGGCTACGGCGGGGACGTTTGCGTTTGCGATATCGGGGTTGGTGATCGCCGGGCTCAGCTATGGAATCTGGCAGACATGGTGGCTCGCAACGCTGTGGCTCGGCGCCACGTTCGCGCAATTGGCGAGCACGTCCGAAGCCAGCGGCTAGGATCGCTTCTCGAGAATGGCCCAACCCGGCGCCTGCGCACCGCGGCCGACGCGGCGCACGACGACGGGCTCGGCATGGCGCCGCCACACGCGCAGGCACTGCGACCACGTCAGCGTGCCGTCGCCGCCCCAGACCAGGGCATGGCTCCCAGGCGTCAGACGGCGCAGCGCCGCCTCGACCCGGCGCCGCCAGAACTGCGCCGCCCCTTCGCGCGAGCGCGACAGAGGCAGCCAGCGATTGGCGATCAGGCTGTGCGCCAGCTGGTCGTCGATCACGTACTCGTCAAGGCCGCGGGTCGGCGGATTGACGATCACAAACGCCTGGCGCCCGTAATCGACCTTGCCGCACAGCGTCAGCATATCGGCTTGATGAAATTCGGTCCGGGCCGCGGCCACGCGATCGATGGCCGCATTAAGATCGGCCACCAGCGACATCAGAACTGACAGCCTGGACCGCGCGCGGCGGATATAGCGGCTCCAGTCGTGCTCGTGATCGCGCGCGAGCATGTCGTAGTCATGGGTGGGAAGAATTGCGAACTCGCTCTCGGGCGACGGGACGAATCCCAGTACCCAGCGCAGCGCCAGATACTGGTACACAGGTTGCTCGGTCGCAGGCACCCGCGCATAAAACAGCCGGTCGAATACCTGGGCCACGTCCTCGGTCAGATAGTCGGATGCGAAATGGAAGCTCGGGACATGGCTCCGCAGCCGTGGCGCCTTTGCCGTAACGAGCTGCCGCACGCGTCGGAGATCGAGGCGGCGGCGGCCAAAGCGGGCCGACGCCGCAAGGCAGGATCGTGCCGCGGTGTCGTTGATCACGAGCCGCCCGACGCCGCGCCACGCAAAGATCAGCGGCAGCAGGCAGGAACCCGCGGTGAAGTCCACGACCGTGATCTGCGGCCATGCATGGGCCGGGACCAGCCGGCCGTACGCCGCCACGATCGCCGGCGCATGCTCGGCGATACTCCCGTCGAGCGGCAGCATGGCGCGGCGCAGGACGTCAGCGCTGGAGGCAGTCATGCGACGATCGCGTTCAGATTTTGCCGATATGCGCCGCTGCGATTGGGGCGCAATTCCGGCGGCAATCGGTCGCCGCCGGGCGCCTCAACCTGGCGCCGCGGCCTGGGGACGCAGCGCGCCGAGATCGGCATCGACCCTGGCCCCGAGAAAGCCGTGAGCGCGGCATTGCCGGACGAACGCATCGACAGAAGCCCCGGTCGTCATCTTCTCGATCACTGCCAGAATCTCGGGCAGCCGCGCCGCCACGTTCCCGACACCCTGCTCCACGCCGAGCGCGGTCAGGTTGACATACACCGTCTTTCCCCCGTCGGCGACCCACAGCAGAGGAGGAGGGCCGGAGGGCGCCGAGGCATGCGCCGCCGCGATTTCGGCTTCCGTCTGACTCAGCTTGGCGGCGCATATGTCGCGATACTCGCGGACCTTCGCCGAGATGTCGGCGGGCAACGAGAGGAAAAACTGCTCAACCTCCTGCTGAAAGCGCGGATCGTCGACCCACGGAATGGTGCGATCGACGTACATATCCTCGACGGTCTTCACGGCGAGCACATTCACGTCGAATTTGTAAGGTTCGAAGACGTCCGGCATCCGCGCCCTTGCCTGCGAAATCGTCGCCGCGAGGGTGTTGCTCATGCCCATGAATTTGGGCTCATGATGCGGCAGGGCATCCTGTCCCTTATGCTCCTCGACAAAGTCATGGTACTTGCGGCTTGCCTTGCCGCGCGAATAGACGGTGGCCATGTTCGAATCGCGCGAACGGCCGCAGATCGCGCCGTAGCCGTCGAAGAATCCGATGGCACCGGGCGCCGCCGCACCCAGGACCAGATACCCGCAACATATGTCCGCGTTGGGCGGCCAAAAGATGCGCCCCATGCGCGAGTGGATCATGTCGCCGAGGGACTTGCGGAACACGAAATTCTGCATGCAGGGAAACAGAAACGACAGCCGCAGGTCTCGGCAGTACTCCTGCAAGATGTTGTCCTGCCGGACGATGTACAAACCGCCGGTCGAGCCCGGCTCGACGCCCAGGATGTGGCCGTGGCGGGGAAGCGATCCGTAAGCGATATCCCAATCCGGATGGTAGTACGTGACCCCCCGCCACATCACGACATCGAAGCTGTACTTCGCGATCGCCGCGTCGACGCGCGCCAGGATGTCGGGGTGCAGCGCGTTATCGTCGCCAAGGTACATGACGAAGTCGCCCGTCAAATGCTCCCAGACGAACTCCCAATGATCGCCCACGGGAAGACGCCGCCCGGTGCGGATGATCCGTAGCCGCTTGTCCCGCACATCGGCCAGAAGATCCGCCGCCGGTTGCTTGGAGAAATTGTCGGAGACAACCAGCTCGAAGTCGCTGAAGCGTATCTCGAGGGCGGCACGGACGGCAGGGGCCAGAAGGCTCGGCCGGTCCGTGGTCGTGATCACAATCGAAAAACGCGGCATGGAGTCCCAATACACAGAATGCGTGGCGCCGATACTCGCGCAAATCCGCGGATTGTCAATTTTGCGGTTAATAAACGGTAAAGTTGTCAAACTTGCCTTTGCCGGGGCTCCATGAATTAATGCGCAGACCTTTTTTGAGCGGCGGAGTCGGCTGCGCCGCGGTGACGCGGACTCCAGTCTGGCCGCCAACGGCCCCGGGAATCGATGACGTTCGATCCGACGCTGTCCGTCCTGGCTCTAATCCTCCTGCTGCTCGGTGCGAATTTTCTGTGCTGGCTGGCGTTCCGGCTGTGGCCGAAGCTGCTGCTGTCCGAGAACGAGCTCCTCGCGATCGACTACCTGACGCGGTTCGAGCACGAGCTGAAGCCCTACATCCCGGAATGGTTCGAGATCACCGCGGAGGAGTGGCCGGATTTCGTGCGCGAGTACCGGCAAGGAGAGACCGGCCCCAACATCTATAAGGAGTTCGTCGAGTTCACGCATCCCGCCTACAAGGGCCGCTACATCAACTTCGATCCGGTCGGGTTTCGGCATGGCCGCAATCAGGGCCCGTGGCCGGTCTCGCCCCAGCATTTCAACATCTTTTTCTTCGGCGGCTCGACCACGTTGAACGTAGGCCCGGACTGGACCGCGATCCCGAGCCTGCTGCAGGAAATCCTCAACAACCGGCGGGCGATCAGCCGGCCGATCCGCGTCTACAATTTCGGCCGCGGCGCGTGGTTCTCCATCCAGGAGAAGATCCTGTTCGAGCTGCTCCTGATGGCGAAGGCCGTGCCGGACATGGTGATCTTCCTCGACGGGGTCAACGACTGCTATTTCTTCGACGGCAAGCCGGCGACTGCGTCGATCTACACCAACGCGCTCGCGAACCTGAACCGCGACCAATACGAGACGAAGAAAAGCCGGACTGCCGCCCGGCCGAAATGGCAGAAGCTCAACGAGTTCATCGGCAGTCTTCCACTCGCGCGCGCGATCAACCGCGCCGCGGACCTCTATGGCGGTCGCACGCCACTTGCCCACGAAGCGATGTACCGCCCGATCCCGGTGGCACCCGAGCTGATCGCGCAATGCATCGACCGCTATCTCGAGAACAAGCGCCAGATCGAGGCGATCTGCCGCGACCGCGGCATCAAGGCGATGTTCGTGTGGCAGCCGACGCCCGCCTACAAATACGACCTCTCGCGTCACGTGGCGCTGAGCCGTCACTACGGGCTCGGCGGTCACGAGCGTGGTGCCGTCGGTTATGCGCTCTTCGCCCGGTGGCTGGAGAGCCATCCGGCCGGCGACAGTTTCCTCTGGCTCGCCGACATCCAAGAGGACGAGACGGCGCCGATCTATCTCGACAACATGCACTACACCGCGGCATTCAGCCGCAAGATCGCCCGGCATATCGCCGAGGCGATGTTCGCGCGCGGTTTCATTCCTGCCAAGCCGCTCACGACTCCGGCTGCCGCCATTACCTCGGACGCGGCACAGCCCGGAGCGCGCTGACGTGAGCCTCCCCGACTGGGCCGACGCCGGTCAGCCCATAACGCCCTTTGGCGTGGATACCGGACAGCGCCGGGGATGGCGGGCAGCGGTCGCGGCGGCCCTCCTCGCCGTAGCCGCGGCGATCGCGGTCGCCGGCGCAGGCTGGGACGTCGTTGCCGCCGCGATCGCCTGGGTATGGGCCCGGACGGGAGCGATGGACTTCGTCCTGCTCGGGCTCGTGGCCGTGGTCGGAGCCGAGCTCCTTGCACGCGTAGTCAGCGGCATGCCGCTGTTCGCACCGTTCAATTTCGTCACCAAGTCGTTCGATCTGATCGAGATGTACGGCTATCTCCGGCACGACGACCGGCTGGGCTGGTGCTTCAAGGATGACCTGAACGTATCCGGCGGCCTGACCACCGGCGTACACGGCCTGCGCATGAACGACGGCACCCGCCGCAATCCGCCACTGGGTGCGATCCTCGCCGTGGGCGATTCGTTCACCGTCGGCGCGGTAAAGGACAACGAGACCTGGCCCGCCTATCTCGAGCAGCTGGTTGGGACGCCTGTCATCAACGCCGGGTGCGGCGGTTATGGCGTCGATCAGATCGTGATGCGCGCGGAAGAGCTGGTGCCGATCCTCAAGCCCCGAACGCTCATCGTCGGGATCCTGGCGCAGGACATCCTGCGATGCAATCAGCGGCTGTTCGGCGCGTCTTTCAAACCCTGGTTCAGCGTCAAGGACATGCAGCTGACGCTCGAGGGCGTGCCGGTGCCGCGCATCACGCCCCAAACGGTCACACTGAATGTCTGGCAGAGAACGTTCGGCTACAGCTGCGCCGTGCATTGGCTGATGACGCGGCTGAAGGTCAAAAGCTGGACGCTGCAGGGCCTGGACCAGCGATACAAGATCCGCGAGGACATCGAAGGCATCATCGTCGCATCGCTGTTGCTGAAGCGCCTGTTCGACATCACGGTGCCGCTCGGCATTCGCGTCATCGTCGCGATGCTGTGGGGGGCCAACGAGGCGGTCGCAGACAGCGAGTGGGGGATCGTGCCGCCGGTGGCAAATATCGCGCGCACGCTCGGCTTCGAGGTCATCGATTTCTACGAACCGCTGCACGCGATGTTCGTCCGCGATCCGAAGCGGTTCGGAAGTCTGTGGCTGATCGAAGACGGCCAGGTCGGCCATCCGTCCAAAGAAGGCAACGCGTTGATCGCCACCCATCTCCACCAGGCATTTTTCCGCAACCAGGCAGCCCCAACATGACGTTCGCCAACGCCGATGTGCTCGAGTTCTACAAGCAATTGCCGTTCAACTATGGCGAGCGTGTCGAGGACCATGCGAAGCGGATCGTCGGCCACGACTTGACCAAGACTTATCCGTGCCTTGGTCCCGTACTGCGCAAGGGGACGCGCGTGCTCGAGGTCGGCTGCGGCGTCGGCTGGCTAAGCTGCGGGCTGGCCTATCACCGGAAATGCACGGTCACCGCGATCGATTTCAATCCCGTGGTCATCGAGCGCGCCCGCGCCATTGCCGGGCACATGCGGCTGCCCGTGGATTTCGAGACAGCCGACCTTTTCTCATATGAGTGTCGGCAGCCGGCTGACGTGGTCATATCACTGGGTGTGCTGCATCACACCAACAACTGCGCCGAGGCCATCCGCCGATGCCTGCGGGATTTTACCGCCCCCCGGGGGGGCACGCGTTCATCGGCCTCTATCATCTCCATGGGCGGCGGCCCTTCTTGCAGCACTTTGAAAACATGAAGGCGGCAGGTGCGGGCACCGATCAGATGCTGCAGGAGTACGCGCGCCTACATCACTGGCTCGGCGACAAGACCCACCTGAACTCCTGGTTCCGCGACCAGGTGCTTCATCCACACGAGACACAGCACACGCTGGCCGAGGTCTTGGAAATCGCGGATGAATGCGGATTCGAGCTGGTCTCAACGTCGCTCAACCGGTTCGAGCCGATCGTCGACAGGGGAGCACTTCTCGCGGCAGAGCCCCTGCAAGAGAAGATCGGCCAAGAGCGGCTGGCAGCGGGACAGTACTTTCCCGGCTTTTTCGCGTCGCTGTTCAGGCAATGCTGACGATGTGCTGATCGGCCGGGTGCCGCCGACTTACCAGTGCGGGTAGATGTCCGCCGGGGTCTGCGTGCGCCGGCGCTTGGAGCGCAGCTTCGCCATGACGACTGCGCCGACAATCATCACGACCACGGCGACGGCGATCTCAACCATTGTCCATCCTTTGTCGATAGATCCCGCGTCCTGGCGTTTCGCCAGCGGGGTGCCCGAACGTTTGTGGAATCTAGGCCCGACCCGCTGAAAAAATGGTTAACGACAGCTTTGTTTTCGCAGCCGGACAACGGCAACGCGCCTGCATAGACACCCAAAAACGCCAGGGGCGCCCGGCAAGTAGCTGGAATTATTCAAATTTGTCGCATTTTCGATGCGTTAACCATGTCGGCCGTATTCTCGGGCCCATGGCACACCGCGCGGTCGGCGCGCGTGAGGAGGTTCGAACCGTGATTGCGATCTTGGCCGTCGGAATTGTCGTGCTCGTCATCGGAGTAGCCGCCGCGGTCCGCCGCGCGAAGCGGCGCCAGCGCTACGATCCCAGCAAGATCTATCCGACCTGGTGACCGGGCCGTAATCCGTTCGAGGTATCGATGAAAGCGGTGATCCTGGCGGGCGGTCTCGGCACACGCATTTCCGAGGAGACCAGCCTCAAGCCGAAACCGATGATCGAGATCGGCAGCAAGCCGATCCTGTGGCACATCATGAAGATCTATTCCGCCCACGGCGTGAATGACTTCGTGATCTGCTGCGGATATCGCGGCTATTCGATCAAGGAGTATTTCGCCAACTACTTCCTGCACACCTCGGACGTGACGTTCGACCTCACCCGGAACGCGACCGAGATTCACCACAACACGGCCGAGCCCTGGCGGGTGACGCTGATCGATACCGGCGACGACACCATGACCGGCGGCCGGCTGCGGCGCGCACGTCCCTATCTGGGCGACGAGGATTTCTGCTTCACCTACGGCGACGGACTGGCAGACGTCGACGTCACGCGCCTCATTGCCTTTCACAAGGCGCAAAAGACTCTCGCCACGGTCACGGCGGTGAAGCCGCCGGGCCGGTTCGGTGCGATCGACGTCCAGCAGGACAAGGTCTCGCGGTTCATCGAAAAGCCGGACGGAGACGGCGGCTGGATCAGCGGCGGGTTTTTCGTGCTCTCTCCGCGGGTGATCGACTACATCGGCGGCGACGCCACCATATGGGAGCGTGAGCCGCTCGAACGACTGTCACGCGAGAAAAACCTCGCCGCGTTCCGCCATCCCGGCTTTTTTCAGCCCCTCGACACGCTGCGCGACAAGACGATCCTCGAAAACCTGTGGAACACGGGCACGGCGCCCTGGAAGATATGGACGTGAGCGCGCGAGTGCACGGGCCGCGCTGCCGCTTCTGCGATGCTCGTCTGTCGACGACGTTCGTCGATCTCGGCATGTCTCCGCTGTCGAACGACTACCTGACCGAAGACGCGTTGAACGGGGCCGAGGCGTTCTATCCGCTTCGCGCCTATGTCTGCGATGCCTGCTTTCTCGTGCAGCTCGAGGCATTCGCGGCGCCGGAGCGCATTTTCGGCGATTACGCGTATTTCTCTTCCTATTCTGAAAGCTGGCTCGAGCATGCGCGCGCGTTCGCCGCCAGCACGTGCGATCGCCTCAAACTCGGGCCGCGGAGCCTGGTCATCGAGGCGGCGAGCAACGACGGATATCTGCTGCAGTTTTTCCAGCGGGCCGGCGTGCCGGTCCTGGGCGTCGAGCCGGCGCGGAACGTGGCCGAGGTGGCGCGGCAGAAGAATATCCCGACCGTCAGCCGGTTCATGGGCAGGGATCTGGCGGCCGAGCTCGCCGACGAAGGCAAGCGGGCCGATCTTCTGGTCGGCATCAATGTCTTCGCCCACGTTCCCGATCTCCACGACTTCACCGCCGGGCTGGCGCGACTGCTGAAGCCGGAGGGCACGCTTTGCCTCGAATTCCCGCACCTGCTGCGGCTGATCGAAGGCCGGCAATTCGACACCATCTACCACGAGCATTTCTCCTATTTCTCGCTGGCCACGGCGGGCCGGGTGCTCGCCAAGCACGGGCTGGCTGTCTTCGATGTCGAGGAACTGCCGACCCATGGCGGGTCGTTGCGGCTTTACGCCTGTCACGCCGCAGCGGCACCGGCCCGGATGACTGCGGCGCCGCAACGGGTCCTGAACGACGAGGCGAGGCAAGGGCTCGAGCGGCCGGAATCCTACCGGGCCTTTGCCGAAACCGTCCGCGCGGCCAAGCGGCATCTCCTGCGCTTCCTCATCGATGCGCGCGAGCGGGGCGAGCAGGTCGTGGGCTACGGCGCGCCCGCCAAGGGCAACACGCTGCTCAATTACTGCGGCATCCGCGACGATCTGCTCGCCTACACGGTGGATTTGAATCCCCGGAAGCAAGGCCGCTTCCTGCCCGGCACGCACATCCCGATTTATGCGCCGGAACGGCTCGCCGAGACGCGGCCCGCGTGGGTGCTCATCCTGCCGTGGAATCTGCGCGAGGAGATCGTGTCGCAGATGGCGGGCATCCGGAATTGGGGCGGAAAATTCGTGGTCCCGATTCCCGAGGTCGAGGTCATCGCATGAAGTTCGAGCGGACCGCGATCGAGGGTGTTTATCTGGTCTCGTCCGATCCTGCGGCCGATCCGCGCGGCACCTTCGCCCGGATCCATTCCCGCCACGAATTCGCAGAGCGCGGCTTGGCGCCCGTGGTCGAGCAAACCAGCCTGTCGCGCAATTGCCGGCGCGGAACCGTGCGTGGCCTGCATTACCAGGCTTCGCCTCACGTCGAGGCCAAGCTCGTGTGCTGCGTCACCGGAGCGCTGTTCGACGCGGTGGTCGACCTGCGCCGCAGCTCGCCGACGTTCGGTCGCGCGTTCTGGACGATGCTCACCGCCGGGGATGGACCCATGATCTACGTGCCGGAGGGCTGCGCGCATGGGTTTCAGACGGTCGAGGACGACTCCTCGGTCCTCTACATGATTTCGGCCCCGTACGACGCCGGCGCCGCGCGCGGGGTGCGCTGGGACGATCCCGCGCTTGGCATTCCCTGGCCCGAGCGCGATTCGGTCCATTTGTCCGAGCGCGACCGGTCGCTTCCCCTGCTGGCCGATGTTCGAACGCTGTTCTGAACCACAACCGAGCGGATCACATGCACGTCCTGGTCACGGGTCACCTGGGTTATGTCGGACCGACCGTCGTCGCGAGACTCAAGGAATCCGGTCATCGCGTCACCGGCCTCGACACCGGTTACTTCCGCGACTGTATGGATCCGAGATCGCCGATCGCCGCCCCCGATGCGGAAATCGTCAAAGACATCCGGGACGTCAGCGGCCCCGAGTTGCGCGGGATTGACGCGGTCGTCCACCTGTCCGGCCTCTCCAACGATCCGTTGGGCCAGCTGGACCCGGCGCTGACTGCCGCGATCAATCATGCGGCGACGATCCGCCTGGCGACTTTCGCGCGGGACAACGGCGTTGCCCGGTTCGTCTTTGCATCCTCGTGCTCGATGTACGGCGCGTCGGGCAACGCGGAACGTCCGCTGGACGAACACGCGCCGCTGCGGCCCGCATCGGCCTACGCCGAATCCAAGGCCGCCTGCGAGCGCGATCTGGCGCCGCTCGCCAACAGCGGCTTCGCACCCGTGTTCCTCCGCTTCGCCACGGCTTTCGGCGTCAGCCCGCGGATGCGCTTCGACCTGGTGCTCGCCAATCTTGCGGCCTGGGCGCGCACCACGGGCGCGGTCAGAGTGCTGTCCGATGGCACCCCGTGGCGGCCTTTGGTGCATGTGGCGGACATGGCGCTCGCGATCGCCTGCGCGATCGAGGCCCCCGTCGAGACGGTGCGGGGACGCGCGTTCAACATCGGGCGGTCCGACAATAATGTGCGGGTTCGCGAGATCGCCGACATCGTGCACCGGCAGGTGCCGGGCAGCCGCGTCGAGATCACCGGAGAAACGGGCGGCGATCCGCGCTCGTACCGGGTCGATTTCACCCGCGCCCTCACGGAGCTGCGCGGTTTCGAGCCGCGCTGGACGGTTGCCATGGGGGCGGAGGAGATCGACCGCTGGCTGGTCGAACGCCGGCTCGACACCGCGCAGTTCCAGTCGCGCCTCTATATCCGCCTCAAGCAGCTCGAACACCTCATGAAGAGCGGCGCCCTTGCGGCGGATTTGCGCTTCCGCCAGCCCCGGCAGTGATCCGGGTCGGGCGTCGGGTTCTTCGCCGGGCCGGGGATATCGCGAATGCGTCTCCACATTCTGAGCGACCTCCATCTCGAATACAGCGAGGTGTCTCTTCCGCACGCGAAGAGCGATGTGATGGTTCTCGCGGGAGACATCCATACAGGAACAGACGGGATTGCATGGGCCAACCGCGTCCGCTCGTCCCGGGACATCATCTACGTTCCCGGCAACCACGAGTTCTTCGGCCGCGAGTACCACGACACGATCCGGGCCATGGAGTCTGCCTGCGCGGCGACCGGGGTGCGGTTCGGGCATCGAAACCAGTTTGTCATCGGCGACATTCGGTTCGTCTGCGCGACCCTCTGGACGGACTTCGAGCTATCCGGGCCAGACACCCGGCACGCGGCGATGGATCTCGTCGGCACGTCGGCGAAGGACTTTGGCCGGATCAGCCTCCGCGACGGAGAGACCAGCCGCCGCCTGCGACCCCAGGATACGCTCGAATTTCATCGAGCCGATCGTCTGTTCCTGGACCGGCAGCTGAACACACCGTTCGCTGGACGGACGGTCGTCGTCACTCACTTCCTGCCCTCGCGGCGTTCGGTCGCGCGCCAGTTCGAGCCGTCGTTGATCAACACCTACTTCGCATCGTCGCTTGACCGGCTGATCGAGGACTATCGGCCGGCACTCTGGATCCACGGTCACACCCACGAGACGTTCGACTATTCGATCGGGCCGACGCGTGTCATCTGCAACCCGCGCGGTTACCCGCCTCATAAGCTGAACGCGAGCTTCGATCCGGCGGTCATAGTCGAAATCTGAGCCGCAGGCGGAGCGGCCATGGATGAGCCGGTGCGGGATCCGATGACGGCACCCGGCCGAGATCAGTCCTGGCGCTGGCCGATGAACGAAAAGAAATTCGGCGTCAAGCCGTACTGCTCGACCGCGACCCGGTCGTAAAGCGCGAAGAAATCGGCGAGCGCGCGGATCATCGGCTCCGGCCCCCTGATCCCGCCGAGGAGCCGGTAGATGAACGAAAATCCGGGGCGGAATTCGCGTTCCGTGAAATTCCGGCGGAGAGCCGCCAGCATCGTCTCCCCATCGGCCTCGAGATCGTGCGGCGACTGGCCCTCGGGCTCGCTGGGATCCCGCTCGAGGACGTATTCGGTCCGAACGTCGGATACGTATTTTGCGAATGACGGTTCGTCTGACAGCCGCGGCACGACCTCCGTGGGGTCATACCAATGGCCGGTCAGGGCGAGAAGCGCCCGCATGAGAGCGACTTGGGCGGCGTCCTGGTCGCGGAAACGCTCGTGGCAGGGCTCATGGCACAGCAGATGGCCGCCCGGCCGCACCAGCTCGCGGGCGCGCGCGACCACCGCAGCGACATCGGGCATGTGATGCAGCGACACCGAGAACAGGACCACGTCGTACTCGCCCTTGGCCTCGTGGAAGGGCTGGACCTCGTAGCGCAGCGAGCCGAATCCGTCGCGAAACGGGTTGTCGGCCAGGGTCCTTCGCGCAATCTCGATGTTCGCGGCCGAAATGTCGATCGCGACGACGTGATGGCCGTTGCGCGCGAGCTCAAGCGACACGTATCCGGCGCCGCAGCCGACATCGAGAATCCGCAGGGCGGGGCCGCAGTGCCGCGCGAGCAACTCGAGATAGGTGTCAACGATCTTCCCGACGTAGAGGCGGATGAATTGCGGGTCGCGCCAGAAGCTCTTGTAGAAATACTCGCACTTCACGGCGCGGCGAAGATCGGGAATGAAACCCGCCGCGAGGCGCTGGCTGATGCGGCCGTCAAACGCCGCGGCCTCGGCGGCGAGATCTCCGACTTCGATGGCCTTCGATTGTTCTGCCACGACGTTCCGCCCGCTCAGGTGATGCGCTTCAGAAAGGCATCGGGACAGTAGCTGACGCGCGAGGTGACCGCCCCTTCGTTGAAGGGCGGCGGCGGCTCGGTCAGCTCGAAATCCGGGTGTGCTGCGGCGAAGTCGCGGGCGGCGGCAGCCGGGTTGTTACCGGCCCAATCGGGGGCCGAGCGGGGAGCGCCCGTCAGGTGCTGCATGATGCCGTCCATCGCGACGATATAGGACCCTTTGCTCACGAGCGGAGCATAGGCCTCCAGCTCGGCCAGGACATGCTCTTTCGTGTGCTTGCTATCGAGGAGGACCAGCACGGTCTCGCCGGGCGCGATGAGGCTGCGCACCCGCGCCACGGTCGCCGGATCGATCGAGCTGCCGTCGATGAGCGTGATCAGTGGCCGCAGCGGATGCGCATCCAGCGCCGCACGGTTGTGCGGACGCAGCTCGATCTCGACACCGACGATGCGCCCCCGGCCCATGAGCTTGCACAGACTGGCATAGAAAACCGCCGACCCGCCATGTGCGAGGCCGGTCTCCACGATGACATCAGGCTTCAGCGCAAAAATGAGCTCCTGCATCCGGAACGCGTCGTCCGGAAGCTGAATGATCGGACGGCCGAGCCAGCTGAAGCTGTAGACGTATTTGGCATCCCAGCCGCAGCGGAGATAGGCTGCGGCGACGGCCTCGAAGGCATCGGGACTGCTCATGGGCAGCGTTCGCGGAGCGCCCTCGGTTTCGACGGTCACGCGCCCCTGCTCGAAGTCGACCGACACCCGCTTCGGCCAGGGCCGACTCATGCCGCCCTGCCCCGATCACCTGCCGCGATCGCCGCCGGCCTTTTCCTCACGGGGACCCGGCCCCGACGAGCTGCGCCTTGCGTGCGCGCAACTGCTTCCGCTTTTCCTCGGCGGACGCCATGGCGCTGTCATCCTGCTGGCCCGAGTGGGCGACGACGTTGAAGCGTTTCAGATATTCGCGGGACTCGGTCAGGATGGCGCGCAGCTCGGCGGACGAGAACGCCTTATCCTGGTATTTCCAGGCCGGCAGGTCGGGGCTCAGCTCGATCGTGTAAGTCGCGATCTCGTCGAAATGCTCGCCCGCGAAGTCGAGCGAGGCAAGGCGCTCTTCCTTCGTCTCGGTCGGCCACCCGACGATCAGGTCGGTCCGCAGCACCGCGCGCCGGTTCGCCTCGCGGACGGCCCGCATGAACGGCCCGACTTCCTCGGTGTGGTTCTGGCGGTTCATCATCTTCAGCAGGCGGGTCGACGTCGACTGGATCGGAATCTGGATGTCCGAGACGCGGACGTTCTGGAAGAGCGGCAGAAGCTCGTCGTAGTACTTGTGAATGCCGTGCGGGTTGAACTGCGCGACATGGATCTCGTACGTATCGCTCAGCTCGAGGAGCTGGCGCAGCAAGGCCGGGTAGGACGAGCCGACTTCGACGCCGTAGAGCGCCGTCTCCATGCCCATCAGGTTGATGACCTTGACGCCCTCGTCGACACATTTCCTCACCTGCGTGAGGATGTCGTCGACAGGCCGGCTGCGGCGCGGCCCGAGACCGGGCTTATGCGTACAGAACGTGCAGCTGAAGGCGCAGCCCTCGGAGATGTTGATGAACCGCTTGGACAGATTGTAATCGCGGTAGTCTTCCTTGCGCCGGAAGACCGACTGCGCCGGAATGTCTGTGAGCGGAATACGGAACTCGGGGAACAGGTCCTGGATGGCGGCGAACGACAGCGGCCCTTCGCTGCGCGTGCGCACCGTCGGCCCCGTATAGATCGCCTTCACCTTGCCGGGATGCGAGTCGACGACGCAGCCCATCACGACCATCTTGTCGTGGAAGCGCGAGTCGAGGTCCTTGATGCGCTCGTAGGAGCGCTGCTCCAGGAGCTCCCAGCCGTTGCAGGTCATGCACAGGATGCGGTCCGCGGCTTCGGGCTGTTCGACGACGCTGCCGCCGTTCGCCTCGATCCATTTCTGCACGCGCGCGAGATTGAGCTTCTGCGTGGTGCACATATCGTCTTCGGTGATGAAGAACTTCATGTTTCGCGCATCCGTTGTGGAAGGGTACAAGATACCGCAGTCAATTGGAAGGCGCTTGGCGGTGATTTTCTGTTTCGGATCAGTAATATAGCCGGGTGGTGAGGCCGATAAGCTTGGGGTTCGGGCGGGATATTCGGTCGGATTCGCTCCGTTGCCGCTGTTAACTCAACAGTTACCATCATTCGGTAAAATTTCAGTAAAATCACCATCGGCGAGGCGCGGTCGCATGCAACCGGAATTCATCTTCGTCTATCCCCCGAGCGCCGAGCGGGCCGCCGAGTTTCCAGTCGGCGGGCTTTTCCTGTCGGATGCCCTTGCAAAGCGAGGCTACGGCGCGCGCATCATCTGCGACAAGTCGATGGACGAGATCTGCGCGGAGCTCGACGCTCTGGTCGGAGAGAACACCGTCGGCATCGGCCTGTCGGTCGTCTCGACGCTGATCTTCCGCGACGTGATCCGGCTGTCGCACTACATCAAGAACAAGTACCCGAAAATACCGTTCCTGATCGGCGGCCAGTCGGTCATCGGGCAGAAAGAGCAGATCCTGGAGTTCGGGCCGGTCGATTTCGTCGTCGTGGGCGACGGAGAGAAGGCGCTTCCCGACCTCCTCGATGCCCTGAGAGACGGCACGGACTATACGAAGATCGTCGGGCTCGGCTACAAGCGCGACGGAAAGCTCCACTTCAACGGCGTCGCAACGACGGAGCTCGAGGGCGTCTACGAGCTGCCCTATCATCTCCTCGACGTCGAACGATACGTCCGCAACCTGAACATCGGCGGCGACCGCTGGCTCGGCGCGATCTATTCGCGCGGCTGCCCCTATCGCTGCACCTTCTGCGTGGTGTCGACGCAAGGAAGCAACATCGGGACGATGCGCTACCACTCGCTCGACCACGTGCTGCACGACCTCAAGATTCTGACCGGCCGGTACAAGGCCGATGCGATCACGGTCCACGACGACCATTTCCTCATCAATCAGGCCCGGGTCAAGGAATTCTGCCGGAAGGTCCTGGAGGCCGGGATCGAGATCGATTTTCGCGCCAACGGCCGCATCGATTCGATCTGCCGCATGGAAGAGGAAACGGTCCTGCTCTTGCGGAGAGCCGGCTTCGTCAATCTCATCGCCGGCATCGAGACGGGCTCGCCCCGCTTCCTGGACATCATGAAGAAGAAGCTGACGCTCGATCAGGTGCACGTCGCGGACAAGAAATTGACCAAGTACGGCTTCTACAAGCACTGGAATTTCATGTGCGCGATGCCCGGCGAAACCATGGAGGACGTCGGCCACACGTTGTGGCTCATCGCGCAGCTGGCGAAGACCGCGATGACGTCGTCCTATCCGATGAGCCTGCGCAAATACATCCCGCTGCCCGGCACCGTCATGTACGAGCAGGCGGTCAAGGAATACGGTTTCCAGGAGCCGAAAAGCTTCGAGGAATGGGCGGATCTGTCGCAGGCCTATATAAGCGAACGCGCGGTCGGTAACGCGGGCAAGCTGGACATCAGAAAGCGCCCGTGGCTCAGCCCTGAGCTCGGAGAGTATGTCCAGCGGGGTGAAGATGCCGTCGAGGACATGAACAATTGCTTCGTCGGCGAGACGAGCGATTGGGCCCTCATCAACAGCAAGATCAAAGTCGTCGAAGACCTGGCCTTGGAGGCCGTGCGCGGCAAAACCCAGTACCCGTGCATCGACTACAATCCATCGCCGCTCGAAAACAGCCTGGACGAGACGTTCGCCTTCCGCGGGAAACGCAGCAAGCTGCAAAGGACCCACGCGCCCATGTATGCCGCGGAAGCGGCGAGCAAGTAGGAGCGCTCCGGCCGGACCCGCCAGAGACGCGACGCCTCCGAGAAAGCTCCCAGGAACGCGTTCGATCTCGACTAAGCCCCGACCCTGACGCTTAGACGCGCGCCAGGCGCTCGGTCACCCGCGTGACGAGTTCGTCGGCCGTGACCTCCCGCCGGCTTCCGCCGCCCCCGATGCCGTAGACCGCCCGCACCAGGAGGTCGTTCGGGTCGAAGAGCGGCAAGGTCAATTTCGGCTTGGCGTATTTGGCAAAGAGCGGATGCCGCTCGCGCACGAACAGCAGATTCGTCTTGGCGAGGTACTTGTCGCCGATGGTGACGTTCTCCTGCAGCACCAGGGCAACGGGCGCCAATCTGATGCTGAAGAGCAACTGCAGGATCGTCTCCAGCGATCCGGAGCCGCCGCCGCAGCACTGCACGACCAGGCACCCGTCCGGGGCGAGGCACTGGTCGATAAGCCACACGTACTGGCGAAGCGCTCCCTCGCTGAACTCGGTGAGCGTCGCATTGGTGGTGACCACGCTGAACCGCTCCGTCGCGACCCTGCCGAGCTGCCACCATGGGAAGTGCCGGCACACGCCGCGCATGTCGAGCGGGATGCGCGGAGAGATCTCGGTATCGGGAATGCCGATCTGCGCCGTGATCGGCAGGGCCGCGCGACCTTCGAGGTCCGTCTGCGCGTGATCGCGAAACCGATGGCCGAACACGTGCTTGTTGACGAGATTCTGGAGGACGTAGAAGCTCTCCGTGGTCTCGACCTGCGTGTAGTCCTCGAGATCGCTCCAGCCCTTCAGGAAGAACGACAGATACCCGCAGCCCGGACCGATCTCGAGGATGCGGTGCGGACGCCCGAGCGCGCGCAGCTTTTTCGCGATCGCGAGGTGGGCCACCATCGTCGAGAGGGGAAGCGGCGCGTCACGGCCCGAAAAATTGGTCCGGAAGAACTTGCAGTACTCGACGAGCGCATCGACCAGGACCGCGAGGTCCTCCTCGTCCAGACCCCCGAGCTCCTTGATGTACTGACCGAACCGGTTCTCCTGCATGGTGTCCAGGAGGGCAACCAGTTCGTCGGTGCTCTCGATGCGTACGGGAAATCCGCCGGCCTGGAACACGATCGGATTCTGGAGCGCCTTGATGCGCCATGTCGGCAGGGACGCGCTCGCCAGGCGTTCGTGGAGTCGGTACGAAGCAATATCCATCGCAACCTCTCGCGGCAGGCCGGTCCGGGCGCATCCCGCGGCGCGCCAAACTCGCAAGCATTTTAGGGAAGTATGGTTAACGTTGCGATAATGATCAGGCCGAGGCGCAACAGGTCGCCGCCGCCGGCCGCAGACCGGCAGCGATGGGATTGCGCGAGGACCTAGCCGGCGTGTTGGGCCAACAAAGACGCCGAAACGTCGTCGAAGAACAACCTCAGCAGGTCAGAGCGCACACCGACGAACGCCTGATAGCCTTTTCGGTCATAGCGTTCGTTCAGGTGCTGCCCGTGCCAGGACGTCGGGTTGTTGAGATTGGCGACGAGCGTATTGCGTGTGAACGGAATGCGCTTCGCCTCGACGACCTGTATCCCGAGCGGCTCTGCGTATTGGGCGATCCGGGCATCGCCCAGCTCACGCGGCGACAGCGATCGTCCTCCGCCCACTTGCTTGAAATATTGCGTTCCCAGATGCGGGCGGGAATCGTCCTCCGGGAAATAGATCAGCAGCTGGATGAGGCTCCGAAGATCATCGAGGTGCGGCGCCAGAATGTGGCTGTTACGGCGGATGATGAGGAAATCGTGCACGATCTCGAGGTCCTCGGCCTTGATGGCCGGATGAGCTTCCGCCCCCCCAGGCCGCATCATGGCCACGATGGAGTCCGACAGCTTGGTCGCCAGCTCCGGGATGATGTCGCGCTTCACGATGGACCGGAAATGATCCCACACCGCGAACGTCTTGACCCGGCCCGCGCGAACCAGTCCGCGCTCCCCCAACCGCGGGATGCGGCTCGCCGTTGGACGGAAAAAAAGTCCGAATATTCCGCCCTCGCCCATCTCGATGAACTCATCCTCGTCCGGCCAATTCGCGAGCAGCCTTTGGTAATAGTCGTCGGGAAAGACGTTATGGATGCAAACATGCGGAAACGGATCGATATCGACCACGCCGGCGCCTATGCGGCTCCGTACGAAAGCCCCGACATCTTCGACATCCGCGCTCAATGCGACCGTCATCGGGCACCCATCCTCATCTCGGCGATCATCGAAATTTAACCCTAAGTATCTTAAAATTTCCTGAAATCACCGGTATCGGCGAGGTGTCCCGTCGACACCCGGGGTCGGGCCACATCGACTGGCCCTGGATGCGCCGGCCAATGTCAGGCCGCCGCATACCGGGCGATGCGGCGCGAGATCTCGGGGCGCAACCCTTCCATGCCCGCGACGATGCCCTCGATGGCGCTATCTTCGTCACAGCAATCGGCCGGCAGCTCGAGCCGCAGATCCGGCGGCACGACGAACTGCGTCCGCTGCCGCAACGCCCACGCGAAATGACCGAAATCCTCCGCGCGGTTGATCCACTTGTCGATCGATCTCACGACCCCTGCGGGAGACATCTCGAAATTGCCGAAAGCGGCCACGCTTTGCGAGTTGTCCACCGTGGCGAGATATCCGTGGGACGGTGGATGTTGATAGACGTAGCTCGCACGGGCGCGATCTTTGCCGACCAGCAGATCGGACGGAAACCGACAGTCGATTGTCTGGCCGTCGAAGCCGATGTTTTCCGGGACGACGCGTGCCGAGAAGGCCAGCGGGTGCCACTGAAACGTGTGCGCGGAGAAGCCGCGCGCGCTCGTGAAGAAGAACTGATGCGGGTCGGCCGGGAAGCGCTGCGGCGTCCGGCGCATAAACTGGAGCAGCATCACCGGATGCAGCGCTTCGAGGCTCAGCCGGTACAAGTCTTCGGCCGGGATGGTCAGCGCCGCACCCTGCCGGTGGCGCTGAAGCACCAAAGACGCCTTATCCTCGATCATGCGCAGGGCCGGCATCATCAGAAACATGTCGTAGCCCGCGGCCAGTTTCTCCTTGGCCGCCGTCAGGCAGCCGTCCGACAGGACCATGTCAGCGCCGAGGCAGATCATGTCGGCGCCGATCTGCCGCGCATACATGAGACTGTCGTATTCGATCATCGCGAGGATGCTGCGGTTCCAGAAGCCCATGCCCCACATATGGGTGGGGATGAAGAATGTCTCGGGGACGAGATCGATCTTGATCTCCGCGTGGCGCGCCAGCTCGCGCATCGCCGGAAGCGCGCGCAGCTGATCGACGTGGCGCTCGCGGGTGTGCAGGTGAAAGATCAGCGGCCCGAAGCTCCGCAGGGCCGGCACGTTGCCGGGTGCCAGGCAGGTGCTCAGGACATTCCGCGCCGCGGATTCGATGAACGCGTCCCCCCACACGCCGAGCTTGATCAGCGTCGGCCGGCCGTCGAGGCCGCGCAGCCCGCTGCGCGCCGCCGCGATCTGCTCGATCTCCGATAGCAACCGGAGGCCGGCGCGCTCGTCGATCAGATCGATCACGTCGCCGAGCCTCTCGATCATGAAGCTGAGTTGGGCCTTCGCGAGGTCGGGTCGCTTGGCAAACACGGCATCGAACGCGCCGCGCAGCATTCCCTCCCTGACCCGCGCGATGGCGTCCACGCAAAGCCGGTCGAGCCCGTGCTGCCGGACCGACGCGACGGCCAGCACGAACGCTTCGTTGATCTTGCCGAACGACGCGAGTATGTGCGCGGCAACCGACGTGAATGGAAGCTGCATGACCGGCAGTCCGGCAAGACCGGCCACGTTGGCCATGGCCCAGGCCCTCACCTCGGCCTTTTCCGCGCTCTCCTCGGGCGAGCCCGCCAGCTCGACGAGCCGGGGCGCGAGCGCGTCGATGGCCGCCTGGTCGGGGCGCTGCGTGGGCCCGCCGCTCATGGTGTCTCAGGCAAGCGCGCGGCCGACGTCCTCATCGAGAACGCCATCGACGGGGATGAACGTGTGTCCGCGCGTTCGAATCTGGGAATGTGCAAGCTTGAACCGATCGAGCATCAGCCACCCGTCGGGGCGGCGCGCGACCGTCAGCTCCCGCCCGGCCAGCGACCGCAGGCGCAGGATGCCGCCGGCTTCGTGGACGCGCTCGGTCAGGTTCAGCTCGGGCCGGTCGTCGATAACCACGTGGCTCCGCAGCAAGCGCGCGAGGCGCGCGGCGGCGGCGGGCTTCAGCAGCTCGCCGATCGACAGGCTCGCGATCGCGGCGTCGGTGGGACCGAAGATGAGCGTCTGCATCCGCCCCGGAAACAGCCGCAGGCCAGCCGTGGTGCGGCCGATCATGGTCAGCAGCGCGGCGACCCACGTGCAATCGGCGGCGAAGGCTGCGCGGGCGACGCGCAGGAATTCCCGGCTCGCAGCCGCCCGGCTGACGAACAGATTCGCGCGCCGCTCGCGGGCGCGCCACAGGGCCTCCGTCCGGTCGCCTGGGTGAACGCAGATTTGGTGCGCGGCGACGGAATCGTTCGTCGGGCTGTCGAAATCCAGCCACCAACGCCCGACTTTTCCGCTGTCAGCCTTCGCCGGCTGCTTATACCAGTCGGCATTGTGACCCGCCGGGGTCAGCGACATCGTGTACAGCACATCGGAATCATCGATGAACGTGCATCCATCCATGGTTCCGGCGACGATCTGCTGCGGGGTCAGCTCCACCTGGCTCGGGTTGAACACGCGCGGCTCGCCAGCCAGGATCCGCATCAACAACCCTTCCCCCGGCACCGGCCAGAGCAGCATCTCCGGAAAATTCGGGAAATTGGGGCTGTCGAGCTGCAGGGCCTTGGACAGCGGATGAAGGTGCTGAAGGTTGAGGCTTACCAGCTCGCGGGGAGAGATGTTGATCGCGCCGTCAGGGGTGCGGTAGCGATCCCGGAGAATGGGCATCGCCGTGTCGAGGCCGCGCGGAAATGTCCACAATATGGCCCTCTGCCCGCGCGCGATCAGGTCTGCCCAGCACGTTCCGGCCCCGTCGGCGAACACGGCATCGGGCGACAGGTTGAAGACGTACGAGCCCTCGCGTTTTGCGCGCTCATAGACGAAATTCCACATCATGTGGTGGAAATTGAAGACGTTGACCGTCGAATCGATCACCGGCGGCAGCCCCGGCAGGACGTGGACGGTCATGAATTTCCGCGCCAACTGAATCGCCGGCGAAGACTCGATCCGCGGCTGCTCGGCCGGCCGCGTCATCACCAGGAACTCGAGGTCGCAGTCGCGCGCCAAGCGTGGAAAATTGTTGGGCGAAAGCAGCGAGGGGACCGCGCAGTCGACCAGCGCGCCCACGTACCAGTCGCCCCACACCACCGTCGCGATCAGAAGTTTCTTGCGCCCGGTCATTCACCGAAGCTCCGGTTATCTCCGTGCGGCGCGTCGACGCCCACCTGCCTACCACATTATGAGCGATATGGTTAATGGATTGAAAACCGATGTAACAGGCGCGGCAAGCACGACGATTGAGATCGGCGCGACTTGGGCGCGCCTGAAAGAGAAGCCTGAAAGAAAAGAGAAGGAGGTGCTGTGAGCGCGAGAGCCGTGGTCGCGGCGAAGCATGGAGCGGGAGACGGGATTTGAACCCGCGACCCTCACGTTGGCAACGTGATGCTCTACCCCTGAGCTACTCCCGCGGGCGTTTCCAGACCGGCAAAATCCGGCGGAAAAGCGCGGCGATCATAGGGGTTTTCGACGGGATTGCAAGCCTGGGCGGAAAGCTTAGAGTCGGGCGCCAAATACCACCGGGAGCCTTACTCATGTGGACCCTCCGCCCGAAAAAGCTTGCTCTTCCGAGTGCGTCCGAGGCCCTGCCCGGACGCGACACGCCGATGCCGGTGCACAACGAACATTTCGTCACCCACCGCCCCATTGCCCCGCCATTCCCGGCCGGGTTGGAGCTTGCCTTGTTCGGGCTCGGCTGCTTCTGGGGGGCGGAGCGCAAATTCTGGACGGCCCCCGGCGTCTTCACCACGGCCGTCGGCTATGCGGGCGGCGTGACGCCCAACCCGACCTATGAAGAGGTCTGCACCGGCATGACCGGCCACAACGAGGTCGTGCGCGTGGTGTTCGATCCCAAGGCGACCGGCTACTCGGCCTTGTTGAAGCTCTTCTGGGAAAGCCACGATCCCACCCAGGGTATGCGCCAGGGCAACGACGTCGGAACCCAGTATCGCTCGGGCATCTATGTCACCTCGGCCGCCCAGCGGCGCGAGGCCGAGGCCTCGAAGACCGCCTATCAGAAAAGCCTCGCCGCCAGCGGTTACGGGCCGATCACGACCGAGATCCTGGACGCACCCGAGTTCTACTACGCCGAGGACTATCACCAGCAATACCTGGCCAAGAATCCGGCCGGATATTGCGGCTTGGGCGGCACCGGCGTGGCCTGCCCGGTCGGCCTGCCGGCCGGCGCGACATAGCGATCGGGGTTGCCACGGCGCGGCAAAATCGCCATCTAAGGGTGGTAATTTCAGGGCCGCGAATGCGCCCCGGCCGAATGATGCTCGGCCTGACATATTTTCGGCCTGACATAAGGGACTAGCGAACACGATGGAACAGATCCTCGGGGCGGCCAAGCCGAAGGCCGCCGACCCCAACCTCATCAAGGACAGCGACGTCACGACCTTCATGGCCGACGTGATCGACGCCTCGCAGGAGGTGCCGGTCATCGTCGATTTCTGGGCGCCGTGGTGCGGGCCGTGCAAGCAGCTGGGCCCGCTCCTCGAAAAATCGGTTCGCGAAGCCGGCGGCGCAGTGCGCCTGGTCAAGGTGAACATCGACGAGAATCCCGAGATCGCGCAGCAATTGCGCATCCAGTCCATCCCGGCGGTGTTCGCCTTCAAAGGCGGGCGGCCGGTCGACGGCTTCGTCGGCGCTCTCCCGGAGAGCCAGATCAAGAGCTTCATCAAGCGGCTCGGGGGTGCTGCGGGCGCTCCCGCCGCGCCGTCGCCGATCGAGCAGGCGCTGGAGCACGCGAAGGCAGCCCTCGCCGAAGGCGATACGGGTACGGCCAGCGCCCTCTACAGCCAGGTGCTGGCGCGCGAGCCCGGCAACGCCGCAGCCGTGGCAGGCCTCGCGCGCTGCTATGTCGCGGCGGGCGATCATGGGAAGGCGAAGCAGCTGCTGGACGGCCTGCCCGCCGACGCCAAGAAGGACCCCGAGGT
>DATJPD010000204.1:0-30501 GCA_035506575.1 Alphaproteobacteria bacterium
GCTGGTTCGGGCATCCCGAATGGGCGGCACTCGCACCCGGTCTCAAGACATTGAGCGATGCGCGGACGGTGCGCGCGAGGCTGCTGGGCGCATTCGAGCGCGCCGAGATCGAACCCGATCCGGACCGGCAGCGCCGGCTCATGACCTGCGTGATCGTGGGCGGCGGCCCGACCGGCGTCGAGATGGCCGGTGCTGTGGTCGAGCTCGCGCGCTGGACGTTGCGCCATGACTTCCGCCGCATCGATCCGCGGCGGGCGCGGATCCTGTTGCTCGAAGCGGGACCGCGGATCCTGGCCGGCTTTCCCGAGACTCTGTCGCGCTATGCCGAGCGCGCGCTGGCCAAGCTTGGCGTCGAGGTCAGGACCGGACAGCCGGTCACGGCGATCGACGATGACGGCGTCGTGGTCGGCGGCGAGCGCGTTCCGGCCGCGGTCATCCTGTGGGCGGCGGGCATGTCGGCCTCGCCCATCGGTCGCTGGCTCGGCGTCGAAGTCGACAAGGCCGGACGCATTCCCGTCGGCGCCGATCTCTCGGTGCGCGGCGTGCCCGAGGTTTATGCGCTGGGCGATACGGCCGCGGCGTTCGATAGCGACGGGCGGCCGCTGCCGGCCTTGGCTCAGGTCGCAGCACAGCAGGGTAAGCATCTCGGACGGGCGTTGGCGCGAAATCTTTCGGACGGCGTCCCGATGCCGCCGTTCCGCTTCCGCAACCGCGGCAACACCGCCGTGATCGGCCGTCATGCCGCGGTGTTCGACTTCGGGTGGATGCGCTTCACCGGCCGGGCGGCGTGGTTCTTGTGGGGCCTGATCCACATCTTCCTGCTGGTCGGATTCGAGAACCGGCTCGTGGTCAGCACGCTGTGGATATGGAATTATCTGACGGGCGAACGGGGAGCGCGCCTGATCGAGTGAGCAAGGCCGACATCATCGACGATATCGTCGCACCGGGGCTGACGGTCATTTTCTGCGGCATGGCGGCCGGGCCCAGATCGGCGCGGGAAAAGACCCCCTATGTGGGGCCAAACAACAAGTTCTGGCCGACGCTCCGGCACATCGGGCTGGTGCCCGCCGACTTCCAGCCGCATGATTTCCGCCGCCTGCCCGAGCACGGGATCGGCCTCACCGACGTTGCCAAGACGCAATGGGGTGCCGACAGCAAGATCGTGGTGACCGCGCGCGACGTCACCCGATTGCGCAACGCCCTGCGCAGGGCGCGGCCGCGCCTGATCGCGTTCGTCGGCAAGACGGCCGCGTCGCATTTTTTCGGCTGCGCGACGCAGGATCTCAGGCTCGGCCCCCAGGCCGAGCCGTGGGAGGGGGCAACCGTGTTTGTCCTGTCTTCGCCCTCGGCGCGCGCACACACCCACTGGCGGCCCGAGTGCTGGCACGCTCTTGCCAGTCTCGTCCGCAGAACGTAAGCGTCCTCGCATGCCCGAGTCATGGCTGCGGTTCTGGGATCGGCCGCACCGCATTTACGTGAACGACCGCCATTTGCGCGTTCACTATGCGCGCATTGCCGACGATATCCTGTCGGTCCTGCCGGACCGCGGCGGCGTGTCCGTCCTCGATTTCGGGTGCGGCGAAGCGCTCGACGCGTCCCGGGTCGCAGCGCGGGTGGGGCGGCTCTACCTGTACGACGGAGCTCCCTCGGTGCGCGCGCGACTCGCCAGGCGATTTGCGAACAATCCCAAGGTCGCCGTACTCGACCAGGCGGGCCTTGACGCCATTGCCGAGAATTCTCTCGACGTGATCGTTGCGTTCTCGGTCATCCAGTACATCGATCGCCTCGAGCTTCCGGGCTTGCTGGCGGGGTGGCGGTCGAAGCTGGCGGTTGGCGGCTTCGTGGTTCTTGCCGATGTCATTCCGCCCACGGCACGGCTGCTGGACGACATCGGCTCGCTTCTGTCCACGGCGCGCGCCCACGGATTCCTGCTCGCAGCGCTCGGCGGCCTGGTCACCACTTTGTTTTCGGATTATCGCCGGCTGCGTCGTGATGTCGGGCTTGCGACCTACGACGACCGGGAGATCCTCGCCCTGCTGCGCGACGCCGGGCTCGCGGCCGTGATACCGCAGGGCCGTAACCTCGGGTTCAATCAGGCGCGCCGCACTTATATCGCCCGGCGTCTGTGATCGAACCGCATCGCCAGCCGTTGCGTGCTTACAACAGCGTCGCGCGAACTGGGAAATCCGATGCTTTTCCCAATTGACCCGCCGGCCCGCGGAAGAGACAAGAGGGTCGGCGGAAAAACGCGAGTCGGGCGCGTCTTCCTCCGCAGGTTCCGCTGCAACGAGACGGTGAATTTCAGCCGTGACCCCGTACTCAAAGCTCTACCGCGCCGAGGCCCAGAAGCTCTACGCGCTCGCCGACGAGTTCTCGTTCGGCGACGTGCGAAGCGAATTCCTCGACCTCGCCCGCCAGTACGAAGCGCTGGCGCGCCACGCCGAGGCCACCGAGAGCCGGACGACCACGGAATGTCCGCGCGCGGTTCCGGGCGTAGTGCCGTTCAGGCTCATCCCCGAGCGCTGATTTGCGGCGGATCAAAGCGGGAAAGAGCAAGTCCGTGCCGCGCCACGAGTCGTGGGAACGCGTCACTCTCGAAAAAGCGCAGCTCCTCTTCGCGCGCCCCGGTCACGTCGTCGACGGCGCGCAACGCGTCGTCGACTTCGCCCGGATGGCACATGACGAGATACCTGCCGCGCGGCGCCTCCAGGAACCGCTCGAACAGGTGCTCATACGGAATCCGCCCGGAAAAGTCCTGAACCCCCGAAAACCCGTCATTCACCGGGATGCGGCGCGCCCGGGCGCGGCGGCCGAGGCCGCGGCCTAGAAGCGATATGATGGCAGCCTTGGTGCGCTCGACCCCGCGCTGCAGGATGGCCGCAATCGGCTCATCCGTGACGCGCAGCCAGGCGCCATGATGCGCCAGGCGTCGCTCCCAGAGATCGAGCACCACGTCGCGGAGTCCGGGGAGCTGGTGGACATGCTGATGGCCGTCGAGGAAGGCCGGTGGTGCTCCGAAGGCGGATTCGAAGGCGTCGAGCTGACGGCCGAACTCGGCTGCGATCTCGCCCAGGTCGACCCGCCGGCACCAGGCGGCGATGGTCAGATCGCGAACCCCGGGAAGGCGCCCTTCCGGACACGTGACCGGCATGGGGCCGAGCGGCCGCAGGTTCGTCAGGGTGAGATGCAGTCCGATATCGGCCCGCGCCGCACATGGGCGGAGCGCCTGTGCTTCCGATGCCCAAAAAGGGCTGACTGACATGCACGACGTGGCCGTGAGCCGGCCAGCCTCGATCAGCCGGCGGATGGCCCGGCTCACGCCCGGCGCGATCGCGTAGTCGTCGGCGCACAAGATCAGGCGTCCCGTATCACTTTTGGCCATGGCTGAAAGGCTGATTGACCGTCGATTCAATAGGCATGAGGATATCCCAAAAATCGAAGGAGGAGACATGCCCGATCGCTGGACGGACGACGGCGATCTGCGTCGGCACGACCCATCGGCGGGCCCCGATCTGTCCGTCGTGGTTCCGATCTTCAACGAAGCGGACAATATGGACCGCTTCTTCGCGCGCCTGGACGCCGTTCTCGAAGGCATGGACGTTCCGGCGGAGGTCGTCTGCGTGGACGACGGCAGCACCGATGCGAGCTGGGATCGCCTCGTGGACCGCCGCAGCCGCGACTCGCGGCTGCGGCTCGTACGCCTGTCGCGGAATTTCGGCAAGGACATAGCCCTCGCGTGTGGCCTCGCCCACACCGCGGGGCGCGCGGTGGTGCCGATCGACGCCGACCTCCAGCATCCTCCGGAGGTGATCGCGGAATTCTTCGCGGCGTGGCGTGCCGGCTACGACATGGTTTACGGAATCCGCCGCTCGCGCGCGACCGATTCGCGGCTGCGGCGCCTCGCAAGCTCGCTGTTCTATCGGCTGTTCGAATCTTTTGCCAATGTGCGTATGCCGGCCGGTGCCGGCGATTTCCGCCTGCTCGACCGCCGGGTCGTCGACGTCCTCAATCAGATGCCCGAGCGCGCCCGCTTCATGAAGGGGCTGTTCGCCTGGGTTGGGTTCCGGCAGATCGGCCTCGAATACGAGGTCGGCGAGCGGGGCGCCGGCGGCTCGGCATGGTCCTTCCGACGGCTGCTCGCGTTCGCGGCCGACGGATTTGCCAGTTTCTCGACCTTGCCCCTCACGCTTGCGGGATATCTCGGCGCGGTTCTGGCCTTGCCCTCGCTTGCACTCGCCGGCTGGTTCACGGTGCGTACGCTGATCTTCGGCGTGGACGTCCCCGGCTATGCGTCGGTGATCGTCGCGGTTCTGATGCTGGGCAGCATCCAGCTGCTGACGCTCGGCTTGTTCGGCGCCTATCTGGGCCGCGTCTTCGAGGAAGTGAAGCGCCGGCCGCTCTACGTGGTCAGCGACAAGGCCGGATTCGAGAGCAGCAGTGCGTTCGGCGACGATGTCACGGTATCGCGGGCGCCAATCCCGGATGCCGTGCGACCATCATCTCGCCGGGGACTGGCCGCTCCTGCCGCTGGTCGGCCGGAAGGTCGCGGCGGTCCTTGACCACGCTCAACGTGGTGTCGTCACGCTCGACGGCGATGATCGTCTTGCCCGCGTATTCGCGGTCGCAGCCCAGCCGGGTGACCGAGATATAGAAATCGGCGTCGAGTTCGTTCCGTGCGAGCACCAGATCGGACGGGAAGAAATACGCAGCCGAGCTTCCCTCGGCGCAGACGAGTACCCGGTAGGTCCTCCGCACGCCGGTCCGCGCTTCTTCCTCCCGTACGTAGGCCGCCAGGCGCTGCACCGCCTCGCGGTAGGAATTTCCCCAGTAATCGAGCTCGTAGTCGTGGGCCGCACCCTCCACGCCACCCACCAGGGCGTTGTAATAGACGTACTCGTCGGGATGCAGCGAGGCCATGCCGGCCACATGGAACGCGAGATACGTCGCGATGACGGCGGAAAAGCCGCCACGCGCAACAGCCGAGCGTTCGCCGAGGGCAGCATAGATGCGGTCGAGCGCCAGGCCCGCGATCGCGGCCATCGGCGGCAAGATGAACAGAAAATGCCGGATGCGGTCATAGGCGACCGGGCGAAAGACGACGAAGAACACGAACGGAAACAGAAAGGCGAAGGCGAGGCTCGCGGGGCCCGCGATCTCGCGCCAATCCGGCAGCCGCCCGAAGCGGTACAGCCGCGCGCCGGCAATGAGGGCTGCGGCCGCCAGCAGGGCCAAGACGAGCTCGGGCATCTCGACCGCGAAATAGACGGCCATGTAGTCAGCCGGAAGGTGCATCGAATTCACCAGCCGGCCCTCGAACAGCGTGTTGATGTTCCAGGGGCTGTGCGCGAAGATCCAGGCCGCCTCGAACGGGCGGAGAAACGGCTCGCCCTCGGCCCATGGCCACGCCGCCAGCATCACCACGTAGGCGATCACGGCACTCGGCAGCAGGAAGCAAAGCAGCACGCGGCCGGTCTCGCGCAAGGCGAGGCGGGGTCCCGCAGCCCGCAGGCGCAGCGCCAGCCACGCGCAGCACGGTGCGGCGAGGTTGATCACGGCGAACACCGCCGCGATACGCACGCCGAATGCGACCCCGAACGCCAGGCCCAGCTTCACGACCAGATGGCGCGGCACATGCGGCAGCTCCGGGACCGCGCGCACGGTGTAGTAGAGGGCCCAGGTCATCGCCGCCGCAAACGGGATGTCCTTCGGGTTGTTGAACATCTGGCCATACCAGACCGGCGTCAGGAGAAGCAGGAGTGCGGCCCAGAAGCCCGCCCGCGCTCCGCCCAGGAAGGATGAGAGCCGCGCCGCACCGAGGACGCCCGTGAGACCGGCGAGCGCGATCATCAGGTGCTGCGTCTCATAGTCGCCGAACGGCGAGAAGCGCTTGACCAGGGCCGTCGGCGCGTCGAAGGCCCCGCCGTAAAGCCACAGATTGTGATAGGTGAGTGCCGCCGTGTCGCGAAACCCGGACAGATAATAGGCGAGCAGGTCCTTGCCGTAGCTGTCGTGGTAATGTTCGTCCCAGGTGATGCCGTAATCGCGGAACGTCGCGAACACCACAACCAGTGCTGCCACCATCAACGCGGCCGTCGCCCAGCCATACACGCGCTCGCTCGCGACCGGCTGCCGATCCGTCCCCACTTCGCGTCTCCCCGCTCTGCCCGTCCTGTCGGTTGGCCGACCTAACCACGCGCGCCCGTCTTGCGACAAGCCCGTCCAAAGGGGGGCGCGCGGGCAAAGGTTAACGGGCCGGCGGCCCCACATATTCGTAAAGGTAGAAGTAGTTGCGCTCGGCGACGAAGCGCCAGCCATTGGCTTCGGTCACCGGTTTATCGCCGGTCGGATCGAACGGCACGCCGAGATACTTGTTCACGTAGAACGGCCAGTCGGCGAACCACCGCACGTGATTCGCCCGCAGGTAGTCCCACATGTCGTCCTGATAGGCGATGGCGTCGCGGTTGACCTTGCCGTCGGTATTGATCACGTGGTCGCGGAAGAAGCCGAGGGTACCGGACTGGCCTGCCGCGACGTAATCCGCGGCAGGCACATGCTCGCGGACCAGCTGCACCTGGTCGACATAGACCGTGTTGCCGCCGAGACCTCGCCCCGCCAGCGCAAATCCGGTCCAGCCTGCCATCTGCAGGGCGAGAAGGAGTGCGAGCGCCATCGCGAGGCGCGGCCGTTCGATGCCGTACCAGGCGCGCGCGAGAAGGATCGGCACGATCACGAACGAGACGAGCGCCAGCGGCGCGAAGTACCGGTAGTAGAACCAGTGCGCCGAGAATCCGCCGATGTAGTAGACGAGGAGTGCGACGAAGCCGAAGCCAAAGCACGCGGCGAACTCCAATGTGCGCCGGGTGGTGGCGGCCTCGTAGGCCGAAGCTGCCGCGAGGTCGCGGCCAATCACCCCGCGCCGCCCCGCCCGCACGAGGGCGAGCGCCACGGCGAGGACGACGATCGTGCGAACAAATCCCGTGGCCGTCATCGTGATGTAGCCATCGGGGCCGAACGGAAGGGGCGCATTGAGCGACAGGTTGGCTTCGTGCGCACCGACGAAGAGCCATGGCACGAGGACCACGCGCAGCGCCCATTCGGCGTCTTCGAAGCGCAGCCATTCGAGGCCCCAGGCCTGCTGTGCCGCGCCGCTGGTCGGCATCGGCGAGCCGAAATAGATCGTGTTGTAGAGCCACCACGGGCTCGAGATCAGGAAGGCCGTCACGCCCAGGACCGCGGCGCGGCCGACGAGATGAAGCAAGCCGCCATGCCTGGCGCGGCGCAGCTCGTTGAGGCCGAGAACGGCCGCGACCGCTCCGGCGTCGATGCGCGCCAGGACCAGGCAGCCGATGATCGCCCCGAAGCCGGCGAGGCCGCCCCAGCTGCGGTCCCGCCCGGTCTGCATCCAGCGGGCGGCAAGCGCGTAGAAGAACATCGTGCAGCCGGTCTCGAGCCCGTTGTAGGCGTGGTTCAGCAGCAATGGTGCTGCGAGATAGAGGAACGCGGCGATTGGGGCGCGCAGCTCGCGTTCGCGACCGCCGAAACGGGACGGCCAGGCGTCGCGCGCGACCATGGCGATGACCAGCGCGCCGCCGACGTGGAAGAGCCAGGCGAGCGCCATCACCAGCCGCAGGGCCAGGACCTGATCGGTGCCGGCAAGGCGGAACGCCCCGGCCTCCAGAATCGTGAACAGCGGCTGAAAGCCGTTGGTGAGGTGCTCACCGTCGATCGTCAGGCCGTGGCCGGCGGCGAGGTTGCGCGCTACGCTCAGCGCGTAATAGCCGTCCTCGGTCATGGGCATGTCGAACACGTGCGCGGCCGGGCGCAGAACCAGCGCGAACAGGACGAGAGACAGGAACCACGCCAAGGCGCGAAACCAGCCTGCGGCGGCGGAGTCCTGCACGGCGGAGGTGTTCATCGAACGGACGGACCGGGGGCAAACAAGGTGGGCGTTGTACGCTAAATCGGCGGGTGTGGGAATGACGCGCCGGCCCGTCGCGTTATTCCGTGCCGGTTCCGCCGGTTGCCTTGTTCCGTCCGTTGTCCCCCCGTATAAGTCCTTGCCGTGAAGCAAAAATTTCCTGCGCTCGGGCGTCTTGCCCGTCCCCGCCAATGGGTCAAGAACGGATTCGTGCTGGCGCCGCTGTTCTTCACGCCGGAGGCGATGAATTGGCCGAATGTCGGCCGCAGCGCGATTGCAGTGGTCGTCTTCTGCCTGATCGCGAGCGCGATCTACGTCTTCAACGACTGGTGCGACGCCGACGCCGACCGGCTGCATCCCGCCAAGTCGACCCGGCCGATCGCCGCCGGCGAGGTAGCCCCGGCCACGGCCCTGATATTCGCAGCGCTGCTGCTGGCAGCCGGTACGGTCTTGTGCTTCGCCGCGCTTCCCGCGCGGGCGGGTGCGATCGCGGCGGCCTATGTCGCGCTGGCGATGCTCTATTCGGCGCGGCTCAAACATATCGCCGTGCTCGACGTGCTGATCGTCGCCACCGGATTCGTGCTGCGCATCGAATTCGGCGGGGCGGCCACCGGCATTTCACTGACCGTGTGGATCGTCGTGTGCACGTTCCTGCTGGCGCTGTTCCTGGCGTTCGCCAAGCGGCGCGACGACCTCGTCAAGGCGCTCGGCGACACTCACCGTCCGGCCTTGGCCGGCTACAATCTGCGCTTCGTCGATACGGCCCTTGGCGTCGTGCTGGCAGCACTCCTCGTGTCGTACCTGATCTACACGGCCGACGCCGGAGCGATCGCCAAATTCCACACCGACAAGCTGTATCTCACGGCACCGTTTGTCGCAGCGGGTGTCCTCCGTTATCTGCAGATCGCCCTGGTCGAGCAGCGGTCGGGCTCGCCCACCGACCTGGCGCTCAGCGACCCGTTCCTGATCCTGGCGTTCGTGGGTTGGCTCGCGATGTTCGGCTGGCTGCTGTATGGCTGAGCCGCGATGACCTGGAAGCCGATGCAGATCACAGGGTGGGGGCGTGCGTCGCAGGCGCAGGTCAGCGCCGCGCGGCCGGAGCGGCCGCGCGACATCGACGCCGCTCTGGCCGAGGGCAAGAGCGGCGGGCTTTTGGCGCGCGGCGGCGGCCGCTCCTACGGCGATGCGGCCTTGAACGACGGCGGCCACGTGGTCCTGACGCGCCGGCTCGACCGGCTGCTCGCCTTCGACCCGGCGACCGGAGACCTCGTCTGCGAGCCCGGGGTGACGTTTGCCGATCTCCTCGACGTGTTCCTCCCGCGCGGCTTCATGCCGCCGGCCAGCCCCGGGACGTCGTTCGCGACCGTGGGCGGTGCGGTTGCTGCCGACGTGCACGGGAAGAACCACGACCGGCACGGCAGCTTCGGCGATCACGTACGCTGGTTCGATCTTCTGCTCGCCGACGGGACGACGAAGCGGGTGAGCCCCGAGAGCGATCCCGAGTTGTTCGCGGCCACCATCGGCGGCATGGGGCTCACGGGCATCCTGCGCGCGGTCTGTTTCCGCATGCTGCCGGGTGCCTCGCAGGCGGTTTCCGTGCGCGAGCGCCGGATGGCCAGCCTCGACCATTTCCTGACCGCGTTTGTGGATGTGCGCGAGACGGCCACGTTCTCGGTCGGCTGGATCGATGCACTGGCGCGCGGATCGGCGCTTGGCCGCGGCATCCTCGAGACGGCGGAATTCACCCCCGGTGCGGATCCCGGCCGGCCCCGCCGCGCCCGCGCCGTGCCGTTCGACCTGCCGTCGCCGGTGTTGAACCGCTGGACGATCGGGGCGTTCAACCGTGTCTACTATGGCCGGGTGCCGGCGGCCGGCCGCGCGCGCGCGCGCTCGTTCCGCGACTTCCTCTATCCGCTCGATTCGATCCAGGACTGGAACCGGATCTATGGCCGCCGCGGGTTCTACCAGTTCCAGGCGGTGGTGCCTGACGCGGCGGCACCGGCGGCGCTGCGCCAGATGCTGGAGATGATCTCGAGCGCCGGCCGCGCGTCGTTTCTCGCCGTGCTCAAGACCCTGGGCCGGCCTGGTCGCGGCCTGCTGTCGTTCCCGCTGCGCGGCCACACGCTGGCCCTCGATTTCCCGCGCGCCGCCGGCATCGAGGCGCTGCTCGAGCGCCTGGCGGCAGTGGCGGTCGAGCATGGGGGGCGCGTGTACTTGGCCAAGGACGCGCTCCTTACGCCGGCGCAGTTTCGCGCCATGTATCTCGATCTGCCGCGGTTCGAGGCGGTCCTCGAGCGCGTCGATCCACGGGGCGTGTTCATCTCCGATCAGGCGCGCCGTCTGGGCCTCAAGAGGTCGCCATGAGCGGGGCGCCGGATACGTGGCTCATCGTCGGCGCCTCGTCGGCCATCGCGCGGGCCTTCGCGCGCCGCGCCGCCGCGGCGAACGCCAACATCGTGCTGGCCGGCCGCGATCGCCCCGATCTCGAGGCGACCGCAGCCGACTTGCGCGTCCGCTTCACCCAGCGCGTCGAGGTCGTGGAGTTCGACGCATTGCACCCGGAGACCCACGCCGCAGCCCTGGAGCGGGCCCGGTCGTTCGCCGCACCGGCCGTGCTGAACCTCTTCGTCGCCGTGGGCGTGATGCCGCCGCAGACGGAGATCGATCGCGATCCGGCACTTGCCGAATCTGTCCTGGAGACGAATTTCGGCGCGGTGGTGCGCTTCCTGCAGGTCGCGGCCCCCTTGTTCGAAGCCCAGAAGGGCGGCCGCATTGTCGTGCTCGGCTCGGTGGCCGGCGATCGCGGCCGGCTCAGCAATTACGTGTACGGCGCCGCCAAGGCTGGCCTGCACGCCTATCTGCAAGGATTGCGGGCAAGGTTGTGGCGCGCCGGTGTCACGGTCACAACGGTGAAGCCCGGCCCGGTCGACACCGCGATGACGTTTGCGCTCGGGCGCCTGCCGCTCCTGGCGCAGCCCGACGCGGTGGCGACGAGGTGCTTTTCGGCCGCGATGGCCGGACGCGAGGAAATCTACGCACCGGCGCTATGGCGGCTCGTTATGGCGATCTTGCGCGCGATACCTGAAAAATTTTTCAAGAAGTTGAGCATCTGAGCAATCCTTGCGGCGCTGGTCTCGGCTCGGCACCTGTGATTGAATGCGCGCCATCATGAGCGGCTATCGCGTCGGGATCGTCGGGTGCGCGGGACGGATGGGGCAGATGCTCATCCGCGAAATCATGGGCACGGCGGGCTGCGCGCTGGCCGGCGGCACCGAAGCGCCGGGAAGTGCTGCGATCGGCCGCGACCTCGGCGAGGTCAGCGGCGTGGGCCCGCTGCAGATGAAGATCGGCAGCGATCCCGCCGCCCTGTTCGCCGCCGCCGATGCGGTGATCGACTTCACGTCGCCGAAGGCGACGGTGTCTCACGCGCGGCTCGCCGCCGAGGCGCAGAAGGTGCTGGTGATCGGCACCACCGGGCTCGGACCGGCTGATGACGCGGCCATCGCGGATGCGGCCAGGCGCACGGCGATCGTGCGCTCGCCCAACATGAGTCTCGCGGTCAACCTGCTCACCGCACTCACCGAGCGTGTCGCGCGCAGCCTTGGGCCCGACTACGACATCGAGATCTTCGAGATCCACCACCGGCACAAGGTCGATGCGCCGTCGGGGACGGCGTTGGCTCTGGGCGAGGCCGCGGCGCGCGGCCGCCAGGTGACTCTCGCAGACGTCGCCGTGCGCGGCCGCGACGGCCACACCGGCGCGCGGCCGGCCGGGGCCATCGGGTTCACGAGTGCGCGCGGCGGCAGCGAAGTCGGTGATCACGTGGTGATGTTCTGCGGCGAAGGCGAGCGCGTCGAGCTGACGCACCGCGCCACCGGCCGCCAGATTTATGCGCGCGGCGCGGTGCGGGCCGCCCTGTGGGCGCGGGGGCGGCCGGCGGGGCTCTACAGCATGAGGGACGTTCTCGGCCTGGACCGATGATGCGAGCGGGGGACTGAGTGGCATGAGTGCAGGGGGCTCGGGCGACGGCATCGTCATGCCGGTCGAGCAGGTTGGCGACATTCATCCGAAGCTGCGTGATCTGCACGGGCTTTGGCAGAAAAAACGCGGGCCGCGGCCGTTTCCGCAACGCCAGGATCTCGACGTGATCGAGCTGTGGCCGTGGCTTGGCAACCTCATGCTGATCGAGGTGGAGGGCGGCGGTGCGGACTATCTATATCGCGTCTACGGGACCGTGCTCGCCGACTATTTCAGCCGCGATCTGACCGGCCGGCGTGCCAGCTCGCTCACCGACGATGTCCAGGCGGTGGTGCGCGGCGAGTACGGCCGCGCGATCTGCAAAGGCCAGCCGATCGTCGTGACGCGCGAACGAACCGTGCAGCAGAAGCGCATCCGCGCCTCGAAGCTCATCCTGCCGCTTGGGCCGGCCTCGGGGGCCGTCGACCACCTGCTGGTCGGGCTTTATCTCGCGGCCCAGCCGTAGGCCCGAGCGGACCGGGCCGGCATCCGCGCGGCGCTCAGGCGGGGGCCGCCTCCGGCAGTGCCATGGCGCGCCGCGGGCGCGGCGTGCGGAACAGCCACCACGCGGCGATAGCACTCGGCACCAGGACGTTCGCGTAGATCATCGGGGTCAGCCCGATATGGCGCGCGACGAATCCGTTCCAGAACACCGAGCCGGATTCCAGGATCATCATGACGGCGACGGCGAGGATGATCCGCTTTCCCTGGCCGCGGCGGTTGTAGTCGCCGGGGAGAAGGGTGGCGAGAGCGATGAGGGCGAAGGCCAGCCCATAGAGCGATGACGTGAGGCGCATATGGCCTTCGGTCACCAGCTGGTTGTAGTTGTCCCGGTCCATCTGCGAGTTCATGTCCGGGAACAGCAGCTCATTGAGATATCGCTCTCGCGGCTGACGCCATCGCGCCACATCCGTCGTTTCCCCCGATCCCGTGCGGCCGAGCTCGGCGCTGTAGCGGTCGAAGTAGAGCACCGAGAACTTGTTGTCGGCCTTGTCGACGGTCTGGCGGTTGCCGTCGACCATGATGATTCGCGGACCCTCGCTCGTCTGCGCGAGCAGGCCGCGCTCGGCCATGATGGTGACCGCCTTTTTCGGGTCGCGCGTGTCGTGGATGAGAATCCCGAGCAACTCGCCTTCGGGGCCGCGGCTGCGCACGTAGACCGTGACACCGTCGTTGACCGTATTGAAGGCGCCTTCCTTGAGCACGACGCCCGCGTAGCCGCCGCGCGAATCGGTCTCGATGTCGCGGAAGGCGCGGTACGACATCGGCATGAATACGAGGGTCAGGAGATAATCGATGAGCACCACCAGCACGGCCAGAATCAGGGCGGGCTTGGCCAGTTGCTGGGGTCCCAGACCGACGGCGCGCATGACGATCAGCTCGCTGTCGGTCGTCAGCCGGTTGTAGACGAACAGCATCGCCAGGAAAAAGCCGATCGGCAGCAGGATCGACAGCAGGCTCGGCAGCAGCAGCATCGTCATGTAGAGGTAGGAGGCAATCGATAGCCCGTGGTTGACGATGAGCTCGATGAAGCGCAGCGACTGCGTCAGCCAGAACGCGCAGGTCACGGTCAACGTCACCAGGAGCGTGGCGAACAGGAGCTGGGAGAAAATGTAGCTGGTGATGCGGTTCATGCCGGGATTTCAGGAGACTCTGGAGGACGGCCACTATAGACCCCGGAGCGGGTGTCCGCGAAGCCCGTCGTATCAACGCGTTGGCCCCGACCGCAGGCGGCTTGCCGCCGTCCGCTCAGTCGGTATAGAGGTGTGCGCGGCGGCGCCACGGAAACGCGGGGTTCGAGTCGATTTGAGGATCCTTTTCATCACCGCATCGCGCATCGGCGATGCCGTGCTTTCGACCGGACTCCTGGCCCATCTCCTGGAGCAGAACCCGGCCGCGCTCGCGACCGTCGCCGCGGGCCCGCTGGCGCTGCCGTTGTTCGCCGGCGTGCCGCGCCTCGAGCGGCTGATTCCGCTGGTCCGTCACCATATCATCGGACATTGGGCCGGACTGTACCGCAACGTGGCCGCGGCGCGCTGGGACTGGGTCATCGACCTGCGCGGCTCGGCGTTTGCCTATCTTCTGCCGTTCGCCCGCCATCGCCGCGTCGCCGAGAAGCGCAATCCCAAGGAGCACCAGGTCAGACAGCTCGCGCGCCTGCTCGATGTCGAGCCGCCGCCGGCACCGCGGATCTGGCTGCTGCCCGAGCACGAAGCCGCCGCCGCGGCACTGGTGCCCAAGACCGGCCCGGTGCTGGCGATCGGACCGGCCGCGAACTGGCGCGCCAAGCAATGGCGCGACCGGAATTTCGCGGAACTCGCCCGACGCCTGACCGCGTCTGGAGGCGTGTTTCCCGATGCGCCGGTGGTGGTGCTGGCGGCGGGCAACGAGCGTGCGCAGGCGCAAGCCCTGCTCGACGCGCTCCCCGAACGCCGGCGAATCGACCTCGTCGGCCGCGTCGATCTGCTGACGGCGGCTGCGGTGCTGAAACGCTGCGCCATGTTCATCGGCAACGACACCGGCCTCACCCATATCGCCGCTGCCGCGGACACGGCGACCCTGGCGCTGTTCGGGCCCGGCTCGGTCGTCCGCTACGCGCCTTGGGGCGAGCGCACGGCCGTCGTGACGACGCCCGAAACGCCCGAGGTTCTCATGGGCCGCCCGGGCTTCGACCATCGCACCGCCGATACGCTGATGGACAGCCTGACGGTGGACGCGGTCATCGCCGCGGCGGCCGAGCTGCGCCGGCGGTTTCCGGAGGAGGGCCGATGAGCACACCAGCCACTCTCTCCGCACTCGTCGTCGTCCATAACGAGGAGGCGCGCCTTGCCGACTGTCTCGAACGCCTGCGCTTTGCCGACGAGATCGTGGTCGTGCTCGACCGCTGCACGGACCGCTCGGCGGAGATTGCGCGCCGTTATGCAAACCGCATGGTCGAAGGCGCCTGGGAGCTGGAAGCCGGACGGCGCAATACCGGCATCGAGGCCTGCCACGGCGACTGGATCCTCGAGGTCGATGCCGACGAACGCGTTTCGAACGAGCTGGCGGCGGAGATCCGCTCGGTTGTGGCGAGCTCGACGCATGACCGCCATCTCATTCCCGTCGACAACTACATCGGCACCACGCTCGTGCGCTACGGCTGGGGCGGCGGCTTCGGCAAGGGCGCCTATCACGGCCTCTTCCGCAAAGGGGCCAAACGCTGGGGTGCCGGACGCGTGCATCCGCAGCTGCATTTGACCGGTCTGCAGGGGCCGACGCTCACCCATCCGCTCGAGCATCTCGTCGACCGCAACATCTCGGACATGATCCGCCGGCTGGATCGCTACACGACGGCGCGCGCCCAGGATTTGCGCGAACAGGGCGATCCCGATTCGACGCGCACTTACGTGCGTCGTTTTTTCACGCGCATCTACAAGTGCTACATCCACCACAAGGGCTATCGCGAGGGCGGCTGGGGCCTGTTGATCGCGCTGTTCGCCGGCCTTTACCCGCTGCTGTCGCATCTGAAGGCGAAGCTGGAGGGGCCGGCCCCTCCGTCCTGACGCGCGTCTAGGCTGCGGCGCGCGGCCGGCCGGCCAGGGCCTTCATGCGCTGGCGAAGGTTGCGGATGAAGAACTCTGCCGCCGTGGTCAAGGTGGCGTCCCGCCGATAGGCAACGAACGTCTGGAAGCCCGTGGGCTCGCTGATCGGGATGACGCGGATCCCCGGCATCGAGGCGTGCGCCACGGTAAAGCCGTCGACGACGGCGATGCCGAGATCGTGGCGCACCAGGCCGCACACCGTCGTGCCGAACCGCGCCTTGATCGCGATCCTGTAGTCGACACCGGCCCCCTCGAACAGACCGACCATGATGCGGCCGTACGGATCCTTGGGCTCGATGCCGATCAGCTTGTGAGCTGCGATCTCGTGGACCGAGATGCTCTTGCGGCGCGCGAGCGCGTGCCCCTCCGCCACGATGCAATAGAGCTCGCCCGTCGCCAGCGGCTCGAACGTCAGCGCCGGGTGGTCGAGCTTGTAGCTCATGGCCACGACCTCGCCGCGGCCGAGCAGGAGATAGTCGATGGAGTCCTCGAGCTTGAGGATATCGATGTCGACCAGAAGATCGGGATAACGCTTTCGCACGTCGGCGACCGCCAGCGGCACCATGACGTTGGCGATGCTCGGCACCGAGCCGAGCTTCAGCTCGCTCGACTGTCCGCGCGCGACATTCCGGATGGCGTAGCGGAGATTCTCGAGGTTCCGATACACCTCGTTCATCTGGTCGAACAGGGTGCGCGCCTGCGGCGTCGGCTCGAACCGCCCGCCGCGGCGGGTGAACAGCTTCAAGCCCAGCGTGTCCTCGGTGTGCTTCATCAGCCGGCTGACACCGGGGGCTGCCACATTCAGCAGGCGCGCCGCGCCGGCGATCGTGCCGGTGACCATGACGGCGCGGATGACTTCGATTTGTCGCAAGGTGAGCATTCGGCTCGATCGTAACATAATGTTACGTTCTATGCAGTTTTTGATAATTGAGGTCATGCCTGCGGCGCTTTACTTGGAGAGGGAAAGAGGGAGGACGTAAGGGACGATGACCGGCGGCGGCCCGGCGATCAGCGGCACCACGCGATTGATCGTGGCGATGGGCGACCCGGTGGCGCAGGTGCGCTTCCCCGAGGTGTTCACCCGCTATTGCGCCGAGCGCAACATCGACGCGGTCAGCATCCCGATGCACATTCCGGCGTCCGGCCTCGCGGATGCCATGCGCGGCTTCCGCGTCATGCAGAACCTGATCGGCCTCAGCGTCACCATTCCGCACAAGGGGCCGGTCGCGCAGCACCTGGACCGGTTGTCGGAGCGCGCGCGGCGGGTGGGCGTGGTCAACGCGGTGCGCCGCGAGCCCGATGGCACCCTGGTGGGCGACATCTTCGACGGCGAAGGCTTCGTGGCCGGACTCAAGCACCGGAAGATCAACTTGCGCGACGCCAAAGTCTGGCTCGTGGGTGCGGGTGGTGCAGGCACCGCCATCGCGTTCGCGCTGTTCGACGCCGGGATCGGCCACCTGACCATTCGCGATGTGGCCGAGGATCGGGCGGCGGCCCTCGCGCGCCGCCTCGCCGAGTACTGGCCGGGCCGCGTCGCGACCGGGACGCCGGACCCGGCCAAAATCGATATCGCGATCAACGCGACGCCGGCCGGCCTGCGGCCGGACGACCCGCTGTCGTTCGACCCCTCGACGTTGCGCGCCGATGCGGTCGTGGCCGACATCATCATGCGGCCGCCGGTCACCAAGCTCCTGGCTGCGGCGGAAAAACTCGGCCGCCGCACCCATCCCGGCCACCACATGCTCGATCACCAGGTGGCGATCTACGCCGAGTTCCTGAGGCTCGCACCATGAGCGCACAGTTCGCGACCAACACGGTGACCTTCGGCGGCAGCCTGGCGGACAAGCTCCAGGCGACCCGGCACGCCGGCTTCGCCGGCATCGAGCTTTGGGCGGAAGACCTCGAGAGCTTCCCCGGCGGCCCGCGCGAGGCCGCGAAGCTGATTGCGGATAGCGGGCTCGAGATCTACGACCTGCAGGTGCTGCGCGACTTCGAAGCCCAGGCCGAGGCGCGCCGCGCCGAGGCCCGCGCCCAGGCCGGACACTATTTCGATCTGATGGAAATGATCGGGGCCAAGACGCTTCTGACCTGTGCGGCCGTCCGCGAAGACAGCCTCAACGATCCGTCGCGTGCCGCGGACGATTTGGCGGAGCTCGGCGATCTCGCGCACCGGCGGGGTTTGGGCATCGGCTTCGAGGCGCTGGCGTGGAGCCGCTGGACCAACACCATCGATGCGGCCTGGCGCCTCGTGCGTGCGGCCAACCGCGCCAATGTCGGCCTCGTGGTCGACACCTTCCATATCCAGGCGCTGAACACGCCGCTCCAGCGCCTGGCCGAAATCCCGATCGAGCGCGTCGCCCTGGTACAGATCGCCGACGCCCATATTGTGCCCGGCCTGCCCACGATCGAAATCGCACGGCACCACCGCGTGTTTCCGAGCGAAGGCGACCTCGCGGTCGCCGAGCTGGTGCGGCTCTTGCGCGAGTCCGGCTATGCCGGCCGCTGGTCGCTCGAGATCTTCAACGACGGGTATCGCTCCGAGCCGCCAAACGTGGTCGCCCGCCGGGCCATGCAGTCGCTGGAGCTGCTGTTCGCCAAGACAGCGCCACGGCTAGCCGAGGCGCTCTGAGGCGGGCTACAGTCGGCCCGCCGCCAACGAATTTCAACGGCGACCGGCCTCGCTCGTGCGAGGACCGGTCTGGAGGAGGGGAAACGAATATGTTCAAACCGACGACTTTGACTCTTTTGGCGGCTACGGCGCTGGCGCTCGTGGCCCAGCCCGCGGCGGCCCAGCAGAAGCCGGTGACGATCGTGAGCCTCGTCGAGCTGTCCGGCGACGGCGTCACCTCGGGCACCAATTTTCGGGACGGCGTCGCCCTGGCGGTGAAGGAGATCAACGCCGCCGGCGGCATCCTCGGCCGTCAGATCGACCTCGAGCAGTTCGACACGCAGAGCAACCCCGGTATCGCCAAGGCGCTGGCCCAGAAAGCCGTCGACATGGACGCCTACGCGGTCATGGGACCGGTCTACTCGGGCTCGATCCTCGTGAGCATGGAAGAGACCAAGCGTGCCGGCATCCCCAACTTCACCGGTGGCGAGGCGGCCAGCATCACCCAGCGCGGCAATCCCTATATCTTCCGCACCTCGTTCACCCAGGTGAACGCCATGCCGCGGGTGGCGCGCTACATCAAGGACAACCTGCACGCCAAATCGGTGGCCATGATCTGGGTGACCAACGATTTCGGCAAGGGCGGGCATGACGTGATCAAGAAGGTGCTGGACGCCGACGGCATCAAGATCGCCGCCGACATCCCGACCGATCCCGGGCAGGTCGATTTCACCGCCGCCGTGCTCAAGGCCAAGCAGGCCAACGCCGACGCGGCCTTCGTCTACCTGAACGAGGACGAAGCCGGGCGCATCCTGCGCGAGCTGAAGAAGCAGGGCTATGACAAGCCGATCGTCGGCGAGACCACGATCTGCGGGCAAAAGGTGATCGAACTTGCCGGCGACGCCGCCAACGGCGCGGTTTGTCATGTCGGCCTGACGGTGGACGCGCCGGACCCGTTGGTCAAAAAGTTCGATCAGGCGTTCCAGGCCGCCTATCACTACCGCTGCGATCACAACGGCATCAAAGGGTACACGGCCGTTTACGACGTGAAGGCGGTGACCGAGAAGATCGGCAAGTTCGACCGCAAGGCCTTCGCGGAAGCGATGCACGGGATCAAGCTCTCGACCCAGCAAACACCCGGAATCCTGATGGACGTGAGCTTCGATGCGAATGGCGATCTCGACCGCGAAAGCTTCATGGTCAAGGTCGTGAACGGCAAGCAGGAGGTGTTCGCGACGCTTCCGCCGCTCGGGTCGAACTAGACCAGACTCGTTGGCCCGGCCGGCAGGGCGTGCGCAAGGAGTAGGAATGTCACATCCCGACAGGTTTCTGCTGGCCGGCGTGATGGGCTGGCCGATCATGCACTCGCGCTCGCCACTGCTGCATAACTACTGGCTGGAGAAACACGGGCTGATCGGCCGCTACGTGCCTCTGGCGATCAAGGTCGAGCGGCTCAAGCCGGCGCTGCGGGCCCTGCCGGCCTTGGGCTTCTCCGGGTGCAACCTTACGATTCCGCACAAGATCGAAGCGCTTACGATAGTGGACGAGGTGCATGAGGCTGCCCGCCGGATCGGTGCCGTGAACTGCATCATCGTCCGGCCGGACGATTCGCTTTACGGCGTCAACAACGACGGCTGGGGCTACATCGAGAACGTCGTCGAGCGCGTCCCCGGCTGGCGGGCGGATGCAGGGCCGGTGGTGGTGCTGGGTGCCGGCGGCGGTGCCCGCGCCGTCGTCGTCTCCTTGCTCGACCGCGGTGCGAAGGAGGTGCGGCTGGTCAACCGCACGCCGGCGCGGGCGGTCGCGATGAAACAGCAGATCGGTGGCGCGATCGAGGTCGTGGATTGGGCGGATCGCCACAAGGCGCTCCAGGGGGCGGCCATGCTCGTGAACACGACGAGCCAGGGCATGGTCGGACAGCCGCCTCTCGACGTCTCTCTTGATCAACTCCCCAAGACCGCCCTGGTTTCGGACATCGTCTACACGCCGCTCGAGACCCCGCTCCTCGCCGCCGCCCGCCGCCGCGGCAATCCGACGGTCGACGGGTTGGGCATGCTGCTGCATCAGGCGCGGCCGGCCTTCAAGGCCTGGTTCGGCGTTCTTCCGGACGTGACGGCGGAGCTGCGCCAGAAGATCGAGGCGACGCTGTGAAGATGTTCGACCTCAGCGGCAAGACGGCGCTGGTCACCGGCTCCTCCCGCGGTCTCGGCTTTGCGATGGCCGAGGGGCTTGCCGCAGCCGGAGCCGCGGTGGTCTTGAACGGCCGCGATGAGGCGATGCTTGCCCGCTCAGCCGAGACATTGCGCAGGAATGGCCATACCGTCGACATCCGCGCCTTCGATGCGCGGGACATCGACGCCGCCCGCACCGCCGTGGAGTCGGTCATTGCCCGGCGCGGCGGCATCGACATCCTGATCGCGAACGCGGGCATCGCGCACCGTGCCACGCTCGATGAGCTGAAGCCGGAGGACTGGGACCGCATCCACGGCTCGAATTTGCGCTCTTGCGTCTTCCTCGCCCAGGCGGTCGCCCCCTCGATGAAGGCCAAGCGCAGCGGACGTATCATCTTCACCACCTCGATCACTGGCGTGATGGGGCGGGCCACGATCCACGCCTATGCCTCGTCCAAGGCGGGGCTGGCCGGATTGGCGCGCTCGCTGGCCGCGGAGCTGGGCGAGTTCGGCGTCACCTGCAACTCGATCGCACCCGGCTATTTCGATACCGATCTGAATGCGGCCCTCATCAAGGACCCGGCCTTCAACCAGCGCGTCGTGACACGGACGGCCCTCCACCGCTGGGGCCAGCCGGCGGAAGTCGCCGGGGCCGCGGTGTTCCTCGCATCGGCCGCCGGAGGCTACGTCACCGGTCAGCAGCTCGTCGTCGACGGCGGCTTTACCGGGACGATGTAGCGGCTTGATCGATTTCCTGCAGCTCGTCGTTTCCGGCACGGCCACGGGTGCCATCTACGCGCTGGTGGCGCTGGGTTTCACCCTTCTCTGGCAGGCCGCGGGCACGATCAACTTCGCCCAGGGCGAGTTCGTCATGCTGCCGGCGTTTGCGATGCTGCTGGTGATGAAGTTCACCGCAGCACCCCTATGGGTCGCGTTCATCGTCGCCGCCATTCTCGCCATGCTCGTGCTCGGCGCTGGATTCAAACGGCTGATCGTCGAGCCGATGCTGCGCCACGGCGTCATTCCTCTCGTGATCGCGACCTTGGGCCTGTCGATCGGTCTCAAGCAGGCGATGAAGGCCGGCTACAGTGCGCAGGCGTGGCCGTTCCCCAATCCGTTCCCCGATGGCCTGCTCGCCCTGGGAAGCCTGCACGTCTCGTACTACGACGTCGGCGCCTTGCTGAGTGCCGCCGCGATCGTGGTCGGGCTGCAGCTCTTCCTCAACCGCACGGTCACCGGCCGTGCCATGCAGGCCGTGGCCCAGAACACCGAGGCCGCGAAGGTGCTCGGTATCGATGTGAAGCGGATGGTGCTCTACACCTTCGTGATCAACGCCGGCCTCGCCGTCGTCGCGGCCCTGCTGGTCACTCCCGGGTATCTCGCCAAGTTCGACATGGGCGACCAGATCGGGCTCAAGGCGTTCTACGCCGCGATCATCGGCGGCTTCAACCAGACGCGCGGGGCACTGCTCGGGGGCGTGCTGGTCGGCGTGCTCGAGAACCTGATGGGCGCTTATGTCTCGCCCGCCTACAAGGACGGCGTGGCGCTGATGCTGTTCCTGGGGGTGATCCTGCTGCGGCCCGAAGGGCTGCTCGGAAAGGCCGAGGAGCGAAAAGTATGAGCCGCCCGGCATACCGTCGGAGCACGACGCTCGCCGCCGCGATGGTGGCTTTCGGGCTGTTGCCGCTCGTCTTGCGGAGCTACGGCGTCTACATCGCGACCTTGTGGTGCGTCTATCTGATGGCGGCGTTCGGCCTCAACCTCGTGGTCGGCTATGCCGGCCAGATGTCGTTGGGCCACGCCGCGTTCTTCGGCATCGGCGCCTATGTCGCAGCACTCCTGCAGGTCGCTGGCCTGTCGTTCTGGCTGGCGGTGCCGGCCGCCGCCGCGGTCTGCTTCGTGGTCGGCCTGGCCTTGGGCTTCCCGGCGCTGCGCGTGCAGCACCACTACCTCGCCTTCGCCACCTTGGGCTTCAACGTGCTGGCCTATCTCTTCTTCCGCAACGAGGAATGGCTGACCGGCGGCACCTATGGCATTTCGGGCATTCCCCGGCCGGCGCTGTTCGGCGTCCCGGTCGACGATCCGCTGGCGTTCTTCTACTTCGTCTACGCGTCGGTCGTAGTCCTGGCGCTCGTCCTCGCCTGGCTCCTGCGTTCGCCCTGGGGCCGCGCGTTCGCGGCGTTGCGTGACAATCCGCTGCGCGCCGAAAGCCTGGGTGTGAATATCACGGCTTACACCCTCCTCGCGTTTGCCATCGGGGCCGTCTACGCCGGCATCGGCGGCGCCTATTTCGCGGCCCTGGTCCAGTATATCGAGCCGGGGGCGTTCAGCGTCACGCTCTCCTTCATGATGCTGCTGATGGTGATCGTCGGCGGGTCGGGCCGCTTCTTCGGCCCGGTCGCCGGCTCGATCGTCGTCATCCTGGTTCCGGAGTGGCTGCGCTTCGCGCAGGACTGGTATCTCGCGGTGTTCGGCTTTGCCGTCGTGGCCCTGATGGTGTGGCTGCCGGGCGGCCTCTTGTCGGTCATCGACCGGCTGCGCAAGCCGGCGACCCCGGTGCCATGAGCGCGCTGCTCGAGGTCAAGGGGCTGTCGAAGTCCTACGGCGCCATTCGCGCCGTCGACAACGTGAGCTTCGCGGTCGAACCCGGCGAGATCGTGGGCGTGATCGGCCCGAACGGCAGCGGCAAGACGACCCTGTTCAACTGCATCCTCGGCCAGATCCACCCGACAGCCGGCCGCGTCGAGCTCTCCGGCCAGGACATCACCGGTGCCTCGCCGCTCGAGCTCAGCCGCCGCGGCTGCGGCCGTACATTCCAGAACCTGCAGGTATTCGGCAAGCTGTCGGTGCGCGACAACCTGATCGTGGCGGCGCAGGAATTCGCAGGATCCATGTGCGGCCGGCTGTTCGCCGCGCCGGATGCGGGCCTTGGCCGAGCCGCCGACGAGATGATCGAGCTGTTCCGGCTCGGTCCGGTCGCCCATTTGCCCGCGGGCAGCCTCTCTTATGGCCAGCAGAAGCTCGTCGACATCGCCATGGCCTTCATGCCGGGGCCGCGCCTGGTCATGCTCGATGAGCCATGCGCCGGCGTGAACCCCAGCCTCGTCGAACAGCTCGGCGACCTGCTGCTGGAGCTCAATCGCACGCGGGGCGGCAGCTTCGTCGTGGTCGAGCACAACATGGACTTCATCATGCGCCTGTGCCCGCGCATCATCTGCATGGCCGAAGGCCGCGTCTTCGCGAGCGGCGGACCGGCGGCCATCCAGTCGGACCCGGCGGTTCTGGAAGCGTATCTTGGCAACTGACCTCATTCAGTTCGACCGCGTGGTCGCGGGCTATGGCGGCCTCACCGTGCTGAACGGGCTGAGCTTCGCGGCGCGCGCCGGCGAGATCACCTTGCTCATCGGTCCCAACGGGGCGGGGAAGTCGACCGCGCTCAAGACGCTGTTCGGGCTCCTGGCGCCCTCCGCGGGCGAGATCCGCTTCGAGGGGCGGGCGATCTCCGGCCATGCGCCGCGGGCGCTGCTTGCGGCGGGAATTGCGTTCGTGCCGCAAGGGCGCAACCTCTTTCCTTCGTTGAGCGTGCGCCACAATCTCGAGCTCGGCGGCATCACCTTGCCGCGCGGCCAGCTGGCGGCGCGCATCGAGGAGGTGCTGCAGCGCTTTCCGCGCCTGGCCGAGCGTGCCGGCAACCAGGCGTCGACCCTGTCGGGCGGCGAACAGAAGCAGCTCGAGATCGGCCGGGCCCTGCTGCTGCGGCCGCGCGTTATGCTGATCGATGAACCCTCGATCGGGCTGTCGCCCAGGATCAGCCGCGATGTCTTCCAGCTCTTGCGCCAGCTCGCCCAGGGCGGGACAACGGTGCTCATGGTCGAACAGAACGTGCGCAGCGCGCTGGCGGTGTCGGACCGCGCGGTGGCGCTGGAGGGCGGCAGGGTGGCGCTCGAGCGCCCCGCGTCCGAGCTGTTGCACGACCCCGACCTCAACCGCTTGTTTCTCGGCGGGGCGGCGGCCGCCAGGCCGCGCGCCGGAGGTACCGCATGACCGGAACGCCCTCGCCCGCCATCAGCAATCCGCCCCCTCCCAATCCCCTGGAGCTCGACGGCCTCGAATTCCTCGAATTCGCGACCTACACGCCGGCCGATGCCGATGCGTTCGCGCACCTGTTCGCCGGCCTCGGCTTTCTGCCGGCGGCACAGCACCGCTCGAAAAACGTGACCCTCTATCGCCAGGGTGAGATCAACTTCATCCTCAACCGCGAGCCCGACTGCTTTGCGCATTCCTTCGCGCTGGTCCACGGGCCCTCGGTCTGTGCCATGGCGTTCCGCTTGCGCGACGCCCAGGCCGCCCTGGCGCGGGCCCTCGAGCACGGCGAGAAGCGTTACGACGGCCGCATCGGGCCGGGGGAGCTTGCGATCCCCGCCATCCGGGGCCTGCACGGCAGCCTCATCTATCTGGTCGACCGCTACGGGGCGCGCGGCTCGATCTATGACGTCGATTTCCGCACCCTGCCGATGCCCGTGGCCGCGGCGGGCCTGACCGACATCGACCATCTCTCGCACGTGGTCATGCGCGGCCACATGGCGCAGTGGGAACGGTTCTATTGCGACATCTTCGGCTTTCGCGAGGAGCCGGCGCATCGCATCGCCGATGCGGCGGGTACCATCCTGAGCCAGGTCGTGGACAGCCCGTGCGGCCGCATCCGCATCCCGATCAACGAATCGCTGGGGCCGGACACCGAAGCCGACCACTTCATCCACGAGTACTTCGGCGAGGGCGTGCAGCACATCGCACTGCGCACCGATGACCTGATCGCGGCGGTCGAACGCGCCGTGCGCGAGGGCGTCGAGTTCCTGCCGATCCCCGCGGACTACTATGCCGGGCTCCGGCGGGCCGGGCGTCTCCCGGCGGAGATGATCGATCGCCTGCAACGGGGCCACATCATGGCCGACCTCGACGGCGACGGGATGCTGCTGCAGGCCTACACGAAACCGGTGACGGGCACGGTCTTCTTCGAGCTTCTGCAGCGGCGCAACCACACCGGCTTCGGCCACCGCAATGCGGCGACACGGCTTGCGGCGTTGCGGGCGCTGCGGTCGGGTTAGGCCCGGACATGGCGCGCACGCGCATCGGGGTGATCGGCGCCGGGGCCTTCGGCCGCAAGCATGTCGAGGTGATCCGCGCCGATCCGTCCTGCGAGATTGCGGCGATCGCCGACCCGTCGCCGGCCGCGGCCGCCTTCGCGCGCGCGCAGAACATCGCCTATTTCCCGGAGCACGAGCGGCTGCTTGATCAGGCTAAGCCCGCGGGCGTGATCGTCGCGGCACCGAATGCCCTGCATCTGCCGGTCGGGCTCGCCTGTGCCGCGCGTCGCGTGCCGATGCTGATGGAGAAGCCGGTCGCCGACAGGGTGGACGCCGCGCAAAGACTGATTGAAGCGGCGCGGCACACCCAGACGCCGCTCCTCGTCGGCCATCACCGCCGGCACAATCCGCTGCTGGCCGCGGCGCGCGAGGTCGTGCGCAGCGGCCGGCTCGGCCGGCTGACGGCCATTTCGGCCATGTGGCTGCTGCAGAAGCCGGACGAGTATTTCGCGGCAGGCGCGTGGCGGCGCGAGCCGGGCGGCGGCCCGCTCCTGATCAATCTCATCCACGACATCGACGTCCTGCGCTTCGTCGCGGGCGAGATCGAAGCCGTGCAGGCCTTCACCGCGAACGCGGTGCGCGGCTTTCCGGTCGAGGACACCGCCGTGGTCAGCCTGCGCCTGAAGGGCGGCGCACTCGCCAGCGCCATCATTTCCGATGCCGTGGCCGCACCGTGGTCCTGGGAGCTCACGACCGGCGAGAATCCGATGTTCCCGACGACTTCCGAGAACTGCTACGCGTTCACGGGCACGTCAGGCTCGCTTACCTTGCCGAAGCTGGAGCTCTGGCGCTACGGCGCCGAGAGCGGCTGGACGGCGCCGCTGCAACGCGAGCACATACCGGTCGTGCGCGCCGATCCCTATGTGCGTCAGCTCCAGCACTTCTGCCGCGTCATTGCAGGCGAGGAGCAGCCGCTGGTGACCGGCGAAGACGCCGCGCGGACCTTGGCGGTGACCCTGGCGGTCCAGCGCGCCGCGGAGCTTGGCAAGGTCGTCGAGATCTGACCGTCGCTAGCCGCGTTGAGCCAGGCATTCGAACACGTCGCCGTCGGGTGCCAGGCCGCGGATATGGCGGCGATGCCACAGCGCGTAGAACAGAAGCCGCCAGGCGGCTTCGAGCCGGCCTTTCTCCTGGCTCGCGAACAATCCTTTCACGCGCTCGGGCACGCAGACCGCGGCGACGCCGGGGTCGGCCGCGACCAGGGGTCCCAGCTTCTCGCCGCGCTCGCGGATCCAGTCCGCGACCGGGGCCGTGAAGCCGCGCTTGCGCGCGAACGGCAGGGACTGCGGCACGTACTGTTCGAGCCAGCGGCGCAGCAGGTACTTGCCCCGCCGCCGGCGCAGCTTCAGGCGTTGCGGCAGGCGGAACGCGAAGTCGGCGATCACCGGGTCGAGCAGCGGCGTGCGGCCCTCGAGTCCATGCGCCATCAAGCAGCGGTCGAGCTTCACCAGCAGGCCGTGCGGCAGGTAGTCGGCACAGTCGATCGCCTGTGCGATCTGCAGCCGGCTGCGGTCCGGCAGGGCGCACGACTTTTCCGCCGCGGCGATGCCGTCGCGCCAGTCGCGCGGCTCCTCGCGGAATATGCCGGCGCCGGAGAACGGGCCGCGGCGGCGGCGTGGCCGGCCTCCCAGCCACCACGGCCGGCTTTGCCGGATGTACCGGCTGTAGCCCGCAAACATCTCATCGCCGCCTTCGCCGCACAGGACGACCTTCACGTCTTTCGCGGCTTCGCGCGCCAGGAGATGCGTCGGCACGATCGCATAGTCGGCGGTCGGATCGTCTACCGAGGCGACGATGCGCGGGAGCTGCGACCAAAAATGGTCGGCCGTGACCTCGACCTTGATGTGCCGGGCGCCGATCGCCGAGGCGAGCCGGTGCGCCTCGGCGTACTCGTCGTGCACGGAGGTCGCAGGGAAGCTCGCCGTGTAGGCGAGCACGCTGTGGCCGTCGAGTCGGGCCATGCAGGCGAGGATGGTCGTGCTGTCGATTCCGCTCGACAGGAACAGGCCGTACGGCACGTCGCTGCGCTCATGCACCGCGACGCTGTCCATGAGCACCCGGTCGAGGCGCTCGAGCGCCGCCGCCTCCTCGAGCTCCACGGCGCCTCCGGCAGGCAGGGCCGGCAGGCGGGTGCGGCTCGCGATGCGCCCGGCTTTGACGATCAGGGTCTCGCCGGGCAGGACGCGGTGGATGCCGCGGAAGATCGTCTCGGATCCGGTCGTGAACTGCAGCTGCAGCAGCTCGCCGATGGCACGCGGCACCGGCTCGGCTGCCAGCAGCCCCGCCGCGATCAGCGCCTGGGGTTCCGACGCGAAGGCGAAGCCCGCCGCAGTCTCCACGTAATAGAGCTGCTTGATCCCGAACGGGTCGCGCGACAGCACCAGCTGGTTGTTGTCGGGGTCGTGCAGGCCGAAGGCGTACATGCCGCGCAGCTCGCGCGCGCAGTCGGCGCCATGGCGGTCGTAGAGAGTGAGGATCGGCTCGCAATCCGACTTGGTGGCGAATAGCGAGTTCCCCAGGCGCTGGCGCAGCTCGACATAATTGTAGATCTCGGCGTTGGCGACCAGGGCGCAAGCCCGCGGGCCATAGAGCGGCTGGTCGCCGGTCGCGAGGTCGATGATGGCGAGCCGCGCATGGACGAGACCGACGCCACCTTTGACGTACCGGCCCGTGCCGTCGGGTCCGCGATGACGCAACGCGGCCGTGAGCCGGTCCAGCACCGCCGGATCGGGGGCACGGCCGTCGCGCATCATGACTCCGCCGATGCCGCACATCAGGCGGCCACCTTGAGCAGGAAGTCGCGATAGAGCGCGGTCACGGCGTCTTTGCTGAAGCGCGCCTGGTACTCCGCACGGGCGCGCTCGGCCAGCCCCGCGGCAAAAGATTTGTCCTCGAGCACGCGGCGGAGCGCACCGGCCAATGCGGTGGCATCCTCGAGCGGAACAACGAGGCCGGTGTCTTCGTGGCGCACGAGGCCGAGCGGCCCCTTCGAGGCGGCGACCACCACCGGCCGGCGATGCGCCCATGCCTCCAGGATCACGTTGCCGAGCGGCTCGATGCGCGACGGGCAGGCGAGGCAGTCGGCGGCCGCCAGCAGTGCCGCGATGTCGGTGCGCCAGCCGAGGAAATGCACGCGCCCGGCAATCCCAAGCCCGGCTGCGAGCTGTTTCAGCGAAGCATCCAGAGGGCCTTCGCCGGCCAGCCACACATGGGCCCGTGGCACCTCGGTCAGCGCCTTCAGGAGCACGTCGAACGCCTTGTCCGAATGCAGCCGTCCGAGCGCCAGGATCACCGGGACGTCGGCCGGCGTGTCGAGGCTGGCGCGATCGGCTGCCGCGGCCGGCTGTTCATCGACGAAGTTCGGCAGATAGTGAACGCGCGGCCGCGGCCAGCCATGGGCCACCACGTAGTCGGCGATGTCCTGGGTGTTGGCGATCAGGTGGTCGCAGGCGGCGTAGTACTTGAGATCGTAATACCCGCCGAGGCGGCCGACATGCACGAAGCGGTGCCCCTTGCGCCCCGGGGGACAGGTGGTCGCGGCGCGGCTCATCCAGCTCAGCACCACCTCGGGTGCCGTTGCCGCGATGAGGCGGCCCAGGCGATGGCGGGTCAGCGGATCGCCATTGAACAGGAAGGGCATTTCGATCGGCTTCAAGCCGCTAGCGACGAGGTCATCGCGGCAGGCCGCGCGATTGCGGATCACCACCGTCTGATCGATCGGCGTGTGCGCGAGGGCGACGCACAGGCGCGAGAAGAACGCTTCGGCTCCGCCGCGCTGCCGGCTCCCCATGACCTGCAGGAGGCGCATCTTGGAGTTCTGCGGCGATTCGCGCCCGATATCCAGGGGAGCGTGCTGCCGGCGGTGCAACACCTGCGAGGTCATGCGGGGCGAAAATAGTTGGACAGCGGAAGCGGTTCTAAAAGCTGCCGGCAGGCGCCATCCGCGCGTCGCGCAGGGCGGCCGACAGCTCGCGCGCCAGGTCGGCGCGCTCGTCGGGCGCCAGGAAGCTGCCGATGGAGAGGTGCCGGCCGTGGCTCGACAGGAGGAGCTGCCCGGGACCGTTCTGGTCCTCTTCGAGGGTTACGCGCAGCCAGTAGGAGGGGAAGGCGAAGCTCTCTTCGGCCCCTCGCTTGTCCAGGCGCCACACGGTCAATGTGCCGTCGGCGAGGCGGAGCCGCTCGGCCGCGCGCCCCTGGCCGTAGCTCGCCCGGAACGCCCAGTAGACGAGGGCGACGTCGATGCCGAAAAACCCGATCACCGGCCAGGCGCCCTTGAGCCAGAACATGAGCCCGCCGACGAAGCTCCAGACCGACAGGATGCTCATGATCACGGCAAAGCCGACGGGCGACAGGCTGCGGTGCGGCCGCAGCACGACATCGAAGCTGGGCCGGCTGGAGGAGGCCGATTCGGCGCCGGGCGAGGTCATGATGGGAGAACATAGCCCCGCGGTTCCGGTTCCGCCACTGACATGGGCGCTTTCATGTCCGGCGGGCACCGGCTAGGGTTGCCGGCCATGAAGCCCCAGGCTGTCGAAGAGTTCTACCGCCGGCTCAAGACCGACCGTCCCGAGCCGCGCACCGAGCTCCAATTCAAGAACCCTTACACCTTGCTGGTGGCGGTCGTCCTGTCGGCGCAGGCCACGGATGCGAGCGTGAACAAAGCGACCGAGCCGCTGTTCGAGACCGTCGATACGCCCGAGAAGATGGTCAAGCTCGGCGAGGCGCGGCTCAAGCGCTACATCAAGACGATCGGCCTGTTCAACACCAAGGCCAAGAACGTCATCGCGCTGTCGAAGCTCTTGATCGAACGGCACGGAAGCGAGGTTCCGCGCACCCGCGAGGCGCTCGAAGCGCTGCCGGGCGTGGGGCGCAAGACGGCGAATGTCGTGCTCAATGTCGCGTTCGGCGCGCGCACGATCGCCGTCGACACGCATATCTTCCGCGTCTCGAACCGTACCGGCCTCGCCCCGGGCAAGACGCCGCTCGAGGTCGAGGAGAAGCTCGAAAAGGTGACCCCCGACGCCTATGTGCGCGATGCGCATCACTGGCTCATCCTGCACGG
>DATJPD010000205.1:0-16556 GCA_035506575.1 Alphaproteobacteria bacterium
TCGAGGGCCAGAACCTGGTGTTCGAATATCAGAACGCCCAGGGAAGCCCGAATAACGCGCGCAACATCGCCGAGAAGTTCGTCGCCGACGGGGTGGATATCCTGACGCCGTGCACCACGCCCAACGCACAGGCGACGGTGAAGCTGGCGCGCGGCGGCAAGATCCCGGTTGTGTTCGGCTGCATCACCAACCCCGTGGATGCGGGCCTCATCTCAACGTTCGACCAGCCGACCGGGACCAACGTGACCGGCCAGTACAGCCTTCCGCCGGCGGCGGAAATCATGAGTCTGATCGTCGAGCTCATGCCCAAAGCCAAGACGATCGGCACGGTCTACAACGGCGGCGAATCGAACTCGGTGAGCACGGAAAAGCTGGCGAAGGCCGAGGCCGAGAAGCGCGGCCTCAAATGGGTCGAGGTGCAGGTCGCTTCCAGTGCGGAGGTGAAGAGCGCGGTGGATTCGCTGGTGGGCCGGGTCGATGTCATCTTCACGCCGCAGGACAACACGGTCGCCTCGGCCTACGACGCGATCCTGAAAACTGCGCGGGGCGCCAAGCTGCCGCTCTTCTCGACCGACACCACCACCGTGGCGCGCGGCGGCGTCGCCTCGTTCGGCGTCGACGAATACAAAGAAGGTGTCGCGTGGGCGAAGGAGCTCGCAATCCCGGTGCTGCTGGGACGCGACGCGGCGACGCTCGTCCCCTTCTATTACAAAGACCGCGAGCTTTACGTGAACACGGCGGCGGCCAGCGCCGCCGGTGTGACGATCCCGCCGGCCGTGCTGTCACGCGCGGCCAAGACCTTCAAGGACTGAAGCTCAGCGCTTCAGGTAGTCGGCGAGGTCGATTTCGGCCGCACCGGGGATGCGCTTGCGCGCGAACTCCGCCTTGCGGCCGAAGGGGCAGGTGGCATCGATGCCGATACGGCCCCAATGGTCCTTGTGCGGGTCGCGATAGAAGCCCGGCACGTCGGGGACGATCAGCGCCCGCTGGTCGGCGCGGCCGCGCGTGAGATAGGCCCACCAGACATCGTCGAAGTCGCCGATGTCGACGTCTTCGTCGACCACGAACACGCTCTTGCTCCAGTCGTGGTTGGCACCCATGGCCGTGAGCAGCACCTGGCGCGCGTGGCCTGCGTAGTGCTGCTCGATCTGCACCACCGTGCTCATGATCATGGGGACGCAGGCGACGTCGATCAGTCCCCGCACGTTCGCCGCGAGCAGCGATTCGTAGACGCGGGTTGCCACGGCCAGCTCGAGAAGCCGCATATCCTCGGGCGAGCCGCAGACCAGCGCGTGATACGCAGCACCACGCCGGGCGGTGACGGCAGTGACCTCGAACACGTGATTGTCGCCCTGCGGCACGTAATAGCCCATGAACTCGCCGAACGGTCCCTCGGGCCGCCGTACGCGCGGCAGGATGCGGCCTTCGATCACGATCTCGGTCTCCGCCGGCACGTCGAGGGCGACCGTGCGGCAGCGCCGCATCGCCAGCGGCTTGCGGGCGATCTTCGCCGCCACGTCGAGCTCGCTGTGCGCGAACGGCAGCGGCGCCGCCGCGGCCAGAACGATCTCCGGCGGCGGTCCGATGAGGATGGCCGCCTCGAGCGCCTCGCCGTTGCGTTCGGCCGCGTCCTGGTAGCGCGTCAGGTGATGCGAATCGCCGAGCCGGATGCGGATTTCGCGGTCGCTGATGACCTGGCCGCGGTGGAACGACAGGTTGGGCACGCCGCTCTCCGGGTCGCGCGCCAGGAACACGCCCGCGGTGATGTAGGGGCCGGCATCCTTTTCGAAATAGGTGATCGCCGGCAGATCGGAGAGCGTCAACGTCAGGAGGTCCGGCTCCTCGGCGGCAACGGGCGCCGGTGCCCGCGCTGGGGCGGCCATCAGGGCCGTCCAGCGCTGACAGAATCCCGCTGCATCGCCCGGCAGGAGATCGATCAGACGCCGGCGGCTGCCGAACAGATTGGTGATCACCGGATGAGCCGAGCCGGCGACTTTGCGGAACAGGAGCGCGTCATCGCTTTCCTGCTGCGAGCGCGCGGTGACGGCGGCGAGCTCGAACCGGCCGGAGACCTCGCGGTCGACCACGCGCACGCGGCCGGCGGCGAGAAGCGAGTCGAGATAGGCACGCATGGCCGGACGTTAGCAGACGGCCGGGCTCAGCCAAACCCGCGGCGGCGGCGCGGCCGGCGCGGACCGGACAACAGCCCGAACAGGACCGCGAGGCCACCGAGCACCAGCCACGCCGGCCACACCAGGAGGGGGAATATGACGTCCTGCCAGAGCACCGGGTGGAGGTGGCGTTCGACGACCGCCTGGACCAGGTTGAGCGAGGCGCGATCCACCTGGTACCAGAGCGTGCCGAGCTGCAGGGGGTCGTACGTCCCGGTCTGCCAATAGTTCAGCGCATCGTGGCCGGCCACGATCAGCGCCATTGCCAGCAGGATCCCGGCGATCGCCCGCCCGACCATGAGGCCTTTCGCCTCCCCCAAGTCGTTGCGGGTCGAATGTAACAAAGGTGCGGCGGACCCTCCAGCCCAAGCCTTTGAAAAGGCTGCGGAGGGCGCTATGGTGCGCCCGACCCGGACAGGTGGCCGAGTGGTTTAAGGCGCGCGCCTGGAAAGTGCGTATACGTGAAAGCGTATCGCGGGTTCGAATCCCGCCCTGTCCGCCATCAACCATGCCAACCGTTCAGGCTCCGTACTGCTCGGCGTGCAGGACCAATTATCGCGCGGGCAGACCGGCCATGAAGTTCGAGACCAGCGGGATCCAAATGCCACTGCCATCCCAGTCGGAGAATGTCGTGTGGCCGTCATGGCGAAAAGACCGCGTCTCGAAGAAATCGGCAGGTGCTCCGCCTTGACGGTAAGCATCGAACATCCGCTGCGCCAATTTCGGAAACATCTTCAGGTCGTTCTCTGCATAAAGCCAGATCGACGGTATTCGTGCTGTCTGGCCGAAATGTCCCATCGCCTCGATCAGCCGTTGCTCTGTGCAGACCGTGTTCGTATCGACTGAGCCGCGACCGCCGGCGAAGTTCACAACGCCTATCACGCCGGGCGGATTGCGGCTTGCAAACGCAATCGAGCCGAATCCTCCGGCGGAATGGCCGACGAGTAAAAGACGATTGCGGTCGACGAATGACTGCTGCTTGAAATATCGAACCACCGCGTTGATGTCTGCCGCCGTGGACAATCCCCCGCGAACATAGTTCGGGTTATTGCAAGTGCCGTAACTCTCCGCCCACTTTCCATCCGAGCCGCCGTAGCCGCGGCGCATCGGAATAACGACGGCATAGCCCTGATATACGAACCATCGGCTCTGCTCGAAAAAACGAATCCGTGCCTTGTCTCGCCGTACACGCGCTTCCCGCGGCGACCCATGATTGATGATGACGAGTGGGAACGGCCCGGCGCCTTGGGGACGATACACGGTCGTTTCGAGGTAGAGCGTTTTCCCCGAGTCTTGCATCGGGACCCACCAAACCTGCTCACGCTGCGCGCCCGAAGGATCGCCGTCCGGCCCAGCGTGGTGCATCTGGCCGGCCGCGCTGCCGCCGACCAAAAGAATAAGCGCGGCCGTAACGCCCACGACAGCTCTGGTCCGCATGCCCACCTACCCCCATCAGGTGTGCCAACGTCGGTGAAAACGATGCCCCCGCGTCGGTGCCTTTTTTGGCGCCGGAATTTCCTCGTATTTTGCCCGATATGATCAGGGAGTTGGAGTAGAGAAGGAGTTGGAGTAGAGAATAGGTCGAAATGGACTGGCCGTTCCGCCGCCCTGGTTCGGGCTGACGCCGCTCGGCAGAATAATTCCGCTCGGTGCTGTCCGGCAAGCTGTCCTCAGAGCCCCATCTTCCGCCGCTGCTGGTCGTACTCGGCAGGGCTGATCGCGCCGGCTTGCAAGGCGCGCTGGAGATCCCGCAACTCCTGGTCCGGCGTCACCATCGGGTTCGTGATTCTGACCGTACTCTGCGGTTCGTCGCCGTCACTGCCGCACCCGGTCAGGCCCAGGGCCACAGCGGCCAGGGCGCACGGCAAGGCCATCGCGATGTCACGGCGCATCCAAGACCTTTTGCCGTTCGCTCTGATATTCCGAATAGGACATCGCGCCGCTGTCATAGGCTTTCTTCAAATCGATCAGCGCCTGGCCTTTGCTGACGGTCGTGTTCGTGATTTCGGTCGCGGTCTTGGTCTTTTGTTTTGCTCCCCCTCCGCCGCAGGCTGACAGAAGTGGCGTCAGGACGATCAGGACCGAGATCGACAGACGGCAAAGACTGGAACGCAGTCCGGGCAGGCGCATTCCTGGCCCCCAAACACCGCAAACGCCAAAACCGACGAACTCATTATGTCGTGGTGGCGCTGGCCACTATCGGACTTGAGCAAAGCGCTCGCCGGGCGTCATAGTTGTGCCACCCACAGTTCGGGGGAATGTCGGCGGCAAAGAGGTCTATCGCGACACGGCCTGGCATTGAGCCGGTCGGCGCCTCACCCCTGCGCCGGACCGACCGTATCCGCCACGAAAGCGCCGCGGGCACCGAGCGGGCGCGGCCGGCCCGTCGTCGTGTCGCGGACGGTCTGATGCTCCATTTCGGCGTCCAGCTCGGCGCCGAGCAGGACTGCGATCACCGAGATCCAGACCCAGGTCATGAAGACGATCGCGGCCGCGAGCGATCCGTAGGTCTTGTTGTAGCTGGCGAAGTTCGCAGCATACCACGAGAACAGCAGCGAGGCCGCGAGCCACAGCACGGCGGCGGCACTGCTGCCCCAGGTGACCCAGCGCCAGCGCGGCTTTTCCCGGCTGGGACCGTAGCGATAGATCACGGCGATCGCGAGCGCCACGCCGACGAGCATCAGGGGCCAGCGGCCGACCTTGAGCACGAGCGCCATGGGTCCGCCGATGCCCAGCTTGCCGCCGAGATAATCGATGGCCGGGGGTAGGACCGCGACGAGGGCGAGGCCGACAATCCCGCTCACCAGGGCCGCGACGGTGAAGGCGAGAGATTCCGCGTTGAGCTTGAGGAAGCTGCGCTTCTCGGTCTCGTGGTAGACGATGTTCAGCGCATCGAAAATCGCCTTCAAGCCTGAGTTGGCGCTCCACAGCGAGATCGCGAGGCTCACCACGAACGTGGCGCCGAGGCTGGTCCGTGGCTGGCTGGCGAGCGCGTGCAGCTGGCCCTGGACGATGTCGACGACGCCCGATGGCAGCACCGAGGACAGCGACGTCACGACCGACTGGATGCTGGCCGGATCGGCGAACAGGCCGTAGATCGCGACCAGTGCCGCCAGCGCCGGGAAGATCGCGAGGATGATGTAATAGGCGACGCCGGCGGCGATGGCGAGGATCCGGTCGTCCGAGATGTTGCGGTAGACGCGCAGCAGGATGTCCTTCCAGCCGCGGGCCGGGATCTCGGCCGGCGTGCTGGCGTGCCGCCCGCGGCCGCGGTCGTGAGATGAGCGTTCCGGATGTGCTGCGTCGCCGCCGCGCCGCCCGCCCTGGCGGGCGAATCCGCCGGCGAGAAGGGCGGCGGTGACACCGGTTGCCACCCACGGACGGACCCCGCGCGCCGGACCCGCCGGACCCGCCGGACGCGCCTTGCTGCGCGGCCTGAGGCTGCGATCGTGTGTCTGGCCGCGAAATGCCATCGTCAGGCGTGCAGTGCCGTTCCGTGCGGACTATTCGTCCGGCGCGGTGAGCAAGTGACGTCCAAACACGAGGAGCGCGCCCACAGCCAGCGCTGCGGCTCCATACGGGTGATTAGAGATCGCCCGCTCCACCGGCCGCCGGAGCAGCCGGCCGCGGCCGACCACGAAATCGGCGGCGAAGCCTGCGGCCATTTGCGCGGCCTGGCGCGCCAGTCCATCGGCGATCCCGACGCCCCCGCTGCTCCTCCGTTTGGCCAGCTTCATCGCACGCTTGAGTTGGCCGCGCAGTTCGGCGATCTCCTCGCGGAGATCATCGAGCTCGGTCAATGTTTCGGCCATGATCTGTCCTTAGCTCTCAGCGTGCCGCTTCGCGGCGTACCACGCCGCGCACCGTGCCCCACGCGGCGACGTCACCATCGCGCTGCCGGCCGCCAGCGCCGGCCGCAAACCAGGCGACCGCCAAGCCCACGGCCGCTGCGGCGCCCGCAAAAAAGGCGACGATCAGGCTCGCATGCCGCGCCAGGTCGATATCGCGGCGCGAGCTTGCGATGACGGTGTCGACGCGGCGCGCCGCATCGGCCGGCGTCAGGCCCGTCATCTCGCCGGTCAGCCGCGCAAGATAGGTGCGGTCGTCGGCGGCGACACCGTCATGCCCGGTGGAGGTGAGGAGGATGCGCGACGCCTCGGCGCGCGCGTAGTTCATGTCCACCCCTCCCGGCTGGCGTTCGGCGCGGAACAGCCGGTCGAGGTCGTAGGCGAGGATGTTCTCGCCGCCGACCGACGCCGTCGGCCCGGCCGATCCGGCCGAGGGTGCCGCGAGGCGAGCGGCGACCGGTGCTGCGAAGGCCAGCAGCACGCCCGTGGCCAGGGTCGCCATCGCCCAGGCGATCAAGCCGTGGAAGCCGTCGCGTGTCTCGGTCTCGCCGGGCCCGGCCGAATCGACGCGCTCGCGCGTGCGGCCGGCGACATAGCCGCCGACCCCATAGGACAGGACGGCCACGAACAGCAGATAAACACCCGACCCGAACCACAGACCCGCGGAGCTGTCGCGCCATGTGGGGGCTGTGGAGCTCACCGCAAGCCCGATGCCCAGCGCAAAGCTGTGCAGCACGAACGCGACCCCCGCCGCCGCGAGGGCCCCGGCGAAGATCGGTCCCCATTGTACGTAACGCGGTACGGTCTGTGTGATGACGTCCGGCCGCGGCTCGCGGGTGGAGGCGAAGGTTTCTGCCATCTTCGCCTCTCCTTACCGTATGCCGACGAACGACAGGACGGCCATCACGACGACGACCAAGCCGACCAGGTAGATGATGGAGTTCATGCGGGCATCTCCTTGCACGCAGCCGAATTGCCAACTCCTTCTAGCGGGAAATGTTCCGTGTCCCCTTCGGCCGGCCATCCCGCATTCAGGATGCAGGTGCTGCGGCGGGTGTCGAAGCCGTATCGATACCGCGCCCGCCGGTTCTGTCGCCCGTCTCCGGGACAAAGAGCCAGAACACGAGGAACGCCAGCATTGCGCAGGCGGCGAGGAACAGAAACGCGGCCGAGAAGCCGAGTCCACCGGCGATATACCCCGCGACACCGTTGCTGAGGGCAGCACCCAGGCCCCAGGACGCGCCGGCAAGCCCCTGCGCCAGGTTGTAACGGCCGGTGCCCCGGGTGAGGTCGGCCAGTACAATGAAGAAGAGCGCGCCGAAAATTCCCGCCCCGACGCCGTCGAGGAGCTGGATGGCGATCAGCGCCGCCGGATGCTGGGTCAGGGTGTAAAGCACCCCGCGCACCGGCAGGACGGCGAACCCGGCCAGGAAAATCGGCTTGCGGCCCCACGCGTCCGCCTTGCGGCCGACCAGGATCGCCATCGGCACCATGACGGTCTGCGCCGTGATGATGCAGGCCGCCATGAACAGGCTGCCGTCCCGGCCCTGGCCTTGCGCCAGCTTTTCGCCGACCAGCGGCAGCATCGCGGCGTTCGCGAAATGGAACAGAGTGATCGCCACGGTGAACATGACGAGCGGGCGGCTCTTGAGCAGCAGCTTGAGCCCGTACGCGTCCGACTTCCCGCGGTCGCCGTCATCGGCTCCGCGCGCAAGCGCATGGTCGATCGACCCCGGATGGATCGCATACGTGGCGGCCAAGCTCACCACCGACAGCGCAGCAACGAGCCACAGGGCTGCGACCGGCGCCACCCACGTGCCGGCGACGCCTGCCGCGATCGCGGTGACCACGTTGCCCGCGTGATTGAATGCCTCATTGCGGCCGATCCGCTGCGTGAAGGCGCGCCGTCCGAAAATACCCAGACTGATCGCCGCGACGGCCGAGGGAAACACCGCATCCACGGCACCGCTCGAGGCTTGAGCCAGGAGGACCGGCCAAAACGAGGGGAACGTCGCCATCGCGACCGCTCCGGCGGCGACCACGACCGCCGCGCCCGCGATGAGGCTGCGCTTCCAGCGGACCGCGTCGACGAGAGCTCCGGCCGGGCCGCGCGCCGCAACGGTGGTGAGGCCGGCCACGGTCAGCACCAGTCCGATACGACCCGCATCCCAATGCCGGCTCGACATGAGAAAGATGGCGAGAAAAGGTCCCAGCCCGTCCTTCACGTCGGCCAGGAAGAAGTTGAGCGCGTCGAGCGCGCGGCCGGCCGCCGCCGCGCCGGCGGCTCGCCTGCGCAGGGCATCGCTCACTTGCGCTTGCCGTTGCTCTTCTTGCGGCTCTTGCGAGCCGGCGGGGGGCAGATCGACGTGAAGCGCGCGTTGCCGAGCCCGGTGCCAATCGTCATCACACCCCAATGTTCGATGTCGCACATGTAGGGCGCCTCGCTCAGCCCCTGCACCACGGCGTCGTTGTGCAACATGAACGTGCTTTTGTACTCGCCGATCGTCGGGATGGCGTCATGGAGCGCCTTCGGCAGGTTGAACGATTTGCTCTCCCAATTGCCGGGCAGATTCTGAGCGCCCTTCTCGATCGATCCGTCGTCGCAGATGATGCCCGGGCAGCCGATCCCGACGAACGGGGCGAGCTTCAGTTTCTCCTTGCCGGCACGGGTTATCAGGCTCCGCAGCATCTTCGCCAGCCGCTCCACCGCCTGATTGCGGGTCGGCCGCTCGCGCTGGTCGGAGTAGGCCCACAGCTCCATCTCGCGGATCTCGGCTTTGCCGAGGTCCGGCGCCTTGTCGAGATTGAGGCCGACGAGGCCGGCGCGGATGTTCGAGCCGCCGATATCGACCCCGAGGATCGCGTCGTGGCCTTTGAGAACCCAGGGCGGGGCGAGGAGCGCACAGCCGATCAGCCCTGCCTCGTCGGGATGATTGCGGATGGGCTTGAGGTCGACCGTACAGCCATCGGCGTTCAGAAGCGTTGCGGCGCGGCCGATGGCGACCTCGCCGACCCGGCTTTTGCGCAAACCCCCGCCGATGACGATGCAACTCGTATCGGCCCAGGCTTTGTTGCGCAGGAACCGCCGGACGACGGTTGCAAATTCATTCGCAAACTCCTCGATCACGCTTTGAACGAGGCCCGCCTCCTTGGGATCGCCGTTGGTCAGGGCTTTGTCCAGCTTCTTCTTCCTGACCGCCTCGTCGGGGCCGAACGGATCGCGGTCGACGCGCCGCAGCCGCTCGCGCCACTCCTCGACGATCGTGTTGAAGGCGCGATTGCTCGCACGATCCCCCACAAAGCCGTTGGGGTCGCGAAGCTCTTCGTTATACGTGTCGATGCGCACGAGCGGCAGTTGTGCCGCCCCATGCGACAGCGCGCCGAGCGACGGCGCCGCGTCGGCCTCCGGGTGTTTCGCTGAGTGCTTACGGGCCCCTTGGCGCGGCATGTGTCTTTCGTCTGAGGACACCCAACGAACGGCGGGCCGGGGCCGTGGTTCCCCCGCCTTGACGGTATGGTCCCAGAAAACCGGGGGTGACGCGGCGGCGGAACGCCAGCGTCACCCCGGTTCGAGTGATCGTCTCCCGATTACTCCGCCGGCTGGCTGCGGCGTTGTCCGCGGGGCCGTGGTCCTTCGGCGCTGCGAACTTCGCTGCGCACCTCGTCCGCCGTTTCGGCTGCGGTCTCGGCGGTCGTCCGGGCAGCCTCCGTCATGGTGCGGCCCGTTTCGGATGCAGCCTCTGCCTGAGTCTGAGCCACTTTCGACCCGGCGTCGGCCGCGATCTCGAACAAGCGCGTGGTCTCGTTCGTGTAGTCACGCAAGACTGACGTCGCCCATTCCTGCTGCAGCTTGGCAGCATCTGCCCAACTGCGCGTATTCGCGAGCGCCTGGCCGAGCTCGCTATCGCGCTGCAGCCGCTCCGCGGCGAAGCGCAGGATCTCTTCGTGCCATGCGAGACAGGCCTTGCTGTAGGACTCGGTCGTGCGCATCAGCACGTCGACCATCGGTCCGTTCAAGAACGCCGCCGCGAAGGCGTTCGCATCGCGCCCCGTTTCTTGCCCTGAATCCATCAGTCCCATTTTCCCCTCCTTGCGGCCGACACGAGAAGCGGCCGCCGATAAGAAAGTTGCGTACGACAAGCTGACTTGTTGGACGTGGTGCGCGCGGAACCCTCGTGCAAGCTCGAACATTATCAAATCGAAGCGTGACGTGATCGTGATCGGCGCTCGCCACGTTTGATGACGAAATGAAGACGGCATCTCAGCACCGGGCGTCGATCGCGGTATGCGATGGAGGTGTTCTGATGATCGAGCGCAGGGACGAGCGAGCGTTTTCCTTCATTCCGCTGACGATGCGGCCTCAAAAGCCCCGCAAGAGGGGGATAACGGAGATACGCGGGCCTTACTACACGCCCATGGGGCGGCGGTACCTCGAGGACATCCTCGAGACCATGCACCCCTATCTCGACGGGCTGAAATTCGCCGGCGGCTCGTTTGCGCTCATGCCGCGCGAGCGTGTGAGAGAGCTCATCGAGCTCGCGCATCGTCATGACGTATACGTGTCGACGGGCGGATGGATCGAGCACGTGCTGCGCTACGGCGCCGACGCGGTGGCAAAATACATCGGCGAAGCGCGGGCGATCGGCTTCGACATGATCGAGCTGTCGGCCGGGTTCATCGCCTTGTCGGCGGACGATCTCTTGCGGCTGATCGAGCGCGTGCGGCGTGCCGGGCTCAAGGCCAAACCCGAACTCGGAATTCAGTTCGGCGTCGGCGGTGCGACGCCAGAAGCCGAGCTCAAGGCCGAAGGGTTCCGGGAGGCGCGCTGGGTCATCAGCCGCGCGAAGGCGTGTCTCGATGCGGGCGCCAACGTGATCATGATCGAATCCGAAGGCATCACCGAGAACGCCTGGCCGTGGCGCACCGACGTGGTCGCGCAGATCATCAACGAGCTGGGCCTCGAAAAGGTGATGTTCGAGGCTGCCGATCCGGCGGTGTTCGAATGGTATCTCAAGAACTACGGCGTCGATGCAAACCTGTTCGTCGACCACAGCCAGATCGTGCAGCTCGAATGCCTGCGCTCTGGGATCTGGGGCACGAAGAGCACCTGGGGACGCATGATGAGCTACAGGGAGCAGGACGAACAGCGACTTAAGTAGACTTAAGTAAAGGGCGCAGCTTGCGCTTCCGTCTCGGAACAAAGAGCCGCATCGCCAGTTGATCGAGAGAGGCGGCAAGAGGGTACCGTGATGCGGATCGCGCGGCGTGAGCTCCTGGCAGGGACAGCTGCGAGCGTCCTGGCGCTGGGGTGCACGTCCGCTGCAGCGCGCATGGTCGCGGGCAATCTGCCCTGGAAACCCGATGCCGGGACGCCGCCGCCGGTGTCCGCCAATCCCGGGGTGTGGGTGTTCTTCACGCCGGAAGAGGGTGCTGCCGTCGAAGCCCTGGTCGACCGGCTGATTCCGCCCGACCCGCAAACGCCGGGCGGCAAGGACGCCGGCTGTGCCGTGTTCATAGACCGGCAACTCGCCGGGCCGTTCGGCAATTCGCGAGCCCTCTACATGCGGCCGCCCTTTGCCGACGGCACCCCGCAGCAGGGCCCGCAATCGCCTCTGACGCCGGCGATGCGCTATCGGCAGTCGCTTGCAGCACTCGACAAATATTGCCGCGAGGCGTTCGCCGGCAAAAGCTTCGCCCAGCTCTCCGACGCGCAGAAGGACGACGTCATCGGCCGGCTGGAAAAGGGCCCCATTCATCTCGAGGGTGCCAGCGCCACGGGCTTCTTCGAGATGCTTCTGCGCAACACGCGCGAAGGATTTTTCGCCGATCCGGTCTATGGCGGCAACCGCAACATGGTCGGATGGAAGATGATCGGCTTTCCGGGCGCGCGCTACGACTACCGCGACTGGGTGGACAAGCACAACCAGCGCTACCCGCTGCCGCCGGTGGGTATCTCGGGCCGGCCCGAATGGGGTGGAGCATGACCCAGAAATTGCCGGCCACCGACGTCGTCATCATCGGCCTGGGCTGGACCGGCGCGATCCTGGCCGAGGCTCTGACACGGGCGGGTCTCAACGTGGTCGCCATCGAGCGCGGACCGTGGCGCGATACGGCCACCGATTTTCCCACCACGTATGCGCAAGACGAGCTGCGCTATCACATCCGTCACGATCTCTTCCTGCGTCCGGCGCAGGAGACGATGACGTTCCGCAACAATGCCGGCCAGACCGCACTTCCGATGCGCACCTGGGGCTCGTTCATGCCGCCCAACGGCGTGGGCGGCGGTGGCGTGCACTGGAATGCGGAAACGTGGCGGTTCCTGCCCACCGATTTCCAGCTGCGCTCGCATCTGACGCAGCGCTATGGCGCCAAGTTCCTGCCCGCCGACATGACCATCCAGGACTGGGGCGTCACGTACGACGATCTCGAGCCCTATTACGACCGCTTCGAATATCTGTGCGGCACCTCGGGGAAGGCCGGAAACATCAAGGGGGTCAAGCAGGACGGCGGAAATCCTTACGAAGGGGCGCGCTCGCGCGAGTATCCGACGCCGCCGCAGACGCAGCCCTACGGGCCGAGCCTGTTCGCCGACGCGGCGCGCTCGATGGGCTACAAGCCGTTTCCCCAGCCCTCGGGCAATCTCTCGCAAGCGTACACGAACTGGCTGGGTGTCACCTTGGCCCCGTGCACGTATTGCGGCTTCTGCGAATGGTTCGGCTGCGGCAACTACTCGAAGGCAAGTCCGCAGACCACGTTGCTGCCCGTCCTGGTGCGCCGTCCGAACTTCGAGGCACGCACCGAATGCGAGGTGGCGCAGATCAACCTCGACCGTTCGCGCAAGCGCGCGACCGGCGTCACGTATGTGGACATCGACGGCCGCAGCTGGGAGCAGCCGGCCGACCTCGTTTTGCTGTGCGCGTTCCAGCTCTTCAACGTGCACCTGCTGCTGCATTCGGGCATCGGCACGCCCTATGACCCGCAGACCGGAGAAGGCGTGATCGGCCGCAATTACTCCTATCAGGTCACCTCGAGCGTGAACGCGTTCTTCGACGACAAGAACTTCAACCCGTTCATCTCTTCGGGCGCCATCGGCATGTGCATCGACGATTACAACGGCGACAATTTCGACCATGGTCCGCTCGGCTTCGTCGGCGGCGGCTACATGGGTGGTGTGCAGACCAACGGGCGCCCGATCCTGACCACATCCACCCCGAAAGGAACGCCCAATTGGGGTCCCGCGTGGAAGAAGGCTGTCAAGGAGAACTACCTCAGCACGTATCAATTCGTGACGCACGGCAGCTGCTACAGCTATCGCGACGCGTTTCTCGATCTCGACCCGACCTACACCGACCGTCTCGGCCGCAAGCTGCTGCGAATCACGTTCGATTTCCATGACAACGAACTGAAGATGTCGCGCTACATCACCGACCGCCTGGCCGATATCGTGGAGAAGCTCGAGCCGCGGACCATGGAGAAGAATCCGCGCACCGGCCCCTACAACTCGACCGTCTACCAGACGACCCATACGTGCGGCGGCGCCATCATGGGCAGCGATCCCAAGACCAGCGCGCTCAACCGATATCTGCAAAGCTGGGACGTGCCGAACCTGTTCGTCACCGGGGCGACGGCCTTCCCGCAGAACGCCGGCTACAACCCGACCAACACGGTCTGCGCGCTGGCGTTCTGGGCGGCCGACGCGATCGTCAATCAGTACCTGAAATCGCCCGGGCCGCTGGTGCAGGCGTGAGCGTGCCAGCATGAGCATGCGCAGCACGATCGCCGCCGCCCTGTCGCTGCTCGTGACCTCCGCCGCCTGTGCGCGGGCGGCACCGCCGGTCGAGCGTGCCGAAATCGCCCACGACCACCAGTCGTTCGAAGACATCGAGCGCGGGCGCTACCTCGCCACGCTCGCCGATTGCACCGCCTGTCACACCGAGCCCGGAGGCAAGCCGTACGCCGGCGGGCGCGCGATCGAAACGCCGTTCGGAAATTTGCTCGCGCCCAACATCACGCCCGACATCGAGACCGGCATCGGCTCGTGGGCGGACGACGATTTCGTGAACGCGCTGCAGGTCGGACGGAGCCACGGCGGCACACGGCTCTATCCGGCGATGCCGTACCCCTACTATACGAAGATGGCGCGCGAGGACATCCTCGCGATCCGCGCCTATCTCGACGCGCTCGAGCCGGTCTATCATCCCGTTCATTCCAACCAGCTGCCGTTCCCGTTCGACATCCGCGCGAGCATGATCGGCTGGAACTGGCTGTTCTTCACGCCGGGGCGCTTTGAGCCGGCAGCCGGCAAATCGGACGAGTGGAACCGAGGCGCCTATCTCGTGCAGGGGCCGGGCCATTGCGGGGCCTGCCACACCGAAAAGAACTTCCTCGGGGGCGACAAGAACAGCGAAGCCCTCCAAGGTGGGACTTTGCAAGGCTGGTTCTCGCCGAATGTCACCGGCAATCCGCGTCAGGGGCTTGGCAGCTGGTCGGTGGACGACGTCGTCGCGTATCTGAAGACAGGGCAGAACCGCATCGGCGCCGCGACCGGGCCAATGGCCGAGGTCATCTCCGATTCGACGTCGCATCTGACCGATGCCGACCTGAAGGCGATCGCGGTCTACCTCAAGGATCAGCCGTCTCCGCCCGCGCCCACGACGGCGATGGCCGCTGACGACCCGGCGATGAAGGCGGGCCAGGCGATCTACAAGGACCAGTGCGCCGCCTGCCATCGCGATGACGGGACGGGCGTGCCTAGGATCTTCCCGGCCATGAAAGGCAATCCCGACGTCCAGTCCGCCAACCCCACCACGCTCATCCGCGTCGTTCTGCACGGCACGCAGAACGTGGCCACGCCCTACGCCCCAACCGGGGCCGCCATGCCGTCGTTCTTTTGGAAGCTCACCGACATGCAGGTCGCGTCCGTGCTGACATACGTGCGCAACAGCTGGGGCAACGTGGCGCCAGCCGTGTCGGCGCGCGACGTCAGCAGCGGCCGCGCGCAACAGCTCTCGCAAGGCGTGCCTTAACCCCGAGTTGCTCTTCGGCGAATTACGGCTGCGCGGCGTCCGCGATTCATGTAAGAGCATCTCACATGAGCTGGTCGCAACGCGGCGGATCCGGAGACGGCGGGGCGGGCGAGGGCCGACGCGGTTATCACCACGGCAACCTGCGCGAGGCGCTGATCAGAGCCGCCCTCGAGCTGATCGCCCAGAAGGGGCCGGCCGGGTTCACCTTCGCCGACGCGGCACGGTGGGCGGGTGTCAGCTCCGCGGCACCGTACCGGCATTTCCGCGACCGCGATGCGCTGATGGCCGATGTGGCGCGGCGCGGCTTCGAGCTGTTCGCCGAACGGCTCGGGCGCGCCTGGAACGACGCGGCCCCCGACCCCTTCACCGCGTTCGAGAATGTCGGGCGGGCCTATCTCGCGTTCGCCCGCGACGAGCCCGCCTTCTATTCCGCGATGTTCGAAGCCGGCGTCGTGCTCGATGCCGATCCGGAATTGCGCGAGGCGGCGGACCGCGCGTTTGCCGTGTTGCGCCAAGCCGCCGAAACACTCTCAGCACGGCTGCCTAAGGAGCGCAGGCCGCCCGCCCTCATGGTGGCATTGCATGTCTGGTCGCTCGCGCACGGCGTTGCCTCGCTGTTTGCGCGCGGCGATTCCGGACGCCGTCGCGTTCCCATGACGCCTGAGGAACTTCTGGAGGCGGGTGTGTTGATCTACTTCCAGGGCCTGGGTCTGATCGACGCGCCCAAACGCGAGACCTGAAAAAAAGACTCAGGCCCACGCTTGACTCGCAAGCCAGCCAAGTCTATGTGAATGTAAGTAACATTTACATTGCCGAATCCACGAAGATGAGGGCCGCCATGATCTACGCCGCGCGCATGGACGAGTTTCACCGGTCTGAGTGGGGTGCTGGCTGGCGTGTTGCCCGGGTCCTGCTGGTGGTCCTGGGGTTTATCCTCTTCTGGCCCATCGGCCTGGCGATCTTGGCTTACATGATAGGGAGCGGTCGAATGGCTTGTTGGACACGCAACGACGGGACCCGTTGGCAGCGCAAATTCGAGCGGCTGCAGGAGAAAGCCGAACGCTGGTGCCGCAGCGGCGGCGCCCGCTACTCAGCCTCGAGCGGCAATCGGGCGTTCGATGAATATCGCGACGAGACCCTCCGCCGGCTGGAAGAGGAGCAGCGCGAGTTCCGCGACTTCCTCGATCGGCTGCGCCATGCCAAGGACAAGGCGGAGTTCGACGAGTTCATGGCGGAGCGGCGCCGCCGTCCGCCGCAGGAGCCGGGACCGCAGCCGGCCTGACACAACCGCAGGCGACAGCGAATACTGGCCGGGAGCGCGTCCGCGTTCCCGGCCAGTTTCTTTGGGGAAAAGGTCATGTTAGCAAGTCCCCAGGATGTGACTTGTCCTCGCAACCGGCTGAGCCGACACTGATCGGTACGCGCCGCGAACGAAGTTGGCGCGCCGGGAGGTGACGATGGCTCGCTCCCTCACGCTTTTGTCCGCTCTGCTGCTTGTCCTCGCGCTCGGT
>DATJPD010000206.1:0-2327 GCA_035506575.1 Alphaproteobacteria bacterium
GGGAACGAACTTGGTGGCGCACTCCGCGGCCGACGGGAGCACGATCCTGGTGGTGGGCAGCGGCTTCGTCGTCAATCCGGCCGTGAACGCGAACCTTCCCTACGACCCGATCAAAGACTTCACGCCGGTCACTGTGATCGCGAGTTCGCCCAACGTGGTGGTGGTTCATCCGTCGATGCCGGCGAGCAATCTCGCCGAGTTCGCTGCCGCGGTGAAGGCCGCGCCGGGAAAATTCAGCTTTGCGTCGCCCGGAACCGGAACCCTGCCGCATCTCGTCGGCGAACTCTTCAAGCTGTCGTTCGGGCTCGACATCGTGCACGTGCCGTTCAACGGCGCCGGCCCGGCGATCGTATCGACCCTGGCCGGCCATACGCCTGTCGCCGTCGTTCCCGTCCCGGAAGCGACGGCCCATGTGCGCAGTGGCGCGCTCCGCGCCCTCGCGGTCACGGCGTCGACGCGGTCAGCTGCCATGCCCGACGTTCCGACCGTGGCGGAAGCCGGCGCGCCCCGACTGGAAGCCGAGACGATCCAGGCCGTGCTCCTGCCGGCCGGCACCGACAGGTCGATCGTCGATCGGCTGCACGGCGATCTTGCGCGGATGATCCGCGACCCGGCCACGGTCGAGCGCTTCGCCTCGATCGGCTTCACCCCGGTGGTGAACACGCCCGACGAATTCCGCTCGCTGATCGAGCGCGATATCGCGAAATGGAGCGAAATCGCCCACCAGGCCAACGTCAAGGGCGAGTGAGCGCATGGGTCCGGGCGCCGCGGTCCGGCTTGGCATCATGCCGACCGATCGCAGTCGTCCCTCCCTTGTCATGGTCATGGGCGGCAAAGGCCTGCAAAGGTGTCGACGATCACGCGCATTCTTACGCAAGCTTATGGCGACTTTCGCGCCGCGACTGCCCGTGACGGAACAAGGACGCGTGGCATGCAGTTGAAACGGCTGATTGTGGCTATGCAACGCGGTGTGCGCCTGCTCCTCGCAGCGCCGGCAATGCTCGCCGTTACGGTCGGGGCGCCGATGGCGCAAGAAATGCCTACGGCGGTCCCGGCGATCGGAGTGGCTGTGCTCCCGCGCAACCTTTCTCCTTTGGGAATGTTTCTTGCCGCCGACTGGGTGGTGAAGGTGGTCATGATCGGTTTGGCGCTGGCCTCGATCGCGACGTGGACGGTTTGGCTCGCCAAGACCATCGAGCTCATGGTGGCGAAGCGCATGGCGCGCAGATCGCTGGCGATCATCGCCCAGACGCCTTCACTCGTCGAGGCTTCCGCACGGCTCGGCGATGCCGGAGGTCCGGCCGTCGAAATTGTGCGCGCCGCCGCCGCCGAGATCGACCTGTCGGCCGATGCACGCGAGAAGGACGGGAACAAGGAAAGGATCTCCTCCCGCCTGGTGCGCATCGAAGCCGCAGGCGGCCGGCACGCCTCGCGCGGGACCGGCATTCTCGCGACCATCGGGGCGACCGCGCCCTTCGTTGGCCTGTTCGGCACGGTATGGGGCATCATGAACAGTTTCATCAGCATCTCCAACTCGCACACCACCAATCTGGCGGTGGTCGCGCCGGGTATCGCCGAGGCACTGCTCGCCACCGCCTGCGGACTCGCCGCGGCCATTCCGGCCGTTGTCATCTACAACACGTTCGCCCGGTCGATCGCCGGCTATCGGGCCCTGCTCGGCGACACCTCGGCCGAGGTCCTGCGCCTCGTCAGCCGTGACCTCGACCGCCGCGGCGCGGCGGCCGGCCGCGCCCTCGCCAGCGCGGCGGAATGACTTGGGATAAGCGTGGCGCGAGCCTGCGCCTCAACCGCGGCAAGGACACGCTCGGCCACGCGATCAACGTCACGCCCCGGAGGGGCTCACGCCGGCCGCCACGATCGTCTATGATGGGAGGCAGCCGGAGAGAACGACCATGCAGCGCGTCACGATCACGATGGACGACGATCTCGCCGCCGAGCTCGATCGATACATGTCGGCGCGCGGCTATGCCAACCGCTCGGAGGCCATTCGCGATCTCGCCCGCAGCGGATTACAGCAGGCCGCGATCGAAACCGCCGACAGCCACGAATGCGTGGCCACCCTGAGTTACGTCTACGATCACGAGGCGCGCGAGCTGCCCAAGCGCCTGACGCGCGGCTTTCACGATCACCACGAGTTCGCGCAGGCGACGCTGCATGTCCATCTCGACCACGACAGCTGCCTCGAGGTTACGGTGCTCAAGGGTCGCAGCGCCGACGTGAAGGCGTTTGCCGACCACGTCATCGCCGAGCGGGGCGTGCGCCACGGCCACGTGGTCTTCATACCGACCGACGGCGACGCACCCGCC
>DATJPD010000207.1:0-20971 GCA_035506575.1 Alphaproteobacteria bacterium
ATGCGATCCTGCGACCTTCGCGCGCGATGCGCGCCTGCTCGGCGGCGGCGGCTATCGCCTTATCTCCCTGACCCCGATCGACCAATTCCTGTGGTCGCCGCATCTCGAACTCGTGGGAGAATTCCGACGCTGAGCGGCCGAGCGATATAAAATACGGTCGATGAATAATGGCGTTAAGAAAGCGCCGATCAGATGCGGTTTTTTTCGTTAACCGTCCGCGCGTCCACGCCCGGCAGCATTAATCGTTGCTTAAAGCCGATCGGACAGACTTCCGTCAAACCAACCCGTATCGGAGGTACCCATGCGGCGTTTCAGAACCCTCGCGCGATCGCTCGCGCTTGTCCCGCTCCTCGGCCTGATGTCCGCTCCGGCGTGGAGCCTGAGCGTGAGCGAAAAAGCCGGCCTGCAGGCGGCAATGCAGACCTATGTCGACCAGCAGCTGGTCGACGGCGTGTTCCTCTACCTTGATACGCGGACCGGCGACACCCTCAAGCTGCATCCGGTGACGGCCCACCCGGCCATGTTCACCTTGGGCGAGCGCTACGTGCTGTGCTTCGATTTCCGCGACGACAAGGGCCAGCCCGTGAACCTCGATCTGTACATGGCCCGCAAGGGGACGTCCTACGTCGTCTTCCACACCGAGGTCAACGACCACCAGATGCTGCAGAGATTCGTCGACGAAGGAAAGGCGCGCACGGCAGATTGATGACAGGGCAGGCGGGAGGGGATGAATTTCCGCTGCCACCGCGACTGCGCTCCTGGGGGTTGCTGGCCAAGTTCCTGCTGATCCTGGTTCCAGTCTTCCTCGGCCTCGCGGCCCCCGGGCTCGGCTACCTGGTGCACCTGCAGCTGCGCTCCGACCAGGATGCCCTGGCGCGGCGGATCGGCAACCAGTCGGCGCGCGCGGCGGCGGCGCTGGGGCGCCACGATCTGCGGGCGTCGCCGGATCTGGCGGGCGATCTGCTGGCCCCCCTGGCCACGGACCGCGCGCTGGTCTGCGCCGAGTTCCGCACCGCCGACGGCAGGCTTCTCGCAGCCCTGCCGCCGGCTCAGGGCTGTCTCGGCCCGAAGGACGTCGGCGAGCTCATGCTCCCGGTCGGGAATGGGGACGCGGGCTCGCTGCTCGTGCGCTTTTCCGACGCGGAGCTGCGTGAGGCGCAGCACCTCGAGGGCGTGCTCGCGGTCTCGACGGTAACGGCCGCCTTCCTGTGCGCCCTGCTCGCGGCGACCATCGGCTTCCGCGTGATCGTGGGCCGTCCCCTCCGGTTGCTGCTCGCCGCCATCCACCACTCCTCGACCACGGGGGAAAAACGTCCCGTCGGCATGCGCCGTGCCGACGAGCTCGGTGCGGTGATCCAGGCCTTCGACGCGATGATCCTGCGCGAAAAAGAGCGTGAGGCGGCCCTCAAGCAGACCAACGAGCAGCTGTGGTCCACCGCGGCCGAGCTGAAGCGCGTCAACGAAGAGCTCGAGCAGCGGGTCCAGGAACGGACCGCGGAGCTGGAGCGCGAGAAGATCCTGGCCGAGGCGGCCAGCGAGGCGAAGTCGCGGTTCGTGTGGACCATGAGCCATGAGCTGAGGACGCCGCTGAACGCGATCATCGGGTTTTCGCAGCTCATGGGGAGGGAGGTTTTCGGCGCCCTGGGCGACCCCCACTACGCGGACTATGCGCGCGACATCGAGGCGAGCGGCCACCACCTCCTGGCAATCATCAGCCGCATCCTTGACGTTGCGAAGATCGAGAGCGGGACGGAACCGTTGCACGAGGAGACCGTCGACGTGGCGGAAATGGTCGACGAATGCCTGCACATCGTGCGGCCGCTCTGCGAGGCCGGGGGCGTCGCATTACAGCATCGGCTTCCGGACCGGCGGCTCGAGCTGCGCATCGATCGCACGAAGATGAAGCAGGTCCTCATCAATCTCCTCGGTAACGCCGCCAAGTTCACGCCCGCAGGCGGGAGCGTCGAGCTGGCGGTGGCGGTGTGCGGCAACGGCGACGTCCAGTTCGTCGTCACCGACACCGGCATCGGCATGCGCGAAGAGGACATCCCGGTCGCATTGTCCGTGTTCGGCCAGATCGAGAGTCCGCTGAACCGCAGGCGGAGCGGGACGGGACTCGGTCTCCCGCTTGCCCGCATGATGGTCGAAATGCATGGCGGCCAGCTGACCGTGGCGAGCCAGCCCGCCCAAGGCTGCCGCGTGACGGTCCGCCTGCCACGGAGCCGCGTGGGCGCGCGGATCGCCCGCCACGGGTGAGGACCACGAGCGCGCGGAGTTTTATGCCTGATAGGCACTATTCCGGTTGACGGCCGGACGTGTCGCCCTAAAGTTCCAAATTCACAGTGGCGAGGCGTGCCGGCCCGGCGCCCCTCGCCTTTTGTTCTTCCGTAGTTTTCGCCACGGCACGAGGCCGGCATGAAGCGCTGCAGCTTTTGCGCCGAACTTTATTCTCCTATGACACGATAACAACGCGAGGCGGCGCCCGGGTGCCTCTGGACTGCGAACTCAATGGAGCGAGTGAACATGGCTGAACCTCATGTGCGGGCATTGCGTCGGATCCTGGGTCAGCGCAACGGCGTCCTCCTGCCCGGCGCGCCCAACGCGCTCACCGCGCGCGTGATCGCCGACCTGGGCTTCCAGGCGGTGTACCTGACCGGGGCGGGGCTGACCAATATGAACCTGGGACTGCCCGATCTCGGATTCATGGACCTCAGCCAGGCCGTGGACGAGACGATGGCCATCCGCAACGTGGTCGACCTTCCGATCATCGTCGACGCCGACACAGGCTTTGGCAACGCCGTCAACGTCACGCACACGGTCCGGATGCTCGAACGCGCGGGCGCCAGCGCGATCCAGATCGAGGATCAGGCCGCACCCAAGCGCTGCGGCCACTTCGAAGGCAAGGCCCTCATCTCGCCCGCGGAAATGGCGACCAAGATCATGGCCGCGGTCGACGCCCGGTGCCACGACATGGTGGTCATTGCGCGCACCGATGCCCGCGCCGTCGAAGGTTTCCAGGCGGCGATCGACCGTTGCGGGCGCTACATCGAGGCGGGGGCAGATGTGATGTTCTTAGAAGCGCCGCAGTCGCTCGATGAGGTGCAGCAGATCCCGGGGCTTCTGAAGGTACCGCTGCTCCTCAACATCGTCGTCGGCGGCAAAACCCCGATGGTCAGCCAGAGCCAGGCGGCCGAGATGGGGTTCAGTCTTCTGCTTTATGCCAATACGGCGTTGCAGGGGGCGCTGGCGGGAATGCAGAAGGCACTTCGCTCGCTGCGCGACGACGGATCCATGAGCGAAAGCTCCGGCCTCGTGGCAACGTTTGCCGAGCGTCAGCGGCTGGTCGACAAGCCGAAATTCGATGCCATGGAGCGACGCTACGCATCATAGGGACTGACGCGGCTCTCCGTCACAGCCGCGGCGCCACGCGGCACCACGAAAGCGTCGGAGTCGCCGCCCCGATCGATGCAAAGACGACGGACGCCGCGCCGTCCGGATCCGCGATCCGGACGGCCACGACCTGCTGTGTTTAACGCTTGAGGCTCAGTGCAGCACGCCGAAGGCCCAGAGCAGCAGCAGGACCGGGATCGGGATACCGAGCATCCACAACAAAATTCCTCGTCCCATGACGTCTCCGTTCGGTTGAGGCGACCAAGAAGAAACATCTGCCTCGCGATGCGGTTCCATGGCGCGCCAGTTTTTAAGGTCCGACAAAAACGAGGCCGGCCACGGTAGGCCGCTCATATTTTCGACCTGCCGCGGATTTGCCCTTGTCGGCCGCTTCGGGTTTGATGGGGCCGGGAGACACGGGATGAACGCGATCAAGCGATGGCTCCGCCGCAGCGCCATGGTCCTCGTGGCGCTCCTGCTCGCGGCCGGCGTGGCGCGGGCGCAAGCATGGCCGGAGCGGCCCGTCCGCCTCCTGGTGCCTCTCGGTCCCGGGAGCGGGGCGGACGTGACGGCGCGGCTTCTGGCCGACCGGCTGTCGCAGCGCTGGCATCAGCCGGTGGTGGTGGAGAACCGGCCCGGGGCGGACGGCATCGTCGGCATCACCGCGTTTCTCGTCGGCGCCAACGACCACACGCTGCTGTTCACGGCGACCGGAGCCTTCACCTCGCATCCGTTCCTCTATGAGAACCTGCCGTACGACCAGAACGATCTGCTCCCGGTCGCGCGGGTGACGAACACGGTGATTTCGGTATCCGTTCCGGCATCGCTCGGCGTGACATCGCTCAAGGAGCTGATGGCGATGGTGCGCGGCCAGCAGCGCTCGTTCTACTGGTCGAGCGTCACCGGCGCCACGGACGTGGTCTTTTCCGGATTCCTCAAGGACGAAGGCGTGGGCATGGTGCGCGTGCCCTATCGGCAGCCCGGCCAGGCGGTCAGCGATCTCGCCGCCGGGCGCATCGACGTGCTGGTGTCGGCCGTGGTGACAGTGCGCGCGCAAGTGACGTCAGGCGCGGTGCGCCTCCTGGCACTGCTCAACCACGAGCGCGCACCGGCCGTGCCCGAGGTGCCGACCGCGGCGGAGGCGGGCTTCCCGAACCTCGCCTTCGACGGTCTCGCCGGGCTGTTCACAACCCGCCTTCTGCCGATACCCTTGCGCGAACGCATCGCGGCCGACGTGCGCGCTATCACGGACGATGCGGACATCGCGGCGAAGATCTCCGCCACCGGCCAGATCGTGAGCTTCGGCGGGCCCGACGAATTCGCGGCCTCGATCGCCGCCCAGCGGGCGCAGTTCGCCGCCATCGGCAAGGCCCTCGATCTCAAGCCGCAGCCGCTGCCGGCCCACTGAGGAGAAACACATGAGCGGGACGCTCGATGCGCGTGCGGCTGGAGCACGCCGATTGCAGGACAAGGTCTGCATTGTCACCGGCGCCGGCCAGGGGATCGGCCGCGCCACCGCGCGCCGCCTGGGTGCGGAGGGCGGCAAAATCGTGGTCGCCGACCGCATCGCGGAAGCGGCGAAGCGCACCTGGAGCGAGCTGCGCGAGCACGATGTCGACGCGATCGAGTCCCTTGCAGATGTCAGCAGTTTCGCCGGCGCCCAGGGCCTCATCCGACAGGCGCTCGACGCCTATGGCCGCATCGACGTCCTGGTCAACAACGTCGGCGGAACGATCTGGATCAAGCCCTTCCATCTCTACACCGAAGAGGAGGTGAAGCTCGAGCTCGAACGCTCGCTCCATCCGACCTTGTGGTGCTGCCTGGCCGTGCTGCCGACGATGATGGCCCAGCAGAGCGGCTCGATCGTGAATGTCGGCTCGCAGTCGGTCCGCGGCCTGCACCGGCTTCCCTATGCCGCCAGCAAGGGCGGCGTGCTCGCGATCAGCCAGGTCCTGGCGATGGAATATGGCCAGTACGGGATCCGGGTGAACACGATGTCGCCGGGCGGTACCGATATTCCCGACCGGCTGACGCCGCGTGAGCTCCTGCGCCCCGGCGTGGTCGCGGATCTCGGCGAGGAGCGGGAGCAGGACCGGTACCGCCGCGAGATGATGCAGGATGCACGCCATCGCCAGGCGCTCAAGCGCCGGGGCACCCCCGAGGAGCAAGCGGCCGCGATCGCATTCCTCGCCTCCGACGATGCGAGCTTCATCACCGGCCAGGTCATCGAGTGCAGCGGCGGCCAGTGACCTCGTGCGTCGCGGGCGGCCGGACGATCGCCCAGGCGACCGCGGCCCCGCACAACTGCACGATCCCGCCCGCCAGCATCGCAGCTGTCAGCCCACAGATCCCGTAGACAGTCCCACGGCGGAGCCGTACGCCGGCAAATAACTCACCAAGCGGCTTCGGTCGCATCTTGGTCACAGCCCGCACGGCATGAAGCGGCCGGGTGACCCGTTGTCGTGGCGAAACCCATCAACGGGTGGAGGACCACGGTTCCGCTGAGAGACCGATCAGCGCTTTTGCGCCATCCCCGCGAGGACGCCTGCGGCCACGAGCGTGACGAGGTCCCAGACCGTCTTCGGCGGCGGCGACTGTGCGGCTGCAGCGAGCGGCGAGGGCCGCTCCGCCGGTCGCGAGTCCGGCTGCATCCCGCGCCGGAGGCCAAACACCAGGATCCCCATGAGCACCGCCGCCGCCAGCGCCGCGAGGCACGCGGCCCTCACCTGCCCGAAATCCGGCAGCGCTGCGAAATAGACGGCAAGGCCCAGGAAGCCCACCACCGCGAAGGCGCAGGCGAGCGCCACCACGCCGAACACCAGCCCGTACACGAGGCCGCGCTCGAGGATCGAGCCGAGCGAGCGGCTCTCGCCCTGGCCCTGCATCCCGCCGAGCAATCGTCCGAGATCGTCCATCAAGAACTTAGCGGTCCGATCGTTCGAGAAACCGGCTGAGCATCACGCCGAGCGCCAGCGCGATCGTCGCCGCGCTGAACGGATGCTCGCTGATCGCTCTCTCCATCATCTGGCTGTAATGCTGGGCGTTGTCGGTGACCGACTCGGCCACCCGGTCATAGGTCCGGCGCGCCGTGTCCTCGAGGTCCTCGGCCATGCGCGAGGCCTGGCGCGCGATCCCGCTGGCCACATCGCGCGTCACATCTCCGTTATTGACGGCCTTCATCAGCGCCTTCAGGTCCGAGCGCAGTTGGGCGAGGTCCTCGCGAATGTCGTCGATCTCGCTGATCTTGCTGGCCATGTGCAACCCCTTTCGGCCGAAAGTTCACGTCGCCCCTTGAATCGACGGGGGCCGCCGTCATACCTCGACACGGCATCAACGCCTCATGCCGTAACTGGTTCCGCAGCGCGTAACGCGGCGGCTTTCCGCTAAGTGGTTCGGGGGAACGAAAAAACGGCCGCCGCGTTGTGCGTGCAATCGGACGGAGTCTCCACCCAGCGCTCCCCGGGGAGACCAGGGATCGCGTCGTTCCGGTGCATGGCCAACTCTCCGATGACAACCAACCGCATATCGGCGCTGGATGAGCCCACAGCCCCCGAGTCCGCGCGCACGGGCCACGCGGCGGTGCGGCCGCGGCGATCCGTCGAGCCGGCCGCCGAGCCCGCACGAACCGGCCCCAGGATCTACGACCTCTTCCCGCGCCTGGCCGGATCGGTCGGCGCCTGGGGGCAGCACCTGCCGCGCATCTCCGGGATGGGCTTCGACTGGGTCTACGTGAATTCGTTTCACGTCACCGGCCGCAGCGGCAGCCTCTACGCCGTGAGCGATCCCTTCGCGCTCAATCCCGATTTCGCCAATGCCGGCGGCAGCGGCGACGAGGCGCTGCGCCAGTTCACCTCCAGCGCCGCGCGCTACGGCCTGAAGGCGATGATGGACCTGACGATCGCCTATCTCGCCCGCGATTCTCAGGTGGCGGCCGAGCATCCGGCGTGGTTCCGCAGGCGGCCGGACGGCGACATCGACAGCCCGGGACCGTGGGGCGATCTCGCGGCCGTCGATTACGGAAGCGCCGCGCCGCGCGCCGAGATCGTCGCGTTCTGGCGGCGCTATCTCGGCCATTATCGTGCCCTGGGCTTCGCCGGCTTCATCTGCAAATCGGCGCATCTGGTGCCCGCGGACACGTGGCGGGCGCTCCTCGGCGCGGCGCGAGCCGAGGGCGAGGTCCTGTTCGTCGCCGACACGGTCGGTGCTCCCATCGAGGCCACGGAGCGGCTCGCCGGTGCGGGCTTCGACTACCTCTTCAACAGCATGAAATGGTGGGACCTGCGGGCCGACTGGGCGCTCGATCAGCAGGCCCGCCTGCGCGCCATCGCCCCCACGATCGCGTTTCCGGAACGCCACGATACGCCGCGCCTGGCGGCCGGAGCCGGCCCCGGCGATCGCCCCGCCATCGAAGCGCGGCTCAAGTTCCAGCTCTCGCTTGCCGCGCTTTGCTCGGCCGGCTGGATGATGCCGATCGGCGCCGAGTACGGGTTCACCCGCCCGCTGGATGTGGTCCACACGCGGCCCGCGGATTGGGAGCCGGAGCGGGTCGATCTCACCCAATATGTCGCGGCACTGAATGCGGCGCGTATCCGCAGCCCGGCCGTGAACCGCGAGGGCGTCGAGCGCCGAATCACCGGGCGCGACCAGCCGGTCGTGGGATTGCTGCGCCTCAGCGGCGACCACCTGCTGGACTCGGATTCGGCGGCACTCCTCCTGCTCAACCCCGACCCGGCCGCGGCCCACACGGTCGACACGGGCCTGCTGCTCGCGGAGACCGGCGGGCGCTTCGGCCGCTGGAGCGATCTGACGCCCGCCCACACGCCGGTCCCGCTCGAGCCCGGACAAACATTGTCGTTGGGGCCTCTGGGGATGCGCCTGTTCGCCGGCGAAACGATGCAGCACCGGGCCCGTCCTCCCGCCCCGGCAGACAGCGAGCGCGCGATCCGCCAGGCCGCCCGCCGGCGGGTGGCGATCGAGCACGTGACCCCCGACATCGACGGCGGCCGCTACCCCGCGAAACGCATCGTGGGCGACGTGCTCGAGGTCGAAGCCGACATCTTCGCGGACGGACACGACAAGCTCGCCGCGTGCGTCCGCTATCGCGAGACCGACGACGGCGATTGGCGCGAGGCGCCGATGGACTTCGTCGACAACGACCGCTGGCGCGGGCGCATCCCGCTCGCCCGCAACGGGACCGTCGTCTACACGGTCGAGGCCTGGCTCGACCGGTTTGAATCCTGGCGTGCCGAGTTCTTCAAGAAGCGCGACGCCGGGCAGGACGTGCGCCCCGAGTTCGCGGAGGCGCTGGAGCTGATCAAGGCGGCCCTCTACCGCTGCCCGGGCGGCGACCGCGGCCGCTTCACGGCGCTGCTGGCGCGCTGCGAAACCTTGGCCGACCAGCCGCTGGAACTCGAACGGCTGCTGCTGTCCGATGATCTGCGGACCCTGATGCGCCGTCACGGCGAGCGCCACGGCGAGAGCCGCTATCCGCGCGAGTTGGCCGTCGTCGTCGACCGGCTCGCGGCTCGGTTTTCCACCTGGTACGAGCTTTTCCCCCGCTCGCAGACCGACTCGCCGACCCGCAGCGGAACGTTCGATGACGTCATCCGCCGGCTTCCCTACGTGCAGGGGCTCGGCTTCGACGTCCTTTACTTCCCGCCCATCCATCCGATCGGCCGCACGAACCGCAAGGGCCGCAACAACGCGCTGGCCGCCGCCCCCGGAGATCCGGGCAGCCCCTACGCGATCGGCTCGGAGGCGGGCGGCCACACGGCCGTTCATCCCGATCTCGGCACGCTCGACGACTTCAGGCGCCTGGTCCGCGCCGCCCACGCGCACGGGCTCGAGATCGCCCTGGATTTCGCCGTGCAGTGTTCCCTCGACCATCCATGGATCAAGGAGCACCCGGACTGGTTCGACTGGCGTCCGGACGGCTCGATCAAATTCGCCGAGAACCCGCCCAAGAGATACGAAGACATCGTCAATCCCAACTTCGAACGCGGGCTGCCCGAATTGTGGCTGGCCTTGCGCGACGTCATCCTGTTCTGGATCGACCAGGGTGTCCGGATCTTCCGCGTCGACAACCCGCACACCAAGCCGGTGCCGTTCTGGGAATGGATGATCGGCGAGGTCCGGGCGCAGCACCCCGACGTGATCTTCCTGGCCGAGGCGTTCACGCGCCCCAAGATGATGCGCAAGCTCGCCAAGGCGGGCTTCGGCCAGTCCTACACCTACTTCACCTGGCGCAACACCAAGCGCGAGCTCACCGAATACCTGACCGAGCTCACGCAAAGCGGGATGCAGGACTATTACCGGCCCAACTTCTTCACCAACACGCCGGACATCAATCCTTTCATTCTGCAGACCGGCGGCCGGCCGGCCTTCATGATGCGCGCGGCACTCGCCGCGACCTTGTCGAGCGCCTACGGAATTTACAGTGGGTTCGAACTATGCGAGGCGGCCGCCCTGCCTGGCCGGGAGGAGTATCTCGATTCCGAGAAATACGAGATCAAGCCGCGCGACTGGGACCAGCCGGGAAACATCCGCGATTACATTGCCGTGCTCAACCGCATCCGCCGCGACAATGCAGCCCTGCACGATTTCCGCAATCTGCGCTTCTACAACGCCGACGACGACCAGATCCTGGTCTACGGGAAAGCGACCCCGTCGCGCGACAACGTGATCCTCGCCGCCGTGACGCTGGACCCCGTGTTCGGACGCGGCAGCCGCTTCGAGGTGCCGCTGTGGGAATTCGGGCTGCCCGACGGCGCCAGCCTCGCCGTCGAGGACCTGTTCACCGGCCGCCGCTTCACCTGGCACGGCAAGGTGCAGCAGGTGTGGCTCGATCCGCGGGTCAACCCCGCGGCGATCTGGCGCCTGGGAGGTCCGGCATGATCGACCGCAACGACCGTCTGTGGTTCAAGAACGCCGTCTTCTACGAGCTGCATGTCAAGGCGTTCTGCGACTCGAACGGTGATGGCATCGGCGACCTCCCGGGCCTGATCGGCCGGCTGGACTACCTGCAGGACCTCGGCGTCACGGCCATCTGGCTCCTGCCATTCTATCCCTCGCCGATGAAGGATGACGGCTACGACATCTCGGCCTATCGTGCGATCAACCCCGCCTACGGCACCATGCGCGACTTCAAGCGCATGGTGAAGGCGTGCCACGACCGCGGCATACGGGTCATCACCGAGCTCGTCATCAACCACACCTCGGACCAGCACCGCTGGTTCGAGCGCGCCCGGCGGGCCAAGAAGGGCTCGGCCTATCGCGATTTTTACGTCTGGAGCGACACCGACCAGAGATATCGCGACGCGCGCATCATTTTCCTCGACAGCGAAAAATCGAACTGGACCTGGGACCCGGTGGCCGGGGCCTTCTACTGGCACCGCTTCTACTCTCACCAGCCCGACCTCAACTTCGACAACCCGCGGGTCCTGCGCGAGGTGACCCGCGTGATGCGGTTCTGGCTCGACCTCGGCGTGGACGGGCTCAGGCTCGATGCGATTCCCTATCTGGTCGAGCGCGAGGGCACGAGCTGCGAGAACCTGCTCGAGACGCACGACATCATCCGCAAGATCCGCGCGGAGATCGACGCCCGCTACCCCGACCGCGTGCTTCTGGCCGAAGCGAACCAGTGGCCCGAAGACGTCGCCGCCTACTACGGCAATGGCGACGAGTGCCACATGTGCTTCCACTTCCCGCTGATGCCGCGCATGTACATGGCGGTCGCGCAGGAAGACCGGCACCCGATCACCGACATCATGCGCCAGACGCCGGAGGTACCGGAGAATTGCCAATGGGCGATCTTCTTGCGCAATCACGACGAACTGACGCTCGAGATGGTCACCAACCGCGAGCGCGACTATTTGTGGAATTTCTTCGCGGTCGACAAGAAGATGCGCCTCAATCTCGGCATCCGGAGGCGCCTGGCGCCGCTCCTGGAGAACGACCGGCGCAAGATCGAGCTGCTGCACAGTCTTCTGTTCTCGCTGCCCGGAACGCCGATCATCTACTACGGCGACGAGATCGGGATGGGCGACAATTTCTATCTCGGCGACCGGGACGGCGTGCGCACCCCGATGCAGTGGTCGCCCGACCGCAACGGCGGCTTCTCGCGCGCCGACCCGTCGCAGTTATACCTGCCTCCGATCATGGATTCCGTCTACGGATACAGCGCCGTCAACGTCGAGGCCCAGCTGCGCAGCCCGTCGAGCCTGCTCAACTGGATGAAACGCATGCTGTCGATGCGCCAGCAGAACAAGGCATTGCGCACCGGCACGCTGCGGTTCCTCTATCCCGGCAACCGCAAGGTCCTGGCCTACGTGCGCGAGGCCGAGAACGAGGTGATCCTGTGCGTGGCCAACCTCTCGCATTCGGCACAGGCGGTCGAGCTCGATCTGTCGACGTTCAAGGGGCGGGTGCCGGTCGAGATCCTGGGGCGCAGTGCGTTCCCGCCGGTCGGCGAGCTCCCCTACCTGATCACCCTGCCCGCCTACGGGTTCCACTGGTTCGTGCTGCCGGAAGCCGCCGAGATGCCGCACTGGCATGTCGAGGCGCCGCCGCCGTTGCCGGAATTCCTCACCTTGGTGATGGGAGACAGCCTGAAGAGCGTGTGGTCGGGGCGCGAGGCGCGCGAGTTCGAGACGGCGGCGCTTCCCGAATATCTGGCCAAGCAGCGCTGGTTCTCGGCCAAGAACGACCGCATCGTGCGGACGAAGATCGCGGCCACGCCCGAACTTGCGAATGCAAAGGGCGAGTTCGTCTTCCTTCAGGTGACTGTCGAGCTCGCCTCTTCGGATCCGCAGCGTTATTTCCTCCCCGTGGCCGTGTCCTGGGATGAGAACGCGGCCAACCTGAACTGGCCGCTCCTGCCATACACGCTCGCCAAGGTGCGCCGGCGCGCCAAGATGGGGGCGATCTACGAGGCGACGGCGACCGACCAGTTCGCGCTCGCCGTGGTCGACGCCATCCGGCGCAACCAGCGGATCGAGAACGGCTCGGCCGCCATCGTGTGCCACGCGACCTCGGCGTTGGACTCGGTGCAGCCGACAGCGGACAACGCGGTCCGGCGCCTGGGTGGCGAGCAAAGCAACAGCTCTCTCAACATCGGCGATGCGATGATCTTCAAAGCCTACCGGCGCCTTGCCGACGGCGAGCATCCCGAGGTCGAGATGTGTCGGTATCTCACCGAGGCGGCCGGCTACGCCAACACGCCCAAGCTCTATGGCTGGGTTGAGTACGTGGAGCGCGAGGGCAGCAAGCTGGCGCTTGGCGTGCTTCAGGAATTCGTCCGCTCGCAAGGCGATGGCTGGATGCACGCCCAGAGCTATCTCGATCGCGTGTTCGACGCGCTGCGCCAGAGCCAGCCCGAGGCCGTGCCGCCCGCCGAGCGCCACGCGATCTATCTGAGCCAGATTCGCGTGCTCGCGCGCCGGATCGCCGAGCTGCACCGGGCTCTTGCGGCGCCGACCGACGATGCAGCCTTCGCGCCCGAGCCGATCACCGGAACCGACATGGCAGAGTGGCGGCGGGCGACTCTGGCGATGGCCGACAACGCGTTCAAGGCGCTCCGCAAGCTCGATGCCGACGCCGAGGGCCCGGCGGCTGCACATGCGCGGGTGCTGGTCGAGCGCCAGCGCGAATGCCTGGAGCGTATCCGCGCGCTCACCGAAGCGCCGCTGCACACGATGAAGACGCGTATCCACGGCGACCTTCATCTCGGGCAGGTGCTGGTGGTGAAGGACGATTTCCAGATCATCGATTTCGAGGGCGAGCCGGCGCGCTCGGTCGCCGAGCGGCGCGAGAAGTCGAGCCCGCTGCGCGACGTCGCCGGCATGATCCGCTCGATCCAGTACGCCGCGTGGTCGGCCCTGTTCAAGCTCGGCGACCGCGATCCGGACGGCTTTGACAAGCTGCTGCCGGTGGCTATGGAATGGAAGCGGCTGGCTCAGGACGCGTTCCTGGACGGCTACGTGGCCACGATCGGCGATTGCTCGAGCTGGCCGTCGGAGCCTGCGGAGCTGAAGCGCGGCCTGTCGCTCTTCCTGCTCCACAAGGTTTTGTACGAGATCGGTTACGAGGCCGCGAACCGGCCAACCTGGCTGCGCATCCCGGCCGCGGGTCTGACCGACATCCTGGATGCGCTCCGCCGGCCGAAGGAGGGTATCCTTGCCGCAGCGTAACGAATTCCTGGCCGCCCGCGAGGCTGCTGCGCCGGCGACGGAGCCGGCCGGCGGAGACGTCCGCATGCAGATCGAGGCGCTGCTGCGGGGCGAGCACGACAACCCGTTCTACCTGCTGGGCATGCATCGCGAGCCGCCCGGCGAGGAGGTGGTGGTCCGCACCTTCCAGCCGCAAGCCGCCCATGTGCGGGTCGTCGATGCGGCTTCGGGAGAGGTCGTGGCGGAACTCGAGCGCGTCCATCCCGCGGGATTCTTCGCCGGGCGCACCGGCCGCAGCGAGCGCTTCCGCTACCGGCTGCGCCGCGATGCCGCCGGACGGACCGTCGAGTTCGAAGACCCCTATCGCTTTCCGCCCGTGCTCGGCGAGCTCGACCTCTATCTGTGGGCCGAAGGGCGGCATTTGCGCGCTTATGAAAAGCTCGGCGCGCACGCGCGCGAGATTGAGGGCGTGGCCGGTGTGGCCTTCGCGGTGTGGGCGCCCAACGCGCGCCGGGTCAGTGTGGTCGGGCCCTTCAACAATTGGGACGGCCGGTGCCACCCGATGCGCCGGCGGGTCGAGGGCGGGGTGTGGGAGATCTTCATTCCCGGCCTGGCCCCTGGCGAGCTGTACAAATACGAGATCAAAGGTGCTGGCGGCGAGCTACTGCCGCTCAAGGCCGACCCGTTCGCGCTCCGGTGCGAACACCCGCCCAACACCGCCTCGATCGTGGGCCAGCTGGGCGACGGCTATCGCTGGCGCGACGAGGCCTGGATGAGCTCGCGCGCGCGGGCGAACGCCCGCTCCGCCCCCATCTCGATCTACGAGTGCCATCTCGGCTCATGGGCGCGCGTCCCGGAGGAGGGCAACCGGCCGCTGCGCTACGCCGAGCTCGCCGAGCGGCTCGTCGCCTACGTGAAAGACATGGGCTTCACCCATGTCGAGCTGCTGCCGATCAGCGAATACCCGTTTGACGGCTCGTGGGGCTACCAGCCCATCGGCCTCTTCGCACCGACCAGCCGGTTCGGCACCCCCGACGACTGCCGGGCCCTGCTCGACCGGTTCCACGAGGCAGGCATCGGGGTGCTGCTCGACTGGGTGCCGGGCCACTTCCCGACCGACGCGCATGGGCTCGCGCATTTCGACGGCACCGCTCTCTACGAGCATGCCGACCCCCGCCAGGGCTTCCACCACGACTGGAACACCCTCATCTACAATTACGGCCGCAACGAGGTCGCGAACTTCCTGACGGCGAGCGCCTTGTTCTGGCTCGACCGCTACCACATCGATGGGTTGCGGGTGGATGCGGTCGCATCCATGCTCTATCTCGATTACAGCCGCAAGGCGGGAGAGTGGGTCCCGAACCGCTACGGCGGCAACGAGAACATCGAGGCGACGGCGTTCCTGCGGCGGATGAACGAGCTCGTGTTCGCCGAGCACGAGGGGGCGACCACGGTGGCCGAGGAATCGACCGCATGGCCTGCGGTGTCGCGGCCGACCTATGTCGGCGGACTGGGCTTCGGCTACAAATGGAACATGGGGTGGATGCACGACACCCTGCGCTACATGTCGCGCGACCCGATCTATCGGCGCTTCCACCACCACGACCTCACCTTCGGCCTGCTCTACGCGTTCAGCGAGAACTTCGTCCTGCCGCTCAGCCACGACGAGGTCGTGCACGGCAAAGGATCGCTGATCGGCCGCATGCCGGGCGACCGCTGGCAGAAATTCGCCAACTTGCGGGCGTATTTCGGCTTCATGTTCGCGCACCCCGGCAAGAAGCTCCTCTTCATGGGGGGCGAGTTCGGCCAGGAGCGGGAGTGGAACCACGACAGCAGCCTCGATTGGCATCTGCTGAACGATCCGTTCCACCATGGGGTCCAGGACCTCGTGCGCGATCTCAACCACCTCTACCGCGGCAGCCCGGCCATGTACGAGCTCGACTGCGAGCCGCAGGGCTTCGAGTGGATCGAGGCCAGCGACAGCGACAATTGCGTGCTGTCGTTCCTGCGCCGCGACCGTACCGGGGAGCGCATCGTCATCGCCGTCTGCAATTTCACGCCTGTGGTCCACCCGGCCTATCGCCTCGGCGTGCCGAAGCCCGGCCGGTATCTCGAGCGCATCAACACCGATTCATCGCTCTACGGCGGCAGCAATGTCGGAAATGCGGGCGGGGTTGCCGCGGCCTCCACCCCGTCCCATGGCCGACCGTATTCGATCGAGATCACGCTGCCGCCGCTGGCGACCGTGATCTTCGAGTGGTGTCCGTAAGCGCCGCCTCCGGCCGCTCGGCGCACAGCAGGGGAATTCGCGCGCATGGCCACGCTGCGCTCACTCGCCAGCCTGGGCACCTTGATGACCCGAGCCTCGCACGCGCGGATCTGGCCCGGGCGGCCCTATCCGCTGGGCGCCACGTGGGACGGCAAGGGCGTCAATTTCGCGCTCTTCTCCTCGCATGCGGAAAAGGTCGAGCTGTGCCTGTTCGACACGAGCGGGGCGCGCGAGATCGACCGCGTGCCGCTTCCCGAGTACACGGACGAGGTGTGGCACGGCTATCTGCCCGATGCCACGCCGGGCACGCTCTACGGATACCGCGTGTACGGGCCGTACGATCCGCGGCGCGGGCATCGGTTCAATCCGCACAAGCTCCTCGTCGACCCCTACGCGAAAGCGCTGGTCGGCACCCTCCGGCACTCCGATGCGATCTTCGGGTACCGGCTGGGGGCGGCGCGCGAGGATCTCGCGTTCGACCGGCGCGACAGCGCGCGCGTCATGCCGAAATGCCAGGTGGTGGACCCGTCCTACGCCTGGAGCCAGGACACGCGCCCGGCGACCGCCTGGGCCGAGACGATCGTGTATGAAGCGCATGTGCGCGGATTCACGATGCAGCACCCGCGCCTGCCGCCGCCCTTGCGCGGCACCCTTGCCGGCCTCGCCGCCCAGCCGGTCATCGACTATCTGAAGAGCCTCGGCGTCACGGCAATCGAGCTCCTGCCGGTGCACGCGTTCGTCGACGACCGGCACCTCCTGACCAAGGGCCTGCGCAACTACTGGGGCTACAACACGCTGGGCTTCTTCGCCCCGGAAGCGCGCTACCTCTCGACCGGGGTCATCGCCGAGTTCAAGACGATGGTGGCACGTCTGCACGATGCCGGGATCGAGGTGATCCTCGACGTCGTCTACAACCACACCGCCGAGGGCAATCACCTCGGGCCGACGTTGAGCTTCCGCGGCATCGACAATCTCTCCTACTACCGCCTCGTGCCCGAGGACCGCCGCTACTACGTCAACTACACCGGCACGGGAAACACGCTGAACCTCGCCCATCCGCGCGTGCTGCAGATGGTGCTCGATTCGCTGCACTACTGGGTACAGGAGATGCACGTCGACGGATTCCGCTTCGATCTTGCCGCGACCTTGGGCCGCGACCCCGACGGGTTCACTCCCGGGGCCGGGTTCTTCGACGCGATCCGGCAGGCTCCGGCCCTGCAGAACGTGAAGCTGATCGCCGAACCGTGGGACATCGGTCCGGACGGCTACCGGCTCGGCGGCTTTCCGCCCGGCTGGTCGGAATGGAACGACCGCTTCCGCGACACGCTCCGGCGCTTCTGGCGCGGCGACGAGGGTGCGTTGCCCGAGCTTGCCGCACGCCTGGCGGGCTCGGCGGACCTGTTCGACCGCCACGGCCGCCGGCCGTGGGCCAGCGTCAACTACGTGACGTCGCACGACGGGTTCACCCTGCACGATCTGGTCTCCTACAACGCGAAACACAACGAGGCGAATCTCGAGAACAACCAGGACGGCCAAACCGAAAACCTGAGCTGGAATTGCGGGGTCGAGGGACCGACGGCCGATCCGGAGGTCGCAGCCCTGCGCGCGCGACAGAAGCGCAATTTCTTGTCGACGCTTCTGCTCGCCCAGGGTGTCGCGATGCTGCTGGCCGGTGACGAATCCGGCCGCACCCAGCAGGGAAACAACAACGCCTATTGTCACGACACCCCGCTCGGCTGGCTCGACTGGGAGGCGGCGGAACGCCCGGACAACCGCGAGCTGACGCAGTTCCTGCGCCGCCTGATCGCTCTGCGCCGCGCCCATCCGGTTCTGCACCGCCGCCATTTCCTCCATGGCCGCGACGCCTCGCCCGACGGCATCGCCGACATCGCCTGGTATGCGCCGACCGGCGAAGAGATGAAGCCGGCCCAATGGCAGGACCCGCATGCCCGCTCGGTCGGCCTGTTCCTCAACGGCCGCGCCCGGCCGGACATCGGAAGCGATGGAACGCCCGCCACCGACGCGGCGTTCCTGATCCTGATGAACGCCTTCCACGACACCGTCGACTTCACGCTTCCCGTGCTGCCCACGGGCGCCGGCTGGACGCGGCGGCTCGATACCGGCGAGCCGGCCCTGGCCGATCCCGGCACGCCGCACCCGATGGGCGAGGCCTATGCGCTGCCCGGACGCTCGCTCGTCCTGTTCCAGATGGTCGAGGCGGGGTAGCACGTGCGCTACGCCCACGAGCTGCCCTTCGGGGCGACATGCCTTGGCGACGGCCGGGTCCGCTTCCGTCTGTGGGCGCCCTCGCAGAAGAACGTCGGCCTGGTGCTGGACTCCGCAAGCTCGGTCCTGCCCATGCAGGCCGCCGGGAATGGCTGGTTCGAGCTCACGACCGACCGGACGGCTCCCGGCGACCTCTATCGTTACGAGCTCGCCGGCGGACAGCGGGTACCCGATCCCGCCTCGCGGCGGCAGCACCACGACGTGCACGGCGCGAGCGTCGTCGTCGATCCGCGCGCGTACGAGTGGCGCCAGGGCGACTGGCGCGGCCGGCCATGGCACGAGGCGGTCCTGTACGAGCTGCACGTCGGCACCTTCTCGCCTTCCGGCGACTTCGCCGGCGTCCGCGACAAGTTGAAGGTGCTGGCGGAGCAGGGCATCACCGCGGTCGAGCTGATGCCGATCGCCGATTTCCCCGGGCGCTGGAACTGGGGTTATGACGGCGTCCTGCCCTATGCGCCCGATGCCAGCTACGGCACGCCGGACGATCTCAAGGCGCTGATCGAAGCCGCGCACGATCTGGGGCTGATGATCTTCCTCGACGTGGTCTACAACCATTTCGGGCCGGACGGAAATTACCTGCATGCCTATGCGCCGCAGTTCTTCACCGAACGGCGCCGCACCCCGTGGGGTGCCGCCATCGACTACGCGCAGCGCCCCGTGCGCGACTTCTTCATCCACAACGCCCTCTACTGGCTCAACGAGTATCGCTTCGACGGGCTACGCTTCGATGCGGTGCATGAGATCGTCGACGACAGCACGCCGACGGTCCTGCAGGAGCTCGCCGAGACGGTGCGGAGTTCGCTCGACTCAGGACGCCACGTCCACCTCGTGCTGGAGAACGACGACAACGCCGCCTCGCTGTTGGTGCGCAACGCGGTCTCGGTGCCGCGCTACTACACGGCGCAATGGAACGACGATTTCCATCACGCCGCGCACGCCGTCGCGACCGGCGAATCCAGCGGCTACTACGCCGACTATGCGGATGCGCCGGTGCGGCGGCTCGGCCGGGCGCTGGCCGAGGGGTTCATCTACCAGGGCGAGCGCTCGGAGTACCGGGATCGCCCGCGCGGCGAGGCGAGCCGGAACCTGCCGCCGGCCGCGTTCGTCGACTTCATCCAAAACCATGATCAGGTCGGCAACCGCGCATTCGGCGACCGCCTGACGGCGCTGGCGCCGCCCGAGGCCGTGGCGGCCCTCCAGGCGGTCTTTCTCCTCGCCCCCGCCGTGCCGCTGCTGTTCATGGGCGAAGAATACGGCGCCACCGAGCCGTTCTGCTTCTTCGCCGATTTCACCGGGCCGCTCGCCGATGCGGTGCGCAACGGCCGGCGCAACGAGTTCGCCCGCTTCGCCGACTTCGCCGATCCCGCCGCGCGCGAGCGCATCCCCGACCCGACCGCGGAGTCGACCTACCGGGCGTCCAAGCTCGACTGGGACAAACGGGCCGAGGCCCGCCATCGCGACTGGGCCGCGCGCACGCGAGCCATCCTGGACGTGCGGCGCCGCGAGATCGCACCCCGCTTCGCGCGCATGTATGGCGGTGCCGCGCACGCAGACTTGGCTGAGCCCGCGCTTCTCTCGGTGCGCTGGGCCCACGACGATGCGACCCTGCAGCTCGTGGCCCAGCTTGCCGGGTCGCCAAGCCAGGCCAGCGATCTGGCCGTCCGCGGGCGTTGCATCTGGAGCACGCACCCGGAGATAGCGCGACACCAGCCTTTGGGCTCGCTGCCACCATGGTTCGTCGGCTGGTTCGTCGACGGCCGCCGCTGATGCGCACCGAGGCGGACTTGCGGGACGAGGCGCTCGGCATCGAGCGGCGCTATCTCGACCAGGCGGGCCATCCGCAAGCCGTGCCGGCGGAGACGCTGGAGGCGTTGCGTGCGGTCCTGGCACCGCCACAAGATCGGCCGGCCGCCGCCATCCTCGATCCGGCGATCGTGGTGCGCGCCGATCGGCCCTTGGCAATTCCGCTGCACGGATCTGCCACTGCGCGATCCGTGCGCTGGGAGATCACCGAGGAAGACGGCACGAAGCACCGCGGGACAGCGCCGGCGCGAGGGCCGAGCGGCCGCCGGCAGTTCGTCGTGCCGATCGCGCTGCCGCTCGGCTACCATCGGCTCGGCGTCGATGACGGCCGACGGGTCACCGCGTCCGAGCTCATCGTAGCGCCCGGCCGCGCCTTCCAGCCGCCCGTGCTGCGCGAGGGCCGCGGGGCCTGGGGCCTTGCGGTCCAGCTTTATGCGCTGCGCTCCGGACATGACTGGGGGATCGGCGACTTCGGCGATCTCGCGCGCCTCGTCGACCGCGCAGCCCCGCTGGGAGCGGCGGCCATCGGCCTCAATCCGCTGCACGCGCTGTTCCCCGACGAGCCGCAGAAAGCGAGTCCGTATTCGCCAAGCAGCCGCCTGTTCCTCAACACGCTCTATCTCGACGTCGAGGCCGTGGCCGATTTCGCCGAATGCGACGAGGCGCGGGTGCGGGCGGGCACGCCGGAGTTCCAGCACTCGCTCTCCGAGCTGCGCGCGGCCGCGCTTGTCGACTATCGCGGTGTCGCGGCGTGCAAGCAGCGCGTCCTGGAGCTCCTCTATCGATCCTTCCGGACGCGCCATCGGGCAAATCCCGAGGACGGTCGCGGCCGGGCGTTCCGCGAGTATCAGCTCGGCACCGGCCCCTCGTTACGCCGCTTCGCCACCTACCAGGCGCTGCGCGAGGTGCAGTCGGCGAACGACCCGGGCCAGCGGTCCTGGCGCAGCTGGCCCGCCGAGCTGCGCGATCCGCAGTCGCGCGCCGTCGGCGAATTCGCCGAGGCGCATCTCGAGCGCGTCGAATTCCACGAGTATCTGCAATGGCAGGCAGACCTGCA
>DATJPD010000208.1:0-63315 GCA_035506575.1 Alphaproteobacteria bacterium
ATTGCCAGCCATGATGCGCAATGGGGCGAGAATCTGTCGGTCGATGCTGCGCGCGTCCTCACGGAGGACTTGGCGGCACGGCTACCCACTCTTGAGTTCATCATGCTGCCCTCGCGCACGCGACATCTGTTGGACTACCAGGTCGAGGTCGATCTCAGCAGATTTGAAGGCGATGCCGACGGCAAATCGTTAGCGGCGGGCTGGTGGACATTGACCGACAGAAACAACCAAGAGGTCGTCAGGGGCCGCGTTTGGCACCAGGTATGCGCAAGCGGCCAGGGGTACGCAGCGATGGCTGCTGCCATGAGCCGGAATCTCACGGCGATGAGTGCCGATATCGCGACGGCAATTGACGAATACTTGCGCCAGCGCGCGACGGTAAAACAGGCGCGCGGGGGACGGGACGTTTTGCAGCCGTAGACCGCTATTCTCTATGGCCGGACGACCTCTATCGTATGTAGATAGCGTTCGGCCGGGCCGATTTCGCGGCCACTATTTGGGACGCTCGAACAGCACACCTAATACCGGCCAAACGGTGGTCACATGAGTGGCACTACCGGCGTTCAGGGAGAGGACCACGGGATCGAAATCGCCGCCGATCGCGAGACTTTCGAGAATAACGGTGCTACCGCTACTGCGATAACGCTTGAAGTAGCGGCTGCCGGTCGAATCCTCAGCAATTACGGGCTGACCGTTCACATCTTTGCCGGCTACCGCCGCTGACTTTGGTTTTCCGATGATCAAGAATTGTCGGTCAAGCGCGTGAGGCTCCGCGCTATGGCCAGATACTTCCACGAGGCCCTGCATGCCAGCGAAAGCCCCCTTAACCTGTGCTTCGCCACCACAGTCGCAGATTTCCATCATGTCGCCCCTGGTGGGGCTGTCTTTCCCGTAGTTGAAAACGATGCCCACAATCTTGCGCAACGTAAGCGTGGTCAGTTTCGCCACGATAGGCGGCGCGATCATCCGCGGATTTATCGCATTTGCAGTTAGTACAGCCACATCGGAGTGGTTGTCAGCGATCTCGAGCCTGCGAGCTAATCCATCGCCGAATGGCTTCGGATCCGGCGTACGAAATTGCCGAGAAGGCGGCGGCAGGAAAGCTCGATCAGATGAAGCAGAGCGGGCTATACGTGGACGTCGAGGAAGACAGAATTTTTACGCCACGACAGTTTTTGAGCGATGATGCAAAAGTCTATCTGAGGGCAGCCGAGATTATTACAGAATCAATTTCTCTTGGCGGGCGCGTTAATGATGAGCCCATTTTTCTGAGTAGCGCGCGAGGCACGATAACCTGGACACCTCCTCAACCCGAAAGCGACTAAAGCTGAAAAATACCGAGCGACGTGAATAGCCAATGAAAGAGGCCCCTGTTTCTGACAGATAGCAGTCTGCCGCGTCAGCAGTCCCTAGCGTCGCCGGATCTTGCTCTTGTTGCCTGCCGTCTCGTCGACGGCCAGCCGAACACCTTCGCCGCGGCCGCCCGCAGTCGCGATAAATTCGATCCCCGCGGCGATCAAAGCGCGTTCGATGTCTCTGACCGTGCTCGACCGGGAGTCGACCTGGCCACGCTCCAATCGCGCAACTGCGTTGGTCGACACCACCGCGTTGTCCGCGAGCTCCTGCTGGGACCATCCCAATAAGCCGCGCGCCGCACGAATCTGCCGTCCCGTGATCATGACCACAGGGAAAGCAGGGTGAATGACAAACGCTAGTTTAAGGTTGAAAAACGACCTTTAAATGTCTTAAATAGACCCCACAAACCTGCTGTCGGGAGGCTGTCGGATGTTCGGTCCCTCGATGACGTCCAAGTACGCTGCGGGACATACGCATCGATTGGTTTGGCTGCTGCTTGTTTCCATCGTGTGGCCCGGCGGTTGCGTCACTGACGGCAGCGGATTTTCCGCTCCTCGGTCACCTCGAATCGAAGCGGTGCAGCCAGGCGACCAACGTCTTGCCTGCGACGAGATCCGGGCCCAGATGGCGGACATGGACCGCTACATAGCGGATGGGCACAAGGCCAACACCGACTTTCAGGAGCGCGGGACGACGTCCACTGGCACGGCAGAAGCGGTGGGCATGTCGGGGGTTCCGTTTGGCGGACTTCTGGTCAGCGCCATGAGCAACCCTGGGCTCTATGAGGCCCAGAACCGCGCCAATCGGGCTGACGAGGCGCTGGAGCGCAAGAAGCAATTGATGTTGCTCTTCAACCAGCGGAATTGCCGTTGAAGGGAGGGGCCGATGCCTGGGCCAGGACAATCCGATTACGATGAAGGATGGTTGTATATCGCGGCCAGCCGAACACTCGGTTTCGGGCAATACAAGATTGGGTTGTCGCGTCATCCCGGAGTACGCAGGGAAGCCTTGAACGCGCAGGGCTACGGCGGGGTCAACGACTGGTGGATGGCCCATTACAAGCCGGTGTCATCGATGCGCGCTGTTGAGGCAAAGCTTCATGAATGCTTCGGGCCGCCATTGCCCACGGAGAGCGGATCGGAGGTCGAGGTCTTCAGCGTCCCGTTTCCGAAAGCAAAACATTACCTCGACATGTTCGCGGAGCTCTTCCGCCCGCAATATCCGGTGGGCCGCCCATTCTGAGAGGCAGCGACATGACAGAATTGGATGACAACGGACCACGGGTCCCGGTGCGCTGCGGCACCATGTTGCTTGGCGCCTCGCCTGAAGAAGCCGATCGTATCGCAAACGCTTGGCGCCAGGCGGAGCTCGCACGTGTGGCCTGGCTGCGAGCCCTTGATGAGCCAACCCATGACCAACTCCTGGAGGCAGACCTCATCGAAGCCCAACATCAGCACGAGGATGCCCTGAATCGCTTTGGACCTACAGGTGGGCAAACACAGGCAGCGATGGAGGAGACCTCATACCTCCTCGAGATCATGAACGGCCGGGAGCTAGCTCGGCATGACTGGCAGGAACTCGTGCGCGAGGCCGTCGAAATGGAACTGGCAGAAGACCGTTTCCTGCAGTGGAGATGGCTGACTTACGTATGCCCCGCGAAGCGGAGCATCTTGGCCCTACGGGACTGGTATTAAAGCGAGGCGGGAGCTCCGGATCTTTGCCTATGCGGGTTCCACAGCTGATTCGATCCGTTTTGTTGGCGATCTCTTTATATGGAACGTCTTCCCTCGTTGGTTGGCGACCCTGGTATTGGGTTGCGGAGCTCGCCGGCGCGGCCCTCGCGGTGTGGGGTACGTTGTTGGCCCTGGGATGTTGGACGCCGCGGGGTCGCTGATAACGCGCGAGCGGTGTCATGTCATGGATGCCGGCGCGGGTTCGACGAATTGTCTACGAGGCCAAAAATCCGATGAACTCAGGTGACCGGTCCGACAACAAAGGGCGGACAGCCCAAGCGACACAATCGACAACGGCGCCCAAACGGCCGGGCCGGCTCACGGATGACGAAATTAAGGAATTGCTGAAGGACGCAGAAGAAGCGGCCCGCGAATTCCGGGGCATTGCAGGTCGATGGAGGGCGGCGCGAACCCGGACCTAACACCGGCGCAATAGTGCAAATATTGATCCTGCCGCGGCGAGGAGTATGCCGGCTCTCCGATATGTCACTTGCCGGTCGCGCGTTCTCACACGCCGGACCGGGAGCTCCCGATCGGGCTCGGTCCAGCCAGACAGCCGGTTTAAGTCAGGCGTAACACTGACGGGACGCCCGAAGCGCCAAGTCTTGCAGCGAGCACAGAGTATTTGTCGCGGATCGAGGGTGGCTCCGGCGAATCTCTGCACGGGCTGGTAATCGCCGGAACGGCGCCCGGTTTTTTGCCGGCGCAATAGTGCAAATCGGCGACCCGCGAAACTCCAATGCCTGAACTCCGTATGGGTTATGGACTGATATAGAGTCTCACGTGCTTGGGTAAGGACCACACTCCGTAGACATTCGGCCGTCTGGCGGAGGACCGAATGTCTGCCCGAGCCAAGCGAGATGACGAGGACCCCAAGCCAGCCAAGAAGGGGCTCGTTGATGACGAAAAGCTCCTCAAGAAGCTCGGTCTCGTCGGCAAGGGATACAGCGCGTCGGCTATTACGGTCAGGCTTTACGCTCCAGCCCCGCGATCATCGAGGCCGCCGATGGATGCTGGCCGCCAGTTGGCTAACGGCCAAACCGTTTACGGCACGACCTTCCACTTCAGCCACGCCGTCGTGAAGGTGAAGGCGGGAGACTACGCGGCGGCGGCTCGAGCAGCGGTGCGCAGCCAAAGTTACAACGAGCGGGCCGTTGATTTCATCAAGCCGGCTGACGAGCGTGACCAAGCGATGAAGACCGGAATCGTCGTCGATGAGGTAGGACCGCTCCGTTTCGGCAGCGTCGAGATGGGTGCATCGCCGCGCGAGCGGCGCCGCTTCTGGGAGGCTGCAGCGCGTCAAGAATACCGTAACGGGGGATGGGTCCAGGGGCGCCTCATCCTGGAGCTACCCTATTGGATTGCCCCAAAAGAGATGCGGGATCTGATGCGATCATGGTGCGCGCAGGAATTCGGGCACCGGGGACTGGCGTGGTTTGCTTCCGTGCACACGCCGAATGTCGAGCATGGATCGGACCGGCGGAACTATCACGTCCATATTACGTACTGTACGCGCCACGCAATCCGTCGCGCCCCATATATGTGGGCGTTCACGACAAAGTGCCGCGAAATCAATGCGCGGTTCAGTCACCGCAATTTTCCTTGGAAAACTCAGGAGACACCTGGCCAACGCGCCAAGCGCCTAGAGAGCATCCTCATCCGCGGTCGCCGCAGAACCAAAGAGCTCTCGCAGGAGGAAATTGCGCAAATCAAAAAGGATCTCGAGGAAGCCAGGTCGCACGTCGCCGCCGGCGCGAAATCTCGTGCAGAGAACGGAAGCATCAAACCGCAGTGGGTCGTGAATCTTCGACGAAGCTACGCGGCGAGCGTGAATGCTTTGTTGGAGAGGCTGGCCGAGGAGGGGCAGAAGGTCGTGCGGTTTTACGACGCCAGATCCTACGACGATGCTGGTGTTCGTAAAAGCGCGACGCCGCATATGGGAGCTCGGTCAACTTACCTGCAGCGCTCCGGAGTGCCGACGCCGACTGGCCGGGATAGAGATCTCAAAGAATATGCATGGCAAATCTGGTGCGAACACCTTGCTACGCGCAGGCGGAATGAAATCGTTGATACGGCGTGCAGGGACGCCGAGCGCCTCATCATGGCGCTCAACGGAGAGTGGTTGGCGCGTCTGCCGGCTGTAGCCACCCGGCAAGTTACTGAGTTGGAGAAGCGGCTACTCACGCTCGTGCGGACATGCCGGGCAGTGAACGCTGCGGAGACGGAACGTATCCGCAGCAACGTCGAGGCGCTGGAGCAGGGCGCCATCGTGGCCCCGCCTGACGCCCCGCTGTACTGGGCGCGAAATCGCCTGGCTTGGCTGCGCTATCGAGAGAGGGTCTTAAGTCGCATAAAAGCGAGCGGCAAGGCCGCAGGCGTCCAGAATCCGGAAGACGGCCGAAAGCGACCGATCAAGCCATTTCTCCAGTTCCTTCGCCGAGAGCAGAGGAAGCTGATCAACGCGTTTCCGGAGCTCAATGGTCCGGACGACGGTCGGCGAGAGTACCTGCCAGTCCGGGAGCGCGATCCCGTGCATCCGGCGTTATACGGGGTTCGGGATGACGACGCGAAACTTATCTTGGCCCTCGCCGGCGTCCCGACCGGCAAGCCGAAGGAAATGCCGCCGCGAGTTGTTGACGCCGTGCCGCCAAGCGAGAGCTTCATTGGGGATCCGATCGACGGTCCTGTATCGCGCCACGTGCAGGAGCTGCGCCAATCTGTTCTGCGCTGGCCAACTGAAATCAGACTCATCGAACGGACGGCCGTCCTTGATGAGGCCGTCAATTGCGTGGTGGCACGTCAGTGGCCTCTGAAAGCCAAAGATTATTTCGAATTGCTCCGCGATCTTGGCACACGCGGCGCAGACTCGGAGGCGCGGCTGGATGACGCTCTCGTTTCGCTGCGCGTCAAGGACGACGACCTCCCTGCAGTACGCGATCTCGCCTCCCGATGCGCTTGGACGATTCACCCCGATCCGCATCTTCTCGCGGATCTCGCAGAACGGACGGGCCTGACACCAAAAAAATCAGTCTTCCGCCAAATCTTGGGAAGGAAGCAATCAAGCCAAATTCGTCTCGCGCCCCTCAACGATGTGTTGGAGCGCGCACGTGAGCTGAACGACGACAGGGCAAAGTGGCACGCTCTCTCGCAGGGAGCGAAGTTCAGAGAGGATATAAACGTACAGAATTACATCACGCGGCGAACGGACGAGCGCCTGGCTCGTCTCGACGCCGAGATCCTGCACGATGGCCTTGCTCGGATCGTTGCGGCAACAGACGGAAAGCTGGCGCAGGTTGAACTGCACGATCGTCTGCGACGGACTGATCTCAGCCCGGTTCAACGGGAAGTCGAGATCGTTCGACGGCCTGCCCCTTACCTAGGCCCCTCTTTGGAACCGATACATCCTTCATCGATGCCGCCAGCGTCCTCTGCGACTAATGCTACAGCTGGTAGGGAACCTGCGGATTGGACGTCGCCGCTCCCTGGGCGGGTCGAGAACGGTGAAAAGCCGACGAACAGTCCCTCTCCGTTGCCGAAATCGGGATCGGCACCGCCGACCCGTGATTCGCCCAAGGGAAGCAAACCCCAACGGGGAATCGAGATGTAAGTGGGCACACCAGACCTAGTGGAGATCAGACTAGCACACCCTCATTGTGCGGTAGGCCTGCTCGCGCGGACACCTTAGTATCCGACACCTACCTCGAACGTGTGGACGGCGCTTTATCGGTGCTCAGTATTACTGCCTCCCAAACCGGAGGCAGACATGGCTCGAATAGGGTTCGAAGCGGGCGAGAAATTGCTTGCCGACATTCAGCTGAGCCTCCAGGAGTCCCAGGCGCTAATGCGTCGGCCTGGGGTCATTGCCGACGATGCCGCACGTGAGCAGCTTGAGGTGAATTTTTCCGCCGTGCTTGCTGGGTTAACCCGGCTAGCGATCGGCGATTGGGCAATTAGCCCCAAAGAATTCTTTTTCAGATTCAACATCGCGAGCGCAACGTTTCACAAGTACCTCGCAGCTGGCTTGATCACGTATCCGCCTTACATCACCGCTGGTCGATCGAAGCTGATCCTCGTCGCCTCTGCCAAGATTTGGGTTCGGCAGCAAACCTATCCCATTTTTCGCACCCGACGACCCCACCATCGCAAGCGGCGCATGGCAACCCGCCTCTACCAAATGGATGAGCTGGAGCTGTTTGGGCGCGGCAACCGCAGTGCATAGTGCACGCGCTGGATGAAAGTCCGCAGCTGGGGCGCGGCCGTAAATAGTGCCGCCACTGCCGGCTAGGAACTCGTTCATTCGACGAGTTGTACCCGGTCCACCTGCCGTATACACTTCGACTCGACGCTGGGCGAACGAGCCCGCGACTGGCCATGTAGCGCGCAGTTGGTTCGAATCCCCTAGGGGACGCCACGCGCCCAACAAGCCTGCTGCGGCAGAACAAACGGCCGCGTTCCGGGGAGGATCGTCATGATGTCATGCGCCAGTATCGTGCTCGCGGCACTGGTCGGCTGGATCGCGCTGGGCGCGGTTCCCGCCCCCGCCGCCGATCCCGTCACCATCGGCTTCAGCATGTCGCTCACGGGCGGCTTTGCGAGCGCCGGCAAGCCGGCGCTGGTTGCCATGCAGCTCTGGGAGGAGGACATCAACAAGAAGGGCGGCCTGCTCGGGCGCCCGGTCAAGCTCGTCTTCTACGACGACCAGAGCAATCCCGGAAACGTGCCGGGCATCTACACGAAGCTTCTCGACGTGGACAAGGTCGACCTCGTCGTCGGCCCGTACGGGACGGTGATGACGGCGCCGGCGATTCCGATCGTCATGGCGCACAATAAGACGATCATCAGCCTCGTGGCCCTGGCGCTGAACGACCAGTTTCACTATCCGAAATACTTCGCGATGATCTCGCTGGCCTCGGATCCGACGCGCGAGTTCTCGTCGGGCATCTTCAACGTGGCCATGCAGCAGACGCCCAAGCCACAGACGATCGCGATCGCAGCGGCCGACCAGGAGTTCTCGAAAGGCAACGCCGATGGGGCGAGGCGCAATGCGGTGGCGGCCGGCCTGAAGATCGTCTACGACAAGACCTATCCGCCCTCGACGACCGATTTCCTGTCCATCGTCCGGGCGGTGCAGGCAACCAGCCCCGACATCTTCTACATCGCCTCTTATCCGCCGGATTCCGTCGGCATGCTGCGCGCGGTCGGCGAGGTCGGGTTCAAGCCGAAGCTCCTGGGCGGCTCAATGGCCGGCCTGCAGGCGGCCAACATCAAGATGCAGCTCGGGCCGCTGATGAACGGCGTCGTCACGTTCGAGAACTGGCTGCCGGTGCCGAGCATGATGTTTCCGGGCGTGGCCGACGTGATGGCCCGCTACCAGGCGCGCGCCAAGGCCGAGGGCATCGACCCGCTGGGCTATTTCCTGACCCCTGCCGCTTACGCCTATTTGCAGGTGCTGGGCGAGGCCGTCGCCGAGACCAAGAGCCTCGACCAGGACAAGCTGGCGGACTACCTGCACGGCCATGCGTTTCAGACGGTCTGGGGCGAGATCAAGTTCGGAGCCGACGGTAACTGGTCGGAGCCCCGCATGATCCAGGTTCAGTATCGCCACATCGCCGGCCATGAGCTGGGCGAATTCACCAATCCCGACAACATGGCGATTCTCGATCCGCCGGCGATGAAGTCCGGCCCGCTGATCTATCCTTACGCCGATGCGCTGAAATAGCGGGGGGCGGCACCTCGCCGTTCCCGCGGGTTTTGTGCTAATCTAATGGCCAAGGTCTTGGAATAAGGCCCCTTCTGGCGGCTCGCCGGATAGCCATTTGGAGACGCCATGCGCATCGTCGACTCGCACTTCCACTGGTGGCCCCGGTCGATCTTCGAGCAGCTGTGCAAGCGCAAGGGCTATCCGCGCGCGGAGCCGGACGGCCGCGGCGGCTACAATTACCGGCGCCAGGAAGTCAGCGCCGACTATTTCCTGAACGTCTGGCCGGACTGGTTCGACCTCGACAAGCAGCTCGAGCACATGGACGGGCTCGGCCATCAGGTCGACGTCGTGTGCTCCATCGGCCCGATGTCCGTCCATTTCTCGGACCTGCCGAAGGAAGAAGGGCGCGACGCGGCCTTGATGTGGAACGAGGAGATGGCGGGCGCCCAGCGTCGCTATCCCGGCCGCGTGTGGGCCAGTGCTGCCGTGCCGCTGGTCGATGCGCGCATCGCCGTCGAGGTCCTCGATGACGCGGTGAACCGCCTCGGCCTCATGGGCGCCAACCTGCCAGGCAGCATCGGCAGCGACCCGCGCATCGACGCCGAACGCCTCGAGCCGTTTTACGCGCGTGCCGAGCAGCTCGGGATTCCGCTCTTCCTGCATCCCACGGACGCCGTCTTCGCCCACATGCTCGATGGCTACGACGGTGCCTTGCATCTCAGCCTCGGGCGCGTGGTCGAGGTGAGCGTCGCCGCGATGCGCCTGGTCCTGTCCGGGCTGATGGAGCGGCACCCCGACCTCAAGATCGTGATGTCGCACATGGGCGGGATGCTGCCGTACCAGTCGGGGCGCATGGACAAGAACTCCAAGCGCGCCAAGCTGCCGAAGCCGCCGAGCACCTATATCCGCCGCATGTACACCGACACGGTCCAGCCGCACACGCTCGGCATGAAGGTCGGCATCGAGTATTACGGCGTCGATCACGTCATGTACGGCAGCGATTATCCGTGCTGGAGCCCGGCCGACGCGCTCCGCTACTTCTCCGAAATCGGCCTCTCGGCCGAGGACCAGGAGAAGATCCTGAACGGCAACGCGCGCCGCATCCTCAACCTGCGCGACCCGAAGCCCGCCGCGGCCAAGTCCGGCGTGCGGGAGCCCGCCTCGGTCTGAGCCGTCGCGCGATCAGAGCGGGCCGGTTTCACCGGCTCTCGAACTGCTCGAGCTTGATCTTCCGTCCGGTGGCCGCCAGGAACGCCCCGAACAGGGGTGCGGTCAGCATGACCAGGGCCATGCTGATGGCGACCGCGGTTCCGGCCGATGCCACGATGATGTAGAGGCAGTAGACGATCGTGAGCACGGCCGGAACGAGCACGACGCGGCCGATGGTCCGCGAGATCACGTACGGAAAGACGGAGACCGCGGAGAAGATATAGGGCGCCAGCACGAGCAGAACGGAGATGTCCGCGAGGACCGTGAAGCCTTCGCCGATCGAGGGCGACAGGGTGGCGAAGAGAATGACCGTCATCAGCACCGACACGACCACCAGCCCGCGCACGGGTACGCCGCGTGAATCGGTCTGCGCGAACACCCTGGGGAACAGGCCGTCGCGCGCGGTGGCAAGAGCGGTCTCGGCGTTGATCAGCGTCCATCCGCCGAGGCACCCGGCGGCCTTGGCGATCGCGCAGAGCGTGATCAGGACCGCCCCGACAGGGCCGATCGCCCGCATCGTGGCATCGGCGAAGGGTGCCGAGGAATGCCGCAACTCCTCGTTGGGGATGATGCCCATCACCGCGGTGGTCGCGAGCACGTAGACGAAGGCGGAGATCAACACGCCCAGCAACGTCGCCCGGGCGACGTTGCGCTTGGGGTTCTCGACCACGCTCGCGGCCACCGACGCGCTCTCGACCCCCATGAATCCCCAGAACATGATCGAGACCGCGGCCGACGTGGCCTGCATGACGCTCATGCCGCCCGGATCCCAGCCGGCCTGGAACACGGCCGGATCGAAATAGAGCCAGCCCACGACGCCGACCAGCACGATCGGCCCGACGCCGAGCAGCGTGGTGAATGTCTCGAAGCGCGTGACCAGCCGCGGCCCGATCATATTCAGGAGGGCCGAGAGCCAGATCATCGTCATGGTGCAGCAGGCGGCCAGGTACGGGCTTCGCAGCGCGGGAATGAAGACCGTGAGATAGCCGGTGATCGAGGTGGCGATGGCGATATTGGCGACGACGTTCGAGAACCAGTAGAGAAGGTTGCACTGAAACCCGGCGAAGTCGCCCAGGCCTTCGCGCGCATAAGCATAGGGCCCGCCGGCCTTCGGATCGGCTTGCGCAAGCCGTGCGAACATGTAGCCGACGACGAAGGCGCCAGGTACCGTGATCAGCCACCCGAACGTCGCGATTCCGCCGATGCTCGCCATCACGGTCGGCATCATGAAGATGCCCGAGCCGATCATGTTTCCCGCGACGAGCATGGTCGCCGAAAAGAGCCCGATCCGTCGCGCATCCGTGTTCATGGGAGACAGCCGCCCTGGCGCCTTTCAGTTGGGAACCGACAGCTCGATGATCTGCGCCCGGATCTGTGGCGCTTCGACGGCGAAATACCGCGACAGGAGGATCGTGAATTCCGGCGTGCCGTAGAATTCGGTCAGGGCCCGATCGACCAGCAATCGCAGGTCTTCATCGCCGCGCCGCATTGCGATCGCGTAAACTTCGCGGCTGAACAGGCGGGCTCCCAGCTCGAGATCGCCCGGATGCCGTGCCTTGGCCAGAAGGCCGATCAGCAGCGCGCGATCGCCGAAATAGGCGTCGATCTGGTGATCCTCGAGCGCGGCCAGGCCGTCAAGAGGGGCCGCATATCCGACGACGGCTGCGCTGTACCCGCCGCTCGCCAGTGCCTGCCGCAGTACCGCTTCGGTCGTCGTCCCGGTGCGGACGCCGATGCGCAACATGGCGAACGGCGCCATCTCCAGCGAGCGGGGCGGGCTGATCTCGTAGCCGCCCAGAAACAGCTCGTGCAGATTGTGGGGCGGGTGGGCGTGGACGAGGGCGCTCGCGCCGGTCAGGAAGATCGGCTCGGAAAACGAGACCGATTCGCGCCGCGCGAGCGTGGCCGAAACGGCGCCGCACAGGAGATCGATCCGGCCGGCGGCGATGGCGCCAAACGCGTCCGCGATCGTGGTCTCGACGTATCGGGCGGTGACCCCCTCGACGCGGCGGCCGATCGCGCGGACGACGACCGCGCAGAGATCGATCGCATAACCTGCGGGTGCCGCGTCGGGACCTTTGGTCACAAAGGGCGCTTGATCGGCCACGAAGCCGACCTGCACGGTTCTGGTCGTGGCGACCCGCTCGAGCGTCTGCGCCGGGAGTGGCGCCGCCGACGCGACAAGCGCGGCGGCCGCCAGAAGGACGCGGGCCCGAAGGTGAGCGAACGGCGACAAACCTCGGCCCATGGTCACCACGAAAGCGCCGCGCGGACGGCGGCTTAATGACCTTTCCAGCCAACAATAGGGGGTGCCGGACAGCTATCGATTTCATGCAAAGCCGTCAGCTGCCGGTGCCCGGCGGAAACATCGGCTGGTCCGCCGTCGCTTGTGCCGTCGTCGGCCGAACTCGAATGACCTATAAATATGGCATTTGCTCCGGTGCCGTGGTAAGTCACGCGCAGGAGGATCGTTGGGCCGGTGCGGACGGAAGGGCTGACGCCATCGCGATTGAAAGCGGGCCGTGCGCCGCGGCAGGCGGGCCGGAGGCCGCCCCGTCCGCTCTCTGACGGGCACCTGCCGACGCCCCTTTATCATCAGATCTACGTCCTGTTGCGCGAGCAAATCGTGAGCGGGACCTATGCGCCCCGCGCTCCGCTCCCGACCGAGCATGAGCTCATGCGGCGGTTCCATGTGTCGCGCATCACGGTCAAGCGCGCCCTCGATGAGCTGGCAGCGGAAGGACTGGTCGAGCGCAGTCGCGGCCGCGGCACCCGCGTCGTCGAGGCGCTGCGGCCCGCGCCGGTCAGCGGCAACATCTCGGGGCTCCTCGAGAACCTGCTGATGGTCGGCCTCAAGACGCGGGTACAGATCGTGGACTTCGGCTACATCCCCGCCTCCGTCGAGGTCGCGCGGGCGCTCGCGGTGAAGGAGGGGACCGAGGTGCAGCGCGCGATCCGCGTTCGCTCGCGCGCCGGCGTGCCGCTGTCGTTCACCACGAGCTACGTCCCGGCCGAGATCGGCCGCACCTACGCGCGCAAGGATTTGGCGCGCGAGCCGCTGCTGGCACTCCTCGAACGGGCCGGTGTTCTTATCGGCAGCGCAGACCAGACCATCAGCGCCATCTTGGCAGACACGCTGGTGGCGCCGCGCCTGAAGGTGCGCGTCGGCTCGCCGTTGTTGTCCGTCACCCGGACGGTGGCCGATCAGAACGGCCGTCCGGTCGAGTACATCAACATCCTCTACCGGCCGGATCGCTATCAATACCGGATGAAGCTGGCCCGCGTTCAGGGCGATGCCGCCAAGCTGTGGTCGCCCACCGCCTGATCTCGTTCAAAAAAACAGGGAGACAGAGATGAAACCAGGTTCTCAACCCACGCGCCGTACGGTGCTCAAGACCGCGACCGCCGGCGCTGCCCTCGGCACGCTCGGATTTCCGGGTCTGCTGCGCGCCCAGGCAGCCTCGATCAAGATCGGCGTGCTGCATCCGGTGTCCGGCATCTTCAGCTATTCCGGCACGCAGTCGCGCGCCGGCGCCCTGATGGCCATCGAGGAGATCAACGCCGCGGGCGGCATCAAGTCCCTGGGCGGGGCCAAGCTCGAGCCGCTCCTGGCCGACGCGCAGTCGAAGCCCGATGTGGGTGCCGCCGAAGTCGAGAGGCTGAACGAAGCGGGCGTGGCCGCGATCGTCGGCCCGTATGCGAGCGCGATCGCGATCGCGACCACGCAGGCCGCGGCCCGTCACAACCTGCCGCACGTCGTCGACGTCGGGACCGCCGATCAGGTGGTCACGCGCGGCCTGACCAACACGTTCCGCTTCTCACCCGGCGTGTCGACCATCGTGAATTTCGGCATCGACAGCCTGGTGCGGATCAACGACGCCGCCGGCAAGCCGGCCAAGACCGTGTTCATCGTGCACGAGGAATCGGCGTTCGGCACCAACACGGCGAAGGTGCTCAACGAGGAACTGCCGAAGCAGGGCTTCCAGGTCCTCGAGACCGTGAAGCACGCCAATCCGACGCGCGACTTTTCCAACATCGTGCTGCGCATCCAGGCGGCGAAGCCGGACCTGCTCATCCCGGCAAACTACTACGACGAATACGTGCTTCTGACCCGCACGCTCCAGCAGCAGCGCGTGGCGGTCAAAGGGGTCTATTCGATCCTCGGCGGGGGGGCCTCGAGCTACAAGTTCGTCAAGGAGTTCCCGGACGCCGCCGCGTACGTGATGGACTGCAACCACTGGTTCGATCCGCGCAAAGCTGCGGCACTGGCGCTGAAGGCAAAGACCGAGAAGCAGGGCTTGTTCTTCTCCTATGAGGTGTTCCTCAACTACAACGCGGTCATGTACCTGGCCGACGCGCTCGAGCGCGCCAAGTCGGTGGAGCACGACGCCCTGAACGCCTCGCTCGCCTCGAGCACCTGGGACAAGCACATCCTGCCTTATGGACCGACGAAGTTCGTGAACGGCCAGAACACCGGGGCCAGGCCCGCGATCACGCAGGTGCTCGATCGCGACATCAAGGTGATCTATCCGAACGAGTTTTCGTCCGGCAACGTCGTCTTCCCGGTGCCGCCGCGCAAGACCTGAGCGCAAACGAGGTAAGCCATATCCGGGCGGGCCAGGTGCCCGCCCGGCGGTCCCCATGCTCGAGCCCAGCATCCTCCTGCCGGCGGCGATCAACGGCCTCACCATGGGTGCGGTGTACGCGTTGATCGCGCTGGGCCTCACGTTGATCTACGGCGTCCTGCACATCATCAACTTCGCTCATGGCAGCCTCCTCATGGCGGCGCTGTACGGCGTGTTCTTTCTGTACAAGCTACTCGGCGTCGATCCGTATGCGGCGATGGCCGTGCTGGTACCGGCGGGCTTCGTGGCGGGGTACGCGCTGCAACGCAGCGTGATCGGCGCGATCAAGCCCGGACGCGATCAGAACGTGCTCCTCATCACCTTGGGCGTGTCGATCGTGCTCGATAATCTGGCGGTGTATTTCTTCAGCGGCGACACCCAGACGATCGATACCCGGTATTCGCTCGAAATGGTGAACCTCGGCGTGGCCCTGGTCTCGTTGCCGCGGCTGATCGGGCTCGGGGCGGCGCTCGTCTTCACCGCGGCGTTATGGCTTCTGATCAGCTCGACCGACCTCGGCCGCGCCATCCGCGCCGTGGCCAAGGAGCCGCACGGGGCCCGGCTGGTCGGCATCGACGTCGACCATATCTTCGCGATGAGCTTCGGCATCGGCACAGCCTGCCTGGGGGCGGCCGCCTGCCTGCTGCTTCCGATGTTCTACGTGTCGCCGCATGTGGGACAGGTGTTCGTGCTGATCGCGTTCACGGTCGTGGTCCTGGGCGGGATGGGCAGCTTCACGGGCGCGTTGATCGGCGGCCTCCTGATCGGCGTCACGGAATCGTTGGGCGGGCTCATCTTCGGCGAGTCGGCGGGGCAGCTCGCGATTTTCCTGATCTTCATCGCGGTGCTGCTGTTCAGGCCGACCGGTTTGTTCGGAAGCCGCCTGTCATGAGGATGGCACTCGTCATTGCTGCGGCCTGTGCGGTCGCCCTGCCACTCGTGGTGACCTCCGATTTCTGGCTCGGCTTCTGCATCACCGTCATGCTGTCGACCTTGATGGGGGCGGCCTGGAATGTGCTGGGCGGCTATGGCGGGCAGGTCTCGTTCGGCCACGCCGCGTATTTCGGCGCCGGCGCGTACACCGCGGCCCTTCTAGGCATGAAGCTCGGCGTCAACGCCTGCGTCGCGTTGGCCCTGGCGGGAGCGGCCGCGGGCCTGGTGGGACTGCTTACTGGCTACCTGAGCTTCCGCTATGGATTGCGCGGCTCCTATTTCGCGCTGGTCACCTTGGCGTTCGCCGAGGTGCTGCGCATCCTCGCTGGTGCCGTCGACTGGAGCGGCGGTGGCGTCGGCTTGTACGTGCCGCTGCACGTAGGGGCCGCCAACCTGCAGTTCGCGAGCAAGGCCGGGTACTATTACGTGGCGCTGGCGCTCGGAGCCGGCGCCCTCCTGGTCGGCTGGGCGATCCAGCGTTCGCGCCTTGGCGCGTGGCTGGTGGCGATCCGCGAAAACGAGGACGCGGCCCGGGCCCTCGGGGTCCATACATTCGCCTGCAAGCTCAAGGCGATCACCATATCGGCGGCGCTCACCGGGCTCGGCGGCGCGTTTTACGCCGACTATTATCTCTACATCGACCCCGGGATCGCGTTCGGGCCCGGTGTTTCGGTCGAGATCCTGCTGGCGCCGATCATCGGCGGCCTGGGTACGGTGTGGGGGCCGTTTGTCGGTGCCATAGCCCTGCAAGGGGCGGGGGAACTCGGCAGGCGCCTGTTGGGTGATGCGCCGGGGTTGAGCCTCGTCTTCTACGGCGTGCTGCTGGTCGTGATGGTGAAGTTCCGTCCCGACGGGCTCATCGGCCTGTTCGGACGTTTTGCCAGGCAGAGGCCCGCCCATGCTTGAGGTGCGGGATCTCACCAGACGTTTCGGCGGCCTGCTCGCCGTCTCCGGTGTGTCGCTGAGCGTAGCGTCCGGCGAGATCGTGGCGCTGATCGGGCCGAACGGCGCCGGCAAGACGACCCTGTTCGCGATGATCTCGGGATTCGTGACACCTGACACCGGCACTGTTCGGTTCGAGGGGCGCGACATCACCGGGATGGCGCCGCACGAAATCTGCCGCCTGGGCCTGGCGCGCACCTTCCAGATCGCGCAGCCCTTCGGCCGCCTCTCAGTGCGGGAGAACATCGCGGTCGGAGCACACCTGCGCATTGCCGACCGGCAGGATGCGTTGCGCCGGGCCGAGGCCGTGGCCCGCCAGCTCGGCATGGAAAGGCTGCTCGATCAGCCGGCGGCGGCCCTGACCGTGGCCGGCCGCAAGCGCCTGGAGGTGGCTAGAGCGCTCGCCACCGGTCCGCGGCTGTTGCTGCTGGATGAGGTCATGGCCGGGCTGAACCCGACCGAGCTCGCCGAAATCGTGCCCGTGCTGCGCGCCATCCGCGACGCCGGCGTGACGATCCTTCTGATCGAGCATGTGATGCAGGCCGTGGTCAGCCTGGCCGAGCGCGTGTACGTGCTCAACCAGGGGCGGATGATCGCCGAAGGCCCGCCGGCGCAGATCGCCACGACGAGCGCGGTCGTCGAGGCTTATCTCGGCCAAGGGGCAGCCCAGCGCCTCGGCGGCCGGGCGGTCGCGGGGGCCGTGCCATGAGCGCGCTTCTCGAAGTGCGCGGCCTGAGCGCGGGCTACGGCGACGTGACCGTGCTGAACGCCATCGATCTCGATGCCGACGCAGGCGAGATCGTCGCCGTGCTGGGCAGCAACGGTGCCGGCAAATCGACCTTGAACAACGCGCTATCGGGCGTGTGCACGGCCTTCAGCGGCAGCATCCGCTTCGCCGGATCGGATATGACCGGTGCTGCGGCCGCGCGCGTGGTGGCCGCGGGTCTCGTACACGTGCCCGAGGGCCGCCGCGTGTTTCCCAACCTCACCGTGCGCGAGAACCTCGACCTCGGCAGCTACCGCCGCGGTCGTCCGAACCGGGCGCGCAACCGGGAGCGCGTGTTCGCGGTATTCCCGCGCCTCGAGGAGCGGATCGATCAGGCGGCAGGCACGTTGTCGGGGGGCGAGCAGCAGATGCTGGCGATCGGGCGCGGCCTGATGGCCGAGCCGCGGCTTCTCATTCTCGACGAGCCGTCGCTGGGCTTGTCACCGCTTCTCGTGGAGGAGATGTTCGGCCTCATCCGCCGGCTGCATGCCGACGGGCTGGCCATTCTCCTGGTCGAGCAGAACGTGGTGCAGGCGCTCGCCATCGCCAATCGCGCCTATGTGATCGAGAATGGCCATATCGTGCTGTCCGGCCGCGCAGACGAGCTGCGCGACAACCCGGCGCTGAAGCGCGCCTATCTGGGACTCTGACATGAGCATGACGCTTGCCGAGAAGATCCTGGCCCGTGCCGCGGGGCGTTCATCCGTCGCCGCCGGTGAGATCGTGACCGCCAAGGTCGACCTGGCGATGATGCACGATTCCGGAGGTCCGCGGCGCATCGCCCCGTTGCTCGAGCGTCTGGGTGCTAAGCCCTGGGACCCGAGCCGCATCGTGCTGATCACCGACCATTACGTGCCGGCGTTCGATCCCGAGAGCGCCGCGATCCTCGACATCACGCGCAAATGGGTGCGTGCGCACGGCATCGAGAATTTCTACGACATGCAGGGGATCTGCCACATCGTGCTGCCCGAGCGCGGCCATCTGCGGCCGGGCCTGTTCGCGGTTGGCGGCGATTCGCATTCGCCGACGGGCGGCGCCTGGGGCTGCTTCATGTTCGGCATCGGCGCCACCGAAATGGCCGGCGTGGTGGTCACCGGCGAGATCTGGGTCAAGGTGCCGCACACCCATCTCGTACGCTGGAGCGGTCGCTTGGGGCGCGGCCTCTCGGCCAAGGACATGATGCTGAAGCTGTGCCACGATATCCGCCTCGGCACGGTGAAGTACGGCGTCGTGCAGTTTGCGGGCGCGGCCATCGAGGCGCTGCCGATGAGCGAGCGCATGGTGCTCACCAACATGTCGGCCGAGCTCGGGGCGCAGACGGGGATCATCGCACCGGACCAGACGACCGTGGCGGGCTTGAAGGCGGCAGGTGTCGACACCTCCGACGCGCTCGCCTGGCAGGGCGACGCCGATGCGCGCTATGAAAAGGTGTGGGAGTTCGACGCGAGCGCCCTGGCACCGCAAGTGGCTGCCCCGCATACGCCGGAGAATTCGGGTCCGGCTACCGATCACGCGAGCATCCGTGTCGACCAGTGCTATATCGGCGCCTGTACGGGGGCGAAGCTCAGCGACCTTCACATGGCGGCCGAGATCCTGCGCGGCCGCAAGGTGGCGAGGAGCACGCGCTTGCTGGTCGCCCCTGCATCCACGCGCATCACCGCACAAGCGGCGGCCGATGGCACCCTGGCGGCGCTCGCCGAGGCCGGCGCCATCCTGCAGGCGAGCGGCTGCGGTGCGTGTGCGGGCTATGGGGCTGGCGTGCTGGCCGAGAAGGAGGTGTGCCTGTCCTCGACCGCACGCAACTTCAAGGGCCGCATGGGCGCCATGAGCTCGCTCGTCTATCTCGGCTCGCCGTACACGGTCGCGGCCTCCGCGGTCACCGGCCATATCACCGATCCGCGCGAACTGTTGAACGCGAGGGCCGCCGCATGACCCAGGCAACCGCACCCGGCCGGGCCTTCGTGTTCGGCGACAACATCGATACCGATGTACTCGCACCCGGCCTCTATATGAAGAAGCCGATCCAGGAGCTGGCCAGGCATTGCCTCGAAGCCGTCGACCCGGCGTTCGCCACGACGGTGCGCCCCGGCGACATCGTGGTGGGAGGCGAGAATTTCGGGCTCGGTTCGTCGCGGGAGCAGGCGGCGGAAGCGCTGCGGCATCTTGGCGTGACGATCATTTTGGCGAAGTCGTTCGCCGGGCTGTTTTTCCGCAACTGTATCAATCTCGGCGTGGCGCCGATCGAACTCGAGGACACCAGCCGCATCAAGCCGGGCGACCTGCTCGCGGTCGACCCCATCACCGGCACGATCGAGAACCGCACGCAAAATCAAACCTACAAAGGCGTCGCGATCCCGGCGCATCTCGTCGAGATGGTCCGCGACGGCGGCTTGATCCCGCACCTCGAGAGGCGCGCGCGGGCCGGGACGCTTGGGAAGGGGGCCGCATGAGCCTGAAAGCGCTCCTTGCCGGGCCCGAGATCGTCGTCGCCCCCGGCATCTACGACGGACTGTCGGCCATGCTGGTGGCCGAGGCGGGCTTCAAGGCGGCCTACCTCTCGGGGGCTGCGATCTGCTACACGCGCTTCGGCCTGCCGGATATAGGCCTCGTGTCGATGACCGAGGTTGCCGACACCCTGTCGGCGATCCGCGAGCGCGCGACCCTGCCGGTGATCGTGGACATCGACACCGGATTCGGCAACGCGCTGAATGTGCAGCGCACGGTCCGCGATTTCGAGCGGCGGGGCGCCTCGGCACTGCAGATCGAAGACCAGATGACGCCGAAGCGCTGCGGCCACTTGGCCGACAAGGCCCTGATCGGAGCCGGCGAGATGGTCGGCAAGATCAAGGCGGCGCTGGACGCCCGGGCTTCGTCCGAGACCCTGATCATCGCCCGGACGGACGCGGTCGCCGTAGAAGGATTCGAGCGCGCCCTGGAGCGCGCGGCCCTTTATGCCGATGCGGGCGCCGATCTGCTCTTTGTCGAGGCGCCGGGCTCGCGCGAGCAGCTTCAGGCGGTCGCGCGGCGGTTCGGCGCCCGCGTTCCGGTCATGGCGAACATGGTCGAGGGCGGCAAGACGCCGATCCTGCCGGCGTCCGAGCTCCAGGCGCTCGGCTTCAAGCTCGTCATCTTTCCGGGCGGGACGGTGCGGGCGCTTGCGTTCGCGCTGCGCGAGTATCTCGCGAGCCTCGCCGCGCACGGCACCACCGATCCGTACCGGAACCGCATGCTGGATTTCACGGCGATCAACAAGCTGCTCGGGACCGCCGACATCCAGGCGCGCGGCAAGCGCTATGACGCGAGCTAAGGACATGCATATGTTGCTGCGCTGCGCTGTGGTTCTCGGAGCCCTGCTGCTCGGATCGGGCGTGCACGCCGACGACTTTCCGAGCAAGCCGATCAAGCTCCTGGTCGGTGCCTCGGCCGGTGGCACCACGGACACGCTCGCGCGCGCGATCGGCGCCGAAATGGCGCAGATCCTCGGACAGTCGGTCGTGGTGGAGAACCGGCCCGGGGCGGGCGGCAACATCGCGGCCGAGGTGGTCGCCCACGCGACGCCAGACGGCACCACGCTGCTCGTCAGCTACACGAGCCACACGATCAACGCCACACTCTATCCGAACCTGCCGTTCGACCCGGTGAGCGACTTCACCCCCATCACCATGATCGCGACCGTGCCGAGCCTTCTGGTCGGCAACCCGCATGTTCCGGCCGCCACGTTGGCGGAGCTGATCGCCTATGCGAAGGCCAATCCGAACAAGCTGACCATCGCGATCGGCGGGCTCGGCTCGTCGCTGCATATGGCCGGCGACCTGTTCAAGGTCCGCGCGGGCGTGTCGATCCTCAATGTACCCTACAAGGGCACCGCGCCTGCGATGGCCGATGTGATCGGCGGCCATGTCGACCTGATGTTCATCAGCGTCGTCACCGGCACGGCGCAGGTGCAGGCGGGGACTCTCAGGGCGTTCGGTACAACGAGCCTTCAGCGTCTGCCGTCGCTGCCGAGCATCCCGCCGATCGCCGATCTCGTGCCGGGCTTCGAATCGAATGCCTGGTTTGGCCTGTTCGGGCCGGCCAGGCTGCCGCCCGCGGTCACGGCCGCGTTGTACGGCGCCGCGGCAAAGGCGCTCAAGCAGCCGCAATTCGTCGACCGCCTGAACAAAGAAGGCGCTTCGCCGGTCGGCGACGCGCCGGACCATTTTGCCGCCTTCGTGCGCGCGGACGTGCAGCGCTGGGCGCCCATCGTCAAGCAGTCGGGCGCCGTCCCGGAGTAGGTTTTTCGAATGAGTATCGACCCCGTCACTCTCGCCGTCCTCAATGGCCGCCTCGAGCAGATCGCCGACGAGATGGACGCGACCTTGTTCCGGTCGGCGTTCAACCCGATCATCGCCGAGGCGCACGACGCCTCGCACGGGCTCTACGACGCCGTGAGCGGCGATACGCTGGTCCAGGGCAAGTCCGGCCTGCCGATCTTCGTTGGCGTCATGGCGTTCGCGGTACGCGCGGTCATCGCCAAGGTCGGCCAAAGCGGCGATCTCGCCGACGGCGACGTGTTCATCTTCAACGATCCTTACGACGGCGGCACGCACCTCTCCGATTTCAAGCTGGTACGGCCGTTCTTCCACGAGGGCCGCGTGTTCTGCTGGCTGGCCTCGGTGGGGCACTGGCATGACGTCGGCGGCAACGTGCCCGGCAACTACAACCCGGTCGCGGTCGAAAGCTTCCAGGAGGGCGTCCACATCCCACCCGTGAAGCTGATGAGTGCCGGCAGGCTCAACACCGACATCGTCGACATCCTGCGCACCAACTCGCGGCTGCCGCTCAGCCTCTATGGCGACCTCAACGGCCAGGTCAACGCTCTCGATCTCGGAGCGCGCCGCCTGTCCGAGCTGCTCAAGGATTACGGCGCCGGCACCGTCGCGGAGGCGTTCGGCGAGTTGCGCGCACGCGCGGCACGGCTGATGCGGGCGAACATCGCCGAGCTGCCGGACGGCACGTATTCTGCCGACGATTTCCTCGACAATGACGGCATTGTCGACGCGCCGCTCAAGATCGCCATCGACCTCACGGTCAAGGGCGACGAGATGACGATGGATTTCTCGCGCAGCGCTCCGCCGTGCGCGGGACCGGTCAACATCGCGCGCTCAACCGCGATCGCCAGCTGCTACGTCGCCCTCAAGCACGTGTTCCGCGACGTGCCGGCCAACGCCGGCTGCCTCGAGCCCGTGCGCTTCGTCATTCCCGAGCCCTCGATCCTCGCCGCGAAAGCCCCCAAGCCGGTCGGCGGCTACACCGAGACCATCCTGCGCGTCATCGACGTGGTGTTTCAGGCGCTGGCCAAGGCCTGTCCCGAACGGGTCAATGGCTGCGCCTACGGGACCATCAACGCGCTGTCGCTGGCCGGCCACCGCCGCGATGGCCGCCGCTGGGTGATGTTTTCGTTCTTCGGCGGCGGGCTCGGGGGCAATCCCGAGGGTGACGGCCTCAATCACGGCAATGCGCCGATCTCGACCGCGACCATCCCGCCGGTCGAGATCCTGGAGGCGGCGTACCCCGTGATCTTCAGCCGCTGGGCGCTCCGTCCGGATTCCGGCGGGCCCGGGCGGCACCGTGGCGGCCTGGGCGCCATCTACGAGATCGAGCTGCTGGAAGAGCAGGCCGACGTGTTCCTGTTCGGCGAGCGCGGGCGCTTTTCTCCACCTGGCGTCGTGGGCGGCCAGCCGGCCGCGCGCACGAGGTTCACCTATCCTGACGGCGGCAGTCCGCCCATGGCCTCCAAGATGGTCGGACTGTCGATCAAGCGCGGCGAACGGGTCCGCCTGGAGACGCCGGGTGGCGGCGGCTACGGCGATCCCAGAGAACGCGCGGTCGAGGCCGTGCAGCGCGATGTGCGCCTCGGCTACGTGACCGCCGAGGCGGCAAAGCGCGACTACGGCGTCGTCCTTCGCTCCGATCTGTCGGTCGATGCCGCAGCGACCGGAGGATTGCGCAAGTGAGCGCGCCTTCCGTGGTGGTCGGCGTCGATGTCGGCGGTACGTTCACCGACCTCTTTTTCTACGACGAGGCGACGGGCCAGTTCGTCACGCGTAAGGTGCCTTCGACCCGCGGGGACCAGTCGGTCGGATTTCTCGACGGAATCGCCGCCGGCGGTTATCCGGCGGCGCAACTGGCCGCGGTGGTCCACGGCACGACGGTCGGCACGAACGCGCTTCTCGAGCGCAAGACCGCGAAGGCTGGCATCATCACCACGACCGGCTTCGCCGACGTGCTCGAGATGCGCCGCCGCGACCGCCGCCAGACCTGGGGCTTGTGGGGCGAGTTCGTGCCAGTGGTCCCGCGCGATCTCCGCGTCGAGGTGGCCGAGCGCACGCTGGCCGACGGCACCGTACGTACTCGTGTCGATCCGGCCGAGATCAAGCAGGCGGGGCGCTTGTTGCTCGAGCGCGGCGCCGAGGCGGTCGCGGTGTTCTTCATCAACGCGTATGCGAACGCCGAGAACGAGCAGGCCGCCCTCGCGGCGCTGCGCGAGATTTGGCCAAACTCATATGTGAGCGCGTCCTCCGAGATCCTGCCGGAGATCCGCGAATTCGAGCGCGCCTCGACCACAGCACTCAACGCGGCCCTGCAGCCGGTCGTGGCGTCGTATCTCGCGGCACTCGACCGCCGGCTGGCCTCGGCCGGAAGCCGGGCCCAGCTGCTGATCGTGCAGTCCAACGGCGGGGTGATGTCGGTCGACACGGCCAAGCGCCTGCCGGTGCGCACGGCCTTATCGGGCCCGGCCGCCGGCGTCATGGCGGCCGCACACATCGCCGACGCGGCGGGCTTTCCGAACGTGATCACCGGCGACATGGGCGGGACGAGCTTTGATGTGGCCCTGATCGCCGGCGGCCGCTCGGTGCTGGCGGCACAGACCACCATCGATTTCGGCCTCGTCGTGCGCACGCCGATGATCGAGATCACCACCATCGGAGCCGGGGGCGGCTCCATCGCCGGCCTCGACCGCGGCGGGCTTCTGCAGGTGGGACCGGAATCGGCCGGCGCCGATCCGGGCCCGGCCTGCTACGGCCTCGGCAGCCGCCGGCCGACGGTGACCGACGCCAATCTCGTGCTCGGCCGGATCAACGCCGAGCGGCCGATCGGCGGCAAGCTCGCGCGTCTCGACGTGGAGGCGGCGAAGGCGGCGGTCGCGGATGCCGTCGGTAAGCGGCTCGGGCTCGATACCATGTCCGCGGCCGAGGCGATCCTGCGCGTCGCCAACTCGCGCATGGCCGGCGCCATCCGCCTGGTGTCGATCGAGCGCGGCCACGACCCGAAGCGCTTTGCGCTGATGCCGTTCGGCGGCGCCGGTGCCTTGCATGCCGGCGCGCTCATCAAGGAGGTGGGGCTCGCCTCGGCTCTGGTGCCGCTCTATCCCGGTGTCACCTCGGCCCTCGGCTGCGTGATCGCCGACATGCGCCACGATTTCGTGCGCACCATCAATCGGCCGCTGGTGGCCGAGCCGGGCGGCGTCGACCTGGCAACGTTGGGACGCGCCATCGGGGATGCCGCGCGCGACGGCCGCAACCTTCTGGAGAAGAGCGGCGTGCGCCTGGAGGCGATCGACACTCAGGTCGAGCTCGACATGTCCTATGTCGGTCAGACCCATACGGTCGCGGTGCCGCTGCCTGCCGGCACGGCGGCCGGTGTGACCCTCGACAGCATCCGGACGGCCTTCGAAGCCGCCTACCGCCAGGCCTTTGGGCGGCTGCTCGACAACATCGCGATGCGCGTCCTCACCTTGCGCGTGGCGGTGATCGGCCGGCGGCCGAAGCTCGACCTCGCCGCCATCCGGCCGCGCGGCGGCAGTCTCGAGGCGGCGCTCACGGGCGAGCGCCCGGTCTGGTTCGATGGCCGCGTGCACCGGGCGCGCATCTACAATCGCCTCGATCTGCCGGTCGGCGCGGTCGTCGCCGGCCCGGCCATCCTCGAGCAGCCCGACGCCACCACCTGGGTCGAACCCGATCTCGCGGCCACGGTCGACCGTTTCGGCAACCTCGTGATCAACCGCACGCCATGACCAGCTTCCACCCCGCAAGCACCGCCCTGATGCTGATCGACATGCAGAATGACTTTCTGCACCCCGAGGGTGCCTATGGTCGCGCGGGGCAGGGGGCGGCGGCGATCGCCGCCCTGCCGGCACGGCTCAAGCCGGTGGCCGATGCGGTCCGCGCCGCCGGTGGCTGGATCGTGTCGACGCATTTTACGCTGGTGCCGGGAAAGGGCGGCGAGCCGCTGATCTCGCCGCATCTGAAGAAGCTGCGGCCGTTCCTGGGCAAGGGCGATTTCGTGCCCGGCTCGTTCGGCCATGACCTCGTCGCCGAGCTCAAGCCGGCCGACCTGAGCGTCGACAAGGTCGCGTATTCCGCGTTCTACATGAGCCGGCTCGAGTTCGTATTGCGCAAGACCGGGATCGAGACCCTGGTGTTTGCGGGCATCGTGACCAATGGCGGCGTCGCTTCGACCTTGCGCGATGCGCATGTGCGCGACTTCGCGACGGTCCTGCTGTCGGACGGGTGCGCCGCGTTCAGCGACAAAGTGCACGGGACGACCGTCGCCTCGCTCGCCGCCATCAGCCCGGTGATGACCTGCGCGGAGTTCGCGGCCGCACTCCAGCCATGACGGCGCTGTCGCCGATCGTCCTGCGCGAGACGCTGGCGTTCGGTGCATCAGCTCCCGTCGTCGTCGTAGGAGGCGGGGCTGCGGGTCTGACCGCGGCCCTGGCCGCGCGCGAGGCCGGCCTCGAGGTGATCGTGCTCGAGCGGGACCCGGTCCCGCAGGGGTCGACCGCCCTGTCATCCGGCCTGGTTCCGGCGGCGGGAACCAAAGCGCAAAAGCGCCTCGGCATTCCCGACACTCCGGACCTTTTCATCCGCGACCTGACCGCCAAGGCCAAAGGCAAGGCGGCGCCGCATCTGGTCGCCGCTGTCGCGCATGCGATCGGCCCGGCGATCGACTGGCTAAGCGAGCGTCATGGCGTGCCGTTCGACGTCGTCGAAGGGTTTCTCTATCCGGGACATTCGGTGTTGCGGATGCACGGCACGCCGCGGCGGACGGGCGCCGAGCTCATGGACTTCCTGCGCGAGGCGGCCGAACGCGCGGGCATCGACGTGGTCACCGACGCGCATGTGCATGCCCTCTACGCCGGCGCGGACGGACGCGTTCTCGGCGTGCGCCTCGACCGGCCGGACGGGTCGGCCGAGGATCTCGGCTGCGATGCGCTGGTGCTCGCGTGCAGCGGCTTCGGCGGCAATCCGGAGATGGTCCGGCGCTATATCCCTGAAATGGCCGATGCCCTGTTCTTCGGCCACACGGGCAATACCGGCGATGCCGTTGCCTGGGGCGCCGCACTTGGCGCCGGTCTGCGCGACATGGGGGCCTATCAGGGGCACGGATCGGTCGCGACGCCCTCCAACGTGCTCATCACCTGGGCGCTCATGATGGAGGGCGGGTTCCAGGTGAACGCGGCCGGCGAGCGCTTCTCGAACGAGCACGAGGGCTATTCCGAGCAGTCGGTCGCGGTCCTCGCGCAGCCCGGGGGCGTCGCATGGAACATCTACGATCAGCGCCTGCATAACCTCGGCGTGGCGTTCGAGGACTATCGCCACGCGGTGGAGGCGGGCGCCGTCAGATCCGCGGAGTCGATCGAGGACCTTGCGGCGCAGCTGGGACTGCCGCCGGCGGCACTGGCTGCGACCCTGGCCGAGACGCGCGCGCTCGCGGCCACGGACGGGCAGCGCGACCGCTTTGGCCGCCGCTTCTCCGGCAAGCCGCCGCTGACAGCCCCGTTTTACGGAGCCAAGGTGACCGGCGCCCTGTTCCATACGCAGGGCGGCCTGCTGATCGATGACCGGTGCCGGGTGCTGCGCCCGTCGGGAGAGGCGCTTCCCAACCTGTTCGCGGCGGGCGGGGCTGCCTGCGGGGTCTCCGGTCCGGCCGTGTGGGGCTATCTCTCGGGCAACGGTCTGCTCACCGCCATCGGATTCGGCCGCAGCGCCGGGCAGAGTGCGGCGACACTCCTGGGGCATAGGCCGGCCATTTAATCGGCCGTTCCGACGCAGTGGGGGCCGATTTAATGTTGGCTTAAGCCTGCCATAAGGTTGTCCTAAGTCGCGTCAGGTCTGATGGGGCGCCCAAGGGGATGACCCCACCGGGGAGGCTGGGCGGGCGCACATTATCGATCGGACAGCCGCGGTGTTGCCGCGGTCTGCGTGGGTTCCTGTGATGGGAGCCCGCGCATTTGCCGCATTCGAATCATCGGCGCGCCCGCATCCGGCTTCGTCAGGCATAACGCGAAACAAGGAGGAAGCGATGACGAATCGAATCAGCAGGCGCAATGCGCTCAAGGCCGGGGCCGCAGCGGTCGCCGGGACGGCGTTGCCGCCGGCATTGTCGTTCCAGGCCGCGTTCGCGGCGGACCAGCCTCCGATCGGCACCTGGCCGGCGGGCTCGGAGGGCTCGAAGGTCTTTATCGGCATTTCCACCCCGCGCACCGGCACCTACGCCGAGCAGGGCGAAGACGAACTCAAGGGCTGGCAGCTTGCGGTCGAGCACATCAATAACGGTCACCCACTGATCAAGAAGATCTCGCCCAAGACCACCAAGGGCGTGCTCGGCAAGGAAGTCACCTACGCCGTCGCCGATTCGGTCGCCAACCCGAACACCGCGGTCCAGGAGCAGTCGCGCTTCATCACCGAGAACAAGGCGGTGCTGATGACGGGCGCCACCTCGAGCGCCGTCGCGGTGGCCCTCAACAAGCTCGCCCAGCGCGAGCATGTGCTCTACGTGACCGGCATCTCCGGGTCGAACGACACGACCGGCAAGGACTGCGTCCGCTACGGCTTCCGTCAGTGCTTCTACGGTCAGACGGCCGCCGCCGCGATCGGCCCTGTGCTGCTCAAGGCGTTCGGCAAAAACAAGAAGTCGGCGTTCCTCACGCCCGACTACACCTACGGCCACACGGTGACCAAGTCGTGTAACGACTATCTGGCCGCGAACGGCGGTTGGAAGATGGTGACCAACCAGGTCGCTCCGCTGGGTGCACCCGACTACAGCTCGTACGTGCTGAACATCGCGAACTCCGGCGCTGACGTGCTGCTCAACGTCAACTGGGGCCATGACTGCGTTCTGTCGACCCAGCAGGCCAAGCAGTTCGGCGTGCTCGACAAGATGAAGCTGGTGATCCCCTACCAGGTCCCGTTCATTGCGCGCGACGTCGGGCCGGCGATCACGGGCGGTGTCTACGCCGCCACGGATTTCTGGTGGACACTCGAGGACAAGTTCCCGCTGGCCAAGATGTTCGTCGAGGAGTTCGAGAAGAAGTACAAGTACAAGCCGGAATGGGGCGCCAATAACGCCTACATGAGCTTCGCCCTGTGGGCCGAGGCCGTGGAGAACGCCGGCACCTTCTATCCGCCGGCGGTCATCAAGTCCTTCGAGGCCGGCCGGAAGATCCAGTCCACGGTCGGCGAGGTGTATTTCCGCGCCGCCGATCACCAGCTGGTCCGTCCCGTCATCATCGTCCAGGGCAAGGGCCCCAAGGAGATGAAGAGCAAGGAGGACTTCTGGGAGGTCAAGGAGGTCATCCCGGGCGAAGGGCTGATGCAGAAGCCCGACGAGTTCGGCTGCAAGCTCGGCGACTACACCTGAGCTGAGTGAAGGTCCGGGCCGATGGACGGCCGGTGACGTGGCTCCCGCGCCCCGCTTGGCGGCGGCGCGGGGATCACGCATAAGGTGCGTCGTCATCCCGGACCCCTCATCCAAGGTGCAGTCGCACGTGCGCGCATGATTACCTGGCCCAACTTCCTGTCTCAGCTCTTCAACGGCTTGGCCCTGGGGAGCCTCCTGGCGCTCATCAGCGCCGGTCTTACGATCATTTACGGCACGCTGGGCGTGCTCAACCTCGCGCACGGCGCGCTGTTCATGCTGGGCGGCTATGCCGGCTTCGTCGCCTATGACCTGACCGGATCCTTTCTGATTTCGATCATTGCCGGCTCTGTGTTTGTCCTCATCGTCGGCATGGCCTTGGAGTGGGCGTTCATCCGCCACTTCTACGGCCGCCCGCCGGAAGATCAGATCCTTCTGACCTTCGGCCTTGGCATCGTCGTCGTCGAACTGGTCCGCCTGGTGTTCGGCAGCCTGTCTCAGGTGGTGCCGACCCCCGAGTGGGCCGCCGGGGTGACGCCCATGGGCTTCCTGATCTACCCGACCTACCGCATCGTGGTCATGGGAATCGCCGGCGTGTCGCTGCTGGTCCTCTATCTGGTGCTCTACCGCACACGGATCGGCATGGTCGTGCGCGCCGGGATCGAGGACGCGACCATGGTCAACGTGCTGGGCATCAATGTCTACCAGGTGTTCCGCCTGGTCTTCGGCATCGGCGCCATGGCGGCGGGCTACGCCGGCATCGTCAACGCGCCCGTCGTCTCGCTGACCCCCAACATGGGCGACAACATCCTCATCGAAACCTTCGTCGTGGTGGTGATCGGCGGGGTCGGCTCGTTCCCCGGTGCGGTGATCGGCGGCATCCTGTCGGGCGAGGTGCTGAGCATCACCTCGATGATCGACCCGGCCTACTCGCAGGTGATGCTGTATGCGATCATGACGCTCGTGCTGGTGCTGCGCCCGCAAGGGTTGCTCGGCGTCCGGGGCCGCGAATGAGCGCCAATCCAGCTTTGGCCCCTGGTATGGCGCGGCGCTGGCTTCCGGAGGCGGTCACGGTCGTCGTGCTCGCCCTGCTGCCGCTGGTGGCGCCGACCCTCAACATCAACGCCGATACGCTCAGCCGCATCCTGATCTGGGGCCTGTTCGGTCTCGGGTTCGATCTCCTGTTCGGCTACACGGGCCTGCTGTCGTTCGGCCAGTCCGCCTTCTTCGGTACCGGCGGCTTCGTCATGGCCTATCTGGTGACGAACAACATGATCGACAGCGTCATCCTGGGGCTGGCGATCGGGACGGTCGCGGCGGCCGTGGTGGGCGTCGTGGTCGGCCTGGTGGCGCTGCGGCGCACCGGTATCTATTTCGCCATGATCACGGTCGCCATCGCCGAGATGTTCTTCTTCCTCGAGAACTCGCCGCTCTCGGCCTGGACGGGCGGTGAGAACGGCATTCCCGGCGTGCCGCATCCGGTGCTCAACCTCGGGTTCGCGTCTTACAAGATCGAATCCGGCTGGCCGATGTATTTCTTCATGGCGGTCATTTTCGTCGTCGGCCTGATCATCGCGCGGCGGATCGCCCGTTCGCCGGTCGGCCATATCCTGACCGCCATCCGCGACAATCCGCAGCGCGCCGCCGCCGTCGGCCATGCGATCCACCACTACAAGCTCGCGGCCTTCGTCGTCGCGGCGGCCTATGGCGGTCTCGCGGGCGGCCTGCTCGGCGTGCTGCAGGCCTACATGCCGCCCGAGGCGTTCACCTTCGACACGTCGGGCCAGCTGGTCATCCAGACGGTGATCGGCGGCGCCGGCACGCTGTTCGGGCCGGTGATCGGTGCCGCCGTGTGGCTCCTCGTGCAGGACCTGCTCCAGTATGGCCTGGGATTGGGGGCCGCGTGGAAGCTGGGCCTCGGCATCATCTTCGTGGCGCTCGTTTGCCTGCTGCGGCACGGCGTGGTCGGCGGAGCGGCCGACCTGCTGCGCCGCTGGCGGGGCAGCGCCCGCCACGTGCCGGAGGCGGCGGCGGTCGACCCGGCCGCCGCTGCCGCGGCGCCGACACCGGTGCTGGCAGCCGCGCGGCCGGTCCAGGGCAAGATGATCCTGGAGGCGCGCAGCCTGACCAAGCGCTACGGCGGCATCGTCGCCAACAGCGACATCAATTTCGAGCTCGCCGAGGGCGAGTTGCGCGGGGTGATCGGCCCGAACGGGGCGGGCAAGAGCACGTTCTTCAAGATGCTCACCGGCGAGGTGATGCCGACGACCGGGCAGATATTTTTCCATGGCGAGGACATCACCCACAAGGACGTGACCGCGACCTGCCAGATCGGGCTGTCGAAGAGCTACCAGATCAACCAGCTCTTCACCAAGCTGACGGTGCGCGAGAACCTGATCATCTCCGCACTCGCCGAGTGCCGCGGCCCGTTCAAGCTCGACCTTCTGCGCAGTCTCGACCGCGTGCCCGGCCTGAATGCCGACGTGACGCAGACGCTGGAGCTGTTGAACCTCACCGGCCGCGCCGACGTGCCGGTCGCCGATCTCGCCTACGGCGAGAAGCGGCGGCTGGAGATCGGGTTGGCGCTCGCCACCTCACCCAAGGTCCTGCTGCTCGACGAGCCGCTCGCGGGCATGAGCCCGGCCGAGCGTGCGGAGACGCGGCGGCTGTTGCGCGAGATCCGCAAGGGCCGCACGGTCGTGCTGGTCGAGCACGACATGGATGCGGTGTTCGACCTGGCCGAGCGCATCACGGTGCTGCACGAAGGGCGTATCCTCGCCGAGGGCGCTCCGGACGAGATACAGAACAACAGCTTCGTCCAGGACGCCTATCTCGGGGGAGTGCACGCCGCATGAGGCCCCCTTCGCGCAAGCGCTTCGGCGGCCAAGCCCGCCTATTCAAACGCGTCGCACTTGTGCGGCGAAGCTCCGACAGGAGCGAAGCCGCATGAGCCTCCTCGAGGTCGACGCCATCAACAGCTATTATGGCGATTCGCACATCCTGTTCGACGTCTCGATGCGCGTCGAGGAGCACGAGGTCGTGGCCTTGTTGGGGCGCAACGGCGCCGGCAAGACCACCACCTTGCGGACCTTGATGGGCCTCGTGGCGCCGCGGTCCGGCGAAATCCGGCTGGAAGGCAGCCGGATCGACGGCCAGCCCGCCTTCGCGATTGCCAAGCGGGGCGTGCAGCTGGTGCCGGAGGAACGCCGGATCTTCGGCAGCCTCAACGTCGAGCAGAACATCGAGCTCGCGATGATGACCGCCCCCAAGGCATGGCCGCTCGAGCGCATCTACGAGACGTTTCCGCGCCTCGCCGAGCGCCGGCGCAGCCGCGGCACGGACCTGTCCGGCGGCGAGCAGCAGATGCTGGCGATTGCCCGCGCCCTGGTGCGCAGCCCGAAGATCATCCTGTTGGACGAGCCGTTCGAAGGCCTGGCCCCCATCGTCGTCCGCGATCTCATGGCCGTCTGCCGGAACCTGGCCGAGCAGGGCCAGACGATCGTCGTCGTCGAGCAGAACGTGGCCGCGGCACTCGCCATGGCCCAGCGCGCCTACATCATCAACAACGGCCACGTGGTCTACGACGGGACGGTCGACGCGCTGAAGTCCTCGCGCGAGATCATGACCCGCCATCTCGGCGTCTGAGCCTAAAGCTTACTCCGCCGCGAGATTGTCGGGACGGGCGCTGGCAGCGCGGCGAACAGGCAGGCGCAACTTGAACAGTGCGCCGCCGCCTGGGGCATCCTCGACCCAAACGCTGCCGCCGAGCCGGGCCATGATCATGCGGCTGATCGCGAGCCCCAGTCCGGTGCCGACCGGCTTGTCGGTGAGCGGATCGCCGATCTGGCGGAAGCGCTCGAAGATGACCTCGCGGAACTCGGCTGCCACGCCGGGGCCATTGTCGCGCACCGCGACGTCGACCCAGCCGGGTTCGACCGTTGCGATTGAAACGCTGACCCGGCCATGGCCGGCGGGGCTGCATTTTACGGCATTTGACAGCAGGTTCAGCACCACCTGAGTCACGAGATCGCGGTCGGTCTCGACCAGAGGGGCTATCCCCAGCGCCAGATCCAGAGCCACCCCTTTGTCGCGGAACATCTGGCCGGTCGCGGTGGCGGCTTCGCGCAGGACGGCTGCGATGTCGAGGGTCACGAACGCCGTCGTGATCTGTCCGGACTGGATCTTGGCCAGGTCCAGCATCTGGCCGATCAGGCGGGTCAGGCGCTCCGACTCGCGGACGATGATCTGATAGAACTCCGTCCGCCGCGCCGGATCGAGTTCGGGATTGTCGCGCAGGATCTCGGAGAACGAGCGGATCGAGGTGAGCGGGGTGCGCAACTCGTGATTCACCGTCGAAATAAAGTCGTCCTTGAGCCGGTCGAGCTCCTTGAGCTGGTCGTTGGCGCGCCTGAGCTCCTCGCCGGCCGCCTCGAGGGCCAGCGATTTCTCTTCGAGCCGGCGGTTGTACTCCATGATCCGCGAGGTCTCGTCGAGGATCCGCATGATCTCGTCGAGGCCGAGCGGCTCTTCCTTGACCACCGACTGGACGAGGACCTGCGCCGATGCCGTGCCGATGGCACCCGCGAGCAGCTGCTCGGCATGGAGCACGGTCTCCGCGTCGGCTTCGGCCGTGGCCGGATCGAGGCCGCGCTCGCGCACGCGGGCGAGGAACGCCGCCTCGGCCTGGCGGTGACCGAGAAAGCGTCCGATCAGGGCTCGCAGGTCGGGCAAGGCTGCCGTCCGCCGCCATAGCTGCGCGGCCTCGGCCCCGCGGAACACGTCGACGAACAGCGCCGCCTGGGCCCGTTCCGCCGGTGCGGGGCGGTACAGCAATGAGACACCGATGAGGCCGCCGACGTTGAACAGCATGGACCAGAACAGGCTGTGCGCGATCGGCATCAGACCGGTGAGCCCGAACAGCGCATAGGGCTTGAGCAGGGAGACGCCGAACAGCCCGTACGCGACGAACGCGGCGGGGATAAGCCCGGAATGCGCGATGGTGGGAAGAAGCAATGTATAGGCCCAGACGATGAACCCGGCCGAAATGCCGACCGCGGCACCAAGGCGCGTGGCACGCGGCCAGAACAGCCCGAGCAGCAGGGCCGGGAAGAACTGCGCCACGCCATTGAACGAGAGCAAGCCGATCGAGACGAGAGGAAAGCCCTCGCCGACATAGCGCATGTAGAGATATCCCAGCGCCATGACCGCGACCATGGCCCACCGCCGGATGGACAGCAGAAGCGGAATGACGTCGCGGCGCGAGCCGAGCGCCGCTGGCCGCAGGCGCAGCAAGGCCGGCATGACCAGGTCGTTGCAGACCATCGTGCTCAACGCGGTTGTCGAGACGATGATCATCCCGGCAGAGGCGGAAAGGCCGCCGATGAACACGGCGGCCGCGAGGACCGTGTGATGGGCGGCGATCGGCACGGCCAGCACGATCGTATCGGGGTTCGCGTCGGACGGCAGCAGCAGCCGGCCGGCGAGCGCGATCGGCAGCACGAACAGGTTGATCGCGAGCAGGTAGAGCGGAAACAGCCACATCGCCCGGTCGAGATGGCGCTCATCGACGTTCTCGACGACCATGACCTGGAACTGCCTTTCCAGGCATATGACGGCCGCGAACGAGACAATCGTGTATGCCACCCAGTTGAGATCTGCGCTGCCATCCCCGGCCGCAAACAGCGATGTCAGGGCGGGGACCGCGGCGGCCCGTTGGAACAGATCGCCGAACCCGTCGAACAACCCATAGCCGACAAACAGGCCGACGGCCGCGAAGCAGAGCAGCTTTACGAGCGATTCGAGCGCCACCGCCGCAACCATGCCCTGATGGTGCTCGCCCGGCTGAATGCTGCGGCTGCCGAACAGCATGGCGAACAACGTAAGCAGCACCGCGGCCCACAGGCCGGCGTCCTTGAGGATATCCGCGGTGAGGCTTTCGGCCGCCAGTTCGGGATCGTGTGTCAGGACCAGGAAGCTGGTTGAGACCGCCTTCAGCTGGAGCGCCAGGTAAGGCACCGCACCGATCACGGCGACGACGGTGACCAGCGCTCCGAGCCCGGCGCTTTTGCCGAAGCGCGAGGCGATCAACGAGGCGATCGAGGTGATGCGGTTGACCTTGCTGACGCGCAGGATCTTGCGCAGCAACAGCCAGCCCAACGTGAAGGCGAGGGTAGGGCCGATATAGATCGGCAGGAATGCGATCCCCGCCTTGGAGGCAAGACCGACGCTTCCGTAGAAGGTCCAGGAGGTGCAGTAAGACGCGAGCGACAACGTATAGACGAGGCTCGAATTGATCGCTCGCGATCCGTGGTCCGGCTGCCGCTCGACCATGTAAGCCAGTGCGAACAGGATCAGCAGATAGGAGACCGCGATTGCGGCGAGGAGTCCCGCGTTCAGCATGTCAGTCGTCCGACAGATCGGCACGTTTGCGCCGGCTCCGGCGTTCGACGACCAGGGCGACCGCGCCGATCAGGATGGCCCAGGCACAGAAGAGATACACGTAAAGGAGAGGCCAGCCGAACATCGTCTTGCCGCTGAACAGAAGCAGCAGCGGCGGATTGAACAGCGCAACCCCCAGCGCGAACAGGCCGACGAGTTTATCGCGTTGGCGGGCTTCCTCGGTCATCGGCCTATCCTGCGGATGGCGACGCCGCTCCCGGAAGGAGCCGCCGCACCTGATCCAGTACGTCGTGTGTCGCGAACGGCTTGGTGACAAAGGCGTCCGCACCGGCCCGCAGCCCGCTCTTGCGCTCCGCGGTGAGTCCCTTGGCGGTCAGCATGATCACCCGCGTATCGGCGAGCGCTTTGTTGGCGCGGATCGCCGAGCACACATCGTAGCCGTTGCGCCGCGGCATCATGACGTCGAGCAGCACGATGTCAGGGCGCATTTTTGCCGCCACGGTCAACGCCGCGTCGCCGTCGGTCGCCACGGCGACATGGTACCCCGCCTTCTCCATGAGAAATCGCAACGCAAGAACGATGTTCGGATCGTCGTCGGCGATCAGCACCGAGGCGGACATCGCATCCTCCCTGTACATTTTCCTAATAATTAGCACGGGGCAGGGGTCCGGAGCACTCACTTTGGCGTTCGCCGGCGCGTAAATTTCCGCTCGACGGCTGCGCTGCTCCCATGTTCCTGTCGGCTGATGGCCGTTGAGACGGCCGATTCTGAGGGGTTGGATGCGCGTTCTCCTGATCGAGGACGATGCCGAGATTTCATCGCTCGTGGTGCGCGATCTGCGTGGTGCCGGCTACACGGTGGACGCCGTGGACCAAGGCGAGGTGGGGCTGCACGCGGCCCTTGGGACGGATTATGCGGTCATCGTCGTCGATCTTCGCCTGCCGGACCGGGATGGCCTCGAGGTCGTGCGGGACCTGCGCGCCCGCGGTGTGCAGTCGCCCATCCTGATCCTCACCGGCCGCCGCCGGGTGGCTGACCGGGTCGCCGGGCTCAAGGCTGGTGCCGACGACTATCTCGTGAAGCCGTTTGCCATGGCCGAGCTGCGGGCCCGCCTCACCGCTCTGCAGCGCCGCCGGGGCAAGCTCGACGGAAAGCCGCCGGCCTTCGCCGATGTCACATTCGATGATGAGGGCGTCGAGGCCTTGGTCTCGGGGCGGCCACTGGACCTCACGCGCCAGGAACTGCGCCTTCTCCGGGTGTTGGTGGAGCGGGGCGGCCACATCGTTTCGAAGCGCCTGATCGAGGAAACGCTGTATGGCTTCGACGAGGAGGTGGCGTCCAATTCGATCGAAGTCCACATCCACAAGCTGCGCCGCGCCCTCCAGGGCACGGGCTCGGCCGCGATCATCGAGACGCGCCGCGGCGTCGGCTATCGTCTGACGAAGAAGGCGGCCGAATGATGAGGCGCGCCCGGCAACTCTCCAGCCAGCCGGTCGACCCCGATTTGGCCTTCCGTGCCCGCATGCAGCGCGACCGTGAGAGATTGATCGAGCTGTCCGCGACCTTGCGGCGGCCAACGGCGTGGCCGCGCGCGGCAGGCCGCCTGGCCGCGATCGAGCATGTCGCACACGGCCTTGCCGGGGCGGGCGGCGTCTTCGGCTTCACGGACCTGGGCGAGGACGCGGCACGGCTCGAGCGGCTGCTGGAGGGGTGGCGGAAGCAGCCGCCGGTGGAGATTTCGCCCCGACGGATCGCCGCGTTGGACCGCAGGTTGGCGCCGGTCCTCGAGCGGCTGCGCTGCGCGGCGGACCCGTCATGAAGGGCCATGCGGAAATCGCAGGCGCGGGGTTTGCCGGGCTGACCGCCGCCATAGCACTCGCGCAGCGCGGATGGACGGTGCGCGTGCACGAGATCGCGCCGGAGCTGCGCGCGTTCGGGGCCGGCATCTACATCTGGGAGAACGGGCTGCGCGTCCTGGCCGCGATCGGCGCCTACGACGCGGTGGTCGCAGGCGCGCATGAAGCCGGCGTTTACGAGATTCGCCATGACAATCGCCTGGTCGGCGCGCACGAGTTCGGGATGGCGGCGTGCGGCACGCGCATGTTGACCATGACCCGCCAGCATCTCTACGCGGCGATCGTGGCGGCCGCGGCGCGTGCCGGGGTCGAGGTCATCACGAGCTCGGAGGTCGTGGGTGCGGCCCCGGAGGGCGTGCTGTTGACCGCGGACGGGGGCCGACACCGCGCCGATCTCGTAATCGGCGCCGACGGCGTCAAGTCGAAGGTGCGCGATTCGCTCGGCCTGTTGAAGGAGCGGCGGGTTTTTGACGACGGCATCGTGCGTGTGCTCGGGCCGCGCCTCAAGCACGAGCTCGGGCCGGGACCGTGGGACCACGTCATCGACTTCTGGAGCTTCGAGCCGCGTTTGCTGCGCGTGCTGTACACGCCCTGCGACGAGCAGGACCTGTATCTCGCCATGATGGCGCCGGTGAACGACCGCGCGGCCTCGTCTATCCCGATCAACGTCGAGATCTGGACAAAGAGTTTTCCGCAACTGGCCCCAGTCATTCGCGCCATTGGTCCGCGCGGGCGCTATGACCCTTACGAGACCACCAAGGCCATGCGCTGGTCCGCCGGCCGGGTGGCGATCGTCGGGGATTCGGCGCACGCCATGGCACCCACGCTCGGACAAGGTGCCGGGACTGCGATGATGAACGCGCTGGCGCTCGCCGTGGCCGTGGAGCGCGCCCCGGGCGTCGAGGCGGCTCTCGACGCGTGGGAAAGGGACGAGCGGCTGCTCACCGAGCATACGCAGGACTGCTCGGCGGGCGTTGCCAAGGCACGCCGCTTCTCGGGCCATGGCGTGTGGAACGACGAGACGCTCAGGACGGCGCGCCACGTGCCCGCGGGCACCGAGCACGTGCGGTTCGCTTAGCAGCGCCCTCGGAATTGCATTGAAACACCGCGCGGTCTAGGCTCGCCGGCAGTCCGCAATTGAACGAATGGTCAGGGGTCGCATGCCCGTCGAACAACCGTCCTCCGCACTGCTTCAGGAGCTCGTCGCCGCCAACCGGATCCTCTACGCCCAGAAGATCGTCGACGGGCTTGGCCATGTCAGCGTTCGGCACGACAAGAACCCCAACCTTTACGTGCTCGCCGCCGAGCGCGCGCCCGGGCTCGTGAGCCGCAAGGACCTGGCGATCTACGATCTCGACAGCAACGCACAGACCTTGCGCGACCGCCGGCCGTACAACGAGCGCTTCATCCACGGCGAGATCTACAAGGCACGGCCGGACGTCCAGTCGATCGTTCATTGCCATACGCCGTCGTTGATCCCGTTCGCGGTCTGCACGCAGGTCGACCTGAAGCCGCTGTATCACATGAGCGGCTTTCTCGGCCGCGGGGTCGCGCGCTACGACATCCGCGAGTTCGGAGGTATGACCAACCTGCTGGTGTCGACGCCGAAATTGGGAAAGTCGCTTGCCCAGAGCCTCGGCGACAAGGAGATCGTGCTGATGCGCGGGCACGGTGCCACCATGGTGGGAGAAACGGTGCGTCATTCGGTTTACCGGGCGATCTACGCGGCGCTGAACGCAGCTATGCAGACGGATGCGATGCGCATGGGCGAGGTTACCTATCTGGCGCCCGAGGAAGCCGAGTTGGGGCGGGACGTCAACGACCGCTTCAACCAGCGATCCTGGGATCTATGGAAGCTGGAAGCCCTGAAGGGCGCCTGACCCGGGGCGGGAGATCATGAACGAGGGCGGACCTGAGAGCCGCGTGGACCTGATCGCCCGGACGGGTCCGGGCACACCGATGGGAGCCCTGCTCCGGCGCTATTGGGTTCCCGTGCTCCTGGCCTCGGAGGTGACGGCCCCCGATGGCTCGCCGGTGCGCGTGCCGGTTCTCGGCGAGAGATTGATCGCGTTCCGCGACAGCCAGGGCCGGATCGGCCTGGTCGATGAATATTGCCGCCACCGGCGGACGTCCCTTTTCTTCGGCCGCAACGAGGAGTGCGGCCTGCGCTGCGCCTATCACGGCTGGAAGTACGACGTCTCGGGGCAGTGCATCGAGCTGCCGTCGCAGCCCGAGCTGGCGCCGCAGGTGAAGCTCAAATCCTATCCGTGCGCCGAGCGTGGCGGCATCATCTGGGCCTATATGGGGCCGCCCGACGCGAGACCCGAGCTGCCCGAGCTGGAATGGTGCACGGTCCCGGACTCGCACCGCTATGTGTCGAAGCGCTGGCAGGAGAGCAATTACCTGCGCGGCATGGAAGGCGGGATCGACACGACGCACGTGTCCTGGGTGCACCGCTACGAGCTCGACACCGACACGTTGCATCAGAAGGCGCAGTCGAGGAAATACATCAAAGGCGATCCGAACGTCGTGTTCACGATCAAGGAGACGCCCTCGGGGATGACGATCTTCGGCCGGCGCAAGGGCGAAGCGGACTCGTATTACTGGCGGATCACGCAGTGGATATTCCCGTGGTTCACCCTGGTGCCGCCCACCGGCCCGCATCCGCTGGGCGCGCACATGTGGATCCCCATCGACGATGAGACTTGCTGGGCGTGGAGCATCAACTTCTATCCGCACCAGCCGCTCTCGGCGGAAGAGCGCGCCGACATGCAGGCCGGCAAAGGCATCCACGTCGAGTACGTGCCGGGCACGTTCGTCCCGCGCGCGAACAAGACGAACGACTACCTGATCGATCGGGAAGCGCAGAAGGAGCGGCGCAGCTATAGCGGAGTTGCGGGCCTGTCGATCCAGGACGCTTCGCTCCAGGAATGCATGGAGCCGATGCAGACCCCGGGGTTCAAGGAGTTCCTGGTCAAGACGGACACCGCGATCGCGCTGGCGCGGCGGCGGCTGTATCACGCGGCCGCGTCACTGGATCAGGGCGGAGAGCTGCCGGCGCTGGCCGCCGCGACCCAGCGGGTCAGGTCCGGCTCGGTGTTGCTCGACAAGGCGATGGACGTCGAATCCTGGGCGCGCGATGCACTTGTCGCCCGGCCGGACAACCCTCTGCACACGCTCTAGCTAGCCCGGCCTACGACCACAGGGCGAATCCCATGCCGCAGCCGGTTCCGGCCGGCGAGCGATAGCAGGGAACATAGTCGTGCCAGCGCAGCTCGAGCGCCTCGACGGCGCCGGCGGTGGCGATCCAGTTGCGGATCTCGGAGCTGCCGGAGTTGAGCCTCGCCTCCGGAATGGACACGAGAGAGCCACGGTCATGCTCCCGGCAGGCGGCGAGCACGCGCCGGTCCAGCTCCTCGTCGACCGTGAAATGGCTGAGCCCGCCCGAAGCCAGGACGCCGACGCGCGCATCGCCCGGCCAGCTTCGCACGGCCTCGGCGATGGCCTCTCCGAGGTGGTAGCAGCGCTGCGGCCGCGGCTGGTTCGGCGGGAAATATGTGTTGAGGATGACGGGGACCACCGGCACCGGCCGTTCGCGCATCAACCGGCGATGGACGAAGCCGAAGGCGTGGCCTTCGCCGTGCTCGCGCATGAGGCGCCGCGAATGGCTGATGTCGAACTCGCGCTCGCGCAGGATCTCGATCAGATGCCGGCCGAGCTGCGAGGCGACCGGGTACCTGCGCGGCCCTTCCGCCTCGTGGTATTGCGAACGCGCTTTCTTCCAGAACGCGGGGGCGGTCTCCGGCAGCGGCAGGGTCCGGTTCTCGATGGTTTCGCCCCAATAGACGAGAATCGAGGGCATGTTGTCGTCGAAGAACTGCTCGTGCTGGTCGTCGCCGATGATGATCAGCGCGTCCAGGGACGCGGACGCGAGCGCCTCCGCGAGCCGGTCGAGGCCGGCATTGCATTGGGCGGCGCGCGCCGCGAGCACCTCGGGCCGGATCTGGTCGGCGATGGCCGGGTCGGCCGCGGCGAGCAGATCGCCATAAGTGCAGGGCTGGCCCGCCTTGTCCAGCAGCCGGCGACCCTTGGCGTCGATGTCGGCGTGGCGCGGATAGTCCTCCGGCGGGCTCGCGAGCATAGGGCTGTGCGACGTTCCGATCCCGAGGACGATGCGTGCCATACCCTGTGATAGCCGAATTCCATGCCGGCGGGAACGTCCGGATCCGTTAACCAGATGGTCAATAACCACTGGCCGACCGGGTGGGGCCACCGTATAGTTTTCAAGCGGCGCGAATTTTGCTCTGATCCGTACGAAACGGACGGCGTAGAGGGGAGTAGGGAGATGATCCGGCGAATTCTGGGCGTGGCGCTCGCTGCGGTGCTGCTGACCGTGGGAATGAATACCGCGAACGCGCAGTCGAACGTGACCTTGCGGGTTGCCTGCTATGGCGGCTCGTTCACCGCCTCGCAGAAGAAATACGCGGCCGATCTCTACACCGCCCGCACGGGCGTCAAGGTGGAATTCATCGACGGCAACCCGAGCGACCATCTGGCCAAGCTGGTCGCCAGCCGCGGCCGCGAGGCGCCCTTCGACTTGGTCTATCTCGACGACAACGTCCAGATCGCCGCGATCCAGGCGGGCGTGCTCGAGAAAATCCGCCCGGACGACGTGCCGAACATGAAGCTGCTCTACGACCAGGCGAAGAACAAGGACGGGTACGGCCCGGCCATGATCTTCTTTTCGGTCGCCATCGCCTACAACGTCAAGAAATTCGAGGAGGCCGGCCTGCCGGCTCCGCAGTCGTGGGCAGATCTGTGGAATCCTAAGCTCGCCGGTCACATCGGCGTGCCCACGCTCGACAACACGATGGGCCACGCCTTCCTGGTCGCGGCGGAATACCTGAACGGCGGCAACGAAAGCACGCCCGAGAAGGGCATCGCCAAGATCGCGACCTTGAAGGCCCAGTCCTATCCGCAGTCGTCCTCGGTGGTCGAGGCGCTGATGACCTCGGGCGACGTGTGGGTGATTCCGTGGATGAACGGCCGCACCTGGGGCCTCATCGACAAAGGCCAGCCGTTGAAGTTCGTCATTCCGACCGACGGCGCGTTCGCCGGCTACACCACCATCGATGTCGTCAAGGGCACGCCGCACGAAAAGGAGGCGCTGGCGTACATCAATTACGTGCTCGACCCCTTGGCGCAACTCGGCCAGGCGAACGAGGTGCCTTACGGCCCGACGAACAAAGTGTTGGCGCCGGTGCTGGCGGCCTATCCGAAGCTGGCCCAGAAGTTTCCCTCCTCGCCCGAGGACATCGCAAAGCTGCGGACCATCGACTGGGTGACCTTCAACAAGGTCTATCCACAGGCGGTCAGCCTGTGGAACCGCGAGGTCGTCTCGAAGTAGCGCGTTCGCGTCGACGTGATGCTCGCGAACGGCTCCGCGCTGGCGGGCGCGCGGCCGCGCAGCGCCGCCCCTGATGTCTGGTTGTGGGTCCTGCTGCCGACCCTGGCCGTGCTCGGGCTGATCTTCGGCCTTCCGCTTGCCGACCTGATCGCGGTCAGCGTCCATGAGATGACTGGTCCGGCGCAGGTCGGCGACGCGCTGACCCTCGAGCACTACCGCGCCTTCGTCACCGACCCGTTCTTCCTTGTCATGGTGGTGCGCACGTTCTGGCTCGGGTTCCTGGTGGTGGCCTTCTGTCTCGCGATCGGCTATCCCGTCGCTTATTACCTGGCGCGCACCACGTCGCGCTGGCGCGGCATGGCGCTGTTCCTGGTGATATCGCCGCTCCTGGTGAGCGCCATCGTGCGCAATATCGGCTGGTTTCCGATCCTCGGCGGCTCGGGCGTGGTCAACTGGATCCTGATGTCGATCGGACTCATCGATGAGCCGTTGCGGCTGATCAGCAACTTCACCGGCGTGGTGATCGGGCTCGTGCACGCCTTGTTGCCGCTGATGATTCTGACCCTGACCACGGTCATCCAACGCGTCGAGCCGGAGCTCGAGGAGGCGGCTGCCAATCTCGGCGCCGGTCCCGCCCTGGTGTTCTGGCGGGTGCTGCTGCCGCTCAGCCTGCCCGGCGTGGTCGCGGGGTCGCTCCTGGTGTTCGCCATGGCGATCAGCGCCTACACGACGCCTGCGATCCTGGGCGGCAACCGCGTTCTCGTGATGTCGACCTACATCGCCCAGCAGTTCCGCACGGTCCTCGATTATCCCGCGGGCGGCACTGCGGCGGCCCTGCTTTTGCTGTTTGCGGCACTGCTGACGCTGCTGGCCCTGCGCGTGCGCACCAAGGGGGGCGAGGCCGGATGATGCGGCGCCTCGCCTTGCCCGGGATCGTGTTCGCCACGTTCATCTTCCTGGCGGCACCCGTGCTCATCGTCGTGGTGGCGTCGTTCAATTCGGGTGCCGTGCTGTCGTTTCCGCCGACCGGCTTCACCACGCGCTGGTACGAGCGGATCAATCCGCTGTTTCTGCACGCCGTCTATGTGAGTCTTGTCGTCGGCCTCTCAACTGCGTTCCTGTCGACGGTGTTCGGTGTGCCGGCAGCACTCGCCCTGGCGCGCGGCCGCTATGCGGGCCGCGACCTGCTCAATTCGCTGTGCCTGTCGCCCCTGATGGTGCCGGCGCTGGTCACAGGGGTTGCCCTTTATCAATTTTCGCTCGCGGTGTGGGATGTGACCGGGATCGGCCTCGGCGGCACCATCCCGGGCCTGGTTCTCGGGCACATGACCTTCGGCATCCCGTTCGTCATTCGCGCGGTGATCGCGGGGCATGCACGGTTCGATCGCGCGCTCGAGGAGGCGGCGCGGAACCTCGGCGCCACGCCCCTCGAGACGTTCTGGCGGGTCACCTTGCCGGTGCTCCAACCCAGCATCGTCTCGGGCGCGATCTTCGCGTTCCTGATGTCGCTCGACGACGTGCCGATCGCGCTGTTCGTGGGCGGCGGCGATGCCACCACCTTGCCGGTGCGCATCTTCACGACGGTCGAGTTCGACTTCGGCGGCGATATCATGGCGGTGGCATCGCTGATTGTCGGCGCATCCGTCGTCCTCATGCTGCTTCTCGACCGGCTGGTCGGGCTCGAGCAGTTCTTCGGCAGCCGGCACTAGCCATGTCTGACGTGAGGTTCGAAGCGGTCGAGAAGGCGTACGGAGACTTCGTGGCCGTGCGCGGCATTGATCTGCATATCCGCCCGGGCGAGTTCCTGACCCTTCTTGGCCCGAGCGGCTGCGGCAAGACCACCTGCCTGAGGCTGGTCGCCGGTTTCATCGCGCCCACGAGCGGCCGCATCGTCATGGGCGGGCGCGATGTGACGGCCCTGCCGCCCCATCGCCGCAACACCGGCATGGTGTTCCAGTCCTATGCGCTGTTCCCGCACCGGACCGTGGCGGAGAACATCGCCTTCGGCCTCGAGGTGCGCCGCCTGTCGCGCGCCGAATGCCGTGCGCGGGTGGCCGACGCGGTGAAGCTGGTCCGGCTGGAGCGGCTCGTCGACTCCTATCCCGCGCAGCTCTCCGGCGGCCAGCGGCAGCGGGTGGCGTTGGCGCGGGCCATCGTCATCAAGCCGGATGTGCTGTTGCTCGACGAGCCGCTTGCCGCCCTGGACCTGAAGCTGCGCGAGGAGCTCCAGGTCGAGATCAAGCGCATCCAGTCGGAAATCAAGATCACCACCTTGTTCGTCACGCACGACCAGGGCGAGGCGCTCAGCATGTCCGACCGCGTGGCGGTGATGCGCGACGGTGCCATCGTGCAGATCGGGGCACCCGACGAGCTCTACGAGCGGCCGAACAGCCGCTACGTGGCGAACTTCGTCGGCCGCACCAACCTCATCCCCGTGGTGGTGCGGGGGCGGACGGATCGCGGCTACCGCGTCGCATCCCGGACCGCGCCGCCGATGGATTTCGAGGTCGCGGGCCCGCAGACTGCGACCTTCGATGTCGGCGAGGCGTGCTTCCTGGGCGCGCGTCCCGAGCACCTCCATCTGGGCACCGGGCGCGCCAACGCGATCGAGGCCGAGGTGCGTACGCTCACGTATCTTGGCAGTGTGTGGCGGGTCGAGGTCGAGACAACCGCCGGTGAGATGTTCACGGTCCTCGCGCATCCGGGCGAAGCGCTGCCGCTATCGGGTGCGATCGTTCCGATCGGCTGGCGGGCGGAGAGCTGTTTCCTGCTCAAAGACACCTGAGCGTCAGGCAGAGATCGCGGACGTGGCCTCGGGCAGGTCCCGGGCACGGGCGATGGCCCGCAGGTGCATCGTGCCGCGCCGGCCGCGGATCTCCGTCTCGCGGACCGGAAACGAGGAGAGGTCGAGCTCGGCATGCGCCGCCACCTCGACCGAGACCACGAGCTCCACGCCGAACTCCTTGGTCAGCGTCTCGAGGCGGCTAGCGGTGTTCACCGTGTCGCCGACGGCGGTCAGTGACATCGCGCGGCCGTGGCCCATCTGGCCGACGATCGCCGGTCCGAAATGGATGCCGATGCCGATCCTGAGCGGCGCATCGAGATCGTGCGCCAGGGTCTTGTTCAGCGCTTCGAGGGCCAGGCCCATCTCGCGTGCCGCATGCAGCGCCTGCCGGCAGGCCCTCGCCGGGTCGCCGTCCTCCGCGCCAAACAGCGCCATCACGCCGTCGCCGATGAACTTGTCCACGTGGCCGCCCGCGCGCTCGATCGCCTGTCCCATGGCGGCGAAATAGCGGTTGAGAAGGAACACAACGTCATAGGGCAGCTTGCGCTCAGAGAGCTGCGTGAAGCTGCGCAGATCGCCGAACAGGACGGCGATCTCCTTTTCGCGGCCCTGCAGGTGTGCGGCCTTGGCGTACGCATCGGGCGGGCCGGCGGTCGGTGGCAGGAGCGGCACGACCGAGAGGTCGTGCGTCGGGCGGAGCTGGCACGCCAGCCGGACATTGGGGGCTGCGTTGACGCGGGCCAGCACCGCCTTTTCGCCCGGTGCGGGCGGCGGCAGCATGTCGAAGCCGTTGGTGACGCGCACCCGGCAGGTCGAGCAGCGGCCGCGGCCGCCGCACACCGAGGCGTGCGGGATGCCGCTCATCTGGCTGACCTCGAGCACCGAGGGGCCCAGCACCACCTCGAGCACCTTGCCGCCGGGATAGGTGATACGGATGAGGCCGCGCCGCCGTTCCGCGACGGTACGCACCTGTCGGGCCAGCAGGACCAGCACGATCAGCGACCAGAAGATCCAGAAGACGCTCCGGATGGCGGATTCAAGTTCTTCCACGCCGGCCGGCGGCGGCAGGTTCATGGCCGCGATCGCACCGCGCAGCCATTCCGGATCGTCGGCCATCCGCGAGACCGCCATGCCGCCTTCGAGAAAGCCCAGGAGGCCGAGGACCGGGATGAGCAGGGCGACCGCGAAGAAGTAGGGCTGCCAGGCCGGGAACCACGGCTTGATGCGCGACCAGAAATAGAGGCCGATGCAGCCGTGTGCCCACGCCGCGATCACCGCCGCCGTCTGCTCGATCGCCTCCACGGGATGCCGGTACCAGATCGACAACAGGACGTAGATGTAGTTGTCGGCCACCCCAAATTGTGCATTGGCGAGGCGCGTGCCGATCGCGTGCTCGGTGAGGAGCGGAATCACGCACAGGCCGAGCAGGAGCTGCAGCGCCTCGGGCGGCGACATCGCGAACAGCCGCCGGCGCCGGTACATCGCCCACAGCGCCAGCAGGAAATGCGTGAGCAGCGCCACGTAGAGCGCCGCCGTGCACAGCGGAAAGCGCCAGAAGCCGACGAACCACGCGCGGCCTTCGGCCATGGCATCGAGCGAGATCAGCCCCAGCGCGTGATTGAGCAGATGCGTCGTGACGTAGGTAAGCAGGATCAGCCCGGTCGTCAGCCGAAGCCGCCGGATGTGAAAGGAGCTCGGCGTCGCCTGGATCACGACGATTTTGGGGAGCCGAGCGCCTGGCTCAACGCGTCGAAGGGCAGGAGCACGCATTCGTGTCGGCTCTTATACCGACGCACGGGCGTGAAAATTCCCAGCTCCTGCCAGGGACGGCCGGGCGCGTCGCTGCCGCCCAGCATGGACTTCAGTTGATCGCGGGCGGCCTTGATGTCCGCCGCATTCTGGCCGATCGCCGCTTCGGCCAAAACCGAGGCCGACGCCTGGCACAGGGCGCAGCCGCGCACATGATGCCCGACGTCGGCGACGCGGTCGCCGTCGAGCTTCAGGTCGATCGTCACCCGATCGCCGCACAGCGGATTGTCGACCGTCGCGGTGGCGTCCGGGGCCTCCAGGCGGCCGGCGTGCGCCGGCGACTTGGCCCGGTCCAGGATCGCACGCTGGTAGAGTTCGTCACTCATTGGAGCTGCGCGGCCGCCCGGGTGAGGCCGTGCACCAGGGCGTCGACGTCGTCCTCGGAGTTGTAGAGTGCCAGGCTCGCGCGCGTGGTCCCGGTGACGCCGAGGCGGTCCATGAAGGGCTGTGCGCAGTGATGGCCGCCGCGCAGCGCCACGCCGTGGGAGTCGAGGATCTGGCAGATGTCGTGCGGATGGGCGCCCTCGAGCGTGAACGAGACCACCGGAACGCGGCCCTGCAGGCCCGAAGGCCCAATCACCCGGCACCCGGAGACGCCCGAGAGGCCGTCGAGGACGCGTTGGGTGAGGCGCATCTCGTGCGCGGTGACGGACGGCCAATCGAGGCGCATCAGCCATTCGGCCGCGGCCCCGAGGCCGATCGCCTGGGCGATCGGCGGGGTGCCGGCCTCGAATTTGTGCGGCACGTCGGCCCAGGTCGCCTTCTCGAGGGTCACGGTGCGGATCATCTCGCCGCCGCCGAGGAACGGCGGCATGGCCTCGAGAATAGCCCGTCGCGCCCAGAGAACACCGATGCCGGTCGGCCCGAACATCTTGTGCCCGGAGAAGGCGTAGAAATCCACGCCGAGGGCCGGGATGTCGATCGGCCCGTGCGGGGCGCGCTGCGCGCCGTCGAGCAGTACCTTAGCCCCCACCTCACGTGCGGCCGCCGCGATCGGCGCCACATCGGTGACCGCGCCGCTGACGTTCGAGGCGTGCGTGACCGCGACCAGCCTGCATCGGGGGGTGAGGGTGCGGTCGAGAGCCGAGACGTCGAGCCGCCCGTCGTCGGTCACCGGCAGGATCTTGAGGACGACGCCGCGCCGGTCCCGCAGCATCTGCCAGGGAACCAGGTTGCTGTGGTGCTCGATGCCGGAGACGACCACTTCGTCGCCGGCGGAGAGCGTGTCGCCGAAGGCGCGGGCGACGAGGTTGAGCGAGCCGGTCGTGCCCGAGGTGAACACGATCTCCTCGGCGGGCACATTCGCATAGCGCGCGACGCGCCGGCGGGCCTGGTCATAGGCCTCGGTCGCGGCCTCGGCGAGGCGGTGCACGCCGCGCAGCACGTTCGCCCGGCTGGTCGTCTCGAACGCGACGATCGCGTCGAGCACGGCGCGCGGCATCTGGCTCGTGGCTGCGTTGTCGAGATAGTGCAGGGCGGTGCCGTTTGCGCCGGCGAAGATCGGAAACTGCGCGCGAACGGCGCTCGGATCGAATGTCATCCGCCTACGCTCCTTCGGAGCTTCGGCGGACGGGCTTGCCCGCCGAAGCGTATGCGCGAAGGCGGGTCATGCGGAGGCCAATTGCTGCGCGCGGCGCAAGGTGGCAAGCGCCTCCGGGGTGTCGATGTCGACCAGCACGCCCTCGTCGGCCATCTCGACCTCGCACACCTGGTCGCTGTGCGTACCGAACAGCGAGCGCGCCCCCTTGTCGCCTTCGAGCGCCCGCATCTCCGGGAAGAACTTGGCTCCCCACAGCACCGGGTTGCCGCGCTTGCCTTTGTGCGTCGGCACGCAGATGGCACGTCCTTCGACAGGATTGAACGCCGCGATCAGCCGATCGACATGCGCGGCCGTGACCAGCGGCATGTCGCCGAGCAGGAAGACCGCACCGTCGACGTCCTTGCCGGCCAGCCACGCGAGGCCGGCGCGCACCGAGGTGCTGAGGCCCGCGGCAAAGTCTGGATTGTCGGCGAACTCCACCGGCCGGCCGGCGAGCGCCTCTCGTACGCGGCCGCCGTCGTGGCCGGTCACGACCAGGATCGGCCTCGCTTGCGAGGCGAGGGCTGCGTCGACCGCGCGCTGCACCATCAGCCGGCCTTCGACGTCGGTCAGAAGCTTGTTGGCGGGCGCCATGCGGCTCGACCGGCCGGCGGCCATGACGACCGCGGCAATCTTGGGGGCTCGCGGGACCGAGGGCGCCGGGGCGGGGCTCGCCTCGCCGCGCGGCAGCGGCCGGGTGGCGATCTCGGTGAGGAGCCCGCCGGCGCCGAGTTGCATGATGTCCTTGCGGGTCACCGGGATGTCGGCGAGCAGCCGCTGCAGGACGAAATCGAAACCGTTGAGCTTGGGCGAGCGCGCGCAGCCCGGCAAGCCCATGACCTTCGTCTCGGCGATGTGCCCCAGCAGCATCAGATTGCCGGGATCCACGGGCATGCCGAAATGCACGATCTCCCCGCCGGCTGCGACGATCGCCGAGGGGATGGCATCGCGGCGGTCGACGATGGCGGACGCGCCCATCACCAGGATCGGGTCGCAGCCGCGCTCGCGCTGGCGCCGCACGGCGGCTGCGATCGCGGATTCCTCGTGATCGACGATCTCGTCGGCGACGAGCTCGCTGCCGAGGGCACCGATGCGGGCGCGCGTGGTGTCGACGGTGCGGGCGAGGACGCTCTCCTTCATGCCGGGCAGGCGGGTCTGGATCAGGCCGACCCGTTTGGCGCGGAAGGCGGCCACTTTGACGATAGGTCTACCCTCTTCGGCGATCTTGAGGGCGCTCGCGACCGCGTCGGCCGGGGCGGCGAACGGGATGATCTTCACCGTGGCGACCATCTGCCGCGGCTCGACCCGCGCGAAGGCGGGTACTGTCGCCAGGGTCACGGCCTCGTCCACGAGGTTGAGCCGGTCGAGCCGGGCGACATCGATCACCGCCAGGCCCGAGGTATTGGCGAACAGGTTGCAGCGGCCGGTGAACGCAGCGCTGCGGGTGAGATTGCTGCCGCAGACCGCCGCCGCGATCCGCGCCGCGGCCGCGTCCTCGGGCACGTCGCCCGGGCCGAGCTGCGCGCCGACGATCGAGGTATGGCCGGCGGCCGTGAGCGCCGCCACGTCCTCGGCCGACAGCACCCGGCCTTTTTTGAAGACCGAGCGGTCCAGCCGGATCGAGTGCGCGAGGATGGCGCCCGTGGCCTCGCCGATGGGGATTTCGCCGAACTTCATGTCAGCATCGCAAAGTCTGTTCGGGGATGCATCCCGGCATGGTAAATCTTTGCCCCATTGGATGCATCTGGAAGCTTGGACCAATGACCACGATCCGGAATTCGGTGACGCAGCAGATTTTCGCGACTCCCGTCTGGATCGTCGACCTGGCGCCGGAGTACGCCGCGGGATTGAACGCGCGCCTGGTCGCGGCGATCGAGGCGCTGATGGGTCCGCTGCCGCCGCTCGGCGGGGGACGGACCAACTGGCAGACCGATCCCAACCTGCACCGCCTGCCGCAATTCGAAGAGGTGGTGCGGCTGTTCGAGGAGGCAGGGCGGGCGGCGGCCGAGTACCTGAAGCTCAAATCCCGGGACCTGGTGGTTACGGGGTGCTGGGCCAACGTCAATCCGCCGGGCGGCCACAATCCATCCCATAGTCATCCCAACAACTACCTATCCGGCGTCTACTACGTGTCGATTCCGGAGGGCGAAGGGCGCATCGCGTTCGAGGACCCCCGTATCCAGGCTCAGGTGATGATGCCACCGGTGGCCGAGCTCACGCCGTATAACGGCAACATCGTCACCTTCGAGGCCACGCCCGGCCGGCTCCTGGTGTTTCCGGCCTGGCTTGGTCACTCCGTGCCCACCAACCGCAGCCCGCACAACCGGATCAGCATCTCGTTCAACCTGATGTTCCGGAATTACGCCGAGGAGCTGAGCGCGCCCCTGTGGAAGGGTGCGACCAGCGCGTAAGCGCCTAAGCCTCGCCGCCCCTTCGCACCTGAGTGATCTGCGCCACGATCGATACCGCGATCTCCGCCGGGGACAGCGCGTTGATGTCTAGGCCTACGGGCCCATGGATGCGCGCCAGGTCCTTGTCGCTGAAGCCTGCCGCCTTGAGGCGTTCGAGGCGGGCCGCGTGCGTCTTCCGGCTGCCCAGCGCTCCGATATAGAACGCGGGCGACTTGAGGGCGGCGTCGAGTGCGGGGTCGTCGAGCTTCGGGTCGTGGGTCAAGGTCACCACGGCGGTGCGCGCGTCCGGCTTCAGCCGCGCCATCGCCTCGTCCGGCCACTCGCCCGAGATCTCGATACCCTCGAAGCGCTGGCTCTCGGCAAATCCGCGCCGTGGGTCGACGATGGTGACGCCATACCCGGCGAGATTGCCCATGCGTGCCAGCGGCTGGGCGATGTGGACGGCGCCCATGATCAACAGGCGCGGCGGCGGGTTGAAGCTCTGGACGAATACCTCGCCGGCGGGCGTGGAGAAGCGCATGTGCTCGTCGCGCCGGATCGCATCCGCGGCCGCCGCCATCATGTCGACGTCGAGGCACAGCTCGCCTTCGCTGCCGTCGAGATAGATCAGCTTCTGCTGCCCGGAGCGCAAATTGGTGGCGAGCGCCACCGGCCGCTTGGCCGCGCGCGCCGCCGACAGCGTTTCGAGAATGTCGCGCTTCACGAAGAGCTCCTGCCGTCACCCCCACCCCAACCCTCCCCCGTCAAGGGGGAGGGGGTAAGAGGGAGGCGCGATGGGTCACGTCCACATTCCCCTCCCCCCTTGCGGGGGAGGGCTAGGGTGGGGGGTATTGCAGGCGAACTCATTATTCGACCTTTTCCACGAACACCTGCACCTTGCCACCGCAGGCGAGCCCGACTTCCCAGGCCTGCTCGTTGGTGACGCCGAAATCGAGCAGCTTGGGCTTGCCCGTGGCGATGGTCTCGCGCGCCTCTTTGATCACGGCACCTTCGATGCAGCCGCCGGAAACCGAGCCCACGAACTTTCCGCTCTCGTCGACGGCGAGCTGGCTGCCGACGGGGCGCGGGCTCGAGCCCCAGGTGGTGACGACGGTGGCCAGCGCCACGCCCTTGCCGGCTTTGCGCCAGCTCGCCGCCTGGGTGAGGATGTCTTCGCTGTCGGTCAAGTTGCTCATGCGGCTTTTCCTTGCCAGATGAATCGCGAGGGCTGCGTCCGCGGTGCCGTCTCGCCGAGAGTCGACACGAGATCGGCGAGGCTCGCGAGGTTGTGCGCGGCGCGGAACTCATCCACGTGCGGCAGGATGGTCCGCATCCCTTGGGATTTAGGCTCGAACCCCTCGTAGCGCAACAGGGGGTTCAGCCACACCAGGCGGTGGCAGGATTTGTGGAGGCGTTCCATCTCGCGGCCCAGGCCGGTGCCCGCGTCGCGGTCGAGCCCGTCGCTGATGAACAGCACCACGGCGTTCTGGCCCAGCACGCGGCGCGACCAGCGCAGATTGAACTCGGCCAGGCAATGGCCGATGCGCGTGCCGCCCGACCAGTCCTCGACCGCACCTGCCACCCGTGCGAGCGCCTGGTCGATGTCGCGGAATTTCATGTGTCGCGTCACGTTGGTGAGGCGTGTCCCGAACAGGAACGTGTAGACGCGGCTGCGGTCGTTGGTCAGCGCATGCAGGAAATGCAGGAACATGCGCGAATAGCGTTCCATCGACCCGGAGATGTCGCACAGGATCACGATCGGCGGAATGCGCGTGCGCCGGCTGCGGAACTTGAGCTGGATGATGTCGCCGCCCGACCGCAAGGTGGCGCGCAGCGAGGCGCGCAGGTCGGCGCGCGAGCCGGCGGGGTCGGGCTGGAAGCGCCGCGTCGGCACCGGCTTGAACGGCAGGTGCAGCTTCGCCATCAGCACCTTGGCGGCTTCGACCTCGTCGTTCGACATCTGCTCGAAGTCCTTGGTGCGCAGGATCTCGCGGTCGGACCAAGTCAGGGTCGCATCGACCGTTTCCTCGATCTTCTCAGGCTCGGTCTGGCGCTTGTCGGGCTCGTTGCCGCGCAGCGCCTCGGCGATGCGCCGCGTGGTCGGCTTCTGCTGCTCCTCGGGCCCGACCTGCATCTGCGGCAGCAGCATCGCCATCATGCGCTCGAGCAGCTGCGGGTCGCGCCAGAAGAGGCGGAAGGCCTCGTCGAACAGATCGTGCTGGTCGCGCCGGTTGACGAAGATGGCGTGGAGGGTCCAGTAGAAGTCCACGCGGTTGGTGATGCCGGCGGCGCGCACCGCGTGCACCGCATCGATCACCCGCCCGGGCCCGATCGGCAGGCCAGCCGCGCGCAACGCGCGCGCGAAATGCATCAGGTTCGCGGTGAGGGCGCCGGTGCCGGATTCACCAGGGGAAGACGAGGGGACTTCGCCCGTGTCCGTCATCGCGAGGTCGCAAGCTCCGTCTCGACCTCGCGCAGGATGCGGCTGACCTCGCCGCCCCGCACCTTGGCGATGTCGTCCTGGTACTTGAGGAGGGCGCCCAGCGTGTCGTTGACGGTGGCGGGATCGAGGGTCACGCGGTCGAGCTCGACCAGGCACTTGGTCCAGTCGATCGTCTCGGCCACGCCCGGCAGCTTGAACAGCTCCTCCTTGCGCAGCTTCTGCACGAAGCCGACGACCTGGCGGGTCAGTTCCTCGGCGGCACCCGGCGCCTTGAGACGCAGGATCTCGAGCTCGCGCTCGGCGGCCGGATAGTCGACCCAGTAGTAGAAGCAGCGCCGCTTGAGCGCGTCGTGAATCTCGCGCGTACGGTTGGACGTGATGACGACGATCGGCGGGGCCGGTGCCTTGATGGTGCCGAGCTCGGGGATCGTGATCTGGAAATCCGACAGCACCTCGAGCAGGTAGGCCTCGAACGGCTCATCGGTGCGGTCGAGTTCGTCGATGAGGAGCACCGGCGGGCCGGACGGATCGGGTGACAGCGCCTGCAGGAGCGGCCGGCGCGTGAGGAAGCGCTCGGAGAAGATCTCCTCATCGAGCGTGTCCCGGCTCTCGTTGCCCGCTTCGGCAAGCCGGATCTCGATCATCTGACGGGGGTAGTTCCATTCGTACACGGCCGCGGCGGTATCGAGGCCCTCGTAGCATTGCAGGCGGATGAGGCGGCGGCCGAGCGTATCGGCCAGCACCTTGGCGATCTCGGTCTTGCCGACGCCAGCTTCGCCTTCGAGGAACAGCGGACGATTGAGGCGCAAGGCGAGGAACACAGCGGTCGCGAGGCTGCGGTCGGAGACGTAGCGGCCGGCGCGCAGCAGGTCGACGGCGGCGTCGACGGAGGTTGGGACAGGATGGGAAGTCATCGTCTCGAAGCGGTTGAGAGGGAAGGTGGCCGGACCGGCACTTTAGCCGATCAGCGTCTAGGAAACGAGCCCGTAGCACGGCGGTTTCCCGGCAAAAAACGTATGCCTGTCATGAGGATAGGGGGCTGGGAAAGCCGAAGCCGACGAGGGGGCGTCCGATGGTGACGCAGGGGGTATATCCCCTGAAAACCGCGCAATCGCGCAACGGTTCTTGCATCCGCTTGATGTGCCGCGGGAATTCCGCCGCCGAGGCGTTGCGCCCCCGTTTTTTGCGAAACCCCCGTGCAATGGTTCGGCCAACGGTCCCGCCGCCGGAAGCGCAGGCCGGGGTCGTCCTCAGTTGCTGTGCGGGACGGCTTTGTAAACCAGATAGGTCGCGTGGCTGACGCCAATCAGGTCCAGGAACCCGGTTGCCATCTCGGGAAGTTCTGCGAGTGCTGCGCCATTTGCGGCGGCGAGGGTGTGGCCAATAGCGTAGCCGTAGACAAGGACTGCAACGACGCCGAGAAGAATTTGCTGCACCTTGGAAATGTCGACCGAATTGCCGTTCCCGGCCTCGTCGCCAAGCATGACATCGGACCAGCGCGGTCTGGCACCTGGCTTGCGCTTGACGACGATTCCGTCGAGATACTTGGCGGGATCCCGGAGCGTGGGGGGCGGCGCAGCGGCGGGAGCGGGTTCGGGCTTGGCGCTCAAGATCAGCGGCGTTCCAGCGGCGGACGCGCCCGACAGCCCCATGAGGACCCACACGGCGTCCGGGATCTTCAGAGTCAGAAGTTGAGCGAGGTCCGTGACGTGTCCAACGTTCCACACGAAGCTGACGAACAAAGTGGCGACGAACAGGATCGTCCACAGGACGATCTGCAGACGTGAGAGCGAGATCTTGTTGCGGCCGTCGACCAGGATTCCGAACCAGTAGCCTTTCGAGCCGATACCGATAGCCACAAACAGCAGCAGGATGAGGATGAGCTCGATCAGCCAGGCCGCCAGCGGATTCTGTCCAAGCCAGGTGAGCGAGGGAGCGGCAAACGGCACCGCCACGGCGATGGCTCCGAGCGCCAGCATGGGAACGTGGACATCCCGCGGGCGGATCACGTGGCTGGCGGCCGGGAGGACGGCACGGCGTGCGCGGATACGGCGGCCGGCCAGCGCGGCGGCGACGCGAGGTTGAATACTGCGTTCGAGCTGTAGCGGCCCCGCGATCGGCCGCTCGCCATCGAGCAGGGCAATGAAGAAATTGCTGCCGGCCGCACCGCGCAGCCATAGTGCACAGAGCCGCAAAGCCGGGATCTCGAGCAGGCGTGGCTCGAAATTTTCCGGCCGGGCGCCGAGATTGTCCTCGGCGAGCACTGCCGCGTCGAGGAGACGCCCGACCACCGCGCCGTGGCTGAGGCCGGCGAAGGTCAGGCCTGCCGCGTCTTCGCGCAAATAGGCGAGACCCGGTGCTGCGCCGCCAACGACCGGATATCGCCAGCCGACGCGCGTCGCAGCAGCCAAGGGATCGGCCAGCGCCGCATCTGCAGCACCGAGGACATAGACCGGCAGCGGTGCCGCCGTTTGTGGCGCGCCGCGCAACGCGTCCAGAGTGCCGGCACGGTTGGCGCGCTGGGCGAGGGCCGCGTGCACGATGTCGCGCGCTCCCGCGGGTTCAGCTTGGACGACGATCGCCATCTCCGTCCGCCTCCCCGACCGCCGCTCAGCTCGTCAAGTACGTCTGCGCCCACCGGCCTTTGCCTTGGTAGCTCTGAGCAAAGGTGTCGTAGGGCAGCGTATGATCACCGTAGAGACAGTCGCTCACGTCGAGATCGCGGAGCGCGTCGTCATGATAGCCGACGATCGCGTTGAAGTGCGCGTTTTGGCTGCTGTCTGCCTCCCAGGTGATGCGGCAGCAGACGGGCCGGTCGGCGTCGATCTCGGTCATGACTGCCGCAAAATCGAGCGGCCCGTCGAGCGGCCCCTGCGCGAGATGGCCTTCGGTCGAGAGGGCGCCTTCGAGCGCGTATTCGCGATTGCGCGGATCCGCCGGATCGGTTGGCTCCGGACAGCAAGGTGTGAACAGGCAGTCCGTCGCCACCTGGCAGGCCGTCACGGCCTGGCCGGTGTGATGGAGGGCAGCGTAGAACGAGGTCACGGCTGCGGTTGTTGCGGCCCAGCACCATTCGGTCGGCTGCGGCCGCTCCATGGCGACGTTCAGGCGCTTGGCGCGCGCTGCCGCTGGAACCGCACCAGCTACCGCCGGCGCAGCCGGGACCGCTTGCAGCGGACCGAAAAACGCGGGCAGCGGCACCGGCCCCTCCTACTGGCACTGCGCGGGATGCGTCTGGCAGCGGATCAGTCGCTGCTGCTGCGCAATGAGATCGGCTTGCGCTTTGACGTCAGCCGCTTGGTTGGCGGTGGACTCCGGCGCCGCAGCGGTCGCGGCCGCGTTGATCGCGTTGAGGGCACCGGCCGCGCCGGCCGTCTTGCCGTAGTCGACGCTTAAGACGGCACCGGCCTCGTTCAGCGTGAGGGCAAAGTTCTGCTTTCCAAATAGCGCAGCGGTCGGGATCGGAAGGTCATAGGTGCCGGCGACGGGCACCGCGACGACGCTGCCGCCGAGTATAGCGCCGGAGCCCCGCACGTCGACCCGGATGCTGGCGATATTCTGAAGCGTCAACGCGACCAGATCGCTGCTCGCACCGCCGGCAGGCACGACATAACGTGCTCCGCTTTGCGTGGCGGCAGGCTGACCGAACGCGACGGCGAGGACCGGCAGCTGATTCTTCAGACCGTCGTAGAGCTGCTTGCTGCCCGGCGTCGGCGGGAGCTGCTGGGGCGGCTTGCCCAGCATGGTACTCACGTCCCATGTCTGAGCGTAGGTGAGCGTCACCGGTTTGCCGGCCCCGGCGCTCTGGATGACGTTGCATTCGGGCAGGGCGGGAGCACCTTTTGCGGCCGGTGCGCCGCCGCCAAGCAGCGCCAGCGAGGACACCACCTGGACCGCCGATTTTATGATCGTCTCGCCCTGGCCGGTGGTGCTTTGGTTGATGCTTTTGAGGCGGCCGTCATCGAAGAACGTGAACGCAATGTCACTGTCGGCAAAGGTGCCCGCGGAGCCCTCGATAGCCTTGATCCGCACGCTGTATGGCCCCTTGGTGTAATCGGCCGAGTAGGCGGTGCTGATCGATGGCGTGCTGACGACGACCACGGTCCTGCCGTCGCTCGTGCAGTCCACGGTCTGAGTGACGGTCACGGCGGTCAGCGACTTGGCCGGATAGTAGCTGTACTGGACGTCCGGTAGTGAGGAACATGCCGCGAGTATCGCGGCAATCGCTCCCACCGCAAGCGTGCTGCGGCCGGCGACAAAGGCGCCCACCGGCGCCGCCGTAACATTGTTCATGAAGCCCCCCGCTCGGTTCCCGGCGCGGTTGATACCCCCGCAGCACCCGTATAGATGATAGGCTACGCAATGGTTGTATTCCAGAAAAAGATGCAACTTTCGGGCGTTTCCAGTCCGCAACCATGCGGCCGCTATCGCCCCCCGGCGCGTGTGAACCCGTCCACACTCCACTCTTCGCTGCCAACACCGTGGTGGACGAAGAAGAGGCCCGCGGGGTCGTAGGCTTGCTTGATCTGCCGCAGCTTTGCGTAGTTCGGCCCCCAGAAGGCGCGCTGCCAGTCCGTCTGGAAGAAGCTGGTCTCGTTCACGTAGGAGCCTGAATCGGGGGCGACGCGCCGCAGGGTTGCCATGGCCTTGGCGACCAAGCCGGAATCGTGCCGCGCCGCCTGGACATCCGGGGAGTAGCCGGCGAGGCCCGGATATCCGGGCGGACCTTCGCTGCCGATGATCGCGAGCGCGAACGCGTCGAGCACGGCCGGGTTGAGGGCGGTGTCGGCCGAGGCCTTGAGTGCGTCGGGGGCGGCGCCGGCCAGCCCTTTCTGGAAATGCAGCTCGATCGGCCAGATCTGTGCGGTCTCGTACAGCGCGTCCGCCAGCGCCTCGCGGCGGTCGGGCGCGAGCAAGGCGGCCGGCAGCCAGGCGGACTCATAGCCATAGATGACGTGCCCCGCTTCGCTGACGTTGGAGGACCAGTAGATGTTGTCCGGCGAGGCGCCCGGCCGGTCGTCGGTGCGGATGGCGCCGGCGGCATGCGCGCGCAGGAACTCGGGGTCCCAGCGATGGCGCGCCGGGCCGCTGACGACAGCGGGCGGGCGGACGAAGCTGCAATCGTTCGCGGGGTCGACGGCCCAGCGCAGGAACGGCTGCCACACCGCTTCGATCTGCCTGGCATCGAGGCCGTGCGCCTCCATGTTGATGTCGAGGCTGCGATTTGGGCGCACATTGACGATCTCGCCCCAGCGCGGACCGAGCAGGCTTGCGGCATAGAACTCGACAAACCGCCCGATCAGCTTGCGGAAGGCGTCGTTCGACCCGGCGCGGATCGTGGTGCCGAAATAGCCGAAGTTCTCGGGCAGGTCGTGGGTGCGCAAGGTCAGCCGCGTGACGACGCCGAATGTCCCGCCACCGGCGCCCTTCAGGGCCCAGAACAGGTCGGGCCGGGTGCAGGCATTGGCGATCCGGATCGCACCGTCGGCGGTGACGATCTCGGCTTCCAGCAGCGAGGCGGCGGCGATGCCGTACTGGCGCGAGAAGCTGCCGAAGCCGCCGCCCAGCACCAGCCCCGCCACACCGACGGTCCCGCAGCCGCCGCCCTGGACGTAGCGCCCGCCTTTCGTGGTCACGGCGTTGTAGACGTGCATCCAGAGCGCACCGGCACCGATCGAGACGGCCGGCTGCGCCGCGAGCCGTCCGGCGCAGCCCTGGGCCGTGAACGCATCGTGGAGTTTCACCGCGTTCATGCGGCGGGTCCAGATCGCGAGCGAGTCCGGAGCGCTCGACGTGCCGAGATAGGAGTGGCCGCCGCCGCGGACGACCAGGCGCAGATTGTTGTTGCGCGCGAAATTTACCGCTGCCGCCACGTGCTGTGGCGTCTCCGCCGCCACCGCGTAGACGCTGGGCTGCGAGGTCCATGCGTCGACCCAGGCGGTGGTCTGGGTGAGGGCGACGTCGTCGCCGATGTAATAGGGGTTCTTGAGCTCGCGGAACACCTTTCGGCACTCCGCACCAAGGGGCGCTTCGCGGCATGCGTCGAGGGGCGAACGCACCTGGATCAATCGCCCGCCGGTCTGCTGGTTCAGCCGTTGCCAGCTCGCCGGCGACGGCCATCCGGCATCGCCGGGCCGGACGCGGGACAGGGTCGCGGCTGCGGCGGGGCGGCAAGCGGCGGGGAGCAGCGAGGCAAGCGCCGGCACGGCGACGAGCGCCTGGACGAAGTCTCGCCGCTTCATGAGCACCCCCGATCAGGAGGACGCGATTATGCCGTAGCTATCCCGTCATTACGAGCCCACGGGTCCGGCCGAAGGCCGGCCCGAGGACAGGCTCCGCGAAGCAATCCAGTCTCTGGATCGCATCGTCGCCCGCGCTCCTTGCGATGACGGGCGGAAAGCCTCTCAGCTCGGCTTGATGTCGGCGAGCTTCGCCGCCGCCTTCATGTTGTCGTAGTCGGTCTTGATGAAGGCGCCGAAGCCCTGCGGCGTCATCTCCTCCGGTGTCGCGATTTCCGAGCCGAGCTCTTTCAGGCGGTCGACCGTCGGGCCGCCCTTGAGCCCCGCGGCGATCGCCTTCTGCAGCGCGCCGATGACGTCCGCGGGCGTCTTCGCCGGGGCGACGATGCCGATATAGCTCGAGGCGGTGAAATTCTTGACGCCCTGGTCGATGAAGGTCGGGATGTCCGGCGCCAGCTGCGAGCGGTGGGCCGAGCCGATGGCGACGATGTGGGCCTGTTTTTCCTTGTGCAGCGGCAGGGCGGTCGAGAACTCCGTCACCGCCCCGTCCACGCCGCCCGCGATCAGGTCGGAGATCAAAGCGCCGCCGCCGCGGTAGGGGATGTGCGTGAGGTTGGCGCCGGTCGCGGCCGCGAGGCGCGCCAAGGTCATGTGCGAGGCGCTGCCCACGCCGCTGGTGGCGATGTTGAGCGGCTTGGTCTTCGACAGGCTTACGACCTCGGCGACGGTCTTGGCCTCGACCTTATTGGTCAGGATCAGCACGTGCGGAACGTAGCTGGTGAGCGCCACCGGCTCGAAATCCTTGAGCGGATCGTAGGCGAGATTGGCCTGCACGAACGGATTGACCGTCAGCGGGCCGTTCGAGCCCACGAGCAGCGTGTAGCCGTCGGGCTTGGCGCGCGCCACGAGCTCGGCGCCGATGCCGCCGCCCGCACCCGCGCGGTTGTCCACCACGACCGTGCCGGGAAGGTTCTTGCCGATCGCATCGCCGACCAGCCGGCCGACGATGTCGGCATTGCCGCCGGGTGCGAAGGGCACGATCAGGTGGATCGTGCGGTCGGGATAGGCAGCGAACGCGGTCCGTCCCAGGGCTGCGGCCAGGGGAACGGCGCCCAGGGTGGCGATGACGGTGCGGCGGGTGAGGGTCATGGGGTGCCTCTGACTTGCGGGGCTATTCAGCGGCCGCGGCGGCCTGATGCTGCTTGGACAGGAACGCGAGCGTCCGCGCGCGGGCGGTCTCGGCCGCGGCAGGGACATACGAGGAGCGCGCGTCGTTCGCAAAGGCGTGACCGGCGTCGTAGGTGTAGCGCTCGGACGAGGGGAAGGCCTTGCCGACCGCCTCGATGACATCGGGCGGCGAGTGCTGATCCTTGGCGCCGAAATGGAAAAGGAGCGGGCATTTGACCTTCTGATCCAGGAAGGTCTTCAGGCGCGTTCCGTAGAACGCGACGGCGCCGCGCAGATCGAGCTGGGCTGCGGCGGGGACGATCACGCCGCCGCCCCAGCAGAAGCCGATGACCGAGACGCCATGCGGACCCTTGACGGCGCGCACCGCGGCATCGAGGTCGAGGATCACCTTGTCCTGGACCAGGCCGGCGGCGAGTTCGCGTCCCCGATCAGCCTGGTCGAACGCAACGACGCTGCCCGGCGCGATGCGATCGTAGAAGCAGGGAAAGATCGTGTCGTAGCCGTCGCGGGCATAGGACCGCACCACGCCTTTCATCTGGTCGGTCAGGCCGAAAATCTCCTGCAGGATCACGAGACCGCCGCGGCTGCCCTGGCGCGGTGTCGCGCGGAAGGCGTCCAGCCTGAAGCCGTCGCTGGCGGTCAGCTTGATCGTGGACTCGGTGATGTCGTGTTGGGCAGCCATTGGGGTTCCTCCCACTCGGTTGGGCGCGACCATAAGGCAGAGCGAAGGCCACCGCCAAGTCGATACGGATGTCTTACGGCAAAAAAATGGCCGGGCCCCAGCCCGGCCATTTTGTCGTTCGCGCGGGCGCTTACCCCGCGGCGGCGACGGCGCGCTTGGCCATGACCGTGACCAGGTGGGCGCGATACTCCGAGGAGGCGTGGATGTCGGAGTTGAGGCCATCGGCCTTCTGCTTGATGCCCGCGACCGCGTCCGCCGACCAGGTCTTCGCCAGGGCGGCTTCCATGTCCTTCTGGCGGAACACGCACGGGCCCGCACCGGTGACCGCGACGCGCGGGCCGGACTTGGTCTTGGCGACGAACACGCCGACCATGGCGTAGCGCGAGGCAGGGTTGGGGAACTTCATATAAGCGGCCTTCTCGGGCACCGGGAAGCTCACCGCGGTGACGATCTCGCCGGGCTTCAGGGCCGTCTCGAACATGCCCTTGAAGAACTCGTCGGCCGGAATCTGCCGCTCGTTGGTCTGCACGGTGGCCCCCAGGCCCACGAGGCCTGCCGGATAATCGGCCGCCGGGTCGTTGTTGGAGATCGAGCCGCCGATGGTTCCGCGGTTGCGGACCGCCGGGTCGCCGATATGCGCGGCGAGGTGCGCGAGGGCGGGGATGGCCTTCTTCACGTCCGCCGACGTCGAGACGGCGAAGTGCGTCGTCATGGCACCGATGGTCACCGTGCCGCCCGCGACCTTGATGCCGACCAGGTCCTTCAGCGCCCCGAGGTCGACCAGCGCCGACGGCTTGGCGAGGCGCTGCTTCAAGGTCGGGATCAGGGTCATGCCGCCGGCCACCAGCTTGGCTTCATCGCTCGCCTTGACGGCCTTGACCGCGTCGGCGACCGAGGACGGACGTTGATATTGGAAATCGTACATAAGAGGCTCCCGAATTAAGCGGCCTTGGCCGTCGATGCGGATTTGATCGCCTGCCACACCCGCTGCGGGGTGGCAGGCATTTCGATGTGGCGCACGCCGTACTCGCCGAGCGCGTCCACGATGGCGTTGATGATGGCGGGCGGCGAGCCGATCGAGCCGACTTCGCCGCAGCCCTTCACGCCGAGCGGGTTGTGCGTGCACAAGGTGGTGTGAGTCGCGACGCTGACATTGGGCAGGTTGTCGGCGCGCGGCATGCAGTAATCCTGCATCGAGCCCGTGAGGAGCTGCCCGCCGGCGTCGTAGACGCAGGTCTCGAGCAGCGCCTGGCCCACGCCCTGCGCGACCCCGCCCTGCACCTGGCCCTCGACGATCATCGGGTTGATGACCCGGCCGACATCGTCGACCGCGGTGAAGTTGATCAACGTGGTGACACCGGTGTCCGGATCGATCTCCACCTCCGCGATGTGGCAGCCGCCGGGGAAGGTGAAGTTCTTCGGATCGTAGAACGCCGTCTCATCCAGGCCCGGTTCGAGAACGTCGAGCGGATAGTTGTGCGGCACGTAGGCGGCGAGCGCCACGTCGCCGAACGTCTTCGAGCGGTCGGTGCCGGCGACGGTGAACTTGCCGTCCTTGAACTCGATATCGGAATCCGACGCCTCGAGCAG
>DATJPD010000209.1:0-4138 GCA_035506575.1 Alphaproteobacteria bacterium
GATCATCTTCGGCGCAATCCTGGACGTCTATGATATCGCGGTCTGAACGCATCGGGCCCTCTGGGCCGGCCGATGCGGGGTTCACCCTCATCGAGATGCTCGTGGTGCTCGCGATCGTGGCCGCGGCGGCGGCGATGGTCCTGCCCCGCCTCGAGGCCCGCAACGCGGCGGTCGCCATGGCCGGCGCTTCGAGCGAAGTGCGGGCAGCGCTCCGCCTGGCACGGATGCGGGCGATCGCGGAGCGCCGGCCGGTGGCATTCGACGCCGGCGGCGTCGGACAATATCGGGTCGACGGGCGCACCGCGGCGCTGGCGACCTCGCGCGCGGCGGCGGCCATCCGGGTCCAGGTCGCCACCGGCTCCCGGATCTCCTTCTATCCCTCGGGCGGCTCTTCGGGCGGCCGCGTGATTTTGTGGGGACCGGCCGGGCGGCGGGAGATCGACGTGTCCGCGGTCTCGGGCCATGCGGACGAACGACCGTAACCGGGCCGGCTCGGCCGGCTTTACGCTCATCGAAATCCTGGTCGCGCTGGCTCTCCTGGGGCTGACCATCGGGGCGATCGCAAGCGTGCTGAGCGACAGCGCCCGCGGATACAACGCGGCCGGCAACGCGCAGACGGCCCTGGCGCTCGCCGAGGACAAGCTCGAATCCGCCGGAATCACCGAGCCGTTGCGCGTCGGCCAGACGGAAGGGCAGTTTGACGAGCGGTTTTCCTGGCGTGTGGCGGTTACGAACTACCGGGACAAGCCGCCGGTGGGAGCGGTTGCAGCACAGTCCGACGCGTTGGGCCTCTTCCGCGTCCAGGTCACGGTCGGCTGGCGCGAGGGCGTGCGCGACAGGCAGATTGCGCTCTCCACGGTGCGGCTGGCCCCAGCCCGATTCGATGGGGCGGTGCGATGAGCAATCCCTCGCGCGGCTTCACGCTGATCGAACTCCTGGTGGCGCTGGCGCTCGCCGGCATCGTCATGGTCCTGCTCACCGATGAGCTGCGCCTCGCCTCGCTCGGCTTCGAGCGGATCGGCCACAAGAGCGAGCAGCTCGCGATCCGGCGCGACGTCGAAGACCTGCTGCGGCGCGAGCTCGGCTCGGCCGTCGCGGCCCCGTTGATCGGAAGCGCGCTGCCGTTCATCGGCGACGTCTCGTCCATGAAGTTCCTGTCGCTGTCCGACGACAGCGGGCCCGGCATCTACCAGGTCGAGCTCGGCTTTCAGGCGCAGGATGGGGGGCGGTTGATGCTCACGCGCCGCCTGGCCGAGCCGGCGGCGGGGCGGCAGATCGAGCGCACGGTCCTCGCCTCGCACGTGCGCGGTTTCAAGGCCTTCTACTTTGGAGCACCGGCGCCGAACGCCCAGCCGCGATGGCTGGACCGCTGGACCGGCACCCGCTATCCGCCGAGCCTGGTGCGCATCTTCCTCGATGCGGGCGGCGACGCCGGCGCGCCGCCGATGACCCTGCGCGTGTGGGGAGCGCCGCCGTGAGGGCGCGCCCTCCGCAAGGTGCCGGCGAGCGCGGCTCCGTCACCATCCTGGTGATCTGGGGGGTGGCCCTCGTGTTCATCCTGATGGCCGCCGTCAACTACACCTCGCGCGCGGATGCCGTGATCGCGCGGGCGACGATCGACGTGACCCAGGCCCGCCACGCCGCCGAGGCTGGCGCCCAGGTCGGCCTTGCACGGCTGATCGCGCACCGTCTGGACGACAGCATCAAATTCGACGGCACGGCGGTCGCCTGGGCGCTGGACGGCGTCAGGGTCGACATCTCGATCTTCGACGAGGCCGGGAAGATCGACCTCAACCAGGCGCCGCCGGCGCTCCTCGCCGGTCTCCTGACCGCGGCCGGCCAGCCTGCGGATGCGGCCGCCGTGCTCGCCTGCCGGATCGTCGACCGGCGCGGCGGCACCGACCCGGACTGCCCGCCGGACAGCTTCGGCGACCCGGACCAGCGGCAGGTCCCGCTGTTCACGGCACCGGAGGAGCTGGCGCTTCTGCCCGGATTCAACGAGGCCCTCTATGCGGCTGTCGCCGATTCCGTGACGGTCATGACACGGGCCTCGGCCATCGATCCGCGGGTGGCGACGCGCACCGTTCTCCTGGCCGTGCCGGGTGCGACGCCGATGCTGGTGGACTCGTATCTCCAGCAGCGGTCGTTTTGGAACGGCGCCTCGCTCGCGGACATCGGCGCCGCGGCACAGATCACAAGCCCGTTGTTCGTGACCAGCCCGCGGCAGGAGTTCACGATCCGCGCGGTTGCGAGCACGCCGACCGGCGCACGCTATCGGGTGGATCTTCAGGTCCGCCTGACGGCACAGCCGGGCCGTCCTTACGAGATCGTGGCGTGGCGGACGCCGTCCGTTGGTCCCCATAATGCGCCATGAGCGGCATCGAAATTTTTCACCTCTCCTGGGGGAGAGGTCGGCGCGAAGCGCCAGGTGAGGGCGAGCCCTTGCTGAGGGACCCCCTCACCCCACCCTCTCCCCCCGAAGACGGGGAGCGAGGGGGAATTTTTTAGCTTTCGGTCGGATCGCGCGTTAGTCTGAGCCGGGGGTTGGCACGACATGTCCATGGCCGCACATAGCGACGCCAAATCGCGATCCGCCGGAGCGTTTGCGGCTTCGGCGATCGACTGGTGGCTCGCCGAGCTCCGCGCCACCTTGGCCGACGGGCTCACCCGGATTCAGGTGGGAATGGGCGCCGTCCCGGTGATCGAGGCGGGCGAGACGACATGGACCGTTCGCCGCGGCGGTTCCGCGATCGCGGAGATCAACCGCGGGATGGCCGCGGGCCAGCGTCTGCGGCTCCTAGGTCAGGCCTTGCCGTCGCCGCGGGGGTCCCGGACCGTCCTCCTCGAGATCCCGCACGAGCGCGCCCTCAGCAAGATCGTGACGCTGCCGCAGGCCGCACGGCACGAGCTCGACCGCATCCTCCGCTTCGAGATCGGCCGCCAGTTCCCGTTCTCCGCCGAGCGCGCCTACTTCGCTTATCGGCAAACGGGCGACGTGCCGCCCTCGGGACCGATCCGCCTCGAGGTGACGGCCGTCCCGCGCGAAGTGGTCTCGGACATGTGCGAGGAGCTGCATCGTGCGGGGCTGCGGCCACGGGCGATCCTGGTCGCGAGCGGCCTCAGCCCCCACAAGCTGCCGCTCGCGGTCGATGAGGTGCGGCGCGCCGGAGCGCGGCGGACGGCTCTCGATCGGGCACTTATGGGCGCCGCGGCGCTCGCGGCGGCAGCCGCACTCGCATCGCCGGTCGTGCACCAACGCATGCGCCTGGCCGAGCTCGACCGCGAGCTGGCCGCGCTGAAGCCGCGGGCCGAGGCCGTCCTCGCCCGCCAGACCCAGCAACGGGAGGATGACGGCCGGATCGCCGCCGCCGTGCACGCCGCACGCGACCGTCCGCCGGCCACGGCACTCGTCAACGAGCTCAGCCGCGCGCTGCCCGACGGCTCCTGGCTGACGGCGCTGCGCCTGTCGGGACGCGAGATCGTGGTTGACGGCCTCGCACCCTCCGCGGCCGCCACGGCGCTGGCGCTCGAGCAAAATCCCTCGTTCTCGGCGGTGGCCTTCCGGTCGGCGATCACGCGCGATCCCGCAAGCGGTCTCGAGCATTTCCAGCTCGCGCTGACCGTGTCGGAGGCCCGCCGATGACCTTGCGCGACCGCCAGCTCGTCTCGCGCGTCGCCGCACTCGCGATCCTGCTCGCCCTCCTCGGCGCCGTCTGGATCGGTCCGGTGGCGGCCTATCTCGATCTGCTGCATGACGGCGCCGAGCAGATCGCGAGCAAAGAACAATTCGCCCGGCGCTATGAGGCCCTGGTGGGGAGACGTGGTCCGGACCAGCTTGCCGCGCTCAAGGATCCGATCCTCTTCCCGGCCCTGTCCGACGCGCAGGCACTCGCGACCCTGCAGGAGTCGGTCAAGGGACTGGCGGCGAGAGCCCATGTCGAGATCCAGGGCCTGCAGATCCTGCCGGGCGACGGCCAGGCCGGCCTGTCGCGGATCGGCCTGCGCGTGCATGCGACCGCCGATATCGATGGCACCAACGGCCTTCTATACGCGATCGAAGCATCGCGGCCGCTCCTTTACGTGGACAATCTGCAGCTCCGCCCGCAGATGGCGAACAGCGCGCCGACGCCGGTGCTCG
>DATJPD010000210.1:0-2462 GCA_035506575.1 Alphaproteobacteria bacterium
GTGATTGTCTTCGTCGTTGAGCCGCTCGCTCACAGGTGCGTCGCGGCAATGGCGGCTGAGGATCCAGCCGGCCTCCTGCTGCGGCTTTCCCGCGTCCACCGCGTCCTGATTGCGGCCGGGATCATCACGATATTCGGCGCCCTGTTGATTTCCACTGAGAGCTGACCCGGGCAGCACGGGTTTTTCCACCGAGAACTGACCCATGTTCGAACCTCGCCCCCTTGGCCTACGCGGGGGGCATTGGAGTGATCGACATGGAGTTATTGAGCGTCATCCGGCGCTGGCGATATCGCGACCACTACTCGATCCGGGAGATATCGCGGCGTACCGGGCTGTCGAGAAACACGGTCCGCAAATACCTGCGCTCGGACAGCGTCGAGCCGAAGTTCAACGCGCCCGACCGGCCGAGCAAGCTCGATCCTTACGCCGACAAGCTGTCGCAGATGCTGCGCCAGGAGGCCGGGAAGTCGCGCAAGCAGAAGCGGACGGTCAAGCAGTTGCACGCCGATCTGGTCGCCCTCGGCTACGACGGCTCCTACAATCGCGTGGCGGCCTTCGCCCGCGACTGGAGGGCCGCCCGGCAGCGAGAGCAGCAGACGTGCGGCCGCGGCGCTTTCGTTCCTCTGGCGTTTCTGCCCGGCGAAGCGTTCCAGTTCGACTGGTCGGAAGACTGGGCGATCATCGCGGGCGAGCGCACCAAACTGCAGGTCGCCCACGTCAAGCTCTCCTACAGCCGCGCCTTCATTCTGCGGGCCTATCCGCAGCAGACCCATGAGATGCTGTTCGACGCCCATAATCACGCTTTCCGCGTGCTGGGCGGCGTGCCGCGCCGGGGCATCTACGACAACATGCGCACCGCCGTCGACAAGGTTGGGCGCGGCAAGGAGCGCCAGGTCAATGCGCGCTTCGCGGCCATGGTCAGCCACTTCCTGTTCGAGGCCGAGTTCTGCAATCCAGCGTCCGGATGGGAGAAGGGGCAGATCGAGAAGAACGTCCAGGATGCCCGGCATCGGCTCTGGCAGCCGATCCCAAACGTTCCCTCGCTGGAGGCGCTGAACGACTGGCTGGAGACGCAGTGCCGCGAGTTATGGGTCCAGACGCCGCACGGCTCGCAGCCGGGCACGATCGCCGACGTCTGGCGCGAAGAAGCGCAGCACTTGATGCAGGCGCCTCGGCCGTTCGACGGCTTCGTCGAATACGCCAAGCGTGTTTCGCCGACGTGCCTCATCCATCTGGAGCGCAATCGCTACAGCGTGCCGGCGTCCTTCGCCAATCGCCCGGTCAGCGTGCGTGTCTATCCCGAGCGCATCGTCGTCGCCGCCGAGGGCCAGATCGTCTGCGAGCATCGTCGCGTCTTCGCCCGCTCCCACGACAGGATGAAGAGCGCGACGGTCTACGACTGGCGGCACTATCTGGCGGTCATCCAGCGCAAGCCCGGCGCCCTGCGCAATGGCGCGCCCTTCGCCGAACTGCCGGCCGCCTTTCGGGCTCTCCAACAACGCATGCTCACGACGCCAGGCGGCGACCGCGAGATGGTCGAGATCCTCGCCCTGGTCCTTCAGCATGACGAGCAGGCGGTCCTCGCAGCCGTCGAACTGGCGCTCGATGCGGGCGCGCCGACCAAGACGCACATCCTGAACCTTCTCCACCGCCTGGTCGACGGCAAGCCGATAGAGGCGCCACCCGTAAAGACGCCCCAGACCCTGGCGCTGACGAGCGAACCACGGGCCGACGTCGAGCGCTATGACGCCCTGCGCAAAGCCCGGGAGGCGCGCCATGCGTCATAACCCCGCCGCCGGCGCCATCGTCATCATGCTGCGCGGTCTCAAAATGCACGGAATGGCCCAAGCCGTGGGCGAACTGACCGAGCAAGGCTCTCCCGCCTTCGAGGCGGCGCTGCCCATCCTGTCGCAGCTCCTCAAGGCGGAGACGGCCGACCGGGAGGTCAGATCGACGGCCTATCAGCTCAAGGCCGCCCGCTTCCCGAACTATCGCGACCTCGCCGGCTTCGACTTCGCCAGCAGCGAGGTCAACGAGGCGCTGGTGCGCCAACTTCACCGTTGCGAGTTCCTGGAGGACGCCCACAACGCCGTCCTGGTCGGCGGACCCGGCACCGGCAAGACGCATCTCGCCACCGCGATCGGCGTCCAGGCGATCGAGCATCACCGCAAGCGCGTCAGGTTCTTCTCAACCGTCGAACTCGTCAACGCCCTCGAACAGGAGAAGCTTCAGGGCAAACCCGGGCAGATCGCGGCGCGGCTCACCCACTCCGATCTCGTCATCCTCGACGAGCTCGGCTATCTGCCGTTCAGCGCCTCCGGCGGAGCCTTGCTCTTCCATCTCTTGAGCAAGCTCTACGAGCGCGCCAGCGTCATCATCACCACCAACCTCAGCTTCGGCGAGTGGGCCGCCGTGTTCGGCGACGCCAAGATGACGACGGCGCTGCTCGACCGTCTCACCCA
>DATJPD010000211.1:0-6398 GCA_035506575.1 Alphaproteobacteria bacterium
TTGCCGGCGCGGTTGAACGTCGCGGTTTTCGTGCCGGCGCTCAGCTGCTCGGTGTACTGCGTATAGATCTGATCGTCGAAGCTGACCGTGCCCAGGAGCCGCCAGCCCGGGGCGAACCGCCAGTCCGCAATCCCTTCGACCCCACGATGCTCGGAGCGCGGGGCATTGAAGGTGAAGGTCTGCAGGCCGGCACCCGGCGACTGGCTGACCAACTCGTTGCGGAAGAGCTCGTAGAATCCGGTGACGCCGAGGCGGACGGTACTCTCAGGCCGCCAATCGGCGCCCAGATCGAAGCCGTAATTGGTCTGGGTCTTGAGCTGGGTGTTGTCGCCGTTGACCCCGGCCGGCGTGACGAACAGGTTGCTTGCCTGCGGCGTCCCGTAGCCGCTGGCCGCCCGGGTGTGGAACACCCAGGCGTCGGTCGGCTGGTAGCGCACGCCCTCTTCGTAGGCCCAATTCAAGAAACTGCGATCGACCGATATCTGGGTGATGCTCGGAACGTAGAGGAAGTCCGTCGCGTGGAGTCTGGTGTTCTCGACCGCGAAGCCGATGACGTTGGTCCATCCGGGACTGAAGGTGATCTGTTCCTGCATGCGGGCGCCGATGTTGGATTGGTCGCCCAGAACGCGGGCCGTCTCGGCCCCGAGGGCTGAAAACGGATTACCGCCCGTCCCGACGTTATACGTGGAGCTGTCGAGATACACGTAGTTTCCGTACAGGCCCGCGAAGTGCACGGCATCCAGGCCGAGCACCGACCCGCGCTGGGTCACGTCGCTGATGATGTTGAACGCCGGCTGGTCGCCGAGCGCGCTCGTGGCGCCCGTCGGCTGGTTGATGTCCTTGTTGTCGTAGACGAACTGCAGCCGCCACAGCGTGTCGGTGTCGAAATTGTGCTCCCAACGCATGCCGCCGATGGACCTCTGGTCGTTGCGGCCCAGCCCGGCCTGGCGCGCCGTCTCCGAGACCGTGGCGCCGCTGATCCCGTTAGCGAACAGGTTGACGGTCGCGCAGCCGAGTGCGGCACTGGCGGCCGTGTTGCAGTTGGCTTGGAACGGGTTTTGATGGAATTGATTCAGCGACAGGCGGATCGGTAGATGCGTGTCGGTGACGTTGTTGATGATCTTGAACGTGAGCTGGTCATCCAGGGTCGGCCGGTAGCTGGCCAGGCCGCTCTGGGTCGTTATGTTGAAGTCGCTGTTGGTGATGAACCCGTCGCCGCGCTGGCCGCTCAGGAAGCCCATATACTCGTAATTGGCGCCCTGATCGCCGAAAATGCTGTAGCCGTTGAAATAGTTGAACGACCCGAAATCGAACTGGGTCTCGACGCCCCCGATCGAGCCACCCGGCCGCGTGTGGAAGTTGAGCGCGCCACCCGTCGCATAGTTGCCGAACAGCACCGACGACGGGCCTCTGTACACGTCGATGGCGCCGTAGGCATGCGGATCGGTGAGGTCTGTCCGCGAGAGCCCGTCCGGCTGCGTCACCGGAAACCCATCCTCCAAGATCTGGATGTTGCGCACCCCGAAGCCGTTGCGGTCGTTCGAGCCGCGGATGGAGATGCCGACGTCGCGCGGTCCGTTGCCCTGCTTGACCGTGACGCCGGGACTCTCGATCAGCACATCGCCGATCGTGAAGTTCGGCGAGTTCTCGAACTGGTCGCGGCCGAGCGTGGTCGTGGTCTGGGCGGGCGGCTGCGCGTAGACGTCGAGCGCCGGCGACGACGTGACGACAACCTCCGGGACCGAGCCGCCGGCGCCGGCCGGCGCGGGCGGGCTTGTTGGCGCCGGATTGGCGTTTTGCGCATAACTGCCCGCGGGTATGGCCAGCACGGCCAAGCAGACCGTCGCGACCTGCAACGGGCGAAATCGATTCAACCTCGTCATAGTTCTAGCTCCCCCGCGTTCCGCGGGGCCCCCTGAAACCGTTAACACATGCCGCCCTTCTGCAGGCGCCCAAGCGCCTTACGAAGACGGTCTCGTGATCAGACGTTCAGGAGAGCGCGGGCGGTCCGCGGGGATTGGCGGCAGAGTGGCCGAACGGCTCGGAACTGCCGGTCTCGGCGGCCGGCTCGAGCGGTGTCGCCGACGAAACCGGCACGACCAGAGCAACCAGAACAGGCACGAGACCGGTGGCCGCCACGTGCAAGGTCTGGCAGATCGGGCAAACAAGAACACCATGCTGGTGCGATTTCGGGTCGCCCTGGTCGGACGGGTTGCTGCCGCCGCTCGCGCCGCACCACGCGCCGGGGTCGTTGAACGGCAGCAGCACGGCGGCCCGCGCTGGCTGGTGGAACGCAAACACCAGGACTTGGAATAGGATCGCGAGGACGCCGAGGGTGGCGCCCGTGCGATGCAATAGCCTTCGTCCGCGGCTTGGCCGCATCAGAAACGCCCGCGTATGGCGCGAGATCGGATCACGGTTCCTCGAACCCCAGTCGGCCGAATGCCTTGTCGGCTCTGTGCGCGTGGTAGCACGAAAGGATGCGGCCTGCCATCCCCTTGGTATACAGACCCCGCCACGCCCCGTTTATTCCCGATTTTGCGGCTCGCGATCACGCCTCAAAACCTGACCGTCACGGACAGCCGCGCCCCGAACGGCTCGGCCGGGTGGAGATGTACGTCGTTGACGCCGGTGCCGACCAGGGACATCGGCTCGTTCTGCAAGCGTGACGCATAATAGTAGGAGATCTGCTGCGTCCGGGTATCCAGCAGGTTGTTGATGTCGAGGCGCACGGCGGCCGCTGGCGTAAGCTTGTAGCCGAGGCGTGCATTGACCAGGTTCGTCGGCGGCGAACGCACGCTGTTGTCATCGGTCAGCGGACGGGGTCCGAAGAACTCATACTGCACGCCGCCGAACCATGGCCCGTCCCCGTTGTAGGTGACGCCGAGGCTGGCGACCATGGCGGGCGACCCGGCGATGTAGCGGCCGATCGTAATCCCGTCGTCGACCGGCTGGTCGAACCGCGCCTTGCTGACCGCGAGGTCGCCGTCGATCACCAGGCCGGGCATCGGCGTATAGGTGTTCGCGAACTCGATCCCCGTGCGCGTGCTCGGCCCGCTCGCGCTGGTGTCGCCGGCATCGCCGCTGAACACCTGCTCGGAGGCCAAGTGCAAGCGGAAGATTGCGATCGAGGACTGCAGATGCGGGATGAGCATGGTGCGCACGCCCACCTCTTCGCCGACCGCCTTTTCGAGCAGCGGGAATTTCTGCTGCGGCTGGCCCGAAACGCCGAGCACGTTGTTGTTGAACGTGGTCGGCTCGACCGTGGCCGTGGCGCTCCGCACGTCGTTGCTGTGAAATCCCTCGCCGGCGCTGACGTAGAATTCCGTCTTTGCCCAGGGACCGAGGATCAGGCTGCCCTTGGGGCTGAGCTGCGTGCCGGTCGCGGTGCCGCCGTTGAGCGGATTGTCGGCGTGGTCGGTGGCGTAGAACAAATCCTCGCGCAGGCCGACGACGGTGCGGACCTTGTCCAGCCACTGCGTCTTGTTCTCGCCGAAGAATCCGACGCTGCTTTCGTCGACCTGGTCGACGCGGTCGGTGCTGAGATATTGTCGATCCTGGGTCTGGAACAGCCCGAGATGGATGTGGTCGGCGCGCAACTCGGTGCCGAGGGTGTTCTCCGTGTCGCGGCCGGCGAGCGAGCCGAACATCGTATACGCGGTCTTGCCGCCGACGACGATCCGGTCGTCGTGCTGATGGAACTGGTCGCCCTGCACCGGATTGAACAGGAAATAGGTGAAGTTGTTGTAGAGGTCGAGCTCGCTCTTGATCACGTAGGCGCTCGCGGTCAGCCGCGAATCCGCATCCGAGCGCACCAGCCGGCCGGACAGGCTGAAGCGCTGCGCGTTGCCGCCATCGCTGTGGTCTATGGAATCCCAATACGACAGCTGCCCGTTGTTGATGGCGCGCTCGGGCGACTGGTCGGTGGAATTCCAGGCGCCGGAATAGGCCATGGCGCTCGCGGTCCAGCCGTTGTCGGCGCTGCCGTCGCTGTAACGCAGGACCAAGTTGCCCTTTTTATAGTCGTCCGGGTGAACCCACGGCCCGTCGAGATGGTACCCCTCGGCGGCGGCGAGCACGTTGCCGCCGGTGGTCGGGCGCGACATGGCGCCAAGCGCCCGCGCATAGCCGAAGCTGCCGGCGCCGACCTCGGCCAGGTCCTTGTCCAGCCGGTCCACGTAGCCGATATGCGCAGCCCCGGCCGCCGCGAAATCGCCCTCATCCGCGAAATAGGGGCCTTTCCGATACGTCAGGCCGCTGACCAACTCGGGAATCATGAAGTTCAGATCGGAATAGCCCTGCCCGTGCGCGTGGCTGCGCATATTGACCGGCATGTCGTCGAGCGTGATCTCGAAGTCGGTCCCGTGGTCGAGGTTGAAGCCGCGCAGGAAATACTGGTTGGCCTTCCCCTCGCCGCTGTGCTGGGTGACGATCAATCCCGGCGTGCTCTCCAGCAGCTCGCCCTCCCGGTAGACCGGCCGCTGCTCGAGCTGCTGCTGCGACACGGTCCCTTCCGAAGCCGTGCCGGCGGTTCCCATCCCGATGTCCGAGGTGCCGATGACCTCGACCGTCGGCAGCGTTTGCAGGTCGTCCGCAGCCGCCGGCCTCGCGGACAGCAGCAGAAACGGGATATACAGCACAGCCCCGAGAGTGAGATATCGCCGCATCGTCTGGGCCCGCGGCACTAGCACCATGACCGCCGCGGGCCACCCCCTTGCGGCAACCTAGGATCTGCACAGTATGATGTCTACAGTTAAAGATCATACCGCCATGCGGAACACACCGATGGGAGAAGTCCGATGCAGCGCGTGACCGTGACTCTCGACGATGACCTCGTCGCGGAGATCGATCGTGTGATCGAGCGGCGGGGCTATCAGAACCGGTCCGAGGCCATCCGCGATCTGGCGCGCGCTGGCCTCCGCGAGGCGGCCGAGCGCGCCGGCGACACCCGCGACTGCGTCGCCGCCCTCGTCTACGTCTACGACCATGATTCGCGGGAGCTCGCCAAACGGCTGACACGCAGCTTCCACGACCACCACGCACTGTCGCTGGCCGCGATGCACGTCCATCTCGACCACGAGAGCTGCCTCGAAGTGGCGGTGCTTCGCGGCAGGACGCACGACGTGCGGCACCTCGCCGACCACGTGATCGCCGAGCGCGGCGTGCGCCATGGGCGCCTCGTCATGGTGCCGGTCGAGGTCGAGCGCGCCAGGCATGCGCATGGAGAGGAGCTGAGCCGGCCGCACCTCCATGTCCACGTGAAGTAGCGTAGCGCTATTTCAGGACCGTGAAGCCCTGCTTCTCGAACAGCGGCGCCGCCTTCGCGGAGTCCACATAGGCGAGGAAGGCTGCGGCCTCGGGATTGGCGGAGTCCTTGAGGAGTGCGATCGGATACACGATCGGCGGGTGCGAATTCTCCGGGAAGGTGCCGGCGATCTTCACCCCCGGCTCGGACGCGGCGTCGGTCTGGTAGACGATGCCGTACGGCGCCTCGCCGCGCGCGACGAGCGCCAGGGCGGCGCGCACGTTCTCGGCCTGTGCCACGCTGCCCGACACCTGCGACCACACGCCGAGCGATTCGAGAGCCGCCTGGCCGTACTTGCCCGCGGGAACCGCGCGCGTGTCGGCCATGGCGAGCTTGCCGCCCTGCAGCAGGCTCGCGAGCGGAAAGCCGGGCCTGATGTCGACGCTCGCGGCGCTGTTCTTGGGGGCCACGAGCACGAGGCGGTTGCCGAGCAAGGTCTTGTGCGTTTCGGGCTTGATCAGGTCCTTCTTCGCCAGATAGTCCATCCAGTCGAGATCGGCCGAGATGAAGATATCGGCCGGCGCCCCCGCCTCGATCTGCTTGGCGAGGGTCGAGCTCGCGGCATAGGACACGGCCGCCTTGGGCTTGCCGGTGTCCTTGACGTATTGAGCGTCGATGTCGTCGAGCGCGGTCTTGAGGCTCGCCGCGGCGAAGACCAGGACCGGCTTGGGCTGTCCTGCCACCGGTGCCGCCGTCCCCAAAACCGCCATGGCCGCGGCCAGGATCCACCACACAAGCACTGACCGGCGACCGTTGACGTTCATCGCTGACAACCCCGGGCTTCGTTATATCTAAGAGAATATAACGGAGCGCCGCAATTCATGCAAACTCACGGCGCGAGAGCGGACCGCGCCGGGTTCAGCGCAGCCGGTACCCCGTGTGGCACGCAACGCAGGCCGACGTAACCTCGTGCAGGGCGGCGTTCACGTCGCGCATGGAGTCGAAGGTCTGCGCGACCGAGGCGTCCTGCAGCGCGATCGCGAGCCGGCTTGCCGCGTGATGCATGCTGGTGCCTGCGTCCTGCATCGGCTGCGGGAAAAAGGGTGCCATCTCGGCCGCCTGATGGAGAGGCAGCGAGCTCATGCCGAGCCGC
>DATJPD010000212.1:0-2431 GCA_035506575.1 Alphaproteobacteria bacterium
CGGGGCCCGTCATCGAGCAATCGCCCCACCTGACGTCGGACGACCTCGTGATGCTGGCGTGGACCAAGAGCCAGGAGCACCTCGCCGCCATTGGCAGCCGCACGCGCGTCGACGCCGCCGTGACGTCGGTGCTGGTGGAGCGCGCCGACGGCGAGGTGATCCGCAAGATCGCCAAGAACGACGGCGCGGAATTCTCGACCGACGGCTTCGCCAAGCTCGCCCAGCGCGCCATCCACGACGACGAGCTGGCCGAAGTGGTCGGCACCCGGGCCGACATCCCGACCGAAGTCCTGCACGCCATGATGACCCAGGTCGAGGCGGCCGTGCAGTCGCGCATCCTCGCCGCCGCCCACCCGCACATGAAGGGCGAGGTCGAGAGCGCGATCACCGCGGCGTCGCACAGCCCGCACGACTACTCGGCGGCGCGCCAGCGCGTCATCGAATTGCAGCAGGCCGGACAGCTCGCCGAACGCGAGCTCATCCACCTGATCCAATCCGGCCGCATCGACGAGGCGCTGGTGGCGCTCGAGCTGATGTCCAGCACGCCGGTCGAGGTGATCGAGCGCTTTCTGTGGGGGGCCGCGGCGGAGACCATGCCGGTCGTCTGCAAGGCCGCGGGCCTGAGCTGGATGGCCGCCGAAGCGACGCTGGCGCTGGCGTCCGCCGTCGGCCAGCCCCTGAGCGAGGGCGCCAAGCGCAAGGCGCTCGCCGCCTATTCGAAGCTCACCCGGTCGACGGCGGAAAAGCTGCTGCGGTTCTGGTTCGTCCGCGGCTCCAATCGCGCCGGCCGCCGCCCGCGCGAGGGCCACGACATCGCGGCGGCCCGGCGCAAGGGACAAAAGCCGGCCTGACCACCCGCGCACGGCGCGCGGGTGGAGGGGATCCGTCATTGCTGTGAAGGTTCACTAATTCGCTGATTGAGGTTGACTGGTTTTGGTGGCGGCGAAGGCTTTTGGGGTTAGTCCTGCCAGGGCCTGATGAGGCCTGTGGTTGTTGTAGTAGACAAGATACTCGAACAACTCGTTGGCGAAGTGGTCGAGATGATCGAAGGTGGCACCCTCGATCACGTCCTCGTCGAGAGTTCGCCAGAAGCGCTCGATCTTGCCGTTGGTCTGCGGCCGGTAGGGCCTGGTGTAGCGGTGGCGAATGCCGAGCTCGAGCAGCATCGCCTCGAAGGGGTGCTCTTCGGGCTTTCTGGGAGATGCGAACTCGGCCCCGTTGTCGGACAGGATTTCAGCGAAGACGAGCCCGTAGGTGACGTTGAGGGTATTGATCATCTTCAACGTCTTGAACATGACCGGCAGCGCCTTCTTGGCGGTGACGACCTCGGCCCAGGCCAGGCGCGAGCAGCTGTCGAGCAGGCTGACCACATAGGCCGCGGCTGCGGGTGGCGCGAGGAACATGTCGCGCGGCAGCTGATGCAGATCGACGTGGCCCAGTTCTCCGAGCTTGTCCTTGATAATGCGACGTTTCTCCTCACGCATCGCCACCGTGCGGCGGTTGAGCTGATAGCGCTTGAGCACACGGTAGATCGTCGCGGGCGAAGGTACCGTGTCGCGTCGTTCGCGCAAGGCGGCATGGATCTCGTAGCGGTTCATGCCGCGCTGACGCAAGCTGACGATCTCGGCGTCGACGCCTTCCGGCTGCCGGCGCTCGCGCCATTTGGGACCCCGCCGGCGCGGCAGAAGGTCGGCTTCCTCGCCGCTCTGGAGATAGCGGTTGTAGTACTTGCGAAACGTCTGCGAGCAGGTCCCGTGGTGCCGGTAGAAGTCTCCGACCCGCCTGAACGCCGTCGATCGGCCGGCCTTCACCGCCTCGTACTCCGGGATCAGAAATCGCCACTTCTGCAGATAGTTGCGTTCGATCGTCCGATCAAAGCTGTTGTCGCGCATCGAATCTCCCTCTTGGCGAGATTCAATCAGCGAATTAGTGAACATGCACAGCAATGACGGCAGGCTTGCCGGTCTCGCCGAGCAAAAATCCAAGCCGGGCAGGCCCGACTTGCGGAGCGGGGACGAGCGGATAGTCCGTCGGATCAGAGCGTGCCGGCCTTCCGGGCGGCGACGTAGTCCGCCATGCTCATGTCGGCCGGATTGGCGCCGCGCGCGGCGGTGCCGCCCCGCGGCGTCTGGGCGGGCGCTTTCGCGCGGGTGACGGTCCTGGGTTTGGGTCCGCGGATGCGCGCCTCGAGGCTGCCGATTTCCTTGGCGGCGGCGGAGGGCGGCATCCGGTTGAGCTCGGCGATCCGGTCCGGGTTCTTCGCCAGGTAGTAGGCCAGCAAAGGCCCTTTCGGGCTGTCCAGGATCAGGTCGCGCACGTCGTTGCGAACACCGACGCCGCCGGCCGCCGCCATGACGCGGTCGAAGTCGGCGATGCGATCGCGGACCTCGCCGAGCCGTGCCGAAAAGCCGGCCAGCCGCACCCGATGTTC
>DATJPD010000213.1:0-3927 GCA_035506575.1 Alphaproteobacteria bacterium
GAGGAGATCGCGATCCAGATCGCGCCCGGTCCGCGCCTGGGCAATCTCGTCATCGAGGCCGAGCACCTGCGCAAAGGCTTCGGCAACAACCTCCTGATCGAGGACCTGTCGTTCCGCCTGCCGCCCGGCGGCATCGTCGGCGTGATCGGCCCCAACGGCGCCGGCAAGACGACCTTGTTCCGCATGATCGTCGGCCAGGACAAGCCGGATTCCGGCACGCTCAAGATCGGCGACACCGTGAAGCTCGGCTATGTCGACCAGTCGCGCGACACCTTGGCCGCCGACAAGACGGTGTGGGAGGAGATCTCGAACGGCGCCGACACGATCGAGATCGGCACCCGCAAGATGCCGAGCCGCGCCTATGTCGCGAGCTTCAACTTCAAGGGCTCGGACCAGCAGAAGAAGGTCGGCGTGCTCTCGGGCGGCGAGCGCAACCGCGTGCACCTCGCCAAGATGCTGCGCGCCGGCGCCAACCTGCTGCTGCTGGACGAGCCCACCAATGACCTCGACGTCGATACCTTGCGGGCGCTGGAAGAGGCGCTGACCGGCTTCGCCGGCTGCGTCGTGGTGATCAGCCACGACCGCTGGTTCCTCGACCGCATCGCCACCCACATGCTCGCCTTCGAAGGCGACAGCCAGGTCGTGTGGTTCGAAGGCAACTACCAGGACTACGAAGCCGACCGCAAACGCCGCCTCGGCGCCGACGCCGACCAGCCCCACCGTTTGAAATACAAGCCGCTCACGCGCTCCTGATCCGATCTTATCCCTCCCCCCTTGCGGGGGAGGGCAGGGTGGGGGGTGAGGCCACGTCAGGGTGGGGGGTGAGCGACGTCCGGGCGGGGGGTGCGGTCAGCGCAGCGCAGCCCGGATCGTCTCTACGACGCCGTCGATATTCTGCAGGACGTCGTTGTTCCAGAACCGGAGCACGCGAAATCGATTCGCTTCGAGCCACGCCGTTCGCCGTGCGTCCAGCTCGGCCCTCTCGTCGTGCTGGCCGCCATCGACTTCGATGATGAGGCGCGCATCCAGACAGACAAAGTCGGCGACGTAGGGACCGAGCGGCACCTGTCGGCGGAAGCGATGCCCGTCAATTTGTTTGCGACGCAGCCGTGCCCACAAGCGCGCCTCGGCATCCGTAGGATTGCGCCTGAGTTTGCGTGCCGTGGCGATCGACATCGACCCCCCACCCCAACCCTCCCCCGCAAGGGGGGAGGGGGCCCAGAATAGGACAAGAACAATAAAGCCGCGCGGCGTCAGCCGCGCGTCACGCAGTGGAACGGCCGGGAAGAGCCATGGTGTGAGTCACCACGCGGCCGCGGATGCGGCCGCGGCGCCGAGCAGCCTGGGTTGGCGGGCGGCAGGCTGCGAGGCGCTCTATTTAGACGACGCCGTCTGCACCTTCTGCTTCAGCATGTCGATCAGCCCCGCGACCTTCCCGCCGTGCGCCTGGATGGCGGCGGCGAAGTCGTCGCGCTGGGTGACGCTCATCGACACGCCCTCGACCATCACGTCGACGATCTTGAAGTTCGGGGCCTGGCTCTTGAGCTTCCAGTCGACCTTCACCGGCGGGCCGGCCTTGCGCTCGATCGACGAGGACACGAACGCCCCGTCGTCGTCCTTCACCGCCGCGTTCACCTTGAGCTGCTCGCCGTCGTACTCCTGGAACCGCGCGGCGTAGATGCTGACGATGTAGTCCTCGAACAGCTTCGTGTACTCGCTGCGCTCGTCGGGCGTGGCCACGCGCCAGTAGCGGCCGAGCACGAAGCGCGCGATCTCCGGCACGTCGAAATCGGCGGTGAGCAGCGTGCGGAAGCGCCGCGTGCGCTCCTCGAGCGACATCGTCTTGTCGGACATGCCGGCGATCGCGTCCGCCGCCAGATGCGCGATGAACTCGCCCGCCTCGGGCAGCGCTGCGCGCGCCTGGGCGAGCTGCGGGCCTGCCGCCGGCTCGGCGGCCGGCGCGGGTACGGTGATTGCGGCAACGGATAGGAGAACGGCCGCGGTCGCGGCCAGCGAACGGCTCAACATCGGGAATTACTCCGGTTTGGCCTGGGATGTCTCGGTGTGCGGGCCATGCAGCTCGTCGGCCTCCGGCGGCACGTCGGTCGGCGTGCTGCTGACCGGCCCCGAGGGCCCGTTCTCGCCCTCGCCGCGGTTGTGGATCTGCGCGTCGCGCCGCTGGCGGTAGATGCTGCGCACGGTGGCGTAGAAGTCCATCGACTGCTTCTTCAGCTGCTCGATCGCGTCGCCGTTGCGCGCCTGCTCGTCGACCGAACCCACGAAGCCGCGCGCGGTCGGGAACCACGTGTACTCTTCGTGATGGGGCGGCTGGCGCGGATGCGAGTGATCCGGGATCGGCACGTAGTTGGTGACCGCGATGTTCACCGGGTCGAGATACCAGTCGAACGGCAGGGCCGCCGTGTCGCGCAGGTTCGACGGGCCGATGAACGGCAGCATCAGGTACGGGCCGTCGCCGAGACCCCACACCGCCAGGGTCTGGCCGAAATCCTCGTTGTGCTCGGGGAAGCCCCAGTCGGTCGCGACGTCGAAGATGCCGCCGACGCCGAGCGTCGAGTTGATCAGGAAGCGCGCGCCCGACTCGCCGGCGCGGTCGAAATTGCCCTGCAGCGCGTCGTTCACCATCGTCCACGGCTGCTTCATGTTCTGCAGGAACTTGTGCACGCCGTTCTGCGCCGGCTGCGGCAGCGACATCGAGTACCACGCGGCCGCCGGCTTCAGCGCGAATTCCTGGAAGAACAGGTTCAGATCGAAGAAATAGCGGTTCATCGGCTCGAGCGGGTCGTTGGTCTCGGCGACCTGGTCGCGCTGCTCGGGCGTGCTCGTGCTGGCACAGCCGGACGCCAGGAGAAGCCCGGACACCGCCGCGGCCAGCCCCCAATTCAGAGTGCGTTTGGAGAAAATGTTCGACATGTTCGCGCTGACCCGCCCCCACCTAGTCTTGTCTGGCCGCTGCTTGAGCAGCCCTGACTTTGCCCCGCTTCGAGCCCTGCGCCAGTGACGCGCATCACGCGGCTGGCTCGTCGGCCGCCACTCTAATCCGAAACTCGTCACCAAAGTCTTGCTCCTCGCGGCAGCCGTAAAAAGCTAGGTATCACAAGGCCCAAACCGAGGCCAGTGGACTCCTGGATCGGCCCATCTTCCGCCGCGACAGTGGCAAAAATATCGCAGGCGCCGGCAAAAAAAGAAGAGTCGCCGCCGCAGCATGACCGGCCACGGCCGCGCGCGAATATCGCCGTTCCGCAAACCGTAGAAGAAGACACGCGCGTTCCCGACTCACCTCTCCCTTGAGGGAGAGGTCGGCCGCGCCAGCGGCCGGGTGAGGGGGTGCGGGAAGAGCGGTCGCCGCGAGAGCGCTCGACCCCCAAAAAAATCACTTCCCCACATAAGAATATCTTTATATGTTTAACGTTATGATCTCGTCCTCCCTCGCCACCCACCCGCTCGGCATTTAGAGATATGCAGCTAAATCAGATACTTGCCGGCCTCCGCGCCGGCGCCGAGACCACCCGGCTCCGGCTGCTGGCCTTGCTGGCGCAGGGCGAGATGACGGTGAGCGAGCTCACCCAGATCCTCGGCCAGAGCCAGCCGCGCGTCTCCCGGCACCTGAAGCTGATGTGCGAGGCGGGCCTGCTCGAGCGCCTGCCCGAGGGCAGCTGGGTCTTCTATCGACTCGCGCGGGTCCAGTCCGGCCAGGCCCAATCCGGCCGGGAAAGCCAGGGGGCGGCGCTGGCCCGCAAGCTCGCCGACCTGTTGCCCTACGACGATCCGGTCATCGCGCGCGACCTGCAGGGCTTCTTCGCCGTGCGCGAGCAGCGGGCCGAGCAGGCGGCCGCCTATTTCCGCGCCAACGCCGCCCACTGGAACGAGATCCGCTCGCTGCACATCGACGAGCGCGAGGTCGAGCAG
>DATJPD010000214.1:0-4877 GCA_035506575.1 Alphaproteobacteria bacterium
CAGCGGCCGTTCGACCGTGACCGCCGCCTTGCGCTCGCCGATCACGCCCTGCATGCGCGAGAGGATCGTGTCGACGGTGTCCTCGAGCGGAACGGGCCCGAGCGCCATGTCGGTGCGGGAAAGCCGGCTGTAGGCGAGGAGATCCTGGATCAGCTCGTCCATGCGCGCGGCCGCGGCGACCACGCGCGAGGCGTAGTCGCGGCCCGTCGCACCGAGCTGGTCGGCGAAGTCTTCGAGCAGGGCTTTCGAGAAGCCCTGCATCGCGCGCAAGGGTGCCCGCAGATCGTGCGAAACCGTGTAGGCAAACGCATCGAGGGCCGTGTTCGAATCCTGGAGCCGGCCGGCCATGCGGTTGAAGGCCCGCGCAAGCCCGGAGATCTCGTCGCGCCCGGCGATCGCCACCCGGTGCGCGAGCTCGCCCTCGCCCAGGCGCCGCGCGCCGTCGGCCAGGAGGGCAAGCCGCCAGCGCAAATCGCGCAGCACGCTCGCACCCACGATCAGCGACAGGGCGACGACGACGAGGCCGCTGCCCACCAGCGCCTCGAGCATCAGGCGCTGGCTGGTGAGTGCCGCGGCCTGGTCGTGCTCGAACGTGCCGCGTTCGGCCGCCGTCATGTCGTCGATGAGAGCGCGCGCGCGCTCCATGGCGCTCTTGCTGGAGCGCAGCAGGTCGACGGCCGTCGCGGCCGGCGCGCCGGCGCGCGGAGATTCGGCGACCAGGCGCAGCGCGTCGAGCTCCTGGTCCGTCGTTTCCTGGAGGGCGGCAAGGCGGGTGCGCTGGGCGGGCGTGGCGATCTCGTTGCCGAGGCTGGCAAGGGCTGCGGGGACGGCCGCCAGGGCCGCCCGGTAGGAGGCGAGGAACTCCTCGCGGCCGCTCGCCACGTAGCCGCGGACGCTGGTTTCTGCGTCGAGCAGGTCGATCAGCAATGTCTGCAATTGTGAGATCAGCGCCTGGTTGTGGGCTCCGGCTGCCGTCGAGGCGCGCAGGCGTTCGACGTTCTGGACCGCGGCCAGTCCGAATAAAACAAGGCAAATTATTGTAAATAAATAGATTAAAGACAGTTTTCGGATGATCGAGGGCCGCATCCCACCATTCAAAGTCACCAGCCCCAAAAGTCAAGCCGCACAACTGCGCTGTAGTTCACGTTTGCTCGATTCGACTTAACGTTGTGTTACGCTATGTGTGTTTGGTTAATTATTCATTAAGTACTTGGGACTGTTACGCCGGCGTCGCTGCGCCCCTAAGTCGCTCGCGAGGCGTGCGTTTTGGCCGGCGACCGGGCATGCTCGGCGGATGCACGCGGAATATCCGTTCTCCGACAAGATCAGCTTCGCGTTTCCGACACCCATCTTGCGTCAGCGCTGCCCCGACGCGGCGCGCGTGAACGAGGGCCTGATCCGCGCGATCCATGAGAAGGAGCGCGCCGAGCCTACGACAGGGCGCAGCCTCGTCGGCGGCTGGCATTCGCGCGACGATCTGCTCGACTGGCCCTATCCCGAGATCCGGACCTTGCGCTCGTGGATCGGAATGGCGATCCAGGAGATGACGAAGTTCGCGATGCCGGACCTGGCCCAGGGTCCGCCGGTCAAGGTCGATCTCGACGGCGGAGCGTGGGCGAACATCGTGCGCGACGGCAGCTATCACAAGATTCACAGCCATCCCTCGTGCGACTGGTCGGGCGTCTACTACGTGGCCGTGGGCGAGGCCGACCCGAACGGTCCGCCGGATAACGGCATGATCGAGTTTCTCGATCCGCGCATGGGGGCCACGAAGCCGGGTCTGCGCGGGCCGGAGGCGCTGCCGAAGCTCCGCGTCCCGCCCGAGCCGGGGCTGATGCTGCTGTTTCCGTCGTGGCTCTATCATTACGTCAACACGTTCCATGGCACGGGGGAGCGCATCTCGATCGCGTTCAACGTGACCTTGCGTATCCAGCAGGCTTGATCGGGCGGCTTGATCGCCGCCGCGCAGCGGCCGTATCGTTCGTGAAGCGGCAACGAGGGGAGGGCACATGCACGCCCGCAAGACGTGCCTGTTGGCGTTGGTATTTCTGGTCGCGCTGTCGGTTCGGGGGTGGGCGCAGCAGGGCGTGCCGCCGGAGATCGCCGCGCAGCTCCGCGCCATCGGGCCGGTGATCGACGTTCCGGCCGTCGGCAAGATCTACGCGCCGCTGCAGGCGGAGGCGCCGCGCGACGGTGTGAAGCGGACGGACGACGTGAAATACGGGCCGGACGAGCGCAACCGGCTCGACGTCTACGAGCCCGCCACCCATCCGGCGCAGCCGATGCCGGTCCTGGTGTTCATCCACGGCGGCGGGTTCGTGCGCGGCGACAAGTCGACGCCGGGCACGGCGTTCTACGACAACATCGGCTATTACTTCGCGCGGCACGGCGTGCTTGCGATCCTCGCGACGTATCGCCTGGCGCCGGCGCATCCCTGGCCGGCCGGGGCGCGCGATGTCGGTGCGGTCATCCATTGGGCGCGCGCCAACGCCGAGAAGTTCGGCGGCGATCGCCACCGCATCGTGCTGTGGGGACATTCGGCCGGGGCCGCACATGCGGCGGCCTACGCGCTCGATGCGCGCTTCCAGCTTCCTCCGGGTCCGCGGCTGGCCGGGCTGATCCTCATGGCGGGCGTCTATGACCCGGCGCTCGAGACCCTGGGAGCGGAGCAGCTCCACAGCAACGCGGACTCGAACCGGGCGTATTACGGCGAGGATACGATGACGTATGTGGCGAAAGCGCCGCTTCGCAATCTGACCGGGCCCAAGCTGCCGGTGATGCTGATCGTCTCCGAGCTCGACCCGCCGATGATGCATGTCGAGACCAGTCTTCTGTTCGCGGCGTTGTGCCGGCGCGATGGCCACTGCCCGAGCCTGGTGACGCCGCGCGACCACGACCATATCTCCGAGGCGTATGCGATCAACACGCCCGACGAGACCGTGAGCGGCCCGGCGCTGGCGTTCATCCAGGCGCCGAAGTGACGCGATAGCGACGAAGCGATCCGACCCGGGATTGCGTCATCCAATCTGACCCGGGCTCGCCATGGCGGGGCGGCCGGCCTATATCTCGGGCATGGTGGGTGAGCGCGATACGATCTACGCACCGGCGACGGCCGCCGGTCGCGCCAGCATCGCGGTGGTCCGCATCTCGGGGCCGCGCGCCGGAGCGGCGCTCGAGGCACTCACCGCGCGGCCGCCGCCCCAGCCGCGGCACGCGACGCGCGCGCGGTTCATCGATCCGGGTTCGGGCGAGGCGATCGACGAGGGGCTGGTCTTGTGGTTTTCGCGGCCGCGGAGCTTCACCGGCGAGGACGTGGCCGAGCTGCACCTGCACGGCAGCCGTGCCGTGCTGAGTGCTGCGCTCGCGGCGCTGGCGGCGATGCCGGGGTTGCGTTTGGCCGCCGCCGGCGAGTTCACGCGCCGCGCGTTCGATGCCGGCAAGCTGGACCTCGCCGAAGTCGAAGGCCTTGCGGATCTGATCGCCGCCGAGACCGAGGCCCAGCGCCGGCAGGCGCTGCGCCAGCTCTCAGGCGAGCTGGGGCGCCTGACCGAAGCATGGCGTGACCGGGTGATGCGGGCTTTGGCACGGGCCGAGGCCGAGATCGACTTTCCCGACGAGGACGTTCCGGGCGGCATGATCGCAGCCCTGGGTCCGGTGCTCGCGGACATCGCGGCGGAGATCCGCAATCACCTCGACGACAACCGGCGGGGCGAGCGGCTGCGCGATGGCGTGCAGGTCGCCATCGTCGGGCCGCCGAACGCAGGCAAGTCGAGCCTGCTCAACCGGCTGGCACGCCGTGAGGCCGCGATCGTATCGGCGACCGCGGGGACGACGCGCGACGTGGTCGAGGTCCAGCTCGATCTCGCGGGCTATCCGGTGGTGGTGGCGGACACCGCGGGCTTGCGGGATCTGGAAGGGAACAGCACCGCGCAGGACGAGATCGAGCGCGAAGGCATGCGCCGCGCGCTGGCGCGGGCGCAAACGGCCGATCTGAAGATCCTCGTGCTCGACGCGACGCAGGCCGGCGTCGATCCGGCGGTGTGCGCGCTCGCCGACGCCAACACGCTCGTCGTCGCCAACAAGATCGACGTGGCGCCGGCAGCGCCCGAATTGGCCGGATGCCGCGTCTGGGGCATTTCGGCCAAGACCGGGATGGGGCTCGACGGATTCATGGCGGAGCTTGCGCGCGAGGTGATGCAACGGCTCGGCGGCGTCGACACGGCAGCCCCGGCCGTCACCCGGGCGCGCCACCGGGAAGCTCTCGTCGAGTGCGTGGCAGCACTCGAGCGCGCGCGCGGCGGGCGAGAGGCCGAGCTGATCGCCGAAGATCTGCGGCTGGCCTCGCGAGCGCTGGGCCGCATCACCGGCCGCGTCGGGGTAGAGGACGTGCTCGACCTGATCTTCCGCGAGTTCTGCATCGGCAAGTAGCCGGTATTATGTTGCAAACACACCTGCGCGGCGGGACGGCCCCGAACGGGTCCGGAGGGTTAACGTGTAGGTAGGGGCGCGCCATGTGCGCGCTTGGGGCCGTGGCCCTAACTTGCCTCGTTGTGTTGGGCAGCGTGTTCCCACGTCAAATTACCTTCCTGGCGGCCTCCCAGGGCCAAGGCGGCGAATTCCGCATCATTTTGGAGCGAAACGCAGAATTTCGTCCACTGCGGATCATTGAAAATATCGTCGTACTCAACGATCCCGAATACGTAAAACCGTTTGTTTTTGGCGTAGATAGCGTCGTGAGTGTCGGCTTCGGAAAATTGTTTGCACGTGGCATCAGAATTCAACGGCTTATCGGGGAAAACCGTGCTTCGACTTTGCCGAAGGTCTGCCACGGTGGGCCATGGAAAATTATCAGGCAGCGGGTAGGGACCAACGCAAAC
>DATJPD010000215.1:0-9439 GCA_035506575.1 Alphaproteobacteria bacterium
CGTCACTTGATCGCGAGCGGATTCGTCGGCGAGCCGACAGCCCCGGTGATCGGGATTGCGGGGGCGACGAACAGGAACTCGTAGACCTTGTCCTGCGCGCAATCCTCGGCGAGGTCCTTCAGATAGAAGATCTCGCCCATGGTCATGCCCATGATTGGGATGGTGATCCAGTGCCAGGGCTGGTTGATGCCCTCTTCGCTTTCGTTCGGCCGCACCTCGCAGCCCCAGGTGTCGCTGGCCAGAGCCGCAAGCTGGGTGCGCTGGATCCAGCCGAGGGTCTCGAACGAGAACCCTGGCGCGTCGCCGCCCGGGTAACCGTCCCAGCTCCCCGCCTTGATCTTCTGCTCCATCTGCCCCGTGCGCACGACGACGAAATCCCCGCGCTTGACCGTCACACCCTGGGCCTTCGCCGTGCGGTCGAGGTCCTCGCTCGTGATCGCATAGCCGTCCTCGAGCGCCTCCTTGCCCAGGGCGCGCGGCACGTCGAGGAACACGCCGCGGCCGACCATTTTCGCCTTGGTCTTCTCGATGCCGCATTTCTGCGCGCCGGCGGACGTGACCTCGCGGCAGTCGTAGCCGTTCCACATATTGTTCTCGTAGAACACGTGGCCGAGCCCGTCCCATTGAGTGCCGCATTGGAGCGGCATGACCACCATGTCGTCGGCGGCCCGGATGCCGCGTTTGTCGAGGACGCCCGAGTACGCATCGGTGCCGGTGCGCAGCATCGTGTGCACCGGATTGATCCGGCCCATCGCCGGATATTTGCTCTTCGCCCCCTGCGGGCCATTGTTGTCGAAGTTGAGGGCGAGCGAGATGACCTTGCCCTTCTTCACCAGGCGCGCCGCGGCAACGATGTCATCAGGGCTCGTGTAGTTGAGCGTGCCGATCTCGTCGCTTGGCCCCCACTTGCCCCAATTCTTGTATTTCTCCGCGGCGTCGCGCAGGTCCTGGCGCGTCAATTTGCGAGCGGCCATGCGGCGTCTCTCCCCGTCTATTGAGCTCGTGATCAATAGAACGCTACACCGAATCCCACGGCGCCCGCAAACGCATGGGCCGTGGCCCAACCGCGGCGTCTCTGCTATTGATAGACCGATAAAAGAAGAATCGGACCGGGAGGAGACGTCATGCGGGCTCTCATCGTAGGCGCAGCACTGCTATGCGCCGCTTCCGCCGCGCATGCGGCGGAGACGTGGCCGGCACGGCCGGTCCATATCGTCGTGCCGTTCGCGCCCGCAGGACCAACCGACGCGGTCTCGCGCGTCCTCGCCGACAAGCTGGGCACTGCCCTTGGTCAGCAGTTCGTGGTCGAGAACCGGCCTGGCGCCGGGGCCAATATCGGCATCGACCTCGTGGCCCACGCGGCCCCCGACGGCTACACCGTGCTGATGGTCAGCTCGAGCTTCGTCATCAACCCATCGTCCTATCACAATCCCGGCTACGACCCCTTCAAGGACTTTGCACCGGTCACCGACGCCGGCAGCTCGCCCAACATCATCGTCACCAACCCGTCGCTGCCGGCCAAGACGATGAAGGAGCTGGTGGCGCTGGTACACGCGAACCCGGGCAAGTACAGCTACGCCGTGCCAGGAATCGGTACGCTGGGCGATCTGTCGCCCCGTATCCTCCTCGGTTCGCTGAAGCTCGACATGGTGCCGGTGGCATTCAACGGGGCCGGGCCCGCGATGACATCGGTGATCCAGGGCCAGACACCGATCGGCTTTGCCTCGATCACGCCGGCGATTCCGCAGGTCAAGGCGGGCGCCTTGCGCGGCCTGGCCGTGGCGAGCGAAAAGCGTCTCGCGTCCCTGCCCGACGTACCTACGTTGGCGGAGGCCGGCTATCCCGAGCACGAAGCGGGGATCATGCACGCAGTGCTGTTCCCGGCACGCACGCCCAAGCCGGTGGTCGACCGTCTCTACCGCGAGATCGCCAAGGCAGTGGCATTGCCCGACGTGCGGCAACGTTTCGAGACGCTGGGCTTCCAGCCCAAGGCCAACACGCCCGCCGAGTTCGCGGCCGAGATCAAGTCCGAGGTCGCGCTCTGGGCCAAGGTCATCAAGGATTCGCACCTGCCGGTGCAATAACCGCCAGCTTCGAACAAGGAGACAGACATGAGTTACATCACGCGCACCGTGCTCGGGGCCGCCGTTCTGGCGCTCGCGGGCGTCGTGGCCGCCGCAGCACCGGCCGCCGCCGCGGACCAGTATCCAAGCCGGACCGTGAAGATCCTGGTGGGCTTCGCACCCGGCGGCACCACCGACGTCACCTCGCGCATGGTGGCGCAAAAGCTGTCGGAGAGCCTGCATCAGCAATTCATCGTCGAGAACCGCGCCGGTGCCGGCAGCAATATCGCGATGGGCATCGCCGCCAAGGCGGCTCCGGACGGCTACACGATCCTGGGCGTGAGCTCGGCGTTTCTCGTCAATCCCTCGCTCTACGGGGACAAATGCCCGTACAAGCCCGAGGATTTCGCGCCGATCACGCTGTGGGCGGATTCTCCGAACGTGATCATCGTGAACCCGTCTGTCCAGGCCACGTCGCTGAAGCAGCTCATCGACCTGATTCACGCGACACCCGGAAAATTCAGCATTGCCACGGCCGGCATCGGCACGACGCCGGACCTCTCGACCGAGCTCTTGCGCATGACCTACAAGCTCGATGCGGTGCGCGTGCCCTTCAACGGCGGCGGGCCCGCGGCCGAAGCAGTCCTGCAAGGCCAGACCCAGATCGGCTTCGACGCGCTGCCGCCGGCCGCCCCGCTGATCAAGTCCGGCCATTTGCGGGCCATCGCCATGGCCTACCAGAAGCGCTCCGCCCTTCTGCCCGACGTGCCCACGACGGCCGAGCAGGGAATCCCCGGACAGGAGTCCCACACGATCGCGGGGTTCCTGGTGCCCGCGGCCACGCCCAAGCCGATCGTCGACCTGCTCCACAAGGAGATGGCGAAGGCGGTGGCCGATCCGACCGTGCGGCAGAACCTCGCCAATATCGGCTTCGAGCCGGTCGGCGGCACGCCCGCGGAATTTGCCGCCCTCATCAAGGATGAGGTCGACAAATGGGGCAAGGTCGTCCGCGCCGCCAACATCAAGGTGGAGTGAAGCCCATGCGACGGAGCGTTTCGATCTGCGCGGCGATCCTGTGCGCCGCACTCTGGGCGGCGCAGCCGGCCGCGGCCGCGGACCAGTATCCGAGCCATCCGGTGCGCGTGCTCGTAGGCTTCGCGCCCGGCGGCCCGACCGACGTCGTTGCCCGCCTCGTCGGCCAGAAGCTGTCGGAGAGCCTGCACCAGCAGTTCGTGATCGAGAACCGCGTGGGTGCGGGCAGCAACATCGCCATGGGCATCGTCGCCAAGGCGCCGCCCGACGGCTACACGCTCGTGATGGTGAGCTCCGCCTTCGCGGTCAACCCGTCGCTCTACGGCGACAAGATCACCTATGACCTGTTCAAGGACTTTGCACCGGTCACCGAGGCGGCGGATTCACCGAACGTGATCCTGGTCAATCCGTCGGTGCCCGCGACGACGATGAAGGAACTGATCGACCTCATCCACGCCAATCCCGGCAAATACAGCATCGCGACGTCGGGCATCGGCACCACGCCCGATCTCGCGGCGGAGCTGTTCCGCATGACCTACAAGCTCGATGCGGTGCGGGTGCCCTTCAACGGCGCCGCACCCACCTTGCAGTCGGTGCTGCAGGGCCAGACGCAGATCGGGTTCAGCGCCCTGCCGACCGCGACACAGATGGTCAAGACCGGCCAGCTGCGGGCGCTGGCGTTGGCGGCGAAGCAACGCACCTCGGCCCTGCCCGACGTGCCGACGACCGCCGAGGCCGGAATCCCCGGTCAGGAATCCGATACGATGGGTGCCCTGCTGGCGCCCGCCCACACCCCGCCCGAGATCGTGAACCTGCTGCAGAAGGAGATCGCCAAGGCGATGGCCGACCCCGACGTGAAGCAGCGTCTGACCGAGCTCGGCTTCGTGCCGGTCGCGAGCACGCCCGCCGAGTTCTCGGCCCTGATCAAGGAGGAATACGAGAAGTGGGGCAAGGTGATCCGCGCCGCCAACATCAAGGTGGAATGAGGCGGCGCGGACCGATCAAGCCGCAAGGATCTCGCGCACTGTCGGCCAGGGATCGGGAGTGATGCTCTTGAACGGCGCCCAGTCCTTGTCGCCCATGGCGTCCAGGATGGTGCGGCGGACCGATGGGCGTTGGCGCATGCGGTCGTACCATTGCGCGATCCGCGGCCGCTCGGCCCAGATCTGCGCCATGCGCAGGAAGTCGAGCCGCAGGATGTAGGGGATCACCGCCGCATCGGCGAGCGAGAAGCTGTCGCCGGCGAGCCACGCCCCCCGTTCGAGCGACTCCTCCATCCAGCCGAGCAGCTTCTGGTGCAGCTCAAGAGCCTCGCCGACGAATTTGGAGGCGAGGCCGTGCGCGATGACGTCACGCTTGTACTCGGCGCGCTTCTTGCTGGGCGACGGGGCGAGCAGCTTGGCCTCGAGCGCCTCCGGGCTGAGCTTCGCCAGTCCCGGCCGAAACGCGGTGGCAAACGTGAGGATCGTGCACGCATTGTGCACGTACTCGTCGATGAGCTTGTTGTACATCCGAACCCGCGCCCGCAGGAGCGGGTCGGCCGGCATCAGCGCCGGCTTGGGAAACGCCTCGTCGACGTAATAGAGAATGACCGAGGATTCGATCACCACTTTGCCGTCGTGCACGAGCGTCGGCACGACGGCGTTCGGGTTGAGCTTCAGATAGGCCGGATCGAACTGGCCGCCGAACAGATCGACCACGTGCTCCGTCCACTCCAGGCCCTTCTCGGCCAGGGCGATGCGCACCTTCTGCGCGCACACCGAATTGACGCTGTGATAGAGCTCGAGCATTGGCTGCCTCCTCCCGGTTGTTCTTAGTGTCAGCGGACCACGGACGCCGTCTGGCCGAACAGGATCTTGCGGGACGCCTCGTCGCTCACCGCGGGCGGCATATTGAACGACTTGCCCTTCTCGTAGGCGCGGACGGTCGCCGGACGGGCGGCGATCGCCTCGAACCAGCGCTTCAGGTTCGGGAAGTCGGTGAGCTTCTGCCCCTGCCGCTCGTAGGGCACGACCCACGGATAGCAGGCCATGTCGGCGATCGAGTAGTCGCCGGCCAGGAATGGACGATCGGCCAGGCGCTTGTTCATCACGCCATAAAGCCGGTTGGTCTCTTTCACGTAGCGGTCGATGGCGTAGGGAATCTTCTCCGGCGCGTAGACCGCGAAGTGATGGTTCTGGCCGGCCATGGGACCCAGGCCTCCCATCTGCCAGAACAGCCACTGCAGCACCTCGACCCGCCCGTTCAGGTCGGAGGGGATGAAGCGGCCGAACTTCTCCGCCAGGTACAGGAGAATGGCGCCGGACTCGAACACCGAGATCGGACCCTTGCCCGATTTCGGCGCGTGATCGACGAGCGCCGGCATACGGTTGTTGGGCGAGATCTTCAGGAACTCGGGGTTGAACTGCTCGCCCTTGCCGATATTGACCGGCTTGATCGTGTAGGGGATGCCGGCTTCCTCGGCGAACAGCAGGACCTTGTAGCCGTTGGGCGTGGTCCAGAAATAGATGTCATGCATACCGTCGCTCATGGGAGTCCTCGTTTGTTTTGAACCGGGCGATCCATAAAATTGGGTCAGTCGCCACCGACGCAGCGCAGCATAATCTCCGCGATGTCTTCCAGCACGGCCCGGTCCGGATTGGCCTTGCCGACCAGCCGCAGGCCCTGGAAGCCGGAGGTCAGGAACCGCGCGAGTGCTGTGGGATCGGCCGACCGCGGCAGCTCGCCGCGCGCCTTGGCCGCGGCGAGCGCGTCGCGAAAAATTGCCTCGTTGCGCGCAAGGCTGCGCCGCACGCGCGCCAGCGCATCGCGATCGCCCCGCGCCAGCTCGGCTGCGCAATTTCCAATGAAGCAGCCGCGCCGGCCCGGTCCGGCGATGATCTGGTCGATGAATTCGTCGAGGACCCGGCGCAGTGCCGCCTGGATCGGCGGGATGGCAAGCGCCGCGGTGAACCGCGCAGCGCCGCGATCGGCGTAGAGATCGATCGATTGCAGCAAAAGATCGTGTTTGTCGCCGAACGCCGCATACAGGCTCGAACGGCTGAGCCCCGTCGCCGCGCACAGATCGTCAAGCGAGGTGGCCTCGTAGCCCTTCGCCCAGAACACCTGCATGGCCCGATCGAGGGCCGCATCGGGGTCGAATTCGCGCGGGCGGGCCATACGAATTATGTACCATTCAGTCCAGAATGGCGCAAGCTCACATTTGAGTGAGCTGGCCATCCGCGGGCCGCGGCGTAACCTATATCCAGGATTGGGCGAACCTGTTGGCGAGGTCCCCATGAGCGCATCGCACGAACCCACCGACTTTTCGGCTGCCGTCCATGCCTATGAGCATGCCGAGCACGCCGGCGACCGTCCCGCACACCGCCTGGACGTAACCGACGCGCCGAAATGGCCGGCGACCTCGCCGCGCCCGGCATCGCCCGTGCGTCCGGCCGGGCAGGCCGTGACGCACACCCACCGGATCGAGCATCCGACAGGGACGGCGTTCAAGTTCGGCTTCGGCTTCGCGGCCGGCGTGGGCGCGTTCCGCGTCCTCGTCCTGATCGTGGCATCGACGATCCTTGCGATCGGGATCGGCTCGCTCGTGATGCGCGCGTTCCCATCCTAGCCGCGGCGTCCGCTCAATCGAACATCAGCACCGTGCGCGCGACCTCGCCCGCCTTCATGGCGCGGAAGGCTTCATTGATGTCGGACAGCCGGCCGCGCTTGCTGATCAGGTCGTCGAGCATCAGCTTGCCCTGGCGATAGAAGTCGAGATAGAGCGGGATGTCGAAGCGGAAGCGGTTGGAGCCCATGCGCGAGGTCTGCACCTTGCATTCGGGGCGGATCGCCATCCACGGGAACTCAATCATCGCATCCGGCGGCAACACGCCGACGATCGTCGCCGTGCCGCGGATGGCGAGGCTCTCGATCGCCTGGCGGCACAGTTTCGCGTCGCCGACGGCTTCGAACGCATGGTCGACGCCCGCCCCGCTCGCGAGCTTGCGCACGGCCTTCACGGGGTCGTCGTGGGTCGCGTCCACGGTGTGCGTGGCGCCCAGCCGCCGCGCCGTCTCGAGCTTGCCCGGGAACTTGTCGACTCCGATGATCTGCCGAGCCCCGGCGATGCGCGCGCCCTGGATGATCGACAACCCGACCCCGCCGCAGCCGAACACGGCGACGGTCTGCCCCGGCTGCAGGCCGGCGCTGCGCAGGGCCGCTCCCACGCCCGTGAGCACGCCGCAGCCCACGAGGGCCGCGCGGTCGAGGGGCAGCTCGGGATCGATCCGTACCACCGAGTTCTCATGCAGCAGCATACGCTCGGCATAGCTGGACACGCCGAGGAACTGGCGGAAGCGGCCGCCTTTCTGCGACAGCCGCGGCACGGCCGTCTCCGGACGCGCCACGAAGCCCGCGGTGCACAGGTTCGGATGGCCGCTCAGGCATTGCGCGCAGGTGCCGCAGAACCCGGAAAGGCAGGCCACGACGTGGTCGCCGGGCCGCACCGTCGTCACCTCGGAGCCCACTGCCTCGACGATTCCCGCACCCTCGTGACCGAGCACATAGGGCAGATCGAGCGGGAAGCGCCCGAGGCCGTCGACCACGTGCAGGTCGCTGTGACACACGCCTGATGCCACCGTACGCACCAGGACTTCGCGGGCCAGCGGCCGGTCGATGTCGACCGTCTCGATCGTCAGCGGTTCGTGCACCTTGCGAAAGACCGCGGCCTGCATCTCCATGGTGGCCTCCTCGTGTGTGGCCTATGGCGTCAGGACGAGTGTCGCCATCGGGTAGTGCCGGGCATTGTCGCTGAATGCCGGAAGCCTCGCGAAGTCCGCGCGCATCTCCTGGCGCACCGGCGAGTTCAGCGCCGCGGTGAGCGCTGCCGGACTGTCGAAGACGACCTTGTTGCGCTGCATGTAGTGGACGCGCGGCCACGGCACGGCACTGCACCAGTCGAGCCGCGTGCACACCTCGACTTCGCGGATGCCGGGAAAGCGCGCCATCACGCGCGTGTGGCTCTCCATGTAATGGGTGAGCCAGCTGTTGAGGTCGTCCGCCCAGCCCGGGTAGTGCACGAGATAGGTACACGGGCGCTCCCCGGACGGCGTGCGGAATACGGGGTCCGGGACCGGAAAGCTGCGCGCGATCATCGCCTGCTGGCTCACATTGGCCTTGGCGAGGCTGGTCAGGCCGTCGCGCTGCGCCAGGGCGTGCAGATGCCCGCCGGCCGAGATCGCGGCCTCGAGATCGGCGATGTCCGCGAAGTAGAGCTCGAGCACGAGCGGCGGCGAGGGCGGCTCCTTGGCGTAGGGATCGCGCGCCTGTTCCGGCGTGAACACCAGCCCTTTGCGCATCTTGGGGGTCGTGCGCACGACCTCGACCACGCGCGCGAGGTCCACCTCGCTGATCCGCGCGTCCGGGTTCTGCGGGTCCTGGAAGGTCACGAAATACGCAATCGTCCGCGCCGCACCCCTCGTTAACGATCCCGAACGGTAGCATGTTTTCCCGGCCTCCAGTCCGCCGTGACAGTCACGTGTCGGGCGCTGACATGTCCGAGTTCGCACGCAATGGTCACATCGGCGCGAGAGGGCCGGCGATATAAACCGGCACCATGGGAAAGACGGCCCTGCAGGCCGGCCTCGCGGCCGGCTGCCTTGTCATCGCGTTCGGTACGGGCTTCGGGCCGCACGGTCTGGCCCAGGACGCGAAACCCCCGTCCTCTGACCAGGCGCCCCCGTCAATTCCAGCGCCAACTCCGGCGCCCACGAACGCGCCCGACTTCAACGCGGCAGCACCGCCGCCGCCTGCGGAGTCGGCCGCGCCGTCGAGCCCGCCGGCACAGCCGGCAGCTCCGCCTGAGAAGCCGCCCGAGGCGGCCGCTCCAGCGGCGCCCCCGCCCAGCAAGTCTGTCCTCGACAAGCGCTTCATCCTCGGCGTGCTCGGCAAGGACGTGAAGAGTGCGAAGGGCGAAGACATGGGCCGCATCGTCGACGTGATCGTCGACTGGTCCGGCCAGACGCGCGCGGCGATCATCGATTTCGGCGGCTTCCTCGGCGTCGGCAGCCGCCGGATCGCGGTCGACTGGCGCGCGCTCCACTTCGAGCCGCAGCAGAAGGGCGACCAGATCACGCTCGACCTCACGCGCGACCAGGTCAAGGCGGCGCCGGAATACAAGGAAGACAAGCCCGTCGTGGTGCTGGGCCCCTCGGGGACAGCCGAGCCCATCCCGTACGACTAGAGCCTGCCGTGTCCGTCCATCATCGCCCGGCGCCGTCGCCGCAAAGTCTGGCCGGCCTGGACGGGCTGAACTTCTTCATCGCCAACGTCCAGACGGGATTCGGCCCGTTCATTGCCGTCTA
>DATJPD010000216.1:0-5207 GCA_035506575.1 Alphaproteobacteria bacterium
CCGCCGTAGGTATCGACAATGATCTTGCGGCCGGTAACGCCCGAGTCGCCTTCGGGGCCGCCGACGACGAACCGTCCGGTCGGGTTGATCAGGTATTTGGTGCTCTTGTCGAGCATCGCCTTCGGAATGACCTTGCGGACGACGTGCTCGATGAGAAAATCGCGGATCGCGGCGTGGGTGACGTCCTTGGTGTGCTGCGTGGAGATGACGACGTTCTCGACCTTCACCGGCTTGTCGTTCTCGTAGCGGATCGACACCTGCGACTTGGCGTCGGGCCGCAGCCAGCCGACGACGCCGGCCTTGCGCAGCTTGGTCAGCTCGCGGCCGAGCCGATGGGCGTACATGATCGCGGTCGGCATCATCTCGGGCGTCTCGTTGCAGGCGTAGCCGAACATCAGCCCCTGGTCGCCGGCGCCCTGCTCGGCGGTCTCCTTGCCCTCGGCGGCGCGCGCGTCGACCCCTTGGGCGATGTCGGGCGACTGCCGGGTGAGGTAGTTGTTGATGAAAACCTTGTCGGCGTGGAAGACGTCGTCGTCGTGCGTGTAGCCGACATCGCGGATGGCGGCGCGCACCACCTGTTCGTAGGCGACCTTCGCCTTGGTGGTGATCTCGCCGGCGATGACCACGATGTTGGACTTCACCAGCGTTTCGCAGGCGACGCGGCTGGTCGGATCCTGCTCGAGGCAGGCGTCGAGAACGCTGTCGGAGATCAGGTCGGCCACCTTGTCCGGGTGACCTTCGCCGACGGACTCGGACGAGAAGACGAAAGATTTGGCCATAACGACCGCGATGCAAAGCCAAGCCCGGCTGACCGGCAAGCAAAATATCATCATATCTGTATCCAATGATATGTAATTTTCCGGCGAAGACCCGCTCCGAAACTCATTCACGCTCGCGCTTTTCCGCCGGCTCCGGCAAAACCGTTGCCGCGATGGAGTCTCCCGTCCGCGCCAGCCCGCCCGCCGCGTCCCCGGGCCGGCGGATCCTCGTCGTCGACGACGACCGTTTGATCCGACGGACCCTCGCCGCCGTGCTGCGCCCGGAGGGTTTCGCGGTGGTCGAGGCGGACTCGGGCGAGAAGGCGCTCGAAGTCTACGACGAATCCCCGCCCGACCTGGTGCTGCTGGACGTCGTGCTGCCCGGCATCAACGGCTTCGAAACCTGCCGCCGGCTGCGCGGCCGCCACGGCGACGCCGCGGCCCCGGTCATCTTCATCACCGCCAAGAACGAGTCCGACGACGTGGTCGAGGGGTTGTCGGCCGGCGGCGTCGATTACATTCCCAAGCCGATCCGGGCCCGCGAGACGCTCGCCCGCATCCGCACCCATCTCCAGATCCGCCAGCTGCTGGCCGAGGAGCGCAATCTCGTCGACCAGTTGAGCAAGGCCAACGCCGCCAAGAACCGCTTCCTCGGCATGGCGGCGCACGACCTGCGCAACCCGCTGGCCTCGATCCGCGGCCTCGCCGAATTCCTGCGCGACGGGGTCGTCGGCCCGCTGACGTCCGACCAGCGCGACCTGCTCGCCACCATCTGCTCGGCCAGCCAGCAGATGCTGCACATGGTGAACGAGCTCCTCGACGTGGCCACGATCGAGGCCGGCGAGCTCAAGCTCGAGCGGGCGCCGACCCGGCTCGCCGACCTGGCCGAGAAGGCCGTGTACCTCGTCAACATCGACGCCGCCAAGAAGCAGACCCGCGTGCTGCTCCACGCCGCGCCCGACCTGCCGAAGGCCAACGTCGACCCCGCGAAAATCCGCCAGGTGATGGACAACCTCCTGAGCAACGCCGTCAAGTTCTCCCCGCCGGGCTCGCTGGTGACGCTCGAGCTCGGCGCGACGCCGGAGGCCCACAGCATCGCCGTGCGCGACCAGGGGCCCGGCATCCCGGAAGCCGAGCGTGACAAGCTGTTCAAGGACTTCGGCCGCACCTCCGTCAAACCCACCGCCGGCGAGCAGAGCACGGGATTAGGCCTCGCCATCTGCCGCAAGATCATCGACGCTCATCATGGCGCCATTACGGCCGAAAATCTCCCCGCGCGCGGCTGTGTCTTCCGCGTGACTCTTCCCCGTTAACCATGCCTGCCCCCGGTAAAATCCTGATCGTCGACGACGAGGCCCATGTCCGCAAATTTGTCAGCCTGATCGCCCGAAGCCTGGGCCAGCCTGCCATCATCGAGGCCGGCGACGGCAAGGAGGCCCTGGCGAAATACACCGCCGAAGCCCCCGACCTCGTGCTGCTCGATGTGAACATGCCCGTGCTCGACGGCGTGCACACGCTCGCGGCCCTGCTCAAGCAGGACGCCAAGGCGAAGGTCATCATGCTGACCTCCCTCGCCAACCGGCAGACGATCGAGAAGTGCATCAACGCCGGCGCCGCGGGCTATATCCGCAAGGACACGCCGCGGGAGTCGATCCTCACCGAGCTCACCGCGATCGTCCGCGAAACCTTCGGCGAGAACTGAGTCCCATGCCGGACGGCGTCCCCGAGAGCCAGCCGCCCCCGCCCGCCCCGCGGATCCGCGAGGTGCGGTACTCGCTGCCCGAGATGCTGAGCGAGATCGAGCTCGAGCGCAGCGAATCCTCGCTCGGAATGGAGACGCTCGACCAGACGGAGATCCGCGAGCTGTTTGCCAAGAGCAAGCGCCGCCATGCCCGAGACAAAAAATAGCCGCTTCCTCGAGTTCCTGCGCCAGACGCCGGAATTCACCGACGAAATCCGCCTCAAGGAGCTCGTCGAGAAGCACGGCCCGGACACCGCCGCCCTGCTGCAGGCGGTGATCGACGCGCGGCTGTTGAGCCGCGACGAGGCCTGCCGCCAGTGGGCCAACGCCCTCGGCTTCGCCTACGTGGACCCATTCGCCTCCGTCATCACGGAGGACGCCGTGGAGAAGATTCCCCTCGAAATCGCGAAGAAGGTGCACGCGATCGGCCTGTACACCATCGAGGGCATTCTGACCGTGGCGATGGCGGCGCCGGAGGATGCCGCGATGGTGCGCCGCCTGGGCCAGATCGCCCAGCTCTCGGTCAGCCCCGTGTTCGCCCCGGCCCGCGACATCGAGGACGCCATCGCGATCCACTACTCCAGCGACCGCGACATCGAGCTGAGCCTCAGCGCGCTGGAGCGCTCCGACCTGTTCACCCGGTCCGAATACACCCGCGAACAACTCGCCGCCCTGGCCGAAAGCACCTCCCTGGTCCAGGTCCTCGACGCCATCATCTTCTACGCGATCCGCGAACGGGCGACCGACATCCACATCGAGCCGCAGGAAATGCAGTCGCGGATCCGCTTCCGCATCGACGGCATGCTGCGGGAAACCCTCTCGTTTTCACGCAAACTCCACCTCGCCCTGATCTGCCGGATCAAGGTCCTCTGCAACCTCGACATCTCCGAATCCCGCATTCCGCAGGACGGACGCTTCTCCCAGCAGGTGGGCGGCGGCACCACCCATTTCCGCATCTCCATCATCCCGTCGGCCCACGGGGAGAAGGTGGTCATGCGCCTCCTCGCCGGCACGGCGCGGAAGACGATGCTGACGCTGGACAAGATGCTGATGTCGCAATCGGTGCTGCTGCCGTTCCGCCGGCTCATCCAGAACCCGAACGGCATCATCTTCGTCACCGGGCCCACCGGGTGCGGCAAGACCACGACGCTCTACGCCGCGCTGCACGAGATCAACAAGCCCGACATCAACATCTCGACCATCGAGGATCCCGTGGAAATCGAAATGGCCGGGGTGACCCAGACCCAGATCAACCCGCAGATCGACCTGCGGTTCTCGACCATCCTGCGCTCGCTGCTGCGCCAGGACCCGGACGTCATCCTCATCGGCGAGATCCGCGACCTCGAGACAGCCCGGATCGCGACCGAGGCGGCGCTCACCGGCCACCTCGTTTTCGCCTCGCTCCACACCAACACGGCCGCCCAGGCGATCGTGCGCCTGATGGAGATCGGTGTCGCCGCCTACATGGTCGCCCCGTCGGTCATCGGCGTGCTCGCCCAGCGGCTCGCGGCCCGGATCTGCGAGCACTGCAAGGAGGCCTACTATCCCTCGCCCGACGTGCTGAAGCGGTATTTCCTCGACGACGGCCTGACCGAGGTGCCCTTCTACCGCGGCCGGGGCTGCCCCAAGTGCCGCGGCACCGGTTACAAGGGCCGGATCGCGTTCCACGAACTCGTGCTGATCACCGAGGAGATCCGCACCCTCATCTCCGAGGGGCGCAGCGCCCAGGAGATCACGCGCGCGGCCGCCAAGATCGGCTACCGCCCGCTGCGCTACGACGGCCTGAAGAAGGTGCTGCTCGGGCTCACGACCATCGACGAGATCGAGCAGAACACCTCCTTCGAATGGGCGTCCTGATCCCGCCATGGCCGCCGTCGACCCGCACGCCATCGCGGACCTGCGCGAGCTGAACCCCGGCGACGATTCGTTCCTGCGCGACCTGATCCAGATCTACCTCGAGGACACCCCGCGGCGCATCGCGGAGATCCACACGGCGCTGGCCATGACCGACCGCCGCGCGCTGACCATCGCCGCCCACAGCCTGAAGGGCAGCGCCGCCAATTTCGGCGCCAAGGCGCTGCGCGACCTGTGCGAGCGCGTCGAATTGTGCGGCAAGCAGGGGACGCTCGACGCGGTTCCGGCCCAGCTTCCCGCCCTCGAGGAGGAGTTCGGCCGCGTCGCCGCCGAACTCGAGGCGCTCCTGCCCCGGTGAGGCGGCGGGCGCCGGCGCCCCGGCAAAGAAAAAGGCGCCCGCGAGCGGGCGCCTTGCAGTTGAACGACGGAACGGCGGCCGGGGTTACGACTCGTTTTCCTTGTTGGCGGCCTCGTCGAGGATGTCGCCGAGGTTCGTCATCTCGCTGCCGCTGCTCTGGCGGTTGAGCATGTCGTAGGTCGCGGTCTCGGCGGCCAGCTGGTCGGCCGAGTAGTTCGCGGCCTTGATCGAGAGCCCGAGCCGGCGCTCGTCGCGGTCGATCTTGATCACGCGGGCCGTGACCTCCTGGCCGGGCTTGAGCACGTCCTTGATCTTGTCGATGCGGTCTTCGCTGATCTGCGAGATGTGCACCAGACCGTCGATGCCGTTGGCCAGTTCGACGAAGGCGCCGAACGAGGTGATCTTCGTCACCGTGCCCTTCACCACGTCGCCGATGCGGAAGAAGTTGTCGATCTCCGACCACGGGTCGGGGGTGAGCTGCTTCATGCCGAGCGAG
>DATJPD010000217.1:0-7458 GCA_035506575.1 Alphaproteobacteria bacterium
TTGTTCGGTAGCAGCGGTGCAATCAGCGACCACTCGACGTCCGTCAGATCAAAGCGAGCCATGTTCCAAGCTCCCACCGTTTGGAAGCTTGAATCACATCTCGCCCCTCAAGGGAATCCATTTATGAGTACAGAACCTAGCGGGCCGGGACGGGCGGAAGCGGCGGAGGCGGCCGCTTCAGTCGTCCATCATCATCGCGGTCTTGATCGCCTCGGTGACGCGGATGCCCTTGCGCAGCACCGCATCGACGGCTTGGCCCTGAACCATGTCGATGCCGTGGCTGTTGGCATAGAGCAGCCCGGCCACGCTGCCGCACCGGGCCAGGATGTATTTGCAATTTCCGCCATTCGCCGCCGTCTCGAGCTTCTCGAGGAAGCCGCGTTCCCGGTCGCCCTCGAGCGACAGCAGATCGTTCGACCAGAACACCTTGGCGTAATCGCAGCCGAGCGCCTCGAGGTCGAACTGTGCTACCCAGAAATCGTTCAGCCCGTCGATGCAGATCCGGTACTCGCGATCGGCCGCGAGCCGCAGAAGCTGCCGGTAGAGCGGCAGATTCTCCATCAAATCGCCTTTGTTGATCTCGAGCACGACCTTACCGCGGAAGGCCGCCGGCAGGCGCTCGTCGAACTTCTGGAACGCCGGCCCGAGGGCGGTCGACAGATTAATGTTGATGCCAATGCTCTCGTTGCCCATGAAGTCGAGCCCGTGGTTCAGGCTTCGCAGCAGGCTGTTGTCGAGGCTCGAGGTGAAGTGGTTGAACAGCCAACGATTGGCCGACAGGTCGAAATCCGGGCTCAACCGCTCCTGCAACCCTTTGATCGTGATGTAGAGCTCGAAATATTCCTTGTTCTTGTCGCTGTCGTCGCGAATGTTGATCACGGCTTGGTTGAAGATGAAGGGCGACAGGTCGAACTGGTGCAGCGCCTTGTCGATCTTCGCGAGTTCTTCGGGGCCGATCGCCGGCTTCGCGTCGGCTGCCGCTGCCAGCGCCGCGGCGCTGCCCTCTACCTTGCTGATCCCCTCCAGGTAGCGGATCACATGGACGAAGTTCATCGATAGCTCGAGAATCGACCAGACGTGAGTCTCTTTGTACGGGTTGGGCCCGGTCATCTTCGTCTTGGCCAGCAGCATGGCCTCGATCTTCTTGCACACGTCCTCGACGGCGGAGAACTTCAGGCCCTTGTAGAGCATGATCATGTCGCCGTTGGAGATGTTGAACATCTGCAGATGCGCTGCGTTTGACGCGACCTCGCTCAGCATGCGGTTGATGACGTTGGTGTCGTTGATCTCGGTGTTCTCGAGCAGGCTGAGATGCAGGTGCACCATCCGCATGCCCTGCATGTCCTTGCTCGCGGACTGCAGCAGGGTCATCAGCTTGGGGTCGTCGAATTCCTGTTCTTTCGGCAGCAGGGCGGCGGCATTGCGCGTGCCGGGCATGACGCGAACATGGTCGCGGAGCGGCCTATGCTGCGATGGCGTGGGTCGGTTCATGCCCTTTTCCCTCGTTCCCGACGCGGTCGGCGGCGGTTCAAGACGCGCGCAAACGGCCTCGGCTGGTCCATGTCCCAGCCGGGTGAAACGTTAAACGGCTCTCGTTAATCGTGCCTTAACGGTCGCCCCCGACCGGCGTGCAGACCGCCAGATATACGCGGCAGCGGCCGCGGACACAAGCAGGCCAATGACGAACCCCTGCGGCAGGGCCGCGGAACCCGCGCATTTGCGGGTCGATTAACCCGTTTTTTACGGGGCGCCGGTATGAGTAGGGCCGCATGACAAAGCGCGTCCTTGTGGGCGCCGCACTCTCGCAAAACAAGCCATCCGCGGATGCGGCCGGTCTGTGGCACGCATGATCCCACATCGTGATATCCGGCGCGGACTGGCGGCTCTCACGGTCCTGATCCTGGTGCTCCTGTGGGGCGGCCTCGCGCTCTATCTGCGCTATGACAAGACGCAGACGATCGACAACGCGAACCGGCAGGGCGAGAACCTGTCGCGCGCCTTTGCCGAGCACATCACCAGCATCCTGCGCTCGTTCGACCAGACCTCACGCGCGATGGTGAGTGAGTACGAGCGTGCGCCGAAAAGCTTCGATGCCGCGACGGCCATCGAAAGGCATGCCGTGCTGCGCGATGCGACGATCCAGGTCGGCGTCATCGGCGCGGACGGCTACTTGATTACATCGAATCTGCCGGTTGTGTCCAAGGAGCGTGTCTATCTTGGCGATCGCGAGCATTTCAAGGTTCACGTCGCCCGCGACACTGGCGAGCTCTTCATCAGCAAGCCCGTGATCGGCCGCGTCTCGGGACGTTGGTCGATCCAGCTCACCCGGCGGATCAACAACCCGGACGGCTCCTTCGGCGGGTTCATGCTCATCTCCCTCGACCCCGAGTATCTGTCGAAGTTCTATGAATCGATCGACATCGGCCGCAACGGCGTCATCACCGTCGTCGGGCTCGACGGAATCGTCCGCGCTCGCGCGACTGGAAGCGGCGAGACGGCGATTGGACAAAGCCTCAAGCAGGCGGAGCTCTGGCATGCCCTGAGCGAAGCACCCAACGGACGCTTCGAGGTCGTAAGCCCGATCGATGAGACCGATCGGCTGTTCAACTACACGTCGATCGCCGGCTATCCACTCGTGGTCAATGTCGGACTGGCGCGTAGCGACGTGCTGACCCATTACGCGCGGCGGCGCAATGTCCTGCTCGCCGCCGCCCTGGCCATCTCGCTGCTGGTGATTGCAGCCGCCGGCCTTTTGATGCGGCAAGCCGGCCTGCAAATGCAGATCGAAGCAGAGTTGCGCCGCTACCAAGAGGAGTTGATCGAAAGCCGCAACGAGGCCGATGCGGCGAACCGCGCGAAATCGGAGTTCCTCGCCAATATGAGCCACGAGCTCCGAACGCCGCTCAACGCCATCATCGGTTTTTCGGAGTTCATGGCTGGCGGCGGTCTCGGGCCGGTCGGCTCGCCGAAGTACCTCGAATACGCGCGCGACATCAACAACAGCGGGCGGCATCTCCTCGACATGATCTCGGAGGTGCTCGACATGTCGAAGATCGAAGCCGGACAATATGAGCTCGTGCCGGAAGACGTGGACGTTTCGGACACGGTCGAGTTCTGTGTACGCCTCGTCGCCGGCCGTGCCGAGGCGGGGCAGATCTCGCTGGTCAACCAGGTCAGCCCCGAGCTTCCCAAAGCCCGGGCTGATGCGCGGGCCCTCCGTCAGATCCTGCTTAACCTGCTGTCGAACGCGGTGAAGTTCACGCCCGCGGGCGGACGGGTGACCGTGAGCGCGGCGGCGAACGGACAGCACGAAATCCGCCTGATCGTTTCGGACACCGGCGTGGGCATCAACGCCGCCGACCTGAAACGTATCGGTGAGCCGTTCCGCCAGCTCGGCCGCAGCCTCACCAAGCCGCAGGAAGGCACGGGCCTCGGGCTTGCGATCACCAAGCGACTGGTCGAAATGCACGGCGGCTACGTCGAGATCGAGAGCGCGCCGGGGCGGGGCACCGCAGTCATGGTGAACCTGCCGGCCGCGCGGGCGCCCGACCGCCGCGTTTCGGCCGTCGGCTAGGAGGACGGCGATAGCGGACGCGGCGGCGGATTGACGGGGGGCATTCGGGTCGGTGAAGCTGCAAGCCACCGAACCAAAACCTCCACAGGGTCGAACCGCCATGCCCGTTCCACAGCCTCCCGCGTTGTCTTTCGCCGAACGCGACCGCCGCTGGGCGGGCGTGCGCGGTCTGTTGCGCGAGCAGGGCCTCGCCGGTGCCGTCGTTGCCGGATTTCGCGCCCGCGAAATGTACGAGAGCTACATCAGCGACGACTACAACGAAGGCTGCGTGATCTTCCCGGTCGAAGGCGACCCGGTGGTCGTGACCTGGGCGGCCTTGCGCGTCATGCGCGCCCGCTGGTCGGCCGAACGCGGCCACAAGCTGTGGGTGGAAGATTATCGTGTCGCCACGTCGGGTACGGCGGCCGCGACGGTGATCAAGGAAAAAGGCCTGGCCGGGACCCGTCTCGGCGTGGTCGGCCTGTCCTCGCAGGCTCCGACCGAGCACTACGGCGCCATCCCCGCCAATTTCTGGCTCGAGTTGACGGCGGCTTTGCCCGGGACAGCCTTCACCGACATTTCCGAGGAGTTCAGCCACCTGATGCTCGTCAAGAGCGCCGAAGAGATGGCGCAGGTCCGCTATGCGGCGCGTGCGGCGGAGGCGGCCTGCAAGGTCATCATCGACGTGTGCGAGCCGGGGGTCGGCGAGGAGGTCGTGTTTGCCGAGGCGACGCGCGAGATGCTGCGCCACGGCATCGGACTGCGCTATCCGATGATCGTGATGAACTCAGGTCCGCACACTTTGTCCTGGGGGCCGCCGCGCTGGACGACGCGCGGAGAGGCGCCGCGCATGTTGGAAAAAGGCGATCTCATGCAGGCGGAGCTGATGCCGCTGTGCGGCAATCAGGAGGTCCAGGTGCAGATGACCGTGGCCCTCGACCCGCTCGACGACACGAACAAGACCTGCGAGCGCGTGGCCCGTGAGTCCTACGAGGCCGGCTTGAAGGCGCTTCGCCCCGGCATCGTGTTTTCGGATCTCGTTGCGGCGATGGAGGAGCCGTTCAAGCGCTCGGGGTGCTGGGCGTATACGCCGCTTGTGCACTCGCTCGGGCCGCATTTCCTGATGGGCCGCACGAGGATCAACATGGAGAAGCTCGAACTCGGCATCCGCTTCGCAGGGGCTCCGACCGCGCGCGAGCGGACGGCCACCCTCCAGCCGGGCATGGTGTTCGCGTTCGAGCCCAATGCCTGTCTCGGCGATCACCGGGTGAATATCGGCGGGACGGTGATCGTCACCGAGACCGGCTGCGAGGAGCTCAACGAGATCTCGACGCGCGTCACGCACAAGCAATAACGGCCCGCGAGGAGCGGGCCGTTACCATCGACTGCAGAGGCAGCGGCGGTTACTTGAGCCGCAGCATCCGCTCGGCGTTGAGGTGGTAGATTTTCTTGCGCTCGTCCTCGGTGATGTCGAGCTCGTTGAGCACCTTGATGATGTCGCGGATGAACAGCGGGCCGCCCTCGGGGTCGAACGGGCAGTCGGTGCCGAACAGCACGTGCTCGCAGCCGAAGAAGTCGATGCCGCATCTCGTGCCGGACTTCGAGCCGTTGATCGCGGTGTCGCCGAAGAACATGCGGAAATAGTCGACCGGCCGGCGGCCCTTTTTCTTCATGTCGGCGACGATCTGCGCGTAGTGCGGTTCGGCGTTCTCGCGCGTGCCCAGCTGGTCGAGGCCCAGGCCCACGCGCGCGTCGAGGAACGGCACCATGGCGCCGAGATGGTGGGTGATGACCTTGAGATTCGGCCAGCGGTCGAAGAAGCCGGAGAACACCATGCGCGCCATGGCAGCGCTGGTCTCATACGGCCAGCCGAACACCCACCAGATGTCGTATTTGGAGCCCTGCTCGGTCGGGTAGTCCGCAAATTTCTGCGGACGTGTCGGGTGCATCCACACCGGCAGGTCGTAGGAGTGCATCTTCTCGAAGATCGGCCCGAATTCGGGATCGTCGAGCGGCCGTCCGTTGACGTTGGTCATGATCTGGATGCCCTTGGCGCCCAGCTTCTCGACCGCGCGGGTGATCTCGGCCAGGCCCGCCTTGACGTTGTTCATCGGGACCGAGGCGACGAACGCGGGGAACTCCTTCGGGTGCTTGGCGACGATCTCCGCCATGCCGTCGTTGGCCAGCTTGGCGAGGTCGGGCGACTTGTCCGGCGGGGCCACGTATTCGATCGCCGGCATCGACAAGGTGAGGACCTGCTGATACTCCGGACCGAAGCTGTGCATCATCCGCAGCCGCGCATCGAGATCGTAGAGGATCGGAATGTCGGTCCAACGGCGGATGGCCGCCTTGTTGGGGATGATTTCGACCATCTTGTCGAAATAGCTGCGCGGGAAAATGTGCGGGAAAATATCGATCTTGCGCATCGGTCGGGCTGTCCTTGGAAAGTGCTGAGGCGCCGCACTTTACACAGGCGGTCCTGGTTCGGCCAGCCCCGGGCCGTGGGCCCGCCGTTGGGTGGGCGCGGACCCATGCGGACCGGAGCGCGACGGTTCCCGGAACCGCCGGAAACCGCCGCGTCCGACGGGTCAGCTCCAGTGCGGGATATTCAGCTTTTGCGCCGTGGCCTGGTCGTAGCGGCCGGTCGGCTTTAACGCGTTCTTTTTCTGGAAGTCGCGCAGGGCGGCGGTGGTGTTGCGGCCCCAGATGCCGTCGGTCGAGACGTGCTCGCCCTTGCTTTGCAGCGCGGCCTGGATCTCTTCGACCCGGCGGGCCGACATGTGGTGATCCGTCGAGGGCAGCGACGCCTGGGACTTGGGCGTATTCGTGGCCGTGGGCTGTGTCGCCGGCGTGGCTGCGAAGGCGCCGACGGATGTTGCCACGAGAAGTGCTGCGGCGATGATGGGCATCGAGCGTGTCATGGTGTGGTCTCCTTTCCTGCTTGTGCTGAAGAGCCGCGAGGCGCGGCTGGCCGTACGGCGCCGAGCTCGACGCCGATGATGCGATGGGCTGCGGTGATGGCCTGTCGCGCATGGCGCGCGTCGGCGGTCAGGACCGCGAGGCGGGCCCGATCGAGATCGGAGATGGCCGACGTCGGCGGGACCGGACGGTCGGTCCGCAGCTGCGGTCCGAGGTCATAGACGTGGCGGTTGAGAAGCGCGATTTCCGCTTGTTCGAGGCGGTCGAGCGCATCGCGGCGCTCGGCTGAAACGGGCGTGGTCGGAGCCTGGTGCAACACATCCGCCGCCTGCGCATCCCCAGCGACCGCTGCCAGCAGGGTCACGGCCGGAAGACTCATAAAAGAAGTTCGAAGGTGGCGCATGGCATCACCTGAGCAAGTCCCGTTGATTGGGATTTAGGGAGGGACAGTGCCCGTCGCACCGTCGGGACGATTAATTCGACGTTAGGTTATCGCCGCATTTTCGCCGGAGTTCGGTTATTCCGACCTCGGCTGATACCATCACATCTCACAGTTGGCGTGGTTTTACGTCATCTGTCACCAGTGAGGCGCTCCGTTACGTAGAACTACGTAGCCGCCATTAAGGCCGGGTTCATGGTGTGCGGCTATAGACCGTCGCACGTGGCGCGTGCCACGCGCTTCAACGGAGAACACCGTGAATTTTCGTGCCTTTTCGATCCGTGCCAAAGTCCTGTCCATCGTCGTGATCGCGGCAGTCGGCCTGGGTGCCGTCGGCGGAGTCGCCTTGAACTACCTCTATGATGCGATGCTCGCCAGCCGCGCCCTAAAGACGCAGCACATCGTTCAGGTGGGGACCACGCTTCTGGGGTTTTATGCCGGCGAAGCGAAGGCCGGCCGGATGACGGAGACGGAGGCGCAACACGCCGCCATGCTGGCGGTAAAAGCCCTTCGCTACGGCGATAACGAATATCTGTGGATCAACGAT
>DATJPD010000218.1:0-4049 GCA_035506575.1 Alphaproteobacteria bacterium
GGCGGCGCGGGCCTTTCTGTAGTAAGGCCCGGCGGCGGTCTCGAGCCCCATCCCGGCCTCCGGGGTGGGGCTCGCCGTTCGGATGGCGGGAGGGGGCCGCACGTGGAAAGGCCGAACGGGGCTCCCTTGACCCACTTTCCGCCTCCGGGTAGCTTCCATGTCTGCGGCCGAACTGGGCCGCGCATTTTGTGTAGCGGTAATGGGTTGGAGGCTATGCCGACGATCAATCAGCTGGTCCGCTCGGGCCGGCGCATGGTGGAGTCCAAGGAGAAGGCGCCCGCGCTGCGCGGCAATCCGCAGAAGCGCGGCGTCTGCACGCGCGTCTACACGACGACGCCGAAGAAGCCGAACTCCGCGCTCCGCAAAGTCGCCCGCGTCCGTCTGACCAATGGCTTCGAAGTGACCGCGTACATCCCCGGCGAAGGCCACAACCTCCAGGAGCACTCGATCGTGCTCATCCGGGGCGGCCGCGTGAAGGACCTGCCGGGCGTGCGCTACCACATCATCCGCGGCACGCTCGACGCCGCGGGCGTGGTCGAGCGGAAGCAGAGCCGGTCGAAGTACGGGGCGAAGGCGCCCAAGGCGGCGGCGAAGTGAGCCGGCGCCCCAAGCTCTCGCGGCGGACGGTCCCGGCCGATCCGCGGTACGACAGCCAGACCGTGTCGAAGTTCATCTGCAACCTGATGCGGAAGGGCAAGAAGTCGGTCGCCGAGGGGATCTTCTACACGGCGATGGACATGATCGAGCAGCGCACCGGGCAGCCCGGCGTGAACGTGTTCAAGCAGGCGCTGAGCAACGCCAAGCCGGTGGTCGAGGTGAAGAGCCGCCGGGTGGGCGGCGCGACCTACCAGGTCCCGGTGGAAGTGCGGCCGGAGCGGCGCACGGCGCTGGGGATGCGGTGGCTGATCGACTACAGCCGCGCCCGGGGCGAGAAGACGATGGCCGACCGGCTCGCCAACGAGCTGGTCTCCGCGTCCAAGGGCGAAGGCAACACGATCAAGAAGAAAGAGGATACGCACCGGATGGCCGAGGCGAACAAGGCGTTCGCCCACTACCGGTGGTAAACCCTTAGCGCGAACAAGATAGGACCGCTGCCACAAGCGGTCTCCGTCCGGGGGGAACCCCGGACGCCGGCGGAGCGAGACCTGCGCATCGTGCGCGGACGGTCGCCCCGCATTTTTGCTGGCTGAATTGGGAGCTTATGGCGCGGAACACGCCTCTCGATAGAATGCGGAACATCGGCATCATGGCCCACATCGATGCCGGGAAGACGACTACGACCGAGCGGATCCTCTACTACACCGGGCGCACCTACAAGATCGGTGAAGTGGACGACGGCACGGCGACGATGGATTGGATGGAGCAGGAGCAGGAGCGGGGGATCACGATCACGTCCGCGGCGACCACGACCGAGTGGACCCGGAACGGCATCCCCTACCAGATCAACATCATCGACACGCCGGGGCACGTGGACTTCACCGTCGAGGTGGAGCGGAGCCTCCGGGTGCTCGACGGCGCGATCGCGGTCTTCTGCGCGGTGGGCGGCGTGGAGCCGCAGTCGGAGACGGTGTGGCGCCAGGCGGACCGGTACAACGTCCCGCGCGTGGCGTTCGTGAACAAGATGGATCGGGTGGGCGCCGACTTCGAGAACGTCGTCGGCGAGATCCGCCAGCGGCTCGGCGCGAAGGCGTTCCCGGTGCAGATCCCGCTCGGCGCGGGCGAGCTGTTCACCGGCGTGGTGGACGTGATCCGCCGCTGCGAGGTCGTGTACGACGAGGCGTCGCTCGGCCAGAAGTTCCACGAGGGGCCGGTGCCGGCGGCGATGCAGGAGCGGGTGGAGACGCTGCGGCACGAGCTGATCGAGGCCGCGGTCGAGGCCGACGACCACCTGCTCGAGAAGTACCTGAACGACCACGACCTGTCGGACGACGAGGTCCGGACGGCGATCCGCAAGGCGGTGGTCACGCACAACTTCGTCCCGATCTTCTGCGGCGCGGCCGCGAAGAACAAGGGCGTGCAGCCGCTGCTGGACGGGGTGGTGGACTTCCTGCCGAGCCCGGCGGACATCAAGCCGGTCGAGGGCCACCTCCAGCACCACACCGAGACGAAGGCGTGCCGGAAGGCGTCGGACGACGAGCCGTTCGCGGCGCTGGCGTTCAAGATCATGACCGACCCGTTCGTCGGGAAGCTGACGTTCATCCGGGTGTACTCGGGCGTGCTGCACGCGGGCTCGTACATGTACAACGCGGTGCGCGACAAGAAGGAGCGGGTGGGCCGGCTGCTCCAGATGCACGCCAACAAGCGCGAGGAGATCGAGGAGGTCCGCGCGGGCGACATCGCGGCCGTCATCGGGCTCCGCGACACGCGGACCGGCGACACGCTGGCCGACGAGAAGCAGCCGATCATCCTGGAGGCGATGCGCTTCCCGGAGCCGGTGATCGACGTCGCCATCGAGCCCAAGACGAAGGCCGACCAGGACAAGCTCGGCGGCGCGCTGCAGAAGCTCGCGGAGGAGGACCCCACCTTCCGCGTGCACGTGGACCACGACACGGGGCAGACGATCATCTCGGGCATGGGCGAGCTGCACCTGGAGATCATCGTCGACCGGATGGTGCGGGAGTTCAAGGTGGCCGCGAACGTGGGGCGGCCGCAGGTGGCCTACCGCGAGACCATCCGCAACCGGGTGACCGACGTCGAGGGGAAGTTCGTCCGGCAGACCGGCGGCCACGGGCAGTACGGCCACGTGGTGATCAACCTCGAGCCCGCGCCGCAGGGCGCCGGCTTCGTCTTCGAGGACAAGATCATCGGCGGCGTGATCCCGCGGGAGTTCATCGGCCCGGTCGAGGACGGCATCACCGAGGCGCTGGAGAACGGCGTGCTGGCGGGCTACCCGGTGGTGGACGTGAAGGTCGAGCTGATCGACGGCTCGTACCACGACGTGGACTCGAGCGAGATGGCGTTCAAGATCGCCGGCTCGATGGCGTTCAAGGAGGCGGCGCGGGCCGCCAAGCCGGTGCTGCTCGAGCCCATCATGGACGTCGAGGTCGTCGTCCCGGCGGACTACCTGGGCGACGTGATGGGCGACCTCAGCGCCCGCCGCGGCAAGATCGGCGGGATGACGCAGCGCGGCCCGGCGCACGTCATCGGCGCCTCGGTGCCGCTGGCGGAGATGTTCGGGTACTCGACCAACCTGCGCTCCATGAGCCAGGGCCGGGCCGTGTACTCGATGCAGTTCTCACATTACGAGGAAGTCCCGAAGGCGAAGGCGGACGAGATCATCACCAAGATGAAGGGTTAACCACCATGGCCAAGGCGAAGTTCGAGCGCACCAAGCCCCACGTCAACGTGGGCACCATCGGTCACGTCGATCACGGCAAGACGACCCTGACCGCGGCGATCACCAAGGTGGCGGAGATGAAGGGGCTGGCCAAGTACGTCTCCTACGACGAAGTGGCCAAGGCCTCCGAGTCCCAGGGCCGCCGCGACGCGACCAAGATCCTCACGATCGCGACGAGCCACGTGGAGTACTCCACGGACAAGCGCCACTACGCGCACGTGGACTGCCCGGGGCACGCCGACTACGTGAAGAACATGATCACGGGCGCGGCCCAGATGGACGGCGCCATCCTGGTGGTGAGCGCGGTGGACGGCCCGATGCCGCAGACCCGCGAGCACATCCTGCTGGCGACCCGCGTGAACGTCCCCGCCATCGTCGTCTACCTGAACAAGGTGGACATGGTGGACGACCCCGAGCTCCTCGACCTCGTCGAGCTCGAGGTGCGCGAGCTGCTCAGCAAGTACGACTACCCGGGCGACGAGATCCCGGTGATCCGCGGCAGCGCGCTCAAGGCGACCGCGGCCAAGGACGTCAACGACCCGGCGTGCAAGTCGATCCTCGAGCTGATGGACGCGATCGACACGCACATCCCCGAGCCCAAGCGGCAGATCGACCTGCCGTTCCTGATGCCGGTCGAGGACGTCTTCTCGATCACCGGCCGCGGCACGGTGGCCACCGGCCGCGTCGAGCGCGGCAAGGTGAAGGTGCAGGA
>DATJPD010000219.1:0-66356 GCA_035506575.1 Alphaproteobacteria bacterium
GGGGGGGGGGGGGGGGGGGGGGGTCGACGGCGCATTGTCGCCGCAGACGCACCATCGGTACGACCCACACCCTCCCGTCGCTGGCGCGACGGGCCCCTCCCTCTCCCGCCCAATTCCGCGCAAAGGGCGAAGCCCCTTGCAAACCCGGGCGGGCGAGGGGCGTAAGACGTTGCGCAGCGGCGCCGATCTCGCCGCAGCGGGCGTGATCGGCGCGGAGCGCATCGGCGAGATCGAGCGCGTGGCCGCCCGTTACGCCATGGCCGTGACCCCGGAGATGATCGAGCTCATCGACCCGGCCGATCCGCACGATCCGATCGCGCGCCAGTTCGTGCCCGAGGCGGCCGAGCTTGCGACAGCACCCGAAGAACGCTCCGACCCGATCGGCGATCGGCGCCTGTCGCCGGTGAAGGGCATCGTGCACCGCTATCCCGACCGCGTGCTGCTGAAGCCCTTGCACACCTGCCCGGTCTATTGCCGCTTCTGCTTCCGGCGCGAGGTGGTGGGCCCGGGCGGCGAGGCGCTGACCGAGGCGGAGTTGAACGCGGCAATCGCCTATATCCGCGAGCATCCGGAGATCTGGGAGGTGATCCTGACCGGCGGCGATCCGCTGCTGCTGTCGCCGCGGCGCCTGTCGGAGATCGTGGCGGCACTGGATCGCATTCCGCATCTGGGCGTGATCCGTCTCCACACCCGCGTGCCTGTGGTTTCGCCTTCACGCATAACAAGCGATCTCCTAAGCGCGTTGCACGCCGAAAAGGCCGTGTACGTGGTCCTGCACGCCAACCATCCGCGCGAGCTGACCGCAGCCGCGACCGCGGCCTGCCGCCGCATCATCGATGCCGGTATTCCGATGCTGGCGCAGAGCGTGCTGCTCAAGGGTGTGAACGACGACCCGGCGACCTTGGAGGCGCTGATGCGCGGCTTCGTCCGCCGCCGCATCAAGCCCTATTACCTGCATCACGGCGACCTTGCGCCGGGCACGGCACATCTGCGCACCACGATCGGCGAGGGCCAGCGCCTGATGCGCCACCTGCGTGGCCGGGTGTCGGGCTTGTGCCAGCCCGAGTACGTGCTCGACATTCCGGGCGGACACGGCAAGGTGCCGATCGGGCCGACTTATCTTGGTCACGACCAAGTGGCGGATTGGCGTGGCAAACTGCACGCCTACTCGGGCGCCCCCGCCCCTGTCCCGCCCGCGGTTGCCAAACCCGGTACCGCGGGCTAGAAGGCCGCTCGCATTGATGGATTCGTTAAGGGAGATGTCGCCGTGACGACGATGACGCCGAAGGTCAAAGAAATCCTGTCCTGGTACGAGAGCGACAACCCCGGGACGAAGGCCAACCTCGCCCGGCTCCTGATGCAGGGCAAGCTCGGCGGCACCGGCAAGATGGTGATCCTGCCGGTCGACCAGGGCTTCGAGCACGGCCCGGCGCGCAGCTTCGCGCCCAACCCCGCCGCGTACGACCCGCGCTATCACTTCCAGCTCGCGATCGACGCCGGGCTCTCCGCCTACGCTTCGGTCCTGGGCATGCTCGAGGCCGGGGCGGACGAGTTCGCGGGGCAGATCCCGACCATCCTCAAGGTGAACAGCGCCAACTCGCTCGCCCGCAACAAGGACCAGGCGGTGCACGGCACGGTGAAGGACGCGCTGCGGCTCGGCTGTGCGGCGGTCGGCTTCACCATCTATCCGGGCTCGGACGACCAGTTCGAGATGATGGAGGAGTTCCGCGAGCTCGCCGCAGAGGCGAAGGACGCGGGCTTGGCCGTGGTGCTGTGGTCCTATCCGCGCGGCGGCGACCTCACCAAGGAAGGCGAGACGGCGATGGACGTCTGCGCCTATGCCTGCCACCTCGCGGCCCTGCTGGGCGCCCATATCATCAAGGTGAAGCCGCCGACGGGCGTGCTGTTCCAGGACGCGGCCAAGAAGGTCTACGAGAAGGAGAAGATCGACATCTCCTCCCTGCCGGCGCGCATCCGCCACGTGATGCAGTCGGCGTTCAATGGCCGGCGCATCGTCGTATTCTCGGGCGGCGAGGCCAAGGACGACGAAGGCATCTTCACCGAGGTGCGCGGGCTCGCCGAAGGCGGGGCCAACGGCTCGATCATCGGCCGCAACACCTTCCAGCGCCCGCGCGAGAAGGCGCTCGTCCTCCTCGACAAGATCATCCAGATCTACAAGGCCAAGGCGTGACGGACGCGCGGGCGGAGTCTTCTTCCAAGACGAACGCGCCGCGCTGCCGGCTCTACCTGATCACCCCGCCAGCACTCGACGCCCGGGCCTTCAAGGACCAGCTCGCGGCCGCCCTCGACGCCGGCGATGTCGGCTGCGTGCAGCTGCGCCTCAAGGACGTCGGCGACGACGTGATCCGGCGCGCCTGCGAGGTGTTGCTGCCGGTCGCACAGGCGCGCCGGGTCGCGTTCCTGATGAACGACCGGCCGGACCTCGCGGCCGAACTCGGGTGCGATGGCGTGCATGTCGGCCAGGAGGACGCAAGCTACGCCCAGGCGCGCGCGGCCCTCGGCCCCGAGCGCATTGTGGGCGTCACCTGCCACGCCTCGCGCCACCTCGCGATCGAGGCAGCGGACGCCGGGGCCGACTACGTGGCCTTCGGCGCCTTCTTCCCGACGGCGACCAAGGACGCCCCCAAAGGCAAGGCCGAGATCGAGCTGCTGCGCTGGTGGAGCGAGATCATGACCGTCCCTGTCGTGGCGATCGGCGGTATCACGGCCGACAATTGCGGCCCCCTGGTCGAGGCCGGGGCCGATTTTCTGGCCGTGGTGGCAGGCGTTTGGGCCTATCCGGAGGGTCCCGCGGCGGGTGTCAAGGCGTTCAATTCGGCAATTTCCCGGCATTCCAGGTGATTGAAGCCGGAAGCCCAAGCTGATAGGTTCCGCGCCTTAATTCACCCCTCATTTCAGCAATTGGGCCGCATCCATGAAGATCAACGGCAGCGCCATCCGCGCGGGCAACGTCATCGAAGCCGATGGGCGCATCTGGCGCGTCATCAAGCACAACCTGGTCAGCCCGGGCAAAGGCGGCGCGTTCAACCAGATCGAGATCCGCGACGTCAAGTCGGGCAACAAGTCGAACATGAAGGTGCGCTCCGACGACACCGTCGAGCAGCTGCGCGTCGAGGAGAAGGAGCTGCAGTTCCTGTTCGCCGACGGCGACCAGTACACCTTCATGGACCAGGAGAACTACGAGCAGGTCACGGTCAACAAGGAGATGATCGGCGATGCGGCCGATTTCCTCCTCGACGGCATGAAGGTGTCGATGCAGTTCATCGAAGGCCAGGTGGTCGGCGTGGAGCTGCCGCAGAACTCGGTCGGCACCGTGGTCGAGGCCGACGCGGTCGTGAAGGGCCAGACGGCGGCGTCCTCGTACAAGCCGGCCATTCTCGACAACGGCGCGCGCGTCATGGTGCCGCCGTTCATCAGCGTGGGCGAGCGCATCGTGGTCAACATCCACGAGCGCACCTACGTCGAACGCGCCAAGGACTGAGCGCCGTTCGGACTTTTTCCGGAAGTTGACACCATGGCCGCGCGTTCGGCGCTCTACAACGTGATGGAGCGGGCCGCCCGCCGGGCGGCGCGCGGCCTCATCCACGATTTCGGCGAGGTCGAGCACCTGCAGGTGTCGCTCAAGGGCCCGGCGGATTTCGTCTCGACCGCCGACCTTCAGGCCGAGCGCACGCTCAAGACCGAGCTGTCGAAGGCGCGGCCGGACTACGGGTTCCTGATGGAGGAAAGCGGGGCGACGGCGGGCAGCGGCCCGCACCGCTGGATCGTCGATCCGCTCGACGGGACGACCAACTTCCTCCACGGCATCCCGCACTTCGCCATCTCGATCGCGCTCGAGCGCGAGGGCGAGCTCATCGCCGGCGTCATCTACGACCCGATGCGCGACGAGATGTTCTACGCCGAGAAAGGGGTCGGCGCCTTCGTCAACGACCGCCGGCTGCGCGTCTCCGCCCGGCAGAACATGGCCGAGGCCGTGGTCGCGACGGGCATTCCGTTTCGCCAACGAGGGGATCATCCCTACTACCTCAAGCTCCTGGAGGGCGTGATGGGCGAGACGGCCGGCGTGCGCCGCATGGGATCGGCCAGCCTTGACTTGGCCTATGTCGCGGCCGGGCGTTACGACGGGTTCTTCGAGATGGGCCTGTCGCCCTGGGACATCGCCGCCGGGGTCGTCCTGGTGCGCGAGGCGGGCGGCTATGTCAGCGATCTCGCCGGCGGCCGCGACGTGCTCGCCAGCGGCGACATCGTCGCCGCCAACGACCGGCTGTTCGACCCCTTGGGCAAGCTGCTGCGCGGTGCGGCTCCCCGCTCCTGAGGCGCAGCATTTGCCTTAAGTGCCGGACACGGCCACCACAATTGCGCCTAAATCTACTGTTCCTATAGGCTTGTGTAGGCTAATCTTTTGCCCTGGGGCTTGCAGATCTCGCCGTGTTGCTTGGGCGACCCCGGGGCAGTTCTTGTGAACGCGCGGAGTGGGGATGAGACGCATTAGGGGGCTGGCTTGCGCGATCGGGCTGGCAGTGGTCGCCTGCGCTGGCAGTGCGGCGGCCCAGGAACAGCTGCGTCAGCCGAACACCAGCGTTGAAGTCGACTGGGGGCTCCTCGAGGAGCTCGGGCCGCAAAGCGCGCCGGGCGGTGCTGCCAAGCGCCCCAGCCTGCGCGCGCCCGAACGCCGCAGCAGCGCGCCCGCCAGGTCCGCGCGCCCGCCGGTTGCCCAGGCGAAGCCGGCAGCGCCGGCCGCCCGCGCCGCGGCGAAGAAAGAGCCGACGAAGAAAACGTCTGCGAAGAACTCCGCGCCGCCAGCACCGTCGACGCGCACCGCCGCAGCAGCGCCCGCTCCGGCCCAACCACCGGCGAGCGAGACGCCCGCGAACGAAGCGGCCCCAACGACAGCACCGGCCGCGAGCGCCGCCGCGCCAGCGCCGCAAGGATCCGCACCGACCTTTACCCCGCCGCCGGCCCCGCCCGTGTTCACGGACAAGCCGCCGACGCCCTCGCGCACGGCGAACCGGCCGTCGAGCGAGACCGGAGCCCCTCCGCCGCCCACGATCTCCACGCCGCCGGCCCCGCCCGCGGTCGGCAACGCGGCGCCGGCCGAGGTGACGCCACCTCCGAGCGCCTCGCCGTTCTCGAGGCCGCCGTCGACCATGTCCTCGGCCCCGCCGGCCGCCACGCCGGCAGAGCCTCCCGCGCCAGCACCAAAGGCCCAGGCGTCGGCACCGGCGCCCGCACCGGCCCCAGCGCCGCCGGCCGCCTCGGCGCCCGCGGCACCGCCGGCCGCGGAGGGCGCACCCGCACCCGCGCCCCGGGTCGCGGCCCTGCCCCCGCCCTCGACGCCCGTCCAGGGCCGCGTCGGCGCGATCCCCTTTGCCAGCGGGGCTGCGGATCTGCCGGCGGACAGCAAGTCGGTCCTCGACCAGGCGGCCGCCCAGTTGAAACGGGATGACGAAGCCCGGCTGCAGATCGTGGCCTACGCGAGCGGCGGCGACGACGCCGGCAGCCAGGCCCGCCGGCTCAGCCTCAGCAGGGCGCTGGCCGTGCGCAGCTACCTCATCGATCAGGGTGTGCGCAGCACGCGCATGGACGTCCGCGCCTTGGGCAACAAGTCGCCCGACGGCCCGGCCGACCGCGTCGACATCCTCATGGTCCATCGCTAAGGCTTCGCAGCACTGCCGGGACGGCAGGCGGCGTCACGGGGTAAACTGGCGGCACTGATGGCCCGGCCTCATCTCTATCTTCTGCGCATGGTGGTGCTGCTCGTCGTCGTGGGCGGCCTCGGCGCCGTGCTGGCACCGCGCCTCCAATTCGCGTTCATGTCGAACCCGGGCCTCAACGGCGTCATCCTGGGCGTGCTGCTGCTCGGCATCATCTACGATTTCCGCCAGGTCATCCGGCTGTTCCCCGAGGTCGCGTGGATCGAGCGCTTCCGCACCGACCAGCCGGGCCTGTCGATCCAGACGCCGCCGCGCCTGCTCGCCCCCATGGCGACGATGCTCGGCCGGCGCGAGGGCCGGATCACCCTGTCGCCGGTGTCGATGCGCACCCTGCTCGATGGGCTCGGCTCGCGGCTCGATGAATCGCGCGATATCTCGCGCTACCTGGTGGGGCTCGAGATCTTCCTGGGCCTGCTCGGCACGTTCTGGGGCCTGCTCGAGACCATCGCCTCGGTCAGCGGCGTGATCGCCGGCCTGTCGACCCAGACCGACGTGACCACCCTGTTCAACGACCTGCAGGCCGGCCTCAAAGCGCCGCTGTCGGGGATGGGCACGGCGTTCGGCACCTCGCTCTTCGGCCTTGCGGGGTCGCTCGTGCTGGGCTTCCTGGATTTGCAGGCGAGCCAGGCGCAGAACCGCTTCTACAACGAGCTCGAGGAATGGCTGTCGGGGCTCACGCGCCTGTCGAGCGGCGGCCCGGCGGCCGACGGCGAGCAGCCGGTCCCGGCCTATATCCAGGCCCTCCTCGAGCAGACCGCCGACAACCTCGAAGCGTTCCAGCGCACCTTGACCCGCGTCGAGGAGGGCCGCGCCTCGGGCACGGCGACGCTTGCGACCCTGGCCGAGCGGCTCACGCAGTTCACCGACCAGCTGCGCGCCCAGCAGGCGCTGCTCGCTCGCTTCGCCGAGGCGCAGATCGAGCTCAAGCCGGCGCTGACCAAGCTGTCCGACGTGATCGGACGCGGCGGCGGGGCCGGCGGAACGGCGCTCGACGACACGACGCGCGACCACATCCGCAACCTCGACAGCTTGATGGGGCGCCTGGTCGAGGACAACGCCACCGGCCGCGCGCAGATCATCCAGGACGTGCGCAGCGAGATCCGGCTTTTGGCTCGCACGATTGCAGCGCTCGCCGAAGAGGCCAAATAGGCCATGCCGGCGGGCCGCCGCACCGCGCGCACCGTCGATATCTGGCCGGGCTTCGTCGACGCGCTCGCGACGTTGATCCTGGTCATCGTCTTCGTGCTGATGGTGTTCACGCTCTTCCAGTTCTACCTGAAGGACGTGATCTCCGGGCGCGACCAGGCGCTGGCCCGGCTGTCGAGCCAGCTCGGCGACCTCGCCGACCAGCTCGCCCTCGAGAAGAAGGCCAACGCCGACCTCAACACGCGCATCGGCGCGCTCAACGACGAGCTGCAGGCCTCGCTCACGACGCGCGAGCGGCTGCAGCAGGAGGCGGACGAGGCCAAGGGGCGGGCCGACAAGGTCTCGGCCGACCTCGAGGACGCCAACAAGGTGATCCAGGCGGACAAGGAGAAGATCGACGCCCAGCTCGGCCAGCTCGACGCCTTACGGAAGAATATAGAGACTCTGACCGCGTTGCGCGACGAGCTGCAGAAGACGGTCAACCAGCAGGGCAGCGACCTCACCGCCCAGAAGGACCTGACGAAGGACGCGCAGGCGCGCGCCGACCTGCTCACGCGCCAGATCGCGGCCCTCCAGCAGCAGCTCGCGAGCCTGAACGCAGCCCTCGGCATCAGCGAGGACAAGGCCAAGGCGGACCAGGTGCAGATCGCCGATCTCGGCAAGCGGCTGAACGCGGCGCTCGCCGGGCGGGTCGAGGAGCTGACGAAGTTCCGCTCGGAGTTCTTCGGCCGGCTGCGCCAGGTGCTGGGCGACCGGCCCGACGTGCGCGTGGTCGGCGACCGCTTCGTGTTCCAGTCCGAGGTGCTGTTCCCCTCGGGCTCGGCCGAGCTCCAGCCCGAGGGCAAGCAGCAGCTCGACGGCGTGGCCGACGCGCTCGCCACCATCGCCAAGGAGATGCCCCAGGACCTGCCGTGGATCCTGCAAGTCGACGGGCACACCGACAACCGGCCGATCTCGACGCCGCAATTCCCCTCCAACTGGGAGCTGTCGGCGGCGCGCGCGATCTCGGTCGTGAAGTATCTCACCTCGCGTGGCATCCCCGCCGACCGCCTGGCCGCGGCCGGGTTCGGCGAGTTCGAGCCCATCGACCCGCGCAACGACGAGGTCGGCTGGCGCCGCAACCGCCGCATCGAGATCAAGGTGACGAGCCGTTAGCCTGGCCGGCTTGCGCGGAGCGGGCGCTCCGTCCTGCCGGCGAACGCCGGCATCCAGACGCAACCCACAGAGACACGGAGGTCACGGAACCATGGATATTCGTGGCAGGGCCGCGCTGGTGACCGGTGCCAACCGGGGGCTCGGGCGCGTGTTCGCCCAGGCGCTGCTCGCGGCCGGGGCAAGCCGGGTCTATGCCGGCGCGCGCGATCCGTCGAGCATCGACGATCCGCACCTGATGCCGGTCCGCCTCGACGTCACCTCGGCGCGCGACATCGCCGTGGCGGCCGAATCCTGCGCCGATGTCGAGATCCTGATCAACAACGCGGGCGCCATGTTCGCCACACCGGTCCTCGCGCCCAACTCGGACGACGTCCTCCGCCGCGAAATGGAGGTGAACGTGTTCGGCACGCTCGCGATGGCCAAGGCATTTGCGCCGGTGCTCGCGCGCAATGGCGGCGGGGCCCTCGTCAACATGCTCTCGGTCGTGAGCTGGTACGTCTACCCGTTCAACGGGACGTACGGCGCCACCAAGCACGCAGCCCTCGCCATCACCGACGGGCTGCGCATCCAGCTCAGGGCCCAGGGAACCCGCGTGATCGCGGTCTATGCGGGCCTGATCGATACGGAGATGGGGGCGGCCCTGTCGAGCGGCCCGAAGACCTCGCCGCAACAGGTCGTGGCGAAGACGATCGAGGGGATACGCACGGGCCAGGAGCACGTCATCGCAGACGACAGTGCCGCGAGCCTGTGGCAGGCCACGCGCCAGGACCTGATCAAGAAGCACGCGGACATGCAGGCGCGATGGGACCAGCACATGACCGCCGCACGTACCCAGGGCTGAGGGTTATCGCCGACGCGGCTTCCGCGCCGGGTCCTTGTGCGGGCAGACGCCGCCGTTGCGGTGGCGGCCGGTATTGCAGTTCGTGCACAGGACCTGAAATCCCGGCGGATAGCGGTTTTTCCTGAGCCAGTGAAGGACGTTGGTGGACGATCCCACCTCGCGACGGTGGCGTCCGCCGTGGTCGGCTCGCCGCGAACGGCCACGCACGGCTGTGATAAAGGGACGAGAAACTTAGGTTTCGCTAACCAAACCGTCCGATGAGTTCGTGACATTAATTCGCAGCTTCTTAAGGATGCGCGCCTAATCTCCGCGCCGACAAAAAAGACGGAGACCCGGCCGGATGACGAAGATCCCATCAACGAGCTCGCCAGCGACGCTCGCGACCACGGCAGCCACATTGCCCGACGAGATGCCATTGCGCCTGTTCCCGGGTGGCCGCTGGACCATAGCGGCGGCGAGTTGCCTTGTTCAGCTGTCGCTGGGCACGGTCTACGCCGCGAGCGTGCTGCTGGGCGCCGTCATGCACGAATATTCCGTCTCGAACACCGCCGCGACGCTGGCTTTCACCATCAGTATCGTCGCCCTCGGCATCACCGCCGGATTTGGTGGCGCCTTTCAGCGCCGGTTCGGGCCGCGTGTTACGGCGACGGCCAGCGGCATCCTTTATGGCGGCGGCCTGTGCCTGGCCGGGGTTGCGCCGAACCTCTTGGTCTTTTATCTCGGGTTCGGCGTTATCGCGGGCATTGGCCTGGGGCTCGGCTACATCGTGCCGGTCGCCATGCTGCTGCGCTGGTTTCCGGACAAGCGCGGACTGATCAGCGGGCTTGCCGTCGCGGGCTTTGGCGGGGGGGCCATGGTGGCGAGCCCTGTCGCCACCCAGCTTCTCGCGACGGCCGGCTTGCATCAAACGCTGGTCGTCTTGGGTGTCGCCTATCTGCTGGTCATCGTGGCGGCGGCGCAATTGTTCCGCGCGGCTCCCGAGGGCTATGCCCCGGCGGGCTGTGCGCCGCTGGTTGCACAGGTGGCGAAGCATGATCGTCGTGAGAAGACCTTGTCGCAGGCGCTCAGGTCGTCGAGCTGGTACCTGCTGTGGCTGATTCTGGCGCTGAACGTCACGGCCGGCACGGCCCTCGTCTGCGTCGCGGCTCCCCTGGCGCAGTCGTTCTGCGGCGTCGACGCTGCGACGGCAGCGCTCGTCGTCGGCGCGATCTCGGCCGCCAACGGGTTCGGCCGCCCGTTCTGGGGCTGGGCCTCGGACAAGATCGGCCGGCCCGTCACCTTCCTCGCGCTCTTTGCGCTCCAGTTCGTCGCGTTCCGCGCCCTGGGTCAGGTCACGGATTTTGCGATGCTGCTTGCGTTGGCGGCGATCATCGGCATGTGTTTGGGGGCTGGCTTCGCGACGATGCCGGCCTTCACCGCCGACAATTTCGGCAGCAAGCATGCCGGCGCGATCTACGGAGCCATGTTGACGGCGTGGAGCGCCGGAGCGGTGCTGGGGCCGCTCATCATCACCAGCGTCGATTACCGGACGGCGGCGATCGATATTTCGTGGTTGATGCTGGCGAGCTTGGTCCTGCCGGTGCTCGCAGCGCGGCGTCGATGGCTCCATGACAGGAGCATGAAGTTGGCCCGCGCGTTCGAGAGCCTCCGCGCCGCCACCCTGCAGGCGTTACCGATGCTTGTTGCGCCAGACCGCGGCATGCTCCAACCGAAGGAGGCGATCTCACGCAACGTGTCCACGAGAGAGGTCTAGTTCGCCGCGACACGGGGTGGCCCGCTGCCTGTCGGCGCCGCCCAAGACTCGGCCCGCTGCGGTCCGAATGGGTCGGGTGAGATGATCCGCGACAACGCGCGAGGCCCCTACGCGCGTCGACCAGGTTTGTGACAGGACACCCGGCCTTGCGCTCAAAATCGATTGCCCGCGAGGGCGTGTTGCGTCAAGTTCGGCCGGGGGATCAATCTCATTCCGGTCATCGGGCTGCGGACCTAACTTAACGCGTGAATCATCCGGTCATCATAGCCGGCGGCGGCATCGGCGGGCTTGCAGCCGCCCTGACGCTCCATCAGATCGGCGTGCCCTGTATCGTTCTCGAAGCGGTGCGGGAGATGCGGCCGCTCGGCGTCGGCATCAATATGCAACCCAATGCCGTGCGCGAGCTCTACGACATCGGCATCACCGCGCAAGACCTCGACCGCGTGGGCCTGCCGGCACAGGAATGGGCGCTGGTCGGGCTCAATGGCAACGATGTCTATTCCGAGCCGAGGGGAACCCTGGCCGGCTACAAATGGCCGCAATACGCGGTCCATCGCGGCCGCTTTCACATGCTGCTCTTCGACAAGACGGTGGAGCGGCTCGGTGCCGGGGCGGTCAGGCTGGGCTGCCGGGTGACCGGCTACCGGAAAAAGCCCAACGGCGGCGTGACCGCGTTGATCGAACATGCCAACGGTTCGGCCTCGGACATCGACGGCGCTCTCCTCATCGGCTGCGACGGCATCAACTCCGCCGTCCGGGCGCAGATGCATCCGGATCAGCCGCCGATCCACTGGGGCGGCGCTGTCATGTGGCGCGGCACAACCTGGGGAAAGCCCATCCGCAGCGGATCGTCGTTCGTCGGCCTTGGCACGCATCGCCAGCGCGTCGTCTTCTATCCGATCTCCCATCCCGACCCGCAGACCGGCCTGTCGATGATCAACTGGATCGCCGAGGTCACGATGGACAACAGCGAGGGGTGGAAGCAGACCGGCTGGTTCCGGCAGGTGAGTGCGTCCGACTTCGCCCATCATTTCGACAAATGGGTCTGGGATTGGCTCGATGTCCCCGCCTTGATTTCGCAGGCGGACAGCATCTTTGAAAATCCCATGATCGACCGCGATCCGGTTCATACCTGGCAGGACGGACCCGTGCTGCTGCTGGGCGACGCCGCACACGCCATGTATCCGACCGGCTCGAACGGCGGAAGCCAGGCCATCGTCGATGCCCGAATGCTGGGGCGCAGCTTCATCGAGCATGGGGTCACGCCGGAGGCGCTCGCCGCCTATGACGCGAAGCTGTGCGGTCCGATCTCACAGCTCATCCTGCGCAATCGTGGCGCCGGGCCGTTCGGTCTTCTCAACATCGTGGACGAACGATGCGGCGGTACGTTCGACAATATCGAAGACGTCATCCCGTCCCACGAGCGCGCAGAGTTCATGGCGGCCTACAAGGCCGCCGCCGGCTTCGCGATCGAGACTCTCAATAAAGCACCGCCGACCATTCCGGCTGGAGCGCACGTGCGCATTGCGGCACAGGCCGTCTGAGTTTTAAAGCCACCGGCTCGCCCATCACGGCCCGCCGCCGAGGTCGTGGGCCATCACGAGGCGCAACGGCCCGCCGTTCTGGCGGCAGCCGGCGGCGAACTCGCCCTCGGTCAGGCCCGCCCATTCGCCGCGAACGGCAAGGCACCCGTTCGACAGGCGCACCGGCACGCAGACCGCTTTCACGCAGCGCCACTCCGGGCCGCCGCACAGCCGCAGCACGCGCAGAAACACCGTCGCCGAGGCGACGTCGCCGTTGAAGAAGCCGTGGCCGTGGATCGCCTGCCAGGCGTGCCGGCTGTCGCCGATGAATGTCGGCCGCAGCGACTTGCCGGCGATCTCATCGGCGGTGATGCCGTTCGCGGCCGCGTAGGCGCGGGATGCCGCGATGACGACGTCCTCGGAGCTGGACAGCACGACTTCGCCGATGGCGGCGGCGATGGCGTGCTTCAGCAGCGCGTCGTCGCCGGTCGTGGCCCGCAAGAGGTCGCGCAGACGCTGGCGGCCGCGGAGATGGGGGACGCTTTGCCCGCGCTCCCAGCGCGACACCGTCGCTTGATCGACCTCGAGGAGCTGCGCCAGGGCCAGCTGCTTGAGGCCGCGGAAACGCCGGAACCAGATCAGCCGGTTCGCCCATTCGCGGGCGGACGCCGCCCCGGTCGTGTGGTCGTCGTGGATCGCGGCAACAGCGCCGCGTGCTCGTCCTGCGGACATTGCAGATCTCTCCCGTCCTTCAACTCAGGGCAGGCCGTGACGAATGAGGAAATGAGGGCCCGGTCTCGCCGGGTCCGGGGTGGCCTAGGCGACCACCATCGCGGGCCGCGCCCGCGGCCTGGCCAGACGGGCGTCGAGCGACCACGCGCCGGAGCCTTCGATCAGCAGGTAGAGCGCCCCCAGGAACATGCATAGATCGGCGCGCGCTTCGTGCAGCATGCTCCAGAAGCCGTAGCGCGACATCTTCGCCACGTGGAAGATCCAGACATCGTGGCCGAGCCACATCGGCACCTTGGTGGACACGATCGCCACGACCATGATGACCAGGAGCGGGACCGCCGCGAGGCGCGTGAAGAGGCCGGCGATGATCAAGGCGCCGCAGATCGTCTCCACCACGCCGACGAAGGGGCCCATCAGCTCGGGATAGGGAATGCCGATGGCGGCGAAGCGCCCGGCCCCGAGGGCCTCCGGGAACGCCAGCTTCTGGATGCCTTCGGGGAAGAACACCACCAGCCCCACGAGGAGGCGCACCAGGATCGTCCAGCCGGAAGCCCGGCTCCGCAGAATCGTCGTCCACGTCATCGCCGCACACCTTTGAGTTGCGCAAGGTCGCACGACCCTAATCAGGTTCGTCCCCGGTGTGTAGCCTCGCAATGGCCGCGGACACGAAAATCAAGCGGGCCTGAAGCCCGCCTCAAGGTGCCGTCAGGATTTGTCTCGCCGCTGTCCGCAAACGTGCCGCCGGGCGCCTCACTTAGGCGGATCCGCGCCGCTTCTCCTTGGCGAACGGGCTGAGCCCGAGCCATTGCTGCATCGAGCGGGCGATGCCCTTGTGGCCGGACACGTCGATGCGGCCGGCGGTGATCTCCGCGCTCAAGGTCGAATGCCCCATCCAGATGGCCGTCATGCTGCGCAGCGACCCCTGGACGTAGAGGTCGACCTCGTAGCCCGGATCCGACCGGCACAAATCGACGCCCGCGTCGTCGACGACCAGCCACCACGCGCGGTGGCTGGGCCGCACCTCCGGGTACAGGAACTTCACCGTGCAGCGGCGGTCGGGCAGCGGCGCCGGCACGAGGTTGCGGCGCATGTCCCACATGAGCAGCGATGCATCGAGGTTCTTGAGCGACAGCGAGGACTCGAACCACCGCTGCCCCCATCTACCGAGCGATTCGACGACGCCGCGCAGCTCTTCGCCGGCCTCGGTGAGCCTGTATTCGGCTACACCCGGGCCGGCGCGCTTCACCGCGATCACGCCCGCATGTTCCAGCTCCTTGAGGCGCCGCGACAACAGGGTCGGCGACATGCGGGGCACGCCGCGCCTGAGGTCGTTGAACCGGGTGCTGCCGGCCAGGAGCTCGCGCAAGACCAGCGCCGTCCAGCGCGAGCAGACGATTTCGGCCGCCATCGCGACGGGGCAGAACTGGCCATAGATGCTGCTCGGGGTGCTGCGGGCGCTCATGTCGGTGTCTCCGGTGGACTGTGGCGCGCGGGCCGGGCCCGGCACAAGTCCAGATAATGTACCGGACCTTTCGGGCGCGGACGCGGAATCGCGCGGCTAGACGCGGCAGCGCGGCAGCATCCCGTACACTTCCTGGACTGGCCGGCCCGGCCCCGGCGCGGCCACACTCCCACGCATTCACGAGGGCGGTTCCTCGTGGCACCACACGGAGAAAGACATGAAGCGTTATGTGATCGAGCGGGACATCCCGGGCGTCGGCAGCCTGAACGGGCAACAGCTCAAGGACGCGGCCGAAACGTCCAACGGAGCCCTGGCAAAGCTCGCCGGCAAGGCCCAGTGGCTGCACTCGTACCTGGCGGACGACAAGACGTTCTGCGTCTACCTGGCCGAGAGCGAAGCCGCCGTGCGCGAGCACGCGCGGCTGAGCGGATTTCCGGCGACCAGGATCAGCGAGGTCCGCACCGTGATCGACCCGGTGACCGGCGCGGCCTGAGCGCCGGGGGCCGCCGCGCAGGGTTCGCCCGCGCGGCGGCCGTCCGTCGGCCGCTTCTCGCCAGCTATGCTTTGAACATCGCAGGGAGAGCACAGAGACGGTAGACGCCTCCGCTCAATGGGAGCGTACTGGGCCGGTCCTCACCCAGGACGTCGTCGAGTTCGCTTGCAATGTAATCCAGGCCGTCCAGAAGCACGTCGAGCACGACGTCCAGGCGGCTGTCGGCATAGGCGCCGCGGGGAACGCCTGGCTTGTAATCCGGGATCCGGCCGCTGTTCGGATCGATGCGGATGGCCACCACCTGGATTGAGCACGCGCCGACATAGGCCGTTCCGGTCAGAAGGATTGCGGGGTCTTCGGCCGGCCCGCGCTCCTCGAGCTCGCGCGGCCACCGGCAGTCTGGGCAGGACACAGGCATTTCGGCACCTCCTCATCCCGGTGCGGCGATTTTTCGCACGTCGCGCGTGGCGGCTCAGCTGTACGTCTTGATGCTCTCCGCGACCGAATCCGCGACATGTTCTTTCGAGATCACGCCGACGACCTGGCTGCCCCGCGGCGACGGATCGTGGCCGCTCACCACCACGGCCATGATCGCCTTGGCGCGCCACATGTGGGAGATCACATCGAAGACGATGTCCTCGGCGCGCGCGATAATGAAATCGTGCCGCGCGACATCGCCCAGCGTCGCCCCGGTCTGCGCCTGGCCGAGGCCGTGGCGGAGGGCCGCGTTCACGCGCTGGACGCCGACGATCCGATCGTCCTTGACCACGACCACGTGCTGCAGCTTGCCCGCGAGATCGGGGCGGCGCAGGAACTCATCGAACCGCAGCTCGGCCGGCAGGACCATGACATCGCGATCCATGACGTCGCTCGCATGGCGGATCAGGAACATGTTGGCGTGCAGCGCCTTGGGAATGAAGTGGCGGCGGCTGACCAGCTTGGCGGTGTAGATGTTCTCGCGCGACAGAACGCGGCGGATGCCGATGCTGATCGCGACGGCCACGATCATCGGCATGACCAGGCTGTAGTCGCGCGTCATCTCGAAGATCATAGTGACCGCGGTCATCGCCGCACCGGTGCCGCCGCCCACCATGGCGGCCATGCCCACGATCGCAAAGCCGGGGATACTGGCCGCGGGCAGCACGTGAAGGGTCTCGACAAGCCCGCCGAACGCGCCGCCCACGGTGGCGCCCATATAGAGCGAGGGCGAGAAGATGCCGCCGGATGCCCCCGAGCCGAGGCTGACTGAGGTCGCCGCGAGCTTGCAGACGAAGAGAAGCGCCATCAGCGCGCCCGCTGTCAAACCGCCTTGCAGGATGTCCTGCACGGTCGCGTAACCGACTCCCTCGACATAGTAGTGACCGAAGTTGCGCATGAGGACGTACATCAGGACGCCGATGCCGAGCATGCCGACGGCGTGACGCACATAGGGATTGGCGATGTGATCGAATGCGTCCTCGCATAGATGCAGCCCGCGGATGAAAGCGGTCGCTGCCAGGCCGACCAGGGCGCCGAGCACCCCATAGAGGACGAGCGCCACAGCCGACGACACAGGATCGGCCACCGGCACGAGGGCGGGCACGTGGAATGCCGGCGCCACGCCGAGGAACAGCCGGCCGATATACGTGGCCGTACCGGTGGCCAACGCGACCGGCAGGAACGTGCGCACGCTGACCTCCGGCAGCATCAGCTCGACCGCGAACATCACGCCCCCGATCGGCGTGTTGAACGTGGCGGCGATGCCTGCTCCTGCCCCGGCCGCGACCAGCGTGATGCGCTGTCCCGGGGTCATCGCGATGATCTGGCCCAAGGTGGACCCCAGCGAGGAGCCGATCTGGATGATCGGTCCCTCGCGGCCGACCGCAGCCCCGGTACCGATCGAGAACGCAGACGCGAGAGATTTGATGGCGGCGACGACCGGGCGGATCATCCCTTCCTTGTAGTAGATCGCGTCCATGACCTCGGGCACGCCATGGCCGCGCGCCTCCGGCGCGAAATTCTGGACCAGGAAGGTGACGGCGAGACCGCCCAGGACCGGGACCAGGATGACTCCGGCGCCCCAGAGACTTGGCGGGGTGAAGCGATTGGCGTCGTAGAAGGCCGTGAATTGGCCGAGAAAGAAGACGTTGTGGATGAGTCCGATGAGCAGCCGAAACACCACGGCGCCGAACCCGGTCACGACGCCGACGACCACGGCCAGCAGCGACAATCGGAACAACCCGAGGCTTGCGAGCTTTTCGTCGACAGCTGCCGTGGGGGGCCCGGCGATGGAAGAATCATTCATGATGGATTTCACATTCGCACGATGTTCGCCTCGGGCGCGACGTGGATCCGCAATCAAAAATGTGCGGGCCGGATACGCCATCGCTCATGACGGCGGCATCTCGCTCATGGAGCGCTGTGGATGGGAACGACCGCCCGAATCTGACGCGTGGAGCGTCATCTCCGCTGCGAGCGTCGGCGGGACAAGAGCCGGTCAGGATCGCCCGATCCGCGCGAACATGAGGACCAGAAGAGCGATCGCGAAAGCGCTGACCGCGGCGACTTCGGACGAGGGGAACACCGCCGGCACGGGTTGGCCGATGATCGTCTCCGGGACATGCCAACGGAGGCCTGCGGCCGCGCGAGCCGCTTCTTCGATAAGATGACGCCAATAAGGGACCATTGTTAGCACAGCATGGCACCGCATTCGGGCCGAATTGCGGCACGGAGCACACGGAAAAAAGGACTACGACTTTGGCTGCGGTACCGTGCCAATCTGTGCACGGATGCGCGCGCAGGGGCTGGCGTGTCCCGGAACAAAAGGCACGCCAGCGCCGTCGAGGCCGGGCCGCTCGGCTCTACTTGCGCGACTGCGAGTTGCTTTGCGAGTTGGGTTGCGTGGAGTTCTGCTGCGGCGCCTGCGCCACCGAGCCGGACGGCAGCGGCGTATACGGTGAATAGGTCGGCGAGGATTTCGCCTTGGGCGCCGGCGTGTAGGCGCGCTGCCCGGATGCCCTCGGATCCTTCGTGTAGAAGTGGAAGTCGTTTTCCTCGGCGCTTGCCGCCGATGCGGCCGCGAACAGAGCCGTGGCAGCGATGGCTGCCACGGTCGACAGTCTGATCATTCGTCTCCTCCTTCCCTTGCGTTTGCTTGTCATCTGCCCGTCGGCGCATCGGGGGGGCGCAGCGCGGGCAGATGTGAGGAGATGTTCGTCCGGGCGCGATGCGCGCAACGGCGCCGAACGTCTTCCTCCGAAAGTCCGCTGCGATGACGGGAACCTTTCCGCTTGAGTCACGGACGGACACCGGGCTCAGATCATGCGCAGCGGAGCTCGATCTCCATGCGGAATCCGCCGCCCGAGCGGTTGAGGGCGCGCACGCGGCCGTTCATGGCCTCGACGTTGCGGCGCACAATCCACAGGCCGACGCCGAAATTACCGACGCCGCCGGGGACGGGCGGATGCGGGGCGGCCCGGCGGTCGGAGTAGTAGCGCTCGAAGATCTTGTCGAGGCGGTCGGGCGGCACGCCCGGGCCTTCGTCGTCGACCGTGAACACGGCCACGTCGCGCCAGCGCTTGAGGCTCACCCGCACCTCGCCGCCGGGGGTGGTGAAGGACAGCGCGTTGTCGATGACATTCTCGGCCACCGTCTCGATCAGCTCCTCGCCGCCCACGACCACCACGCCATCCTCGATCACGTCGATGAGCCTGGGCCCGGGCGGGGTGAGGCCGGCGCGATAGCCGCTGACGAGACCGCGCAGGAGAGCGCTCAAGTCGACGCGCTCGCGCGGCGGATCGAGCAGGTCGGCGGCCGCGTGGTCGAGGCGGCGGGTCGTCTGCACCAGACCGTCGAGACGCTCGAGCGCCAGGTTGATCGCCTCGACGGACTGCGCGCCGCGCTCGTCGCCGGTCATCTTGCGGCGCAACGGCTCCAGCGCCTGGCGGATGACACCCAGCGGGGTCTTGAAGGCATGCGCCGAATCCTCGGCGGCGCGGCGGATGCTGGCGGCCGAATCGCGCAAGGTGTCGACGAGGCGGTCGAACTCGGTCGCGACCGGCTGCAGCTCTGGGATGTCGTTGCGGTCGGCAAAGCGCGCCGCGTCGGAATTGCGCCGGATCGCGCGCGCCATGCGGCCGAAGCGCAGGAGGCTGCGCCACAGATCGAAGAACAGCAGAAGCACGAAGAGGGCCAGCGCCAGGTAGATCAGGGCGGCGACCTGGACCTCCGGCGACTGCCAGTAGGGACGGCCTAGCGCGCGGTCGCTGGTCGCGGTCAGGAGGCTCGAGATCACGAGCGCCCAGCAGCCGCTCTTGGTCTGCACCGGGGCGATCGAGGTGAGGAGTTCCGACGGCCCCCCCGGCAGGTCGATGCGCGAGGCGAGCGGCAGATTGCCGTCGCAGCTGCGCTGGATGCGGTCGAGGATGCCCGCATCGACCAGGTATTTGCGCTCGACCTCCAGCGCGTCCGTGGTCACCGGCGGGGCCGAAGCGACGTAGAAGAAGCCCGCATCGCGCGGCGTGTTGGGATGGTAGAGGAGCTTGAGGCTTACGCTGTCGGACTGATAGCGCCCAAGCAGCTCGCCCAGGCCCACGCGCGGGATCGCGTCGGCGCGCGACAGCTCGGGCTCGAGCACGCGGCTGATGATGACACCTTTTTCGCGGATCGCGTTGAGCAGGATCTCCTGCCGGTCGCGGTCCGCGGACTGGAACTGCGCGTAAAGGACGACCGGGACGGCGATGAAGATCAGCAGCAGGACGAAGAGGCGGACGACGAGCGAACGCCGGAGCGCTCCAAACCCAGCACGACCGCCATTGATCGAGGCTTCAGGACTGCTGCTGTCCGCCACCATCAGACCAGCGGTAGCCGAACCCCGGGTAGTTCTCGATCGCCTCGAAGGTCGCATCGACGTCGCGGAACTTCTGCCGGATGCGCTTCACGATCGCCCGCACGTTGGCACGATAGCCCTCCTCGCCGGCACCGGCCTGGAAGCCTTCGCCGCGCACGAGGTCGTAGATCTCGCGATAGGACACGTCGCGGCCCGCCTTCGCCACCAGGAGCTTCACGACCTTGAACTCGGTCAAGGTGAGGTCGAGCTGCTTGGCCTGCCAGAACGCCCGCGCGCTGTCGTTGTCGAACGTGATGCCCGGGGTGTCGGCGCTGGCCGCGGCCGCGGGGCCGCCCTTGGCCCCGGCGAGCGCCAGCTTGAGGCGCTGCAGGATGATCGAGAAGCTGCGCGACTTGTCGACGAAATCGACCGCACCGCCAGCCAGCGCCGCCTCTTCGTAGATCGGCTGGTTGTGGCCGGTGAGGAAGATCACCGGCACCTGATGGCCGTTGGCGCGCAGCTGGCGCAGCACTTCGGGCCCGTCGACGTCGGGCATCTGCCAGTCGAGCAGGATCGCCGCCGCGAGGCCGCCGCCCGAGAAATAGTCGAGCGCCGCCCGCCCCCCCTCGAACGACGCCGGGCGGAAGCCCGCATCTTCGAGGTTTGCCGCCATGGTGCGGCGCATCAACGGATCGTCATCGATGATGGCGATCGTGTCGGGGGTGTCAGTGGTCACGGTGGGCATTATAGACGCGAGTGAGGCAACGGTCGGCTGCATCATGGGCACTCACCGTAGCTGGGACAGGAGACCCCGGTGAGGTGGGGGCAGCACTATCGTAGTGCAAGGCATAAAAGGCATTCCTGCCAACGTCCAGGTAGAAATAGACATCCACGGCGCAATTGCCCGCACGGTACTGCCAGACCTTGGCCGGCGGCTGGTCGGCGGCCGTGGCCGGCGGCCCGAGCAGCGCCTGGACCTCGTCCTCGCTCAGGCCCACGAGCCTGATCTCGGCGGGCGGGGGCGGAGCCGGCCGAGGCGGCGGCGGGATCACATGGACGGCCCGCGGAGGTTCGGGAGGAGGTGCTGGCGGCGCCGGACTCGCGGCCGGCGGCGCCGGCTCGAACAAGGTGTCGCATCCCGCGACCATCGCGGCGGCGACCGATGCGAGCACGACTCGAAGCGCGAGCCGATGGAAGAAGGCGCAGCACATGTGATCCGTCGGCGTCCGATGCCCCTCACAATCTTAACAGCCTGCCCGGCTGGGCCCAACCCTATTCGCGCGGACGGACATTCCGAAGCCGTTGACTTGGCTCGACTTTCGATGCCGCCCCGCGTCCCATACAATAATACGGCGTGATAATCCTGTGACATAAAGTAGGCAAGAAATAGACGCGTGTAATAAATTCCTCCTTGTGTTGATTTAGTCAGTAAAGCGGACGAGATTTACTGCGGCGCGCGGCACAGAAATACCTTCCACAGGTAAGGACGCCGGCGCGTCGCCGCTCTCGACAGCGGCCCCCGCAACCAAGACGAGGGGCGGATCATGTCCGCGTTGATGAAGGTGAGCCGAACGATGGTTCTATTGGCTGCTCTTGGGTCGGTCGGTGTCTCCGTGGCCGGCTGCGATCACATGAATCACCAGCAGCAGCGGGCGCTGAGCGGAGGTGCGATCGGCACGGCGGCGGGCGTCGGTCTCGGACTGGTGACCGGTGCCAATCCCTGGGTGCTGGGCGCCATCGGCGCCGGCGCCGGTGCGGCCACCGGCGCCCTGACACACTGAGTTTTCGGAACCTCGGAAGATCCGCAAACGACGTGAACCTTGGTGTCAACTGAATTGTTCTTAAGCCTTGGCGGAGGTAGCGGCGCCCCCGACAGCCAACGTCGCTGCATCCGTCGCCTGGTCGGGCCCCTCGGGGCCCGACCAGGTCCTTGTCCGGCTCGGGAGTGACCGCCGTGTTGGGAGCCCGCTTTTCCAGGGAAGTCGTCGGGCTCGGTCTTGCGCTGGGCCTGGCATTGGCGCTGGCCGAGCCGCTCAGCCATCTGGTCTCCGACGGCCCGGCCTCGTGGTCGTCACGCCCGCTCGCAGTGCCGCCCAACGGCAAGGCCGCGGCCAGCTACAAGCTCCAACTCGTCCCCTATGGCATCGATCGCGGCTTCTGCGACCGCGCGACGGTAGCGCAGGACCTCAAGGACGGACTCGTACCCGCCACCAGCCTTCTGGTCGGCAGCGCCATCGGCGCCAAGATGGACGAGGCCGACCAGGAGTGCGTGAGCAACGTGCTGGAGTACGCGCCGGACCGCCAGCAGGTCCTGTGGCGCAACTCCAACAACAGCCTCACTTATACCGTAATCGCAACGCAGACTTACCGGACTGACCGTGGCGTCTATTGCCGCGAGTACAGTACGACCACAGATATAAACGGGCGCGCGCAGGAGACATCGGAGCGCGCGTGCCGCCAGCCCTCCGGTGCGTGGTCGCTGACACGTTGAGGGCGGGCATTACGATGTTGCGTTCAGGAGTACGTTCGATGGCCGCAAGTTCGAGGCCAGGGCAGATGCAATCTTCAGGGAACGGAGCGTCAGGCAGCGGGATCGACGAACTGCAGCGCCGCGAGGCGGGCGTAGAGTCCGCCCTGCCGCAGCAACGCCGCGTGGTCACCGAGGGCGACGAGGCGGCCGTGGTCGAGCACGGCGATCCGCTGAGCCTTAAGTACGGTGGCGAGGCGGTGCGCGATGATGAGCACCGTGCGGCCATCCATCACGCGGTCGAGGGCCTGCTGGACGAGGCGCTCGCTCTCCGCGTCGAGCGCACTCGTCGCCTCGTCGAGGAGAAGCACGGCGGGGTCGCGCAGGAGCGCCCGCGCGATCGCGATACGCTGCCGCTGGCCGCCGGAGAGGCGCACGCCGCGCTCGCCGAGATATGTGCGGTAACCCTGCGGCAGACGCTCGACAAACTCCGTCGCCGCCGCAGCGTCCGCCGCCCGGCGGACTTCCGCGTCCGTCGCCCCGGGACGTCCATAGCGGATATTGTCGATCACATCAGCGGCGAAGATCGTGGCGTCCTGCGCCACGAGGCCAATCCGCGCCCGGATCTCCGCCGGGTCCGCGCGCTGAAGGTCGACTCCATCTAGGCGCACCGTCCCGGAGTCCGGGTCGTAGAACCGCAGCAGGAGATTGAACACCGTCGTCTTGCCGGCCCCCGACGGGCCGACGAGGGCGATGCGCTCGCCCGCTGATATGGCGAGGCTGAACTCCGCGAGCGCCAACTGCTCGGGGCGCGAGGGATAGCGGAAGGACACGCTCTCGAACGCAATGGCGCCGCGCGCCGGCGAGGGCAGCCTCACCGGGTCCGGCGGTGCCGCCACCTGCGGCCGCGCATCGAGAAGCTCGAACAGCCGCTCGGCGGCACCGGCGGCGCGCTGCACGTCGGCGGTGAATTCGCTGATGATGCCGACCGAGCCCGCCACCACCACCGCATAGAAGACGAAGGCGGAGAGTTGCCCGGCCGAGATGCGTCCGGCGATCGCATCGTGCCCGCCGATCCACAAGATGGCGCCGACCGCGGAGAACACCAGGAGGATCACGACGGCGGCGAGCAGCGAGCGGGCGCGCGAGCGGCTGAGCGCCGCCTCGAACGCAGCTTCGATGCGCTGCCCCACGCGCGCGGCATCCGCCGCCTCGCGGTTGAATGCCTGGACCGTGCGGATGGCGTTCAGGGTCTCGTCGATGTCGGCGCCCGCGTCGCCGAGGCGGTCCTGGCTCTCGCGCGACAGGCCGCGCACGCGGCGCCCGAAGACGATGATGGGGGAGACGACGAGCGGCACCACGACGAACACGAGGCCGGTGAGCTTGGGCGAGGTCACGGCCATCATCACCGTGCCGCCCACGAACAGGAGAATGTTGCGCAGCGCCTGCGAGGCCGACGAGCTCACGATCGTCTGCACGACCGTGGTGTCGGTCGACAGGCGCGACAGCACCTCGCCGGTGCGCGTCGTCTCATAGAATCCCGGCGACAGGCGCACCAGGTTCTCGAACACGGCCCGCCGGATGTCCGCGGTCACGCGCTCGCCGAGCCACGACACGAGATACGAGCGCCCGTACATCGAGACCGCCAGCAGCACGATGACCGCCAAGAGCCCGATCAGCGCCTTGTCGAGCAGGGCCGGATCGCCGGCGGCGAAGCCGCGGTCGATGAGCCAGCGCAGGCCAGCTCCGAAGACGAGCACCGTGCCGGCGGCCACGACCAGTGCTGCAAGTGCTGCGGTTACCTGCAGACGATACGGACGCACGAACCCGACCAGCCGGCGCAGCGCGCGATAGTCCCGCCGGGCGGGCGAAGGCGCAGACGCGGTCATGTGCTAGTCGAGCTCGACGGGCTGTCCCGTCAACTCGGACAGCTCGGCCGCCAGCAGCGAATGGAGCTGGGCCTCGCTGCGCGTCGAGCGCCACACGCCGGCCTGGGGGTCGTGGTCGAAATGCGCCGCCCCCGAGACCGGCGAGGACAGCCAGATCTGGCGGTTCGGCGCGTGCTTGTTGATCACGTAGGCTCGTCCATCCTCGAGCTCCAAGGTGAGAATGCCGCCGCGCAGCTCGACGTCCACCTCGCCCAGGGCCTCTTCGATCTGCTCCGCCAGGCGCTCCAGGGTCGCCTCGGCCAGGCTTTCGAATGCGCTGTCGTCCATTTTGCTGTCCCTCGGATCTGGGGTGACCCGTAGCATGTTGATATCGCGCGGAAAAGGCTGGTCTTGATCCCGGCTATATGCCTGGGCTATAAGCCCGCCTTCCCACGCGACCCAATTCCTTTAAGGCGACCCGTCATGAAACAGGGCATCCACCCCGATTACCACGAGATCACCGTCACGATGACCGACGGCAGCTCGTTCAAGACGCGGTCGACCTACGGCAAGCCGGGCGACACGCTGCATCTCGACATCGACCCGAAGACGCATCCGGCGTGGACCGGCCAGCACCGGCTGGTCGATTCCGGCGGCCAGGTGGCGAAGTTCAACAAGCGCTTCGGGAACTTCAAGGCGCCGGTGCCGAAGGCGGCCCCGCAGGCTCCGGCCCAGGCCAAGCCCAAGGCGCCGAAGCCCGAGAAGGCCGAGAAAAAGGCCAAGGACGCCAAGCCCGAGGCTGCTAAGTCGGACGCGAAGCCCGAAGCCAAGAAGGACGAGGGCAAAAAGGAAGAAGCCAAGAAGTAAGCGGCTTCGTCCGCACGACATCAAAGGGCGCCGCTTGCGGCGCCCTTTGCGTTTGGGGGCGCCCATTCGTTTAGAAGCGAGGCCGTTTGGAAGCTAGGCGCCTTCGGCGGCGGCGCGCCGGCTGAGCTCGTCGAGGCGGGCCACGCGCACATAGAGCCGGCGGCTCTCCTCGAGCAGCTCGCGCAGGCGCACCGGCAGGACGTGCTCGGTCATATCGTCGCTCTCGGCCATGCACACCGCATCCGCCGAGAGGCGGAACTCGTCGCTCGCCGCCTGGGCCCGTCCCATCTCGCCGGCGAAGACCGCGCGCTGCGCCAGCAGCCACGCCATGATCTGTGTGAGCCGGGTGGTTAGCCGCATCGCCTCGCAATTCACCCGCAGGCGATCGATCGGCTTGAGGCCGATGGCGTCCGCCGGCTGCGCCGCCGCGAGGTAGTCCCGCGAGGCCAGAAGCAGCGACATCGTCTCATCGTAGGTTTTGCCGAAAAAGCGCGTGGCGGTTTCCATGAGAGGCCGGGTCGTGTGTTCGTTCGTGCTGGGCGTGGTTCAGCCGCAGGGATCGGCCCGGCGGCAAAATGCAGCTTTGCCAAAAGCTTGCCAAGATATTGTTAATGGAAGGTGTTTTTCGCCCACCCCACCCCCTTGAAGGCGGGAAGTCACGAAATTATCTCATGTTTCGTGGGTGCCCCTCGGGGACCCGCCTTACGACCGTAGGGTCCGACCATGTGGTGGGCCTGAATTTAACCATGTTGCTCAATGGAGAATGTGGCCATGACGACCTTCGATTTTTCCCCCCTTTTCCGCTCGACCATCGGCTTCGACCGGCTGGGCCAGCTTCTGGACCAGGCGCTGGTCGATGAGGGTTCGAGCTATCCGCCCTACAACATCGAGAAGACGGGCGAGGACGCCTATCGCATCACGATGGCGGTCGCCGGCTTCGGCGAGGATGACCTGAACATCGTGGCGCAGGACAACATGCTGGTCGTCTCCGGCAAGGCGAAGCCCGCCGACGAGAAGACCGAGTACCTCTATCGCGGCATCGCCGGCCGCGCGTTCGAGCGCCGCTTCCAGCTCGCGGACCACATCAAGGTGGCCGGCGCGCAGCTGCTGAACGGGCTGCTCCATGTCGACCTCGTCCGCGAGGTGCCGGAGGCCAAGCGGCCGCGCACCATCAAGGTCGAGACCGGCGCACCGAAGGCCAAGCTCGAAGCCAGGGCGGCCTAAGCCCCTCATCTTCGGGTCTCAGACCAGGGCGCGGGAGATTTTCTCCCGCGCCTTTTCTCTTCAGATGATCTCCGCCAGCGCCGCGATCGTCTCGTCGGGCTGCTCGATCATCATCATGTGGCCGGCGTGCGGCAGGATGACCGTGCGAGCATCAGCAATACGCGTGGCAAGCTCGCGCGCCCCGGTGGGCGGGGTCATGCGGTCGATCTCGCCCAGCAGCAGCAGGGTCGGACAGAGAACCTGGGCCGCGGCGTCGACGGCTCCCTTGTAGGCGTTGCAGGCGGCGAGTGCGGCGGCGAGCGCGCCCAGCGGCGTGCGCTCGAGAAGCCGCAGGCCCGAGCCCATCATCCACAGGCCGGGCACGCGCGAGCCGCCGAGATGCGCCCAACGGCCGTAGCCCCACGATGCGATCAGGTCGAGGGCCGCGTGGTCGGATGATTCCGCGGCGCGCTGAAGATCCGGATGCACCGGCATCTGGGCCGCGATGCCCAGGAGCGCCAACGCCCACACCCGCGCCGGTGCCTGCGCCGCACATTCGAGCGCCACGAACGCGCCCATCGAATGGCCGACCAGGGCGGCCTTCGGGGCGCGCACGGCATCGAGCAGCTTTTCCGTCCAGGCCGCCATGTCGGCGATGCCAGGCAAAGGCGGCCCCTCCGAGCGGCCGTTGCCGGGCAGATCCACGTTCAGCACCGCACGGCCGTGATGCGCGAAGTAGCGCGCCTGCAGCATCCAGGCGGTGTGGTCGAAGCCGGCGCCGTGCAGGAACACGACGACCGGCCGCTCGGGATCGAAGTCGCGGCCGCCGGTCGATGCGAACACGCTGCGGCCGTCGACGGTGAGATTCACGACGCCCCCTTGCGCGCGGCGCGCAGCGCCTGGCCGAGATCGTCGATCAAATCGCCCGCGTCCTCGAGGCCGACCGAGAGCCGCACCATCTCTTCGCCCACGCCCGCCGCGGCCAGCGCGGCCGCATCCATCTGCTGGTGCGTGGTGCTGGCCGGATGGATGACCAAAGACTTGGCGTCCCCCACATTGGCGAGGTGGGAGAAGACGCGCAGCGCCTCGATGAAGCGCCGGCCGGCGGCGCGCCCGCCCTTGATGCCGAAGCTCACGATCGAGCCCGCGCCGCGCGGCAGCATCTTCTCGGCCAACGCCCGGTCGGGGTGGTTTGCAAGCTCGGGCGAATTCACCCACGCCACCTCCTCGGAGGCGGCGAGAAACGCAGCGACCCGGCGAGCGTTCTCGACGTGCCGGCTCATGCGCACCGGCAGGGTCTCGACACCTTGCAGGATATAGAACGCGTTCGCCGGGCTCATGCAGGCGCCGAAATCGCGCAGGCCCTCGACTCTAGCGCGCATGATGAAGGCCTGGGTGCCGAACTCCTCGGCGAAGTCGAGGCCGTGATAGCCCGCATAGGGCTCGGTCAGGGTCGGAAACTTGCCCGACGCCTCCCAGTCGAACCGGCCGCCATCGACCAGCACGCCGCCGATCGCGACACCGTGCCCGCCCAGCCACTTGGTGGCCGAGTGGAGCACGAGATCGGCCCCCCATTCGAACGGCCGGCAGAGATAGGGCGTCGCGAAGGTCGAATCGATGAGGAGAGGCAGGTGCGCCTCATGCGCCACCTTGGCCACGGCGGCGATGTCGAGCACCTCGAGGCCCGGATTGCCCAGCACCTCGCCATACACCACGCGAGTCTCGGGCCTGATCGCCGCCCGGAACGCCTGCGGATCGCGCGGGTTGACGAAGCTCGTCGTGATCCCGAAGCGCGGCAGGGTGTGGGCGAAGAGATTGTGCGAGCCGCCGTAGATCGAGGCCGACGACACGATGTGACCGCCCTGCCCCATCAAGGTGGCCACCGCCAGATGCAGGGCCGCCTGTCCGCTCGCCGTGGCCACGGCGCCCACACCCCCCTCCAGGGCTGCGATGCGCTCTTCGAGCACCGATACGGTGGGGTTGGAGATGCGCGTGTAGATGTGCCCCGGCCGCTCCAGGTTGAACAGCGAGGCCGCCGTGTCGACGTCGGGGAACACGTAGGACGTCGTCTGATAGATGGGCACGGCGCGGGACCCGGTCAGCGGATCGGGGTGCTGGCCCGCGTGCAGGCTCAGGGTGTCGAACTTGAAGAACTTCGGATCCGGGGGTGGCATGGGGCTTATTGTGACCCGGCTCGCGCGTAGCCGCCACTGGCCGAAAAATTAAGGGCCACCCCGTGGGGTGGCCCCGTTAATTCTTTTTTCGATCGTCCCTGTCCAACTCGGTGCGTTGAAAAATTTCTATCCAAGGCTGTGGATAAGAGTCAAGCGGCCGTGCGCGCCTAACCGGCCCCCGGGCGCATCAAACGGCCCTAATCGCCCAGGCATATTCCGAGCCCGCGCGCGGTGCGCACCAAGGGGCCGTTCGGATCGACCACGTGCGGATGCTGGATCGCGTCGCCGAGCGGCACGTCGATCACCTCGCGGTTCCACAGCGCCACCATGCGGTCGAACTGGCCCGCGGCGATCAGCTCGACGGCTTTGATGCCGAAGGCGCCGGCGAGCAGGCGGTCGCGCGCCATCGGCGGGCCGCCGCGCTGCACGTGACCGAGCTGGGTCACGCGCGTCTCGGCCCCGGTCAGCCGCGTGATCTCGTCGGCGAAGTAGTGGCCGATCCCGCCATAGCGCACCTGCCCGCCCGCATAGGCGACGTTGGCGGCTGCCCCTTCGGCCGTGCGCACGGCCTCGGAGACGACCACCAGGGCGAAGTTGCGCCCGCGCGCCTTCACCGCCTCGATCTTCGCCTTGATGGAATCGAGCCGCCACGGGATCTCCGGGATCAGCACGATGTCGGCGCCGCCGGCGATCCCGGCCGAGAGGGCGATGTGCCCCGCGTCGCGGCCCATGACCTCGAGCAGCATGACGCGGCTGTGGCTTGCCGCGGTCGGCTGCAGATTGTCGAGCGCTTCGGTGGCCACCTCGACCGCCGTGGTGAAGCCGAGCGAGATCTCGGTCATGTCGAGATCGTTGTCGATCGTCTTCGGAATGCCGACGAGGTTGATCCCGCCCTGTTTGGCCAGCCGCCGCAGGATCGCGAAGCTGCCGTCACCGCCGATCCCGATCAGCGCGTCGAGGCGCAGCATGCGATAGCCCTCGATCACCTCGCCCGAGCGGTCGACCTTGCGGCCGTCCGCCAGCGGAAACGCGAACGGATCGCCCTTGTTCGTGGTGCCGAGGATCGTGCCGCCCTGGCGCATGACGGCGGTATCGGTGACCCCGAAGCCGAGCTCGTCGGCCTGCACCGGGCGCTCCATGAGGCCGGCCGTGCCGTTGCGGATGCCGACCACCGTCCAGCCGAGGGCCGCCGCCCGCAGCACCACCGCCCGGATGGCGGCGTTGAGACCGGCACAATCGCCGCCGCTGGTGAGGATCCCGATCCGCTTGCTCATTCGGTCCCTTTCAAAATCTCGCCGAACCGGGCTTTCGGGCCGGTCGCGGCCGCGTGCGTTTTCTGGTAGGATTCTGCCGCTTCTCCTCGTTTTCAGCGGTACCTATGGACGACCCCGAGCACGTGGCGTTACGACGCCGACTCGTCGAACTGAAGACCGAGCATCGCGATCTCGACGACGTGATCGCGCGCCTGTCCGAGCGCCAGCCTTTCGACCAGATTCAGCTTCAGCGCCTCAAGAAGCGCAAGTTGCATTTGAAGGACCTGATCTCGCAGATCGAGAACCAGCTCCTGCCGGATATCATCGCGTAGGGCCGCTTTTCCGAGCTAACGGCGCAGCTCACCCTTCCGAGCGATATTTCTTCTGCGCGTACATCGCGCGGTCGGCGGCCTCGATCGCTTGTGCGGCGGCGTCGAGCGCCTGATGCGCGCCGCTGCCCCCGCTTCTGAACGTGTGCACGCCCCACGACACCGAGGCCGGAATCGCGACACCGTTCCAGTCGACCGGCTTGGCCGCGACCGCACCGGCGAGGGTCGCCGCCTTCTCCATCGCCCCACCCTCATCGGTGTACGGCAAGAGCACGCCGAACTCGTCGCCGCCGAGCCGGCCCACGACGTCGGCCTCGCGCACGTTCTCGACCAGCACGCGCGCGACATAGGCGATGACGGCATCGCCCGCCGCGTGCCCGTAGGTGTCGTTGACCGGCTTCAAGCCGTTCAAGTCGAAATAGATCATGCTCGAGACGGTGTCGTAGCGGTCGGCGAACGACATCATGCGCGTGAGCTCGCGCACGAAGGCGCGCCGGTTCTGGACCGGGGTCAGCGGATCCTGGTCGGCGAGCTGCTCGAGATGCGCGATGCGCGCCTCTTTCTGCTGAAGGTCGCGGCGCAGCTTCTCGACCTCGGCCATCAGCGCCATGATCGCGCCGCGCACCTTGGGCGTGAATTCCGTCTCCGGCACGTCGAGGATGGCGGCGATATCGGAGAGTGCCGGCGCCTTGGTCGCCGAATCGGCGGCGCGCGCATAGGCGGCAGCGCCCACGCCCGCTTTCTTGTCCGTGGCGGAGAGACGGCCTGAGCTCGCCACCCCTTTGGTGTCGCCGACTTTCATTCCGTCTCGTGTTCGTGCGGACCGCACGATGGGCCGCCCGTCAACACTTGGCGACTCATCGCTAACAGAATACTAACGATTTGCTACCAACACGTAAATTTGGTTTATAAGCCCCTTCTTCGGCCGCTCGAGCCCGCCCAGGGTCGAGGCCGCCCTGGAGGGGGAAGTTTCACGGCATGGCCCGCGTCCGGACAAGCAATACCGCGCGAAATCGCAGCACCGCGGGCCGCCAGCGCCCGCTCGTCGGCATCGTCATGGGCAGCCAGTCGGACTGGGAGACGATGCGTCACGCGGCTGACACATTGGCCGCACTCGGCGTGCCGCATGAATCCAAGATCGTCTCCGCGCACCGGACGCCGCGCCGGCTGTACGAGTACGCAGCCGCGGCACGCGATCGCGGCCTCAAGGCGGTGATTGCCGGCGCCGGCGGTGCTGCCCACCTGCCTGGCATGACGGCTTCGCTCACCCCGCTGCCGGTCTTCGGCGTGCCGGTGGAGAGCCGCACGCTCAAGGGCCTCGACAGCCTGTTGTCCATCGCGCAGATGCCGGCCGGCATTCCGGTGGGCACGTTGGCGATCGGCCGCGCCGGTGCGGTGAATGCCGCGTTGCTGGCCGCCTCGGTGCTGGCGCTCACCGATGCGAAGATCGCGGCCGCCCTCGACAAATGGCGGGACCGGCAGACCGCGAGCGTGGCCCTGCGGCCTTCGGATGCCCCGGAGGCCAAACCGAAGAAGCGGCGCGCATGACTGTTGTCATTCCGCCCGGTTCTACGATAGGCGTGCTCGGTGGCGGCCAGCTTGGCCGCATGACGGCCCTCGCGGCCGCGGCCCTCGGCTATCGCTGCCACATCTTCTCGCCGGAAAAGGACGCGCCGGCGGCGCAGGTGGCCCACGCCCAGACCGTTGCCGCCTACACCGACGGCAAGGCGCTGGCCAAGTTCGCAAGCCAGGTGGCGGTGGTCACCTACGAGTTCGAGAACATCCCCTACGAGCCGGTCGTCGAGCTCGCGGCGAAGGTCCCGGTGCGGCCATCGCCCGACGTCCTGCGCATCACCCAGGACCGGCTCCACGAAAAAGACTTCGTCAACAGCGTCGGCGTCGCCACCGCGAAATATCGCCCGATCGCCAACCTGGCCGAGCTGATGGCGGCCGTGGAGCAGATCGGCCGGCCCTCGGTGCTGAAGACCGCGCGCATGGGCTACGACGGCAAGGGCCAGGTGCCGATCCGCGCCGACACCGACCTCGGGCGCGCCTGGGACAGCCTCACGCACGCGATGCCGGCACCGGTGCAGGGAATCCTCGAGGGCTTCGTCGACTTCGAGCGCGAGGTGTCGGCGATCGTGGCGCGCGGGCTCGACGGCAAGACCGCCTCCTATGTCGCGGTCGAGAACCGGCACGAGAACCATATCCTCGCGCAGACGATCGCACCCGCGCGCGTGCCGTTCGAGACCGCGCGGCGCGCCGAGGGGATCGCCCGGCATATCGCCGAGAAGATCGGGCTGGTGGGCATCATGGGGGTCGAGATGTTCGTCGGTCGCGACGGCGCCCTCCTCGTGAACGAGCTCGCCCCCCGGCCGCACAATTCCGGGCACTGGACGATCGATGCGTGCGTGACCAGCCAGTTCGAGCAGGTGGTGCGCGCGATCTGCGGCCTGCCGCTCGGCAACCCGCGCCGGCATTCGGACGCGGTGATGGACAACCTGATCGGCGATGCGGTCAACCGCTGGCCGGAGATCCTGAAGGACCCGGACGCGAAGCTGCATCTCTACGGCAAGCGCGAGGCGCGCCCCGGCCGCAAGATGGGCCACGTGACGCGCCTGTCGCCGCGCAAAGAAGAGACCCCGGGGGGCTGAGCGATGCAGGCGCTCGCCCGACTTGCCGGTGTGCTGGGCATCGCGGTCGTGGGGTTGGCGAACGCCAGGGGTGCCGGTGCGGCCGACGCCGCCTACCCGGCCCGCCCCGTGAAGATCATCGTTTCGTACGCGGCCGGCGGGATCAACGACATCGTGGGCCGCCTGCTCGCCCAGAAGATGACCGAGGATCTCGGGCAGCGCTTCTTCGTCGAGGACCGCCCGGGTGCGAACGGCAACGTGGCGAGCGAGCTCGCCGCCCGCGCCACACCCGACGGCTATACGCTCGAAATCGCCTCCGCCGGCCCGCATGCCATCAATGTGAGCCTCTACCCCCATCTGCCCTACGACCCGCTCAAGGATTTCGTGCCGATCTCGCTCGTGTCGTGGGAAGCGAGCCTGCTCATCGTCCGTCCGGGCCTGCCGGCGAAGACGTTCCCCGACCTGATCGCCCTCCTCAAGTCCGCCCCGCAGCCTCTCGCCTACGGCACCGCCGGATTCGGCTCCACGACCCATCTCGGCATGGAACTTCTCAAGATGAAGTCTGGCACCTCGATCACCCCGGTCGCCTATAAGGGCGCTTCGGAGGTGACGCAGGCCGTCGTCACGAGCCAGGTGGATTTCGCGTTCAACGGCACATCGACGGCGCTGGCCTCGGTGCGCGGCGGCCAGGTGCGCGCACTCGGCGTGTCGAGCCTGAAGCGCTCGGCCGTGCTGCCCGACGTGCCGGCCATCGCCGAGACCCTGCCGGGATTCGAAGCGCTCGCCTGGCACGGACTCCTGGCGCCCGCGGGCACGCCGCAGCCGGTGATCGATATCCTCGCCAAGGAAGTGCAGAAGATCGTCCGCGAGCCGGACATCGAGGCCCACATGCGCGACCTCGGAATCACCCCGGTCGGCTCGACGCCGGCCGAGTTCGCCAAGTTCATGGGCGACGAAATCCGCAAATGGGCCGAAGTCGTGAAGGTCTCCGGCGCGAAGGTCGAGTAGTCAGCGCCGGGCGGCGAACGGCCGGCCCGGCCGCGGGAAGCGGGCGAACCGCCCGAGCCCCTCGCGCAGGCGGCCGAGCGCCTGCGGCAGGCGCAGCACCTCGGCGAGGCGCCGGTCGAGGAACTTCCAGGTGTCGGCGAAGCCCTCCGACTTGTCCTCGAGCCAGTACATCACGGTGGCGCTATAGACGCCGGCGAGCAGCCCGCGCTTGCTGTAGTAATTGAAGTCGGTGGCCGTATCCCCGGCCGCATACCAGATCGCGTCGACCGTGCCCCACACCAGGCGCGCGGCGAGCGGCGCGTTGTGCGGCAGCGCCAGCACCGAGAGGGCCCGCCGCACCGCCTCGCGATGCGGGCCCAGATCCTGCAGGCGCAGGCGGATCGCCGCGGCCACCCGCTCGCGCACCTTGAGCCCTGGGCCATCCTGCCGCTCGAGCGCTTCGAGCATGCGCCGGTCGGCCTGCGTCACCCAGGCCTCGATCGCCTCGATGGGCCCGCGCGGGAAGACACGCAGCGCCGTCAGCGGATCGTAGCCGGCGTCGGCCGCAGCGCGGCGCAGCGTCTCGAGCGTCCAGCCGTCAAAGGGGACGTTCGGCAGGGCGGCGGCGATGATCGCCTCGCGTGCCTGTTCATGATCGAAGCTCGGCGTCTCGGCGGACATCGTTCACTCCATCTCCGGGTCGCGCGGCTCGTTGAACGCCTTCTTCATCTCGTCGACGAACCCGAACAGCCGCAGATCCTCGATGCGCTGCGGGTAGAGCACGCCGTCCAGGTGGTCGCATTCGTGCTGCACCACCCGCGCATGGAATCCCGAGACCGTGCGGTCGATCTGCTCGCCCTCGTGCGTGGTCGCGCGATAGCGGAGATGCACGAAGCGCGGCACGGCCCCCATCATGCGCGGCACCGACAGGCAGCCCTCCCAGTCGAGCTCCTTCTCCTCGCCCAGGGGCTCGAGCAGCGGGTTCACGAGCACGGTCAGGCCCACCGGCTGGTCGCCGTCGGCCCCGGTCGTGCGGGTCGGCAGCACCTTGAACACCACCACCCGCAAGGGGACATGCACCTGCGGGGCGGCCAGACCGGTGCCCTGGGCGTCCTCCATGGTCTCGACCATGTCCTTGACCAGCCTTTGGATTTCGGGGGCCGTGGGGTCCGGGACCTCGGCCGCCCGCTGGCGCAGGACCGGGTGCCCCATGCGGGCGATCTTGAGTATGGCCATCCCGGCCAATATGGCCCCCGGCGCAGGCCCGGTAAACCCTTCACAGGTCCAAGTGCTTGTGATATAAGCCTTTGATTCAGATGCGAGGGCCTGTCACGGGCTCTCTGCATGCAACCCCTATTGGATCCAAGAAAGGAGCTCGGCCAAACCCGTGCAAGTGATCGTTCGCGACAATAACGTCGACCAGGCCCTGCGCGCCCTCAAGAAGAAGCTGCAGCGCGAGGGCGTCTTCCGTGAAATGAAGCTGCGCCGCCATTTCGAGAAGCCGTCGGAGCGCAAGGCGCGCGAGAAGGCGGAGGCGATCCGCCGGGCGCGCAAGGTGGCCCGCAAGCGCATGGAGCGCGAAGGCTACTAATGCCGCGGCCGGGTTCGCCCGGCCCCACAGGCGACTGACCGCCCGCGAGCACCCAGTTCGCGGGCGTCGTCATGTCTAGACGCTGTATGTCTAGACGCTGTTTGAGGGAGGCCAGGCAGGACCGATGACGGTGCCGATCCTCCGCACGATTGCCGAGCTGCGCCAAACGGTCGCGGCATGGCGCGCGGCCGGCGACACGATCGGCCTCGTGCCGACCATGGGCGCCCTGCACGAAGGGCACCTGTCTTTGGTGCGTCGCTCGCGCGCCGAGTGCAGGCGCACCGTGGTCTCGATCTTCGTCAACCCGACCCAGTTCGGCCCCACCGAGGATTTCAACCGCTATCCGCGCGACCTGGATGGCGATGCGCAGAAGCTCGCGGCCGTGGGCGTGGATGCGATCTTCGCCCCCGAGGTCGCCGAGATGTATCCGGAGGGCGCATCGACCACGGTGACGGTCGCGGGCCTCACCGACGGGCTCGACGGGCCGTTCCGCCCCGGACATTTTTCCGGTGTCGCCACCATCGTCACCAAGCTCCTCCTGCAGGTGCTGCCCGATGTCGGATTCTTCGGCGAGAAGGATTACCAGCAGCTGCAGGTGATCAAGCGCCTGGCGCGCGATCTCGATATTCCGGTGCGCATCACGGGCGTGCCCACCTATCGCGAGCCCGACGGCCTCGCGATGTCGTCGCGCAACGTCTACCTGTCGCCGGCCGAGCGCCGCATCGCACCCACGCTGCACCGGGTGCTTGACGACGTGGCGGCCGCGCTCGCGCGCGGCGAGGCGGCGGCCCCGGCGATCGCCAACGCCAAAACCGAGCTCGCAAAAGCCGGCTTCACCAAAATCGATTATCTCGAAGCGGTCGATGCCGTCACGCTCAAGCCGGTCGAGCACGCCTCGGGCCCGGTGCGCGTCGCGGGTGCGGCCTGGCTCGGGGCGACGCGCCTCATCGACAACGTCGCGGCCCGTTAGTGCCGCGGCCGCGCCAGCGCACCAAAATAGAGCACCGCGAACAGCCCGAACGCGCTGCTCCAGGCTGCCCCAGCCAGGGACAGGGCGGACAGATAGTGCTCGCCGGCAAACGGAGCCAGCAGCCGCACCACCGCCGCGAGTGTCACGAGGACGTAGATGGCCGTGGTGCCGCGACCTGCCGTGAGCGCCTGACCGGTGTGACCCAGGGTGGCACGGGTCATCACCGCCAGGGTCATCGTGCCGACCGCGCCGACGGTCAGCGCATGTAACGCCGTGGTTTGCGGCAACACGGGCACGAGGCCGTCGAGGGCCAGCAGGATGAGGCCGAGCGCCAGCCAGCCGTAGCCGAGGTGGAGCACCCACAACAGCGGCTCGGCGAGCACCGCCGCGCCGCGCCAGCGCATGAGGCGGGTGCCGAGAGCGAGGCCCGCGGCCAGCTCGGCCCACGGCGCCGGGGGTGCGTCGGGGGCGATGATCCAGATCGCGAGGGCGATGGCCGCGATGGCAAGACCGGCGCGGTCGATGCGGCCGAATTCGGCCGGCGGCGCCACCCCGGGCCGATGCTTCGTCAGCCAGTTGCGCGTGAAGCTCGGGATGATGCGCCCGCCGACGAGGCTGATCAGGACGAGCAGGGTCGCGATGCCGAGCCGGTTGCCCAACTCGGCCAAAGATGCGATCCCGCACGCTTCGAAATGAACGAGAAGATTGCCCAGGAACAACAGGCCGAGCGCTCCCACCATCGGCAGGTTGCGCCAGTTCCGTCCGGCCAGGATCTCGCGCCCAACCACCCCCAGGAACGCCGCCGGAAACGCGAGATCGAGAACCGCTGTCTGGACGGCGCCGAGATGGGCGGACAGCAGCACGGCGACGCGGCCGCCAGCCCACAGCGCCACCAGGAGCGCCAACGGTCCGCCTTGCAGCGGCATGCGGCCGGTCCAGTTCGGGATGGCGGTGAGAAGAAATCCGGCCACGGTCGCCGCACCGTAGCCGAAGACCATCTCATGCGCGTGCCAGACGAGCGGCGACAACAGCGTCGGCAGCCCGGCCCGGCCGGAAAAGACGCACAGCCAGACCGGCACGGCGAGGGCCGCCCACATGGCAGACAGCAGAAAGAACGGACGGAATCCGGCCGACAGCAGGGCGGGACCGCGATGCGCGCGATAGCGCGGGATCGGCGTGGTGACGACGCGCAGGACAGCGGGATCGGGTGCCATCGCCGGCCGGTCCTATTGCAGCAGTGGCGAAGAAGCACCACCCATATCGATACCGTCGATGGCGGCACGGCCGAGCAGCACCTGAATGTAGTGGCGCACCGCGGTCCGCCACGACGACTCACGCAGATAGTCGGCAATCCGCTCGCGCACGGACTCGTAGGGCATCTCGCGCCCGGTCGAGCGGTGTAACAGCCGCAGCACGTGATAGCCGTATCGGCTTTCCACCGGCTGGGCGCAGATCTCCCCCTCGTCGAGGCTGAACAGGAACGTCTCGAACTCGGGCACCGTCGAGCCGCGCGTCACCTGGCCGAGATGCCCGCCCTGGTCCTTCGACGGGCAGTCGGAGTGCGTTCGCGCGAGGTCGGCGAAGCGCTCCGGGTTCGCCGTGACTTCGGCCACCAGCGTACCCGCCTTTTCGCGCGCGGCTGCGCGCGCCTCGGCGTCGCCTGGGTCGGCCGCGATCAGAATGTGCTGCGCCTCGAAGAGAGAGCGCGACTGGAACCGCTGGCGATTGTTCTCGTAGTACCGGCGGCAGGCCTCCTCATCGGGCGTCCGTGACGGGACCTCGACGGCGAGCAGGGCTTCGATCGTCGCTTCGTCGGTAGCGCCGGCGATGCCGACGCGCCGCGCCTCGTCCAGCAGGACCTCGCGCACCACGAGCGCCTGCGCGGCCGCGCGCCGCGCGCCCTCCAGCGACGCGGCCGGATGATATTGGACTTCGGCGTCGATGGCGCTGTCGGCGATCTCGACACCGTTGACGGCGATGGCCATGACGCGCCCCTTATGCCGATTTCGCGCTGCGGCGGCGCACGACCTGGTAGGGCCGGAATACGTACCAGACCGGGGCACTCCAGATGTGCACGAGCCGGCTGAACGGGAACAAGAGGAAGATCGTCAGGCCGAGGGTCAGGTGCGCCTTGTAGACCCACGGGACGCCGCTGATGAGGTCGGCGGCGCCGCCGCGCAAGGTCACGATGTGCTGGGCCCAGGCCGAGAGCACCAGCATCACGCTGCCGTCCGCGTGGTGCAAAGAGTACGGGATCGACAGCAGGCCGAGCAGCAGCTGCAGCAGGATCAGCAGCAGGATGGCGACGTCCATGCCGGTGCTGGTCCTGCGGATGCGCGGATCGCTCAGGCGCCGGTGCACGAGCAGGACCAGCCCTGCAAGGCACACGATTCCGAAGACGCCGCCGGCGACGATCGCCAGCATCTGCTTGGCCGGCACGCTCAGTCCCATCGCCTCGTAGACTTCGTGCGGGGTGAGCAGACCGACGAAATGTCCGCCGAAGATCGCCAGGATGCCGACATGGAACAGGTTGCTGCCCCAGCGGAGCTCGCGCGCCCGCAAAAGCTGGCTCGAGCCGCTGCGCCAGCTGTATTGCTCGCGGTCGAAGCGGATGAGGCTGCCGGCCAGGAACACCGCGATCACGACGTACGGGTAATAGCCGAACAGGATCTGGTTCAGATAGTCGTTCATGGCGTGTCTCCTCGACCGAACGTCTCCATGCGCCGCACCATCGCCGCGGCTTTCGAGCAGCCGGACGTGGTCCCGGCATCCTCCGCCGTGAACCGCACCTCGCGGTCCTCCCAGGCGCGGTCCAGCGCTTCGGGGCTGTCCTGATCCTCGTCGGCGACTGCGGGTGTCTCGGGCTCGATCCCGGCGATGGCGAGCAAGGCCGCGATCGGCGCCGCATAGGGGGTCTGCCGCCGCACGAGGCGGCCATGCAGGGCGTTCAAAATGGTGCCCACGTCCTGGAGCATGCTGCACGCCTCCCTGGGCGGCTGCTCGGCCAGGAACTCGAGGTAGAGCGGCAGGAAGTCCGGCAGCTCGCGCGTGGAAATCTCGAGCCCGTGCTGCGAATAGAGCTGCCCAAGTTCGATCATCGCCTGGCCGCGATCGCGCGAATCCCCGTGCACGTGCTGAAACAGATGCAGCGACAGCGACGGGCAGCGGTCGAACAGGTCGACATACCGCTCCTGGGCGTCCAGCAGGTCGCCACGCCGCAGCCCGTCCAGCAGCGGGCGCAGGGCCGCACGCTCAGGAGCCGGAATGAGGCCGTCGGCGGCCAGGGCCTGCTCAATCTCGCCCGTGGCCGCGGCGAGCTCGGCCGTGGGATAGGTGAGAAGCGCCGAGAGGGCGCGATAGGTGCGGATCATTTCACGTCCATGGGTGTGCGGGCCCGCGTCTTGCCGCTGAACAGGCTCGCGGTGCTGATGCCGTCGGAGCAGCCGTTGCCGAAGCTGAAGCCGCAGGACGCCTTGAGATCGAACGTGTTCTCCGCATATTCGCGGTGGCTCGTGGGGATGACGTAGCGGTCCTCGTAATTGGCGATCGCGAGATAGCGATACATCTCCTCGACCTGCGCCTTGCTCAGGCCGACCTTGGCGAGCACCGCATCGTTCTCGATCCCGTCGACGTGGCGGCCGCGCATGAACACGCGCATCGCCATCAGGCGCTGGAGGGCCCGCAAGATCGGGAATTCCTCGCCTGCCGTCAGCAAATTGGCGAGGTAGCGCAGCGGAATGCGCAAGGAGCGGATGTCCGGGAGGTCGTCGTCGAACCCGATCTTGCCGGCGTCGGCCGCGGCCTGGATCGGCGACAGCGGCGGCACGTACCAGACCATTGGCAGCGTGCGGTATTCGGGATGCAGGGGGAACGCGAGCTTCCAGTCGACCGCCATCTTGTACGCGGGCGAGCGCCGGGCGGCGGCCAGCCACGCCTCGGGCACGCCGTCACGGCGGGCCTGCGCGATCACCTCGGGATCGTCCGGGTCGAGGAAGAGCGACAGCTGCTCCCGGTAAAGGTCGGTTTCCTTCTCGGTGCTCGCCGCGGTCTCGATCCGGTCGGCGTCGTAGAGCAGCACTCCGAGATAGCGGATGCGGCCGACGCAGGTCTCTGAGCACACGGTAGGTTCGCCGGCCTCGATGCGCGGATAGCAGAAGATGCATTTCTCGGCCTTGCCGGACTGCCAGTTGTAATAGATCTTCTTGTAGGGGCAGCCGCTGACGCACATGCGCCAACCGCGGCACTTGTCCTGGTCGATGAGGACGATGCCGTCCTCCTCGCGCTTGTAGATCGAGCCCGACGGGCAGGCCGCGACGCAGGCCGGGTTGAGGCAATGCTCGCACAGCCGCGGCAGGTAGAACATGAACGTGTTCTCGAACTGCCCGTAGATCTCCTTCTGCACGTTGTCGAAATTCTTGTCCCGGCTGCGCTTGGCGAACTCGCCGCCGAGGATCTCCTCCCAGTTCGGTCCCCACTCGATCTTCTGCATCCGCTCGCCGCTGATCAGCGAGCGCGGACGCGCGACCGGCGCGGCCTCCGATTCCTTAGCGGACTGCAGATGCTCGTAGTCGAAGGTGAACGGCTCGTAGTAGTCGTCGATCTCCGGCAGGTTGGGATTGGCGAAGATCTGCGCCAGCACGCGCCACTTGCCGCCGATGCGTGGCTCGATGCGGCCGTTGCGCTTGCGGCGCCAGCCGCCCTTCCAGCGGTCCTGGTTCTCCCAGTCCTTCGGATAGCCGATGCCAGGCTTGGTCTCGACGTTGTTGAACCATGCGTATTCGACGCCGGAGCGCGACGTCCACACGTTCTTGCAGGTGACCGAGCAGGTGTGACAGCCGATGCACTTGTCGAGGTTCAGTACCATCGCGATCTGGGCGCGGATTTTCATGGGTGCCTCCTGCCTACTCTGCCGCCGTCACGGCGCCGGCCGGCGCGGGGCCGTCGAGCCAGTCGACGTTCGCCATCTTGCGGACGATCACGAACTCATCGCGGTTGGTGCCGATGGTGCCGTGATAGTTGAAGCCATAGCTCTGCTGGGCGTAGCCGCCGATCATGTGGGTCGGCTTGGGCACCGTGCGGGTCACCGAATTGTGGATGCCGCCGCGCGCGTGCGTGATCTCGCTGCCCGGTACGTTCACGATCTTCTCCTGGGCGTGATACATCAGCACCATGCCTTCGGGCACGCGCTGGCTGACGACCGCGCGCGCCACGAGCGCGCCGTTGATGTTGAACGCCTCGATCCAGTCGTTGTCGACGATGCCCGCCTTGGCCGCGTCCTTCTCGCTCATCCACACGATCGGGCCGCCGCGCGACAGGGTCAGCATGATCAGGTTGTCGGTATAGGTGCTGTGGATGCCCCATTTCTGGTGCGGCGTGATGAAATTGAGCACGACCTCGGCGTTGCCGTTGCTGCGCGTCCCCAGCATCGGGCGCACCGTCTTGGTGTCGACCGGCGGCCGGTAGACGCACAGGCCTTCGCCGAAGGCGATCATCCAGGGATGATCCTGGTAGAGCTGCTGGCGGCCGGTCAGCGTCCGCCACGGGATCAGCTCGTGCACGTTGGTGTAGCCGGCGTTGTAGCTCACGTGCTCGGACTCGATGCCGCTCCACGTAGGCGATGAGACGATCTTGCGCGGCTGGGCCTGCAGGTCGCGGAAGCGGATCTTGTCGTCCTCGCGGGCCCGCGCGAGATGCGCGTGGTCGCGGCCGGTAGCCTTGCTCAGCGCCTCCCAGGCCTTGACCGCGACGGCACCGTTGGTCTCAGGCGCCAGGGTGAGGATCACCTCGGCCGCGTCCATGTCCGTCTCGATGCGCGGCAGCCCCTGGCTGACCCCGGGCTCCGTGACCCTATGGTTGAGCTCGCCGAGGAACTTCACTTCCTCCTCGGTCTTCCAGGCGATGCCCTTGCCGCCGTTGCCGATCTTGGTCATCAGCGGCCCGAGAGAAGTGTACTTCTTGTACGTGTTGGGGTAGTCGCGCTCGACGACCACCATCGCCGGCGCCGTCTTGCCGGGGATGAGATCGCACTCGCCGCGCTTCCAGTCCTTGGGCGCGAACGGCTGGGCAATCTCGGCCGGCGTGTCGTGGAGGATCGGCAGCAGCACGAGGTCCTTCTCAACGCCCAGGTAGCCGGGCACGATCTCGGAGAACCGGCGCGCGATGCCCTTGAAGATCTCCCAGTCGCTGCGGGCTTCCCACGCCGGGTCCACGGCCCCGGACAGCGGGTGGATGAAGGGATGCATGTCCGAGGTGTTGAGGTCGAACTTCTCGTACCAAGTGGCCGTCGGCAGCACGATGTCGGAGTACATGCAGGTCGTCGACATGCGGAAGTCGATCGTGACCAAAAGGTCCAGCTTTCCTTCCGCGGCGCGGTCGTGCCAGGCGACCTCCTCCGGCTTGCGGCCGCCTTCCTCGCCCAGATCCTTTCCCTGCACGCCGTGCTGGGCGCCGAGGAGGTATTTCAGGAAGTACTCGTGGCCCTTGCCGCTCGAGCCGAGAAGGTTCGAGCGCCACACGAACATGTTGCGCGGGAAGTTGCGCGGCTCGTCGGGGTCCTCGCAGGACATGTGCAAGTCGCCTGACTTGAGCGCGCCCGCCGCGTAAGCCGCCGCATCCTGGCCGCGGGCCGCGGCATCCCGCGTCACCTGCAGCGGATTGGCCTGCAACTGCGGCGCCGACGGCAGCCAGCCCATGCGCTCGGCGCGCACGTTGAAGTCGATCAGGCTGCCGTGCATGGCCTTGGGGTCGGCCAGCGGCGACAGGATTTCCTCGACGCCCAGCTTCTCGTGACGCCACTGGCTGGTGTGGGCATAGAAGAAAGACGTGCTGTTCATGTGGCGCGGCGGACGATGCCAGTCGAGCGCGAAGGCAAGCGGCGTCCAGCCGGTTTGCGGCCGCAGCTTTTCCTGGCCGACATAATGCGACCAGCCGCCACCGGACTGGCCGATGCAGCCGCACAGCACGAGCATGTTGATGATGCCGCGATAGATCATGTCGCCGTGGTACCAGTGATTCACCGCGGCACCCAGGATCACCATCGACTTGCCCTTGGTGCGGTCCGCGTTGTCGGCGAACTGGCGGGCGGTCGCGACGACGTGCGCGCGCTTCACCCCGGTGATGCGCTCCTGCCACGCCGGCGTATACGGGACATCGTCGTCATAGGACGAGGCCACGTTGCCGCCGCCGAGGCCGCGGTGGATGCCGTAGTTCGCGACGAGAAGGTCGAACACCGTCGCCACCAGCGCCTCGCCGTCCTTCAGCTTGAGGCGCCTGGCCGGCACGTTGCGCGTGAGCACGGCCTCGCGCGGCGAGTTCGGGAAATGCTGATGCTCCTGGCCGCCGAAATACGGAAAGCCGACCGGGACCACGTCGCTTTTGACGTCGATCAGCGTCAGGCGGGGCTGGATGTCGGCGCCGTCGGCGCCCTTCTTCTCGAGGTTCCATTTCCCTTGCTCGCCCCAGCGGAAGCCGACCGAGCCGAGCGGTACCGCGACCTTGTCGGTCGCCTGGTCGACGACGACCGTCTTCCAGTCGGGATTGTTCGCCTGCCCCAACGCACCTTCGAAGTCCGACGCGCGCACGAAGCGGTCGGGGACGTAGCGGTCGCCGCGCTTCACGAGGCGCACCAGGTGCGGCAGATCCGTGTACTGACGGCAGTAGGAGTCGAAATACTCGCTCTTCCGGTCGATGTGGAACTCCTTGAGGATCACGTGCCCCATCGCCATGGCGAGGGCGGCGTCCGTGCCCTGCTTGGGAGCGAGCCACAGATCGGCGAACTTCGACGCCTCGCTGTAGTCCGGCGTCACCGTGATGATCTTGGTGCCCTTATAGCGGACCTCGGTCATGAAATGGGCGTCGGGTGTGCGCGTCTGCGGCACGTTCGACCCCCACATCATGATGAACATCGAGTTGTACCAGTCGGCACTTTCCGGCACGTCGGTCTGCTCGCCCCAGGTCTGCGGTGAGCTCGGCGGCAGGTCGCAGTACCAGTCGTAGAAGCTCAGGCACACGCCGCCGATCAGCGACAGATAGCGCGTGCCGGCGGCGTAGGAGACCATCGACATGGCCGGAATCGGCGAGAAGCCGAGGATGCGGTCGGGTCCGAACGTCTTGGCGGTATAGACGTTGGCCGCGGCGATGATGTCGTTGACGTCCTCCCAGCTCGCGCGCACGAAGCCGCCGCGCCCGCGGATCGCCTTGTAGCCGCCCGCCTTGTCCGGGGATTCGACGATCGACTTCCAGGCCGCCACCGGGTCCTTGAGCCGCGCCTTGGCCTCGCGCCACAGGCGCAAGAGCCGGCCGCGCACGAGCGGATATTTGAGCCGGTTGGCGCTGTAGAGGTACCAGGAGTAGCTGGCGCCGCGTGAGCAGCCGCGCGGCTCGTGGTTCGGCAGGTCCGGGCGCGTGCGCGGATAGTCGGTCTGCTGCGTTTCCCAGGTGACGATCCCGCCCTTCACGTAGATCTTCCAGCTGCACGAGCCGGTGCAGTTGACGCCGTGGGTCGAGCGGACGATGCGGTCGTGCGCCCAGCGGTTGCGGTACGCGTCCTCCCAGCTGCGGTCTTCGCGCGTGACGATGCCGTGAGTGCCGGAGAACGTGTCGACGTTCTTGCGGAAGAAGGCAAGGCGGTCGAGGAAGTGGCTCATAATGTCGAAACTCCCATCAGCAGCGGGCTTCCGCTTTGCGACGCGTGTAGTACCACCAGGTCATGACCACGCAGGTGACATAGAAGACGATGAACAGCCACAGCGCAGCATGCACGGTTCCGGTCATCTGGATCGACGAGCCGAAGGTCTTCGGGATGAAGAAGCCGCCGAAAGCGCCAACGGCCGACGTGAAGCCGAGGACCGCCGCTCCTTCCTTGGTGGCGTCCTTGACCGCCTGGGCCTGCGCCACTCCCGACGAGCCGGCCCGGCGTTTGTGGTCGGCGAGGAAGATCGCCGGGATCATCTGGAAGGTCGACGAGTTGCCGATCCCGGAGGCCGCGAACAGCACCATGAACGCGGCGAAGAACATGGCGAACGACGCCGTATCGAGCGCGTAGAGGACCCCGCCGACGGCGGCGATCATCGCCACGAACACCCACAAGGTGACGCGGCCGCCGCCGATGCGGTCCGCCAGCCCGCCCGAGAACGAGCGGCTGAGGGCACCCACGAGCGGCCCGAGGAACGCGTAGGCCAGGGGGTCGACCGCCGGGAAGACGATCTTCATCAGCATCGGGAACGCCGCCGAATAGCCGATGAACGAGCCGAAGGTGCCGACATACAGCCAGCACATGATCCAGTTGTGCTTGCGCTTGAAGATCACCGCCTGGTCGGCGAACGACGCCTTAGCGCTTTCGATGTCGTCCATGCCGAACCACGCGGCCACCGAGGCGATGGCGATGAACGGCACCCAGACATAGCCCGCGTTCTGCAGCCACATCTGCGCCGTCTGCGTGCCCTTGATCCACGGCAGCGGCTGGCCGCCCAGCGCCCCGAACACGCCCGTGGTGATGACCAGCGGCACGACGAACTGCACCACGCTCACGCCGAGATTGCCGAGGCCGGCGTTCAGCCCGAGCGCCAGCCCCTTCTGCTCCTTGGGGAAGAAGAAGCTGATATTCGCCATGCTGGAGGCGAAGTTGCCGCCGCCGAAGCCGCACAGGAGGGCCAGGATCAGCATCACGGTGTACGAGGTCTCCGGGTTCTGCACCGCCATGCCGATCCCCAGCGCCGGGATCAGGAGCGAGGCAGTGCTGAAGGCGGTCCACGTCCGGCCGCCGAAAATCGGCACCATGAAGGAGTAGAACACGCGCAAGCCGGCACCGGAGAGGCTCGGCAGGGCGGCGAGCCAGAACAGCTGGTCGGTCGTGTACTTGAACCCGATATTGGGCAGGTTCACCACGACCACGCTCCACACCATCCAGATGGCGAAGGCCAAAAGCAGGGCGGGAATGGAGATCCACAGATTGCGCGTCGCAATCCGCCGGCCCTTGGCCGCCCAGAAGTCCTTTTCCTCCGGGCGCCAGTCGGTGAGCACGTGGGGCTGCTCGAGCTCGGGCAGGAAATGCGGCTGCGCCAACTCCGGAATCGCGCGCCGCTCCATGCGCAGGATGGCGAAGTGCATCCATGCGAGGTTCACGGCGACGACCAGGAAGAGGAGCATGAAGCAGCTCGTCCACACGCCCGTCAGATCGTTCATCATGCCGAACGCGATGGGCAGCACGAAGCCGCCGAGCCCGCCGATCATCCCCACGACGCCGCCCACCGCCCCCACGTGCTGCGGATAGTAGACCGGGATGTGCTTGAAGACGGCCGCCGTGCCGAGGGCCATGAAGAAGCCGAGCACGAACGAGACGGCGGTAAAGACCGGCAGGCCGGTGCCGAAGCTGAACTCGATCGGGCCGCGGATGCCCTGGACGATGTAGTGGGTCGGCGGGTAGGACAGGATGAACGTGCACACCACCGAGGCGCCGAAGGTCCAGTACATGACGCGCCGCGCGCCGTATTTGTCGGAAAGCTTGCCGCCGAGCGCGCGGAACAGGCTGCCCGCGATCGAATACACGGCGCCGAGCACGCCGGCGAGACGGATATCGATGCCGTAGACGCCGATCAGGTAGCGCGGCAGCCAGAGCGACAGCGCCACGAACCCGCCGAAGGCGAAGAAATAGTAGAGGGAGAAGCGCCAGACCTGGACGTTGGCGAGCGGCGCCAGTTGCGCAGCGAAGGTCGGCCCCTTATGGCCGAGCTTCGCGCGCTGCGCGTGGGCTGGGTCGTCCTGGCTGAACAGCCAGAAGATGGCCGCCATGACGACGAGAGCGACCGACCACACACGGGCCACGGCTTCCCAGCCATAGGCCACCATGACGAACGGCGCGGCGAACGTGGTGACCGCTGCACCGACATTGCCCATGCCGAAGATGCCGAGGGCGGTGCCCTGGCGAGCGGTGTCGTAGAATTTGGAGACATAGGCGACGCCGACGGCGAAGGAGCCGCCGGCAATCCCGACCCCCAGCGCCGCGAGGAGAAAGGTCTCGTAGCTGCGGGCGTAGCTCAGCAGCCAGGTGGCGATCGCGGCGGATATCATCACGGCGACGAAAATCGGCCGGCCGCCGTACTGATCGCTCCAGATGCCGAGAAAGAGGCGGATCAGCGCGCCGACGAGGATCGGAGCACCCACCAGGAGACCGAACTGGGTGTCGTTCAGCCCCAGGTTCGTTTTGATCTGGATGCCGATGATCGAAAAGATCGTCCAGACCGCGAAGCACAGCGTGAAGCTCGCCATGCTCAGTGCCAGGGCGCGGGTTTCCGCTGCCGTCGGTAGGGGTCGGGCGGCTTCGATGCGAGAGCTCATGCTGATGGCCTCAACGCGCCAGCGGAATACTGGGTCAAGGATCGGCCATCGCACGCGTCGGAAGCTTGATCTAGATCAAGCGAAGCGCCGCCGCGGGCCCTTTTTCTGCTGGCCGCACGACATTGCTCAATCAGCTAATTGGCAAATATCAAGATCATGCTTGATCTAGATCAAGACATCATGCGCGAGAACACGGTAAAAATGTATTTTGAGTTCGAAGGTGCCGATGCGCCAAGCCGACCTGCAGACGCTTCAGCAATCGTCGCTCTTTCACGACATCGCGCCGCGCGTGGTGGCTGGGATCGCCGCGGACGGGCTTGTCCAGGCCTTGCCGAAGGGCACGTTCCTCTTTGCGGAAGGGGACCAGCCCGAATTCTGCCACATGATCTTGGGCGGGCGTGCCGGCTTGATCGCCCAGGATGGAGCGGACCGCGAAACCACGATCGAGTTCTTCGGGCCGGGCGACATGCTGGTCGGTGCCGCCGTGATTCTCGATATGCCCTATCTGGTATCGGCGCGGCTTGCCGCGGATTCGCGGATGTTGCTGATCCCGGCGGAGTCGTTCCGCCGCCATGTCCGCCACGAGCCGGCGTTGGCGAACGCATGCCTGCGGCAGTTGGCAAGTCACTGGCGGCTTCTCATCGGCCAGATCAAGGACCTCAAGCTGAAGACCGCGCCGCAGCGAGTGGGCGGCTATCTGCTGGAGAAGGCCGGCGACGTCGGCGGCCGGGCGGTCGTCACGCTCGGCGAGCAGCGCAAGGTGCTGGCCGGGCGCCTCGGCATGAGCCCGGAAAGCCTGTCGCGCGCCCTGGCCGAGCTCAGGTCCTTCGGCGTCGGCTGCCACGGGCGCGACGTGGTCATCTCCGACGTCAAGCAGCTGCGCGAATATTGCAAACAGTCGAAGGTGCCTCGCGCGAATGCCTGAGGGCAGCCCCCCGATTGCGGCAGCCCGATCCCGGTTAAACCGCGCTATCTCCGATACTGTAATTCCATTACGCTGCCCTCGATAAGAATATCGGGAGGAGCCGCGATGAAGATCGGTGTCGGTTTGGCCATGGCCGCTTGCCTGGCCGTCCTGTCGGTCCCCGTGCGCGCCGAAGACCCGCTGCCGCGCGCCAAGCCGGAAGCGGTGGGCCTGTCGTCCGAGCGCCTGGCGCGCATCGGGACCGTGCTGAACCAGGACATCGCGGGCGGCCGCATCCCGGGGGCGGTGGTGGCGGTGGCGCGCCACGGCAAGCTCGTCTATTTCGAGGCGTTCGGCTATCGCGACAAAGAGGCCGGCGTGAAGATGACGACCGACACCATCTTCAACATCGCCTCGATGACCAAGCCGATGGTCGCGGTCGGCGCCCTCATGCTTTACGAGCAGGGCGCCCTGCTGATGGACCAGCCGCTGTCGCAGTACTTCCCACAATTCGCGAAGATGCAGGTCGCGATCCTGGATGAGACCGGCACTGCGATCGCCAGCACGGTTGCCGCGCGCCGGCAGATCACGATCCAGGATCTTCTGCGCCACACCTCAGGCCTGATCTACGGCGGCCGGGGCACCACGGCTGTGCACAAGCTCTATCCGGAGGGCAGCAACGTGGCGGCGGAAGCCCTCACGGGACCTGAGTTCCTCGACAAGCTCGCCTCCCTGCCGCTTCTGTGGCAGCCGGGCTCGACTTGGGATTACGGGTTCGGGCTCGACATCACCGGGCTCCTCATCGAGAAGATTAGCGGTCAGCCACTCGCGGATTACCTGCAGGCACGACTGTGGAAGCCGCTCGGCATGACCGACACCGGCTTCCGCATCCCGCCGGCGAAGGCGCCGCGTTACGCGAAGGCGCTGCCGGCCGATCCCGACACCGGCCGGCCACAGCGGGTGGGGCCGGTCGCAACCCAGCCGAACCCGACCAAGTTCGACTGCGGCGGCGGCTGCGCGGTGTCGACCGCGGGCGACTACGTCCGCTTTGCCAGCATGCTGCTCGACAAGGGCTCGTTCGGCAAAACGCACATCCTCGGCCGCAAGACGGTCGAGTACATGCTGTCGAACCAGCTCGGCCCCGAGGTGAAGAACCTCATCGCCAACGCCGACCCGACACGCGCCGATTACGGCTTCGGCCTGGGCCTGGCCGTGCGCCAGACGGTGGGCGTGGTGCGCCTGATGGGCTCGGTCGGCGAGTTCAACTGGCCGGGCGCCAGCGGCACCAACTGGTGGGCCGACCCGAAAGAGGACCTGGTCGTCGTGTTCATGGCGCACTCGCCGGGCCCGATCCGCTGGCACTACCGCCAGAAGATCAACGCGCTGGTGTACGCGGCACTCGCCGACTAGCGGCTCGTCGACGTCATTGCGAGGAGCCCGGGTTTGCGGGGGGCTTCGCCCTTGCAAGGAATTGGGCGACGACGCAATCCAATCCGGATCTGGATCGCTTCGCTGCGCTCGCGATGACGGAAACTTGAAGCAGCGACGCCTCACACGTAGGTCGTGTCGACCTCGAGGCCGAACAGGTGGCGGCCGACAACCATGAAGTGCTGCTGCCGCGCCTGGATGTGCTGGACGACCGTGTGCATGTCGCGGAAGCGCCGCTCATAAGGCTGCCGGTCGAACGGAGCGGTGGCCCCGGCCGCGTGGTAGATCGAATCGAGCGCATCGCGCGCCTCGAGCAGGGCCCGCGTCGCGGCCATGCGGATCGACACCCGCTGGTCGAGGGTGAGCGGCTTGGGCGGCGAGGCCTCGGCCCACATCTCCTTGAGCGTCTCGATCAGGAACACGCGGGCGGCGCGGATGCGGGCTTCCGCCTCGCCAAACCGGAGCTGCACGACCGGGTCCTCGCGCAGGAGCTGGCTCGAGCCGCGCGGGGTCTTGTCGCGCGCGGTCTCGAGGAAGCTGTCGAGCACCGCGCGCGCGAGGCCGAGCGCCACGCCGGCGAAGCCGGAGGCGAAGATCGACTGCGCCGGGAAGCAGTAGAGCCGCTCGGTGATGTAGCGCTTGGTCGTGTCGTCGGGCGACAGGGTGTAGTCGGTGGCGAACGAATGCGTCTCCGGCACGAAGACGTCCTCGACCGCGTAGCTGTCGCTGCCCGTGCCGCGCAGGCCGATAGTGTGCCAGTCGTCGGTCCAACGCGCGGCCGTCCCTTCGAACAGCATCGTGCGCCCGACCGGCTTGCCCGCCGCATCAAGCAGCGGCTTGCCGTCGGCACCCATGATCGTGCATCGCCCGCCGAGCCATGTGGCGTGCCGGCCGCCGCTGGCAAACGCCCATTTGCCCGAGATGCGATGGCCGCCCGGGACCGGGACCGCGCGGCCCGAGCCGGGACCCCAGGCGATCGACACGCCCGGCCCGAACATCTCGCGCGCCGCCGCGGGCTCGAGATAGGCCGCGGACATCGACGACCCGCAGGCCTGGCACAGGCACCAGGCGGTGCTGGCGTCGCCCTGCGCCACCGCCTCGATCGCCTGCATGAACAACGCCGGCTCGAGCTCGGCGCCGCCGAGGGCGCGCGGCATCAACAGGCGGAACAGCCCTGCGTCATGCAGCTCCTTCAGCACGTCGGCGGGCAGCCGCCGGTCCGCCTCGATGCGGTCGGCCGCGGCGGCGAGCTTCGGGACGACCTCGCGGGCGCGTGCGACCCAGTCGGTCAGGCGCCCTTCTCCTCGACGAAGCGGTTGCGCATCTTGCCGAGGCCCTCGACCTCGGTCTCCATCACGTCGCCCGCTTTGAGGAACGTGTGCGTCCCCTGCCCGACGCCGCCGCAGGTCCCGCAGACGAAGACGTCCGCCGACTGGAGGCTGAGGATGTTCGAGGCGTACTCGATCTGCTCCTCGGGCGTGAAGATGAACTGCGAGGTGTTGCCGTTCTGCTTCACCTGGCCGTTCACCGACAGGCGAATGAACAGGTTCATGTGGTCGGGCACGAACGCGCGCGGCACGAAGAACGGCCCCATGGGTGCGAACCCGTCATGCGACTTGCCGCCGAGCCAGTCCGAGCGCAAGGCCGGCCGGTCCGGCCGCATCTGCTGGTCGCGACAGGACACGTCGTTGGTGGTCATGAAGCCCGCGACGTGGTCGAGGGCGCGCTCGGCTTTGATGCGCTTGCCAGGCGTGCCGATGGCAAGCGCGATCTCCGCCTCCCAGTCGATCTTGGTCATGCCCAGCGGGATCTCGATGTCGTCCCGGGCCCCGGCCAGGACGCTCGGCGCCTTGAGAAAGAGGTACGGCCGGGTCGTGCCCTTGTCGCCCGTGAACTCCTTCTGGCCGCTCTCGACCTTCGACATGCCGGAGCGCCGCATCTCGTCGACATGCTCCTGGAAGTTCTGGGCGGCGTAGAACATCTTCCCCGGCCGGGCGACCGGCGGGCGCGGGCGCAGCGCCGACAGCGGTTCGGCGGCGAAGCGCGCCGTGCCTTCCTTCTCGATGAAGGCGACCAGCTCCTGCAGCATCGGGAAGCTCGATTCCCAGCTCTCCAGCAGGCCGTCGAGCGTGTGCGCCTGCGGGGCGCGGCCGCGCGCGTCGCGGAAGGCCCCCGCGGCATTGGCGAGCGGGATCGCTTCTTCACCGAGCACGATCGCGGTGGATGGGGCGCCGGTCTTCGAGAACCGGCCGAGCTTGAACGGGGTTCCGTTCATGGTTTCCTCCCTTACGAAAGAGCGATCGGCGGGAGTGGCCTTACGCCAGCGCCTTGGCGATCTCCTCGCACATCTTCTTGGCGTCGCCGAACAGCATCATGGTGTTGTCGCGGAAGAACAGCTCGTTCTCCACGCCGGCGTAGCCGGTCGCCATCGAGCGCTTCACGAACAGAACGGTCTTTGCCTTGTCGACGTCGAGGATGGGCATGCCGTAGATCGGCGACTTGGGATCGGTCTTGGCCGCCGGATTGGTGACGTCGTTGGCGCCGATGACGAACGCGACGTCGGTCTGCGCGAAGTCGCGGTTGATCTCCTCGAGCTCGAACACCTCGTCGTAGGGCACGTTGGCCTCGGCGAGCAGCACGTTCATGTGGCCGGGCATGCGGCCGGCCACCGGGTGGATGGCGTAGCGGACCGTGGCCCCTTCCTTCTTCAGGAGGTCGCACATTTCCCGCAGCGCGTGCTGGGCCTGGGCGACCGCCATGCCGTACCCGGGGACGATGATCACCGAGCTCGCGTTCTTCATGATGAAGGCCGCGTCCTCGGCCGAGCCGGACTTGACCGGACGCGTCTCCTTGACGCCGGCGGCGGCCGCCGCCCCGCCCTCGGTGCCGAAGCCGCCGAGGATGACGTTGAAGATCGAGCGGTTCATCCCCTTGCACATGATGTAGGAGAGGATGGCGCCCGAGGAGCCGACGAGGGCCCCGGTCACGATCAGCGCGTTGTTGTGCAAGGTGAAGCCGATGCCGCACGCGGCCCATCCCGAATAGGAGTTGAGCATCGAGATGACGACGGGCATGTCCGCACCGCCGATCGGCACGATCAGGAGGAGCCCCAACGCCAGCGACAGGATCACGAGGACCCAGAACGCGGTGTGGGCGCCGGTGGCCGCGAACCAGACGATGCCGAGCACGATGGCCACGCCGATGGCCGCATTGATCGGATGCTGCATCGGGAAGACGAGCGGTGCTCCCGAGATCAGCGCCTGCAGCTTCGCGAACGCGATGATCGAGCCGGTGAAGGTGATGGCGCCGATGGCCGTCCCGAGCGACATCTCGATCAGGCTCTGGCGGTGGATGTCGCCGATCACTCCGATGCCGAACGACGACGGCGAATAGAGGGCGGCCGCGGCCACGAACACCGCGGCCAGCCCAACCAGCGAATGGAACGCCGCCACGAGCTGGGGCAGCGCCGTCATCTGGATGCGGAGTGCTATGAACGTGCCGATGGTCCCGCCGATCGCGATCGCGATGGCGATGCGGCCGTAGCCGCTCATGGCGGGCATGGCGAGGGTGGTCAGCACGGCGATCACCATGCCGACCATGCCGTAGATGTTGCCTTGGCGCGACGTCTCGGGCGACGACAGGCCGCGCAGCGCCATGATGAAGCAGATGGCGGCGACGAGGTAGAGCAGAGCTGAAGCGTTCTCGGTCATCTGGGCCCCACCCTATTTCGCGGCTTTTTTCTTGAACTTGCTCAGCATGCGCTGAGTGACGACGAAGCCGCCGAAGATGTTGACCGAGGCGAGCACCACGGCCAGCAGGCCCATCGTTTCCGAGAAGCCGACCTGCGAGGCGCCGGCGGCGAGCAGGGCGCCGACCACGATGACGCTCGAGATCGCGTTGGTGACCGCCATCAAGGGCGAGTGCAGCGCCGGGGTCACGCGCCAGACCACGTAGTATCCGACGAAGCAGGCCAGCACGAACACCGTGAGCCCCATCGTCAGGATGTCGACACCGCCGCCCGCGGTGGGGGCCGGCGTCATCGTCGTCTGCTGGGCGAGGGCCGCGGCCTTGGCGGCGAGGTCGGCCGCCTGGTTCGCGAGGTTGACGGCGGATTGGGTGAGCGAGTTCGGGTCCATGGGGGTCCTCAGGCAGCCGTGGCCGGGGCGAACGCGGCGTGCACGACTGCCCCGTCGCGGGTCAGCATCGTGCCCTTGATGATCTCGTCGGCGGGGTCGATCTTGAGGCTGTTCTCCTTCTTGTCGACGATCAGGCCGAGGAAGTTGAGCAGGTTCCTGGCATAGAGGGCCGAGGCGTCGACCGCGATGCGGCTCGGATAGTTCGCGTATCCGATGAGCTTCACCCCGTGCTTGACCACGACCTTGCCCGGCTCCGAAATCGGGCAGTTGCCGCCCGCCTCGACGGCCAGATCGACGATCACCGAGCCCGGCTTCATGGTCTTGACCATGTCCTCGCTGATCAGGACCGGGGCCTTGCGGCCAGGGATGAGGGCGGTGCAGATCGCGATGTCCTGCTTCTTGATCGTCTCGGCGATCAGGGCCGCCTGCTTCTGCTTGTAGGCGTCGGACATCTCCTTGGCGTAGCCGCCAGCCGTCTGCGCCTGCTTGAATTCGTCGTCCTCGACCGCGACGAACGTGCCGCCCAGGCTCTCGACCTGCTCCTTGGTGGCGGGGCGGACGTCGGTCGCCGACACGATGGCGCCGAGGCGCTTCGCGGTCGCGATCGCCTGCAGGCCGGCGACGCCGACGCCGAAGATCATCGCGCGCGCGGGCGGCACGGTGCCGGCCGCGGTCATCATCATCGGAAAGCCGCGCCCGAACTCGGCCGCGGCGTCGACCACCGCCTTGTAGCCGGCGAGGTTCGACTGCGAGGACAGCACGTCCATGCTCTGCGCGCGCGTGATGCGCGGCATCAGCTCCATCGCGAACGCGGTCAACCCGCGCGAGGCGTAGTCGTTGATCTGTTCGCGGTTCCGGTACGGATCGAGCATGGCGACGAGCACCGCACCGCGCTTCATCGGCGCCAGCTCGTCCTGGCCCTCGGCGGCACTCATCGGCCGCTGCACCTTGAGGATGATGTCGGCATCGGCCGCGCACGCGGCCGCGTCAGGCGCGATCGTGGCGCCCGCGTCGGCGAAAAGCTGGTCCGGGATCGAGGCCCCGTCACCTGCCCCGGTCTCGACCGCGACCGTCAGGCCGAGCCCTTTGAGCCGTTTGACAGTGTCGGGGGAGGCGGCGACCCGCGCCTCACCGGCGCGGCGCTCTTTCAAAACGGCAAGTTTCATGAGCGTTCCCTGAAATGGCCGCCAACCATGCCAAGCCGCACGGCGTAGCGCAAGTACGCCGGTCAGGCGGGATCATTCACCTCTCCCCGCGGGAAAGGCGACTTGCGCTAACGCCCGGCCAGCGCGTCGCGCACGCCGGTCGTCCATTTCGAGGCGGCGGCCATGAGGAAGCCGATATCAGTCTGGGTGGTCACGAACCGTACCCCCTTGCGGATGACCTGAACCTGGCGTTCGACGTCGCGGTTGCCGCCGCAGCCGGCGTACTTGCCGTGCTTCTTCGCCGCGGCGATCGCCCGGTCGAGGGCCGCCAGGAGCTCCGGATCGTCGAACTTGCCGGGCTTGCCGAGGGCTGCCAGCAGGTCGTTGGAGCCGACATGGATCACGTCGACACCCTCGACCGCGGCGATCTCCTCGATGTTCGCGAGGCCTTCGCGCGTCTCGATCATGCAGACGACGAGGGTCGCGTCGTTGAGCGCCGGAACGCTCTCGGACAGCGACACCGACCGGTAGTCGAACTGCGGATAGCCGCCTGCCACCGAGCGCTTGCCAACGGGCGGGAACTTGGCCGCCGCCACGGCGCGGCGTGCCTCCCCGGCATTGTTGATGTCGGGAAACACGATGCCGAGGGCTCCGTTGTCGAGCAGGAGCGAGGTGTCGGGGTCGTCGCAGCTGCGCACGCGCACGAGCGGAGCAACGCCGATCGCCAGGGCCGTGTGCGCGATATGCGCGATCGTTTCGAGCGAGAAGATCGAATGCTGCACGTCGATGAAGATGAAATCGTGCCCGGTCGCCTTGGCGATGCGGGCGATGTCGGCCGAGCGCCCGAGGCGGATGTTCATGCCCAGCGCCGCCTCGCCGGCCTGCATCCGTTCCTTGACCAGGTTGGTGAGCAGTGCCGCCATATCCGCCCTCCCTCTTAAGTGCATGGACTATACGGTTGACCTTTCCGCCCGTGGAGGGGATTCTGCCCACCAACAAAACAGCGGTCCAATGTCCGGGGAGGAATGCCGTGTCTCAACGCTGCCTGAAGTTCGTCTTTGCGCTGGTTATCGCCGGCCTTGCCGTGTCGGCGACCGTCTCGTCGGCCACCGCGCAGTCCTATCCGACGCACCAGGTCAGGATGCTGATCCCCTTCCCGCCCGGCGGCAGCAACGACGTGGCCGGCCGCATCCTCGCCGCGGCACTGACCCAAAAATGGGGCCAGACCGTGTTCGTCGACAACCGCGCCGGGGCCGGCGGCACGATCGGCACCGAAGTGGCATCGAAGACGGCGCCGGACGGCTACACCCTGCTGGTGGTCTCGTCGGCCTATCCCGTGAGCCCGGCGCTCTACAAGCTGAACTACGACCAGGACAAGGCCTTCGTGCCGGTGGCGCGCTTCGCCGCCGGCGCCGGCGTGCTGAGCGTCAACCCCAAGGTGCCGGCCAAGAACGTCCAGGAGTTCCTGGCCCTCGACAAGGCCAAGCCGGGATCGTTGAATTTCGCCTCGGCCGGCATCGGCAGCTTCGAGCACCTGGCGGAAGCGCTGTTCAAGCTGCAAACGCACAGCGACTTCGTGATCGTGCAATACAAAGGCGGCGGGCCCGCACTCAGCGATCTCCTGGGTGGCCAGGTCCAGGCACAGATCGGCTCGCTCATCCAGACGACTGTGCACATCCAGGCGAATGAGCTGCGGGCGCTGGCGGTGACCGGCAGCAAGCGCATCTCGGCGCTGCCAAACGTGCCGACGGTGGCCGAATCCGGCGTGCCCGGGTTCGAGGCCGTCAACTGGTGGGGCGTGGTGGCGATCACCGGCACGCCGCAGGCGATCGTCACCAAGGTGCATGACGATATCAACGCGGTCGCGACCACCAAGGAGATGCACGACAAGCTCGAGAAGATCGGCGCCGAGCCGGCGCCGATGACCATTGCCGAATTCGGCGATTTCATCGCCAAGGAGACGGTGCGCTGGGCTCAGGTCGTCAAGGAAGCCCACATCAGCCTGCAATAGCGATGCGCCGGCGCCAGTTCTGCGGCGCAGCGCTGGCCGCCCCAGTCCTCGGCATTGGGGCGCTGGGATTTCCGAACCTCGCGCGCGGGGATTGGGGCGAGCAGCCGATCATCCGGCTCAGCAAGCAATACGGCCTGCCGTATCTGCCGATGATGCTGATCGAGCGGCGGCAGCTCATCGAAAAGCACGCGGCCCTGCGGGGCCTGCGGAACCTGCGCGTCGAATGGCAGACGCATTCGGGCCCGTCCGCCCAGCTCGATGCGCTGCTCAGCGGCCAGACCGAGCTGATCGGGCCAGGCGTCCCGACCTTGGCCACCGTGTGGGACAAGACCGCGGGCACGCCGCAGGAAGTGCGGGCGCTGTGCGCGATGCAGTCGATGCCCTACGTGCTGGTGACGCGCAATCCCGATGTGAAGACCATCGCCGACTTCACCGACAAGGACCGCATCGCACTGCCTGGGGTGAAGCTCACCGGGCACGCGCTGGCGCTGGAGATCGCGGCGGCCAAGCTGTGGGGTTCGGACAAGTACGACAAGCTCGACTCTCTGACCGTCACCATGGCCCATCCCGACGCGATGACGGCCTTGCTGTCGGGCAAGTCGGAGATCGACAGCCATTTCGCGAGCGCGCCCTTCTACTATTACGAGCTCGCGACCCCGGGCATCCGCCGGGTGCTCAAATCGTACGACGCGCTGGACGGCCGGCACACCAACGGTGTGCTCCTGGCCAGCAAGCGCTTCCACGACGCCAATCCGAAGATCTGCGCCTCCGTGATGGACGCGTTCGCCGAGGCGAATGCCGCGATCAAGGCCGATCCGCGCGGCTCCGCTCAGGTCTACCTCGACCTCACGCACGACAAGAAGAACGGCGTGGATGAGCTCGAGAAGATGGTGGCCGACCCCGACGTCGAGTACACGGCGACACCGGTCAGGGTGATGGCGTTCGTCGAGTTCATGCACCGGGTCGGGCGCATCAAGCGCAAGCCCGCGGACTGGCGCGCGCTGTTCTTCGCCGAGGCGCACTCCCTCGCCGGAAGCTGACTCGCCGGAAGCTGACGGGCGCGCTACGCAGCCCCCGGCTGCCAATCGTCGAACTCGTCGAGAGCAACATCGAGGTCGAGGATCACCGCCGGCGCCGCGAGCCCGGGTTGCGGCTCCGGCGGACAGGCAATCGCGAGGGCGGCGCGGATCAGTTCCGCGAGGCCCCCAAGGCCGCACGTCTCGCGCCACCGTGCCGCAGCTTCGATGTCTGCCGCGGCATCGGCGCGAAAGCGCACCGCGCGGCCTGCGAACCAGATGGCGAGGCGCGGATACTGCTCGACATAGAGTGCGACCAGCTCGCCCGCGATCTCGGGTGCGGCCGCGAGGTCCGCCACGAACTGCATCAGGACCGCGCGGTCGGCGGAGGGCACGGCCGTCACGACGACCGGCGACGGGGCGTTCGCCACGGTCGCGGGCGGCAGCGCCTCGTCGACGCTCTCGAGAATGCTGGCGAAGCTCTCCGACGCGATCAGGCGCGAGCCGCCGCGGCGGCGTGACATTCGTGTGGCCGACAGCGATGACACCGCGCGTATCGATAAGCTCATACCGGACCTCCCCAAGCCCGCACGAGCGATACATTTAATTTGTCTTAAAATAAAGTTAATGGAAATTGAGGTTAACGGGCTTGATTCCAGGTGGTTGGCGCCAGCCGCCCGCGGCCACGGCCGCCAGCGCCATTCCTGTAAAAAGGGTGTGGCGGCAAAGGAAGGGTGGAGTGTTTGTTCGCGCGGCGCGCCGCGCATTGCATCGGCGTCGAAATCTCCCTGATCCGGCCGCGGACGCCAAAACGCGCATCGGCTGCGATGGCGTCACTGCGCGATCGATATCATCACGCGCGACGCCGCTATCCCCGTTTCACCGACGGCACTCGCGCACGCGTCCTGACCGATCGGTCAACGACAAGGATAGACGGCATCCGCAGATGACACGCGGCAGCGCAATTGTCGCATCCACGTTCTGACGCATCACGCCACTCCTTCATCCCCCCGTTTGGTCACAAGCGCCGCATGGGATGTGAGTGATAAACGTGACCGTGGCAATCGAACGCTGTCACGCCGGGGCGAAGCCATGAATTTGTATTTGCCAACGACCGATCGGAACGTCGACGCAGCCGAGCAAAACCTGGAAGCGCTGCTGCGCGCGCCGCTTGTGAGCGACATGGTCGCGACCGTCGCCGCCACGGCTCCCGATTTCGTCGCGCTCTCGGCCGGGGGAGCCCGGCTGAGCTACGGCCAGCTGATCGCGGCCGCCGATCGGTGGGCCATCGAGCTGGCGTTGCTGGGCGTCGGAGCCGACGTGCCGGTGGCGATCTGCCTCGAGCGTTCGTTCGCGCAGATCGAGGCCGCTCTGGGCGTGCTGCGCGCCGGCGGGGCGTATCTGCCCCTCGATCCGGCGTGGCCCGCCGAACGCATTCGCAGCGTGCTCGAAGACGCGCGCGTTCCGGTCCTCATCGCCGCGGCGGAGCGGGCCGATGAGTTGTCCGGCAGATGGGTCGTGCTCCCTCCGGCCGCCGGACCCATCCCACCGGCGACCGGCGCCGGGTGCGCGACGCAGCTCCCGCGGGCGGCGGTCGGCCGGGACAATCTCGCCTATGTCATCTACACGTCCGGGTCGACCGGTACGCCAAAAGGCGTCGAGATCACGCATGGCAATCTGCTCAGCCTAGTCGCGTGGCACCGCGATGCGTTCCAGGTCGTCGCGCGCGACCGCGCCAGCCACGTCGCCGGGCTCGGCTTCGACGCGGCCGTCTGGGAGATCTGGCCCTATCTCACCTGCGGTGCCTCGATCGCACTCGCAGACGACGGGATCCGGACGTCGCCCGAGCAGCTTCGCCACTGGCTCGTCGATGAGCGCATCAGCATCGCGTTCGTGCCGACGCCGCTGGCCGAGCCGCTCCTCACGTCGCCCTGGCCCGCCGACACCGCGCTCCGCGTTCTCCTGACCGGCGGCGATACCCTGCATGTCTGGCCGGATGCCGGGCTTCCGTTCGCGGTCGTCAACAATTACGGACCGACCGAATGCACGGTCGTCGCCACCTCGGCCACCGTGGGCCCGCGGCACGCCGCAGACAAGGTGCCTGCGATCGGCCGCCCGATCGCCGGGACGCAGGTCCATATCCTCGACACGCGGCTCCGGCCGGTGCCGACGGGCGAAATCGGCGAGATCTTCATCGGCGGCCGCGGCGTGGGCCGTGGCTATCGCCACCAGCCGGCCCTGACCGCCGAAAAGTTCATCCCCGACCCGTTCCGCCGCGGCGACCCGGGTGCGCGGCTCTATCGCACCGGCGATCTCGGGTGCCGCCTCGCCAACGGCCAGATCGCATTCCATGGCCGCGCGGACGATCAGCTGAAGCTGCGCGGCTACCGCATCGAACCGGACGAAATCTCGGCGGTCCTGAACCGGCACCCCGCCATCGCCCAGAGCTTCGTCACCGCGCGGCCGAACGGACGCGACAAGCAGCTCGTCGCCTACGTGGTGATGGCCGGCCGAGCGGGCCCCACCACCCCCGAGCTGCGGGATTTCCTGGCGCTGAGCCTGCCCGACTACATGGTTCCGGCGGTGTTCGTGCAGCTGCGCTGCCTGCCGCTCACGACCAGCGGCAAGGTCGACCGGACGGCGCTTCCGGCACCGACAGCCGCGAACACGCTGCCGGGTACGCCGTATCGCGTCCCGGAAACGGCGGTCGAGCAGCGCCTTGCCGGCATCCTGGCCGAGCTTCTCGCCGTCGAACGGGTCGGGGCCGACGACAACTTTTTCCTGCTTGGCGGGCACTCGCTGCTCGGCACGCAGCTGGTGATGCGCGCGCGCGAGACATTCAGCGTCGACCTCGCGCTGCGCGATCTCTTCGAGACCCAGACGGTGACGAAGCTCGCGGCCCTCATCGAGCAAAGGCTCGTGGAGAGCGTCGCCGCGATGAGCGATGACGAGGCGCAGCGATCGTTGACGAGCTGATACGCGATACGCGAAGGGAGAGCCCATGACCGCTCAAGCCGCGGCACAGCATGGCCATTTCGACCCGACGCTGAGCCTGCATCGCCTGCTCGATCCCGAAGTCCTCGCCGACCCCTATCCGCTGTATCGGCGCCTGCGCGAGCACGACCCGGTCGCCTGGGACCCGTTCCTCCACGCCTGGGTGGTGACCAGCTACGCGGGCGTGCTCACGGTCCTGCACAAATTCTCCGCCGACCGCACGCCCACCCCGGACCATTTGCGGGCGATGGGCCTCGGCTCGCTCGAGCCTGTGGCGCAGGTCATGGTGCGGCAGATGTTGTTCATGGACGCGCCGGCCCACACGCGCCTGCGGGGACTCTGCTCGAGCGCATTCATGTCGCGACGCGTCGAGACGTTGACCGCGCATATCCAGGAGATCGCGGACAGCCTGGTCGAGCGCGTGCTGCCGCAGGGACGGATGGACATCGTCAACGACTTCGCCGCGCCCCTGCCCGCGATCGTGACCGCCGAGCTGATGGGCCTGCCGCCGGGCGACCACGACCAGCTGAAGGACTGGTCGGCCGATTTCGCGGAGATGCTCGGCAATTTCCAGCACAACCCGGACCGGGTCAGCCGCGTGCTGCGCACGGTGGGCGAGATGATCGCCTATTTCCGCTCGGCCATGCGCGATCAGGCCGGCTCGACCGGCCAAGGGCTGATCCGCCACCTGATGACGGCGACGGTCGACGGATCGCGGCTCAGCGAGGACGAGGTGATCGCGAACGTCATCGTCACGATGGTGGGCGGCCAGGAGACGACGACCAATCTCATCGGCAACGGCATGCTGACCTTGCTGAGGCAGCCGCGCGAGCTCTGCCGGCTGCGCGACGACCCCTCCATCATCGAGTCCGCGGTGGAGGAGCTCCTGCGCTATGAAAGCCCGAGCCAGCATACGGCGCGGCTAGCACCCGACGACCTGCAGCTCGGCGGTAAGCTCATCAAGAAGCGCCAGGCCGTGATGGCGGTCATGGCGGCCGGAAACCGCGACCCCGAGCGCTTCGACGACCCCGACCGGCTGGACCTCACGCGCGCCAACAACCGCCATCTGGCGTTCGGGTGGGGCCCGCATTTCTGCTTTGGCGCGCCGCTCGCGCGCATCGAGGGCCAGATCGCGTTCGCGACACTCCTTCGCCGGCTGCCGGATTTGGCCCTGGAGCCGGGAGCCTTGGTGTGGCGGCAGAATCTCGGCCTGCGCGGCCTGACGGCACTCCCGGTCACGTTCCGCGGCGGGTCGGTGCCATGAGCGCGCGGCCGGAGCTGTCGCCGGCCAAGCGCCAGCTGCTGGACCGGCTGCTGGCGGGACAGGCCAGAACGGCCAGGACCGCCCCGGACCGCATCAAGCCTCGGCCGGCCGGAACGATTCCGCCGATCTCCGCCGAGCAGCAGGACGTGTGGCTCCATGCGGCAATGGCGCCCGACGTGCCGCTCTACAACGAGGCGTTCACGATCCATCGCACGGGATCGTTCGATCCCGCCATCTTCGAGCGAAGCCTCAACGAGGTCGTACACCGGCTCGAGTTGTGGCGGAGCTCGTTCGAGATGCGGGACGGCAGGCTCAGCCAGATCGTGCATCCCGCCCTGCACGTCAAGCTCGATGCGGTCGACCTGACGGCGCTGCCCGCCGGCGAGCGCGAAGCGGCCGCGTTGCGCATCGCCCAAGAGGAGGCGCGGAAGCCGCTCGACCCGGCGCGGCCGCCGCTCCTGCGGGCAACGGCCATCCGGCTCGCCGAGGACATGCATCGCGTCTATGTCGCGATTCACCACCTCATCTTCGACGGCGTGTCGATCTATCGCGTGGTCATCCCCGAGCTGGTGGAGATTTACCAGGCCCTGTGCCGTGGAGAACCACCGCGGCTGCCGGAACCGGGGCTGCAGTTCGGCGATTACGCGGTGTGGCGGGAGCAGCAGCTGGCGAGCCAGCCAATGGTGCGCGAGCTCGCCTACTGGCGGCAGGCCCTGGCCGGCGAGCTGCCGGTGCTGCGCCTGCCCACCAGCCGCCCGCGCCCGGCGTCGCCCAGTTATCGCGGCGGCATGGAGACATTTGCGCTGGCCGACGGCGTTGCCGCGGCCTTGAAGGCGCTCAGCCGGCGCGAAGGTGTCACGCTCTACGCCACGCTGCTCGCCGCATTCAAGGTCCTGCTGCACCGCTACAGCGGGCAGGACGACATCGTGATCGGCGGCGTCACCGACATGCGCCGGCGGCCGGAGCTGGAGCGTGTCGCCGGTTATTTCCTCAACAGCATGCCGCTGCGCACGCGGCCTTCGGGCGAAGTTCCGTTCCGCGCGTATCTCGCGCAGGTGAGCGATACCGTCATCGGCGCTCTCGATGCGAGTTCGGTTCCGTTCAACCGGATCGTGCGCGAGGTCATGCCCCGCCGCGCCTCGGGACGCCACGCGTTGTTCGACATCCTGTTCTCGATCCAGCCTCCGGCACCCTCGCTGCCCGAGGGCTGGGACCTGACGCAGATGGACGTGGCGGTGGGTGCCGCGAAATTCGACCTCTATCTGGAGCTCGAAGAGCGGATCGACGGCGGCATCGTCGGGCGGTTCCTCTACAGCACCGACCTGTTCGATGCGCCGGCCATCCGGCGCATGATCGACCATTGGACGACGCTCCTCGCCGGCGTGGCGGAAGACGCGGACTGCCCGTTGGGGGCCTTGCCCTTGCTCACGCCTACCGAGGTGCAGAGCCTGATCGGCGGCGGCAGAGCTGCCGCGTGCGATTACCCCTCGACGACCGTACACGGCCTGATCGAGGCGCAAGCGCGCCGCACGCCGGAGGCACCCGCAGTCGAGTGCCGAGGCCGCACCTGGACCTACGCCGAGCTCGACCGGCATGCGTCACGTCTGGCGGCGCATCTGCGCCGCGCCGGTGCCGCCCGCGGCGCATTGGTCGCGGGCGCTGTCGACCGGTCGCTCGAGATGGTCGCGGCGTTGATCGCCGTGCTCAAAGCCGGCGCCGCCTACCTGCCGCTCGATCCGCACCTGCCGCCGGCGCGCCTCGCGCAATTGATCGCAGACGCGCGTCCCGCCGTCGTATTGACCGAGCGGAGGCTGGCGGGGCGCATTCCAGCGGGAGAGGCGCCTGTTGTCGCCTGCGATGACATTGCCCCCGGCCAGGATGCCCTGGTGGCTGACGGTCCGACGGCCGAGCCTGACGATCTCGCCTACGTGATCTACACGTCGGGTTCGACGGGAAAACCGAAGGGCGTCGAGATCCGTCATCGCTCGGTCGTGAACCTGCTCACGGCGGTCGGGCATGAATTGCGCCTGGGCGGCGGTGAGAGGCTCCTCGCCGTCACGACGATTTCCTTCGACATTGCCGCCCTCGAGCTCTTCCTGCCGCTCATCACCGGCGGCCGGGCGATCGTCGCCACGCGCGACGAGGCCGTGGATCCGGCCCGGCTCGCTGCGCTGTTCCGCAGCTCCCGTCCTGCGATCATGCAGGCGACGCCGGCGACATGGCGCGGATTGCTGGCGGCCGGATGGGCCGGCGATCCGGCGCTCACCATCCTGTGCGGCGGAGAAGCCCTGCCGGCGGAGCTTGCGGCCCGGCTTCTCAAATGCGCCGGCCGGCTGTGCAACATGTACGGGCCCACCGAGACGACCATCTGGTCGCTGATGCATGACGTGCGGCCGGGCGACGAGGGCCCGGTGCCGATCGGCCGGCCGCTCGCGAACAATTCCGTGTACGTGCTGGATGCGAACGGAAATCCCGTGCCGACGGGCGTGCCGGGCGAGCTTTACATCGGAGGCGTGGGCCTCGCCCGCGGCTACCGCGGGGATCCGGCACAGACCGGGCAGAGGTTCCGCTCCATGCCCGCCGTGCGCGGCGAGCGGCTGTATCGCACCGGCGATCTCGTCCGCTATCGGCCGGACGGCCTGCTCGAGTTCCTGGGTCGCACCGACAACCAGGTGAAAATCCGCGGGTTCCGGGTCGGCCTCGAAGAAGTGGACGCAGCACTCGCCGCCCATCCGGATGTCGCTGCCGCGGCGGCCCGGGCCATTCCCGATGCGTCGGGCGAGATGGCGCTGGTGGCCTACGTCGTCAGCAAGGCGGAACCAGGCCGGGACATTCCTGACCTCCAGCAGGTCCTGCAGCGGAGTCTGCCGGGCTACATGGTGCCGTCGCGGATCATCGCGCTGCCGGCGCTGCCGATGACCCCCAACGGGAAGGTCGACCGCAAGCGGCTTCCCGACGCGCCGGCGCTCACCGCGCTCAAGGCCGGCGGCGAGCCTGCCGACGAGCTCGAGCGCAACCTCGTCGCCGTCTGGAAGGATCTCCTCCGCGTGCCCGAGCTCGGCGTGCACGACAATTTCTTCGAGCTTGGCGGGCATTCGCTGCTCGCCTTCCTGCTCGCGGCGGAGATCAAGCGCCTCACCGGGCGCGACCTGCCGCTGGCCACTCTGTTCGAGGCGCCCACGGTGGCGGCCCTGGCCGAGCTCCTGCGGTCGGGGGCGGAGCCCGGGTTTTCCTACCTCGTGCAGCTCAAGCCTGGCAGCGCCGCACGGCCGCTCTTCATCGTCCATGGGGTGTTCGGCAACATCGTCGAGATGAAGGGGCTCGCGGCGCGCCTGCGCACCGAGCGCCCGGTCTACGCCCTGCAGGCTCGCGGCGCAGATCCGCGCCAGGAGCCGCACACTACGATCGCCGAGATGGCGGAGGCGTACCTGGCGGCGCTGCGCGGACGCCAGCCCGAGGGGCCATACGCGATCGGCGGCTATTCGTTCGGGGGCCTCGTGGCGTACGAGATGGCCTGCCGGCTGCGCGACGGCGGCCAGGAGGTCGAGCTGCTGGCGCTGATCGACGTCGACATGCACGAGCGCAACCTGCCGATGCTCGACCGGCTCGCCTATGAGTGGAGCCTGATCGAGCGGGCGCTCCGGAAGGCCGCAGCGCTCCCGTCTCGCGAAACACCCGCCTACTTGCTCCGCAAACTGCGGCAGCTGTGGAACCGCGTCCTGCTACGCATGGGCATTCGCGAGCAAGGCGACCCTTCGAACGAAGTCACCGGGGCGCTGTCGCCGCGCGCCGTGCGCATGTACCAGATCGGCTATCGCGAGTTCGTACGGTTCCGGCCGCGGCCGTTCGACCGCAAGATCGCCGCGTTTCGCGTCACCGGTCCGCGCTTCGACGCCTGCGATTCGCTGCCGATCCTGCGGCGCGTGACGCCGTCCATCGACATCTACGGCATCGCGGGCGAGCATGAGACGGTGATGCAGGAAGGCTCGGTGGGCAGCCTGGCCGTGCAGATGAATCGCTGCCTCGCTGCACTCGACGCCGGAGCCGAGGCGGCTGTGTCGCCGGCGCACCGCCCGCGAAGGGGAGATCGCAGCTTCGACAAGGCGATCGTCCTCGAGCCGCCTGGCGAATGGGC
>DATJPD010000220.1:0-5053 GCA_035506575.1 Alphaproteobacteria bacterium
TCGTCGGCGAGGATGCGCGCCTCCTCGAGACGGACATTCACCTCCTTGAGTGCCGTCACGTCGGTGCGCATCACTACGACGCCACCGTTGCTGGTCGGGTATTCGGTGACTTGATACCAGCGGCCGTCCACGCGGCGCTCGATCGGCTGGCCGAACGCCTTGCGGTGCAAGGCCAGGCGCTCGTTCACCATCTGCTCGATGTCATCGCCGGTTCCGACGATGACGCCGCTCCTGGCCGCGGCGCGGATCAGGTCTTCATAACGCGATCCCGGAACCGCGACCGACTTGAACTCGGGGTGCCATTCCCGGGCCACGCGGTTCATCAGGACCAGGCGGTCGTCGGCATCGTACAGCACGAAGCCGCCGCTGATGCTCTCGATCGCATCGGTGAGGAACGTGTGCGCGCGCTCGGCTGCGGCCTGGCTCGCCTTGAGCGCGATTTCCATCTCCTTGCGGTCGGTGATGTCGATCGCGACGCCGTCCCAGATGACGTCGCCGTTCGGCAGTCGGCTCGGCGTGGACATCGTGCGCATCCAGCGCGTTTTCCCCCACGCATCCCGCACCTGGTGTTCCAACGTGAGCGTTGTCAGGTCTTCGGCAGATGCCCCCAGTTGGATCCGGTACCGCGCATCGTCGACCTGGTCCAGGACCACGCCGGGGTCCTTCATGATCGCGGCGGGCGTATAGCCGAAGATCTCTTGCACGCGGCCGCTGACAAAGTTGTAGGCGACCTTGCCGTCGCTTTTGAGCACCCGCTGGAACACGACGCCGGGGACGTTGGCGACGAGGCGGCGGAAGCGTTGATCGACGTCCGCCGCGGCGCGATGGGCCGCATCCTCGCGTGCCGCCTGGCGCATCATCAGGACCGTGAACGCGGACAGGACCAGCGCGCAGAGAAGCCAGATGCCGACATAGAGGCGAACGCGCGCCCGCCACGGCGCCAGCGCCTCGTCGACCGACACGGCGATCGTCACCACCAGCGGCAGGTGCGACAGCGCCCGGTAGGCGAATATGCGTTCGATGCCGTCGGTGACCGCGACCGTGCGGAACCGGCCGATGGGGGCTTCGCGGACATGCTTGTCGAACAGGACGCTGCCGGCGATCCGCACGCCGATGAGGTTGTCGGACGGTTCGCGCACCAATGTCGTGCCGTCGGCCCGGAATATATCCAGGAGCCCTTGCGAGCCGATCTGCAGCGATTTGAAGAAATCCGAGAAGAAATCGACGGGGACGGTGGCGACGACCACGCCCGCGAATTGTCCGTCCGGCCCGTTTAACCGGCGCGAGATCGGGATCATCCACTCGCCGGTGACGATGCTCCGGATGGGTGTTCCGACGAACGCACCCACGAGGCTGCTGTCCCGATGAGCGAGGAAGTAGTCGCTCTGCGAGGTGTCAACGCGAGGCGACTGGGCGAGCAGAGTGATGTCGGTCAGCACGCCGTTGGCGTTCCGGACGCTCATACTGTGGATGGCGGCCCGTCCGTCCGCGTTGTCTTGAAGGATGGCTTTGACCGCGTCATCCGTCATCGGGCCGCTTGTCGCCAGTCGTTCGAGTTGCCGCTGGGCCGAGCGCAGGGTGCCATCGACGAGGTCGAACGTCGCTTCCACGTGGCGGTCGAGCGCTAGCGCCAGCTTGTCCGCCGTGCGGCCGACCTCATCGAGCTGTGCGTCACGCTCGACCTTCAGCAGGACAGCGAGGCTCATGGCGAGCGCGGCAATCGCGGCCGCGCCGAACGCGATCCAGCTCAGGCGGCTCGTGCCGGCGCGCGACAGCGTCGAAACCGATGATGGGGGTGCCTTCTGCATACATCCGGGTCCGCGGGCGCGGACTTTGTTCTGTATCTTCCCGGCTTTGGTACGTTGAAAACCTTAAAGCACCCATAAAGACATCTAACCCGTCTTTACTGATTTCGCGTGGGGACTTGCTGCGGACGCGGAATTCGCCCGCAAACGTCCTTAAAACCGCGTAAGAGGCTTTAGTATTGCCGCAGACGTGCGGTGCTAACGCGCTGCAGCCGCTCGTCGGAGCCGGTCATTGATCGCAAGCCCCAGTCCCTCGGCCGGGATCGGCGCCACCGCGATGGCCGTGAACTCCGGCCGGTCCAACGCCTGCAGCATCGCGAACAGATTGGCGGCGGCCTCGGCAAGATCGGCGGACGGGCTTAGGTTGAGGGTGACACCGGCGGGTGCCGCAGGTGTTGGCCCGAACGCGAGATAGGCCTCACCGGGCCTGGGGGCGGCGGCATCCGGGCGCACCGGCAGACGGGGCGCGTAGTGGCTGGGAAGCAGGCCGGGCGAGGCGAGGTGCTTCGAGTTCGCAGGCGCCGTCTCGATCTGCGGGACGATCGCGCGCAGGCGTTCCAGTGAGGCGCCGCCGGGCCGCAACAGGCGTGCCGTCGGTCCGGAGAGGTCGAGCACGGTGGACTCGACGCCGATGCGGCTGGGCCCGCCGTCGAGCACCATCGCGACACGGCCGCCGAGCGAGCCGCGCACGTGCACCGCGCGCGTCGGACTGACCGCGCCCGACCGGTTGGCGCTGGGGGCGGCGAGCGGCCGCCGGGTGGCGCGCAACAGCGCGAGTGCTGTCGGGTTGTCCGGGACGCGCACCGCCACGGTCGGCAGCGCGGGGCCGATCAGGCGCGACAGGCGAGTTCCGGGCCGGCGCCGCAGCACGAGGGTCAGCGGTCCGGGCCAGAAGCGGCGGGCGAGCCGCAATGCCCGGTCATCGAACTGGACCAGCCGCCGTGCCGCGCGCAGATCGGGCACGTGGATGATCAGCGGATTGTGGCGCGGCCGGCGCTTGGCGGCATAGATCGCGGCGACGCCGCGGTCGGACGTCGCGTCGGCGCCGAGGCCGTAGACCGTCTCGGTTGGAAAGGCGACGAGCCGGCCGGCGCGCAAGAGTCGCGCCGCACGCGCGATCGCGGCTCGGCCGGCTTTGATGGGGCTGACGCGGATCGCCATGGCCCCGTGCTAGCAACGCCGGCCTCAAATTGAAAGGGGCGCAAATTAAAAGAGCCGCCACCCTAAAGTGGCGGCTCCGGTTTTGCAGCGGTTTCCAAACGTCCGCGGAGGCGAAAGGAACCGCAGTCACCGCAAAGAGTTGCGGCGGCTTTTACGTGACCGCAGAGCGGCCACGGCACGGACCGTACGCCCCTGGATCTTCGGTCGCAATCCGCCGAACGTCGAGGTCCCCCGCGGGGCGCCTCGCGATAGTGTCCAACGCATCGCGAGTATGCCAGGATTGGGAGGCGCGCCAGCAACACCGGAGAAAAGTTTTGACCGGCCGAATTCTCACCGTGGCTCAGCAGAAGGGCGGGGCCGGTAAGACGACCTTGGTGGCGCATCTCGCGGTATCGTGGAGCGGCCAGGGCCGGCGCATGGCGCTCATCGATATCGATCCGCAAGGCAGCCTCAGCCTGTGGGCGAAGCAGCGCAAGGCCGAGCGCAACGGCGACGAGCTCGGCTTCACGTTTTCGCAGATCACCGGCTGGCGCCTGGCGGCCGAGGCGGAGCGGCTCGCCCGCGACCACGACCTCGTGCTGATCGATTCGCCGCCGCACGCCGAGACCGAAGCGCGTATCGCGGTGCGCGCCTCGAGCCTCGTGATCGTGCCGGTGCAGCCTTCGCCCATGGATTTGTGGGCCACCCAGCCGACGCTCGAGCTCGCGTGGTCGGAGCGCCGGCCGGTGATGCTCGTCGTGAACCGCATGCCCGCGCGCTCGCGGCTTGCCGACGAGATGGTGACGAAATTGGCGGCGTTCGACATCGGTGTCGCGCGCTCGACCCTCGGCAACCGCGTCGCCTTTGCCGAGACGATGGCGACCGGGCACGGCGTTTCGGAAGCCGAGCCGTCGTCTGCGGCAGCCCATGAGATCGCGGCTCTGGCGCGGGAGATCTGGGATCGCACGGCGGGAAGCTAGGCACATGCGTGCCACGCCTTCGCCGGGGGGACGCCGGCGGTTTTTTCGGATCGCCGGCGGCGCCGGTGTCGCGCTGTCGAGCCTGGGCGCAATCTCCCGCTCGTCCGGGCAGGCCGCCGATCCGCGCGTGGCGGAAGTCATGGCGAGCGCCACGGCCGTCGACCTGCACTCCCATGCCGGCGGGCGGATCGTGAACACGCGCAGCGCCAGCCCGTTCAATGTCGCCGACCGTATGAAACGGGGCCGCTTCGGCATCGTCACCATGGCGGTCGTCGCCGACCGGTCGGTCATCTCGAGCACCGGCGGCCGGATCGCGGCGTTCCGCCAGCCCCGGCCGGGCGAGCTCTATGCCGATACCAACGGGCAGTTCATCGTGGTCCTCAGCATGGTGCGCGACCAGGGATTCCGGCTGGTGCGTACGCCGCAGGACGTGCCTGCGCCGGGGTCGGACACGGCGGGATTGATCCTTGCCGCCGAGGGCGCCGATTTCCTCGAGGGCCGGATCGAGCGGGTCAAGGAAGCGTTCGATTTCGGCCTGCGCCACCTGCAGCTCGTGCATTATCGCGTCAACGAGCTCGGCGACATTCAGACCGAGCCTGCGGTCCATAACGGGCTCACCGAGTTCGGCGCCGCGGTGATCGCGGAATGCAACCGGCTGGGCATCATCGTCGACCTCGCGCACGCGAGCGAGGCCACCACGATCCGCGCGGCCGCGGTCTCGAAGACCCCGCTCATTCTGTCTCACACCAGCCTGAGGGTGGCGGGAGGCCCACGGAACAGCCGGTTCGTCGGCGAGGTGCACGCGCTGGCCATTGCGCAAACCGACGGCGTGATCGGCGTGTGGCCCGCCGGCTTCGTGTTTGCGGACATGGCGGCATGGGCAAGGGGCATCCGTGCCATGGCCGATGTCGTCGGCATCGACCATGTCGGTATCGGCACCGATATGGAAGGCGGCATCAAGGAGATATTCGACACCTACGCCGATTACCCGCGGGTCGTGGAGGCGCTATTGGCCAGCGGCTTCTCGGTTGCCGAGACGGCCAAGATCGTCGGCGGCAATCACGCCCGCATATTCGCCAAGGTTGCCGCGGCGGCAACCGGCTGATGCCCTAGGTGTGAGCTTTCATT
>DATJPD010000221.1:0-15523 GCA_035506575.1 Alphaproteobacteria bacterium
ATTCGTGAGATTGAAAGTCGGCCAGAGGGCGCAACACTCGATCTCGGATTTATGCTTTTGACTCTTGGAGAAGATACTGTCCGCGACGCCAGCAGAGGAATTAGGCGTGTCGCGGCTCTAACGCAACGCGACGGAAAGAACCACGACTTCACTATCGGCATCGGTGACGGTCGGACAGGCCTCACTGTCCATTGCAACCAGGACCTGCCCTCTGTCGCTGGCCCCCTCTTACAAAGACACTGCGAGTTACGAAAATATAGTCATAGAGCAAATAGCTGGTTTGGACTATGTATCAGCCCCGATGCTGCCGTCAGATTTGGGCTAAACCTGCGCGGCAAGTGGCGGAGAGATGCGGAGTTCGATGCCTTAACTGCTAGCATGCCGGCACCAGGCAAGCTGTCGGATTTGCAGGCGCGTCGAAAGAGTAAGGTAGGACGGAATAGCCCGTGTCCGTGCCGAAGCGGCAAAAAATACAAAAAATGTTGCGGCGCTTGAGAAGTACCATATGAGACAGTGGCGTCGCGCGCGCGTTCTGACTTCTCCTCCGTCATGACCTCCCCGCCCGTCCCCGACCTCCTCGCCGAAGCGCGCGCCTGCCTCGAACGGGTGTTCGGGTTCGCGGGCTTTCGTCCGGGGCAGGAGGAGGTCGTGAGCGCCGTGCTCGGCGGGCACGACGTGCTGGCGGTGATGCCGACCGGGGCCGGCAAGTCGCTGTGCTACCAGCTTCCGGCCCTGGTGCGCCCGGGGCTGACGGTGGTCGTCTCGCCGCTGATCTCCCTGATGCGCGACCAGGTCGGGCAGCTGCGCGAATGCGGCGTGGAGGCCGCCACCCTCAACTCGAGCAACGATCTCGAGGAGAACAGCCGCGTGCACGCGAAGCTGCGCGCGGGGGCGTTGCGCCTCCTCTACGTGGCGCCCGAGCGGCTGGTGCGCGCCGACACGGCCGCCCTCCTGCGCACGGCCGGCGTGTCGCTGCTCGCGATCGACGAGGCGCATTGCGTCTCGCAATGGGGCCACGATTTCCGGCCCGAGTACCTGTCGCTCGGCAAGCTCGCCCGCGACCTCGGCGGGGTGCAGACGATCGCGCTCACCGCGACCGCCGACGCGCCGACCCGCGAGGAGATCGCCCAGAAGCTGTTCGCATCAGCACCGCGCATCTTCCTGCGCTCGTTCGACCGGCCGAACCTCCGGCTCGCGATGCGGCCGAAGGCGAATGCGCGCCGGCAGATGCTGGAGTTCGCACGCGCCCACCGCGGCGAGAGCGGCATCATCTACTGCGCCTCGCGCCGGCGCACCGAGACCCTGGCGGCCGCCCTGAGTGCTGCGGGGCACAATGCGCTGCCCTACCACGCCGGCCTCGACGCCGAGACGCGCAACGCGCACCAGGATTCGTTCCTGCAGGACGACGGGGTCGTGATCGTGGCGACCGTCGCCTTCGGCATGGGCATCGACAAGCCGGATGTCCGCTTCGTCGGCCACGCCGACCTGCCGCAGAACGTCGAAGCCTATTACCAGGAGATCGGCCGCGCCGGGCGCGACGGCCTGCCGGCCGACACCTTGACGCTGTACGGCCTCGACGACATGCGCCTCAGGCGCCAGCAGATCGAGGAGAGCGGGGCCCCCGAGGCACGCAAGCGGATCGAGCGGCAGAAATTCGCGGCCCTTCTGGCGCTGTGCGAGGCCCAGCACTGCCGGCGCCAGAGCCTCTTGGCCTATTTCGAGGAGCGCTCGGGCCGTTGCGGAAACTGCGACCTCTGCCTCGAGGGGGCGGAACTGTTCGACGGCACGGTCGAGGCGCAGAAGGCGATGTCGGCGATCCTGCGCACCGGCGAGCGCTTCGGCACCGAGCACCTGATCGACGTGCTGCTGGGTAATGCGAGCGAGGCGGTGCGCCGCAACGGCCATGACGCACTGCCGACCTTCGGCGTCGGCCGCGGGCGCAGCGCCGACGACTGGCGGTCGATCTTCCGCCAGCTCTACGCGGCGGGCACCATCTCCCTCGAGCTCGGCGAGTATGCGAGCTGGACGGTGACCGAGAGCGGGGCTGCGATCCTGCGCGGCGCCGAACGGGTCGAGCTGCGCCGGGAGCGTGCCGCGGTGCGAGCTGCCGGTGCCGCGCGCCGGAGCAAAGGCCCGGCGGCCGCGCCCGCGGGCGGGACCGCCGCCGACCACGAAGTGGAGTTCGCGCTGCTGACCTCCCTGAAGGAGCTGCGGCGCGACATCGCGCGGCGGATCGGCCAGCCCGCCTATGTCGTCTTCACCGACCGCACCTTGCTGGAGCTGGCCGCCCTGCGGCCGAAGACGCTCGAAGAGATGCACGACATCCACGGCATCGGGCAGACGAAGCTCAAGAAATACGGGGCCGCGTTCCTCGAGGTGGTGGCGCGGCACGCGACTTGACGCGCGCCGCCGCCGGTTTCGCTTTCGCCGACGACGCGATCGCGCCCGGGGGCCCCGGCGGCCGGCGGCCGATTCAGTCCGCGTGGATGTGCGCCGCCTTGACCACTTTGGCCCAGCGGGCCGTCTCCCGCACCATCCACGCCTTGGCCTCGGCCCCGGTGTTGCCGACGGGGACCACGTCGCGGGCCCGATATTTCTGTTCGAACTCGGGCAAGGTCACCGCGCGGCGGATCTCGCTCTCGAGGCGAGCGGCGAGGTCGGCCGGGAGAGGCGCGGGCGCCAGCATGACGACGTAGCTGTCGAACTCGAACTCGGGATAACCCGATTCGGCCACGGTCGGCACGTCCTCGGCGAGCGGCGAACGCTGCGCGCTGGAGATCGCGATGCCGCGCAATTTGCCTTCGCGGAGATAGGGAAGAACGCCGGATGTCGCAACGAACCCCGTCTTCACCTGCCCGGACAGGAGGTCAATCATCAGCGCCGAAAGCCCGCGATAGGGAACCGGGGTCGCCGGAAAATTGGCGAGAAGCCGCAGGTACTCCATGGCCAGATGGGACGGACTCCCGTTGCCCGACGTGGCGTAGTCCAGGCGCCCCTTTCGTGCGTAAGCCACGAGTTCCTTGAGCGAGGCGACCGGCAGCGACGGGTGGACGACCAGCATCTGGCTGGAGACCGTCAATATCGAGAGCGGCTGCAAATCCTTGAGCGGATCGAAGGGCGGCTTGCGATACAGGAGCGCATTGACCGTGACCATCGAGCCCGCCGCGACGAGCAGCGTATAGCCGTCCGGCCTGGCCGCGATCGCCGCCTGGATGCCGATATTGCCGCCGGCGCCAGGGCGGTTTTCCACGACGAACGATTCATTGAGGCGCTCCGAGAGCGTCTGTGCGACGCTGCGCGCGACCGTGTCGATCGGCCCGCCGGGGGCCAGCGGCACGATGATCTTCACCGGGCGCGAGGGATAGTCGTCGGCCCGCACCGGCGCAGCCAGACCTGCCGACAACAGCAGGCCGGCCGCCAGAACAAGCGCCCCCACTCTCACGCGCGCACTTTCACGCCGTCGTCCGCCTCGGCCTGTCTTTTCGCTGGAGGGCGATGTCCATCAACCGCGCTCGTGCTGGCGCTTGGGCCGGTTGGGGAAGGACAGCAGCGACGGGACCTTGCGGCGATGAAGCTCCGCCGGGTCGGCCTTGGCCCCGGTGCCGAACGGACGGTCCCCCTTGATGGTGACGCGATCCATCTTGCGCCGTTGCGGATAGTAGTCGTGCACGGCCGCATGCTGGACCGAGCGGTTGTCCCAGAACACGACCGTATCCGGGACCCAGCGATGCCGATACTGGTACTCGAGCGTGTGGACCGTCTTGCCGAGCTGGTCGAGCAGGTTGCGGCTCTCGCCAGGCTCCATGCCCTTGATCGCGACCGTGAATTTGCCCGGGTTCACGTAGAGCGACTTGCGGCCGGTGACCGGATGCACGCGCACGACCGGATGCACCATGGGCGGGAACTTCTCCTCGTACATGTGAAGGCGGCGCTGTCCCTCCGGCGTCTCCGGGAACAGGCGCTTGAACGGGATGAAGTCGTGGATCGCCTCCATGCCCTCGATGAATTTCTGCATGCGGTCCGACAGCCCCTCGTAGGCCGCCTCCATGCTGCAGAAGCACGTATCGCCGCCGATCTCCGGAATGATCTTGGAGCACAGCATCGTGCCCATGGGCGGGCATTCGCGGAACGTCTCGTCCGAGTGCCAGACGTCGGTCGCGGGCGGCGGATTGCCCTCCTTGTTGTCGTAGACGATCAGCTCCGGCTGCTCTTCGTCGTTGGTCGAGAACGGATGGACGGTCAGCTCGCCGAAATACCGCCCAAAGCGCTTGAGGTCGTCCGACGAGATCTTCTGGTTCGGGAACACCAGCACGCCGTACTCGGCATGCGCCAGCCGGATCTCCTCGACCGTGCCGGCGTCCAGCGGCCGCGACAAGTCGACACCGGTCACCTCGGCGCCCAGGTACTTGCCCAGGCGGCGAATCGTGAGGGGCGAGCTCTTGCTGCGCGGCTGAACCGAAATCTCGGCCATGGGTCTCCTCCCGTCTCAGGTGTCCGATGATGGCCAAGCCGACGGGCGTTTACAAACCCAATTAAAGAGGTGTTCCATTCATTTCTGAATATCTGGCCGGAGGAGCCATGGACCCGCGCTATCTGCGTCAACTGGCCGAGATCATCGATCTGGGTTCGCTGTCGGTGGCGGCGACCTCGCTGGGCGTGTCGCAGCCGACCCTGAGCCGGAACATCCGCAGCCTCGAAACACGGGTCGGAGCGCCCGTGCTGCGGCGCGGCCGCCATGGCGTGACGCCGACGACGATCGGCGCCGCGCTCGCGCGCGAGGGACGCTCGATCCGGGACGCCCTGCAGCAGGCGGAGCTCGATCTCCGCCACTGGAAGGGCGGCCTCGACGGCCGCCTGCGCATCGGGGCCGGCACCATGCTGGCGCATTCCCTGATGGCGAAATTCCTCGAGCATGTCGCGCGCGACGGCTGGAATGTGGCGCTGCGCATCGACGTCGAGCGCGCCGACCGCCTGATCGACCGGGTGCGCTCGCGCGAGCTGGACGCGGCGATCGTACAGATCGATCCGAATTTTCCCAAGGAAGGGCTGCGCCAGGTCGCGCTGTTCGAGGACCGGCGCGCCTATTTCGCCGGCGCCCGGCACCCGCTCGCGCGCCAGAAGACGGTCGGCGCGCGGGACATCGCCCGCTGCCGGCACATCACGGTCGGCGCGTTCCGGGCGCATCGCGCCACGCTCGAGCCGACCGTCGCGGACCGGGCGGACGGCCTGACCATCGAGCTGTCCGGCGACGTGGCGATGGCGCTGCACCTGCTGTCCACCGGCCAGTATGTGGCCGCCCTGCCCGAATTCGTCATGAGCCATCTGTGCGACGGGCGGCGATTCGTCCGGCTGCGCTACCGCGGCGAGATGCCCAGCCGGACATTGTCGATCTGGCACAGGGATGATATGGGCGGCCGTCCGCTGATCCGGGAGTTCTGCCGCCGCATGGTCGCCTACGTCTCGATGCTCCAATCCGCCCCGCCGCAGCCGGCCGCACGCGCGGGCGCTGCGAAGCCGGCCGGGGCCGCAGCACGAGGCGCCCATCATGGCTGAGCGCCCCAACATCCTGCTCATCATCACGGACCAGCAGCGCGCCGACCACCTCGGCTGCGCCGGGCATCCGGTCCTCAAGACGCCCAACATCGACCGAATCGCCGAGGCGGGGGTCCGCTTCGAGCGCTTCTACGTGTCGACGCCGGTGTGCATGCCGAACCGGGCGACGCTGATGACCGGGCGCCTGCCGTCGGTGCACGGGGTGCGGCACAACGGCATCCCGCTGTCGTGCGCTGCGGTAACGTTCGTGGAACTGCTGCGGGCGGCGGGCTATCGGACCGCGCTGATCGGCAAAAGCCACCTGCAGACCCAGACCGGCCGCCCGCCTCTCTCCAAAGCGGAGCCGGTGCCCGAAGGCTACGACCCGCCGCCAGAGGATCTGCGCGAGGCCAGAAGACGCCCGTACGCGGACGGCGCCTACGACCAGGAGCTGCCGCAGCGCTGGGCGTCACCGGACGCCCGGGTCGACACGCCGTTCTACGGCTTCGAGCACGTGGAGCTGTGCAAGGGGCATGGCGACGACGTCAGCGGAAACTACCGCCAGTGGCTGCGCAGCCGCCACCCCGCTGCCGACTCGCTCATCGGCGAGAAGAACCAGCTGCCGGGCAACACGTATACGGTGCCGCAGGCGTGGCGCACTGCCGTTCCCGAAGAGCTGCACCACTCCGCCTATATCGCCGAGCGCGTCGAGGCCTGGCTCGCGCACCACGCGAGAACCGACCGCGGCCGGCCGTTCTTCCTCATGGCGTCGTTCCCCGATCCGCATCACCCGTTCACGCCGCCCGGCCGATACTGGGACATGTACGCGCCCGCCGACATGCCGCGGCCGGCGGCGTTCCAGGCGAACGACTGGCGGCCCCCGCCGCACGTGGCCGAGCTGATCGCCGCCCATGAGCGCGGCGACAAGGTGACCGATCACATCATGGCGCACGGGATCGGCCTCAAGGAAGCGCTCGAGGCGCGGGCGCTGACCTGCGGGTCGATCTCGTTCATCGACGCGGCGGTCGGACGCATGACGGAGGCGCTCGCGGCGAGCGGGCTTGCCGACACCACGATCGTGATCTTCACCAGCGACCATGGCGAGCATCTGGGCGATCATAAGCTGCTGCTCAAGGGACTGGCGCATTACGACGAACTGCTGCGCGTCCCGTTCATCTGGTCCGATCCGGAAGCCGGGGCCCCCGGCGCCGTGACCCGGGCCCTTGCCGGCACGATCGACGTGGCGGCGACGATCCTGGACCGGACCCGCCTCCGGCCGTTCAACGGGCTGCAGGGGCGCAGCTTTGCCGGCGTGCTGCGCGAGCCCGCGAGCCCGCACCGCGCCGAGATGCTCATCGAGGACGAGAACCAGCGCGTGGTCGCAGGCCTCGGTCCGCGGCCGCGCGAGCGCACCCTGGTGACGGAGCACTGGCGACTCTCCGTGTTCCTCGGCCATGCCTGGGGCGAGCTCTACGACCTGGCGGAGGATCCGCACGAGTTCCGCAACCTGTGGGATGCGCCGGCGGCGCAGTCGACGAAGGCGGAGCTGATGGCGAGGTTGGTCCAGCAGCTCACGGCCGCGTGCGACCGCTCGCCCGCGCCGCTGCACCAAGCCTGAGCCCTCGCAACCGGTCATCTTGCAAGCTCTGCTTCGGATTGAATGGATCACACGTCTAGTCTCGCGGCTCCATTCGTCCCGCAGCTTGTGCAGCGTGACGCCGCTCTGCCCGCCCACCACGAGCTGTGCAGAACCGTACAGAATGCATCAACGCGGCCGGTCTTCCGCGTGTCGCTGCCCCACCTCGCGCCTGGCCACCGCCTGGACCAGCGCCCGCAGCCAGCGATGGTCCGGGTTGGTGTGCGTCTTGTTGTGCCACATTTGGTAATAGCGGATCTTGGGAAAGGCCACGGGCGGGGTGAACGTGACGAGCCGCGGGCCTGACGCGGCGATGTAGACGGCGAGATGCCGGCTGGTCGTGAACACGAGGTCGGTCTTGGCCAGTATCTCGGGCAGCGTGTTGAGGTAGGGAACCCACGCCTGGATGTTGCGGGAGAGGCCCTTCTTCGCCAGCACCCGGTCGACGAAGCCGGGCCTGGTCCCCGAGCCGGGGGATGCTGCGATGTGCGCGAGCTTGAGATAATCCGCCACCTCCATCGGCGCTGCCGCGCCAACCGCGGCGGCGCTCGCGACACTCGCCACCGTATCTTCGAACAGCACGGCGAAGCGCACGTGACCGGAGCGGATGACGTTCGATTCGATCACGAGGTCCGCCTCGCCCGCCTCCAGCATCTCGGCCGCCTGCGCATCGCTGGTGAGCGGCCGGATGGCGAGCCTGGCGAGCGGGGCCGTGCTCCGGAGCTCGGCGACCAGCGCACCGAGCAGAGGCGCCGCGATGTAGTCCGGCAAGGCCACCGTGAACGTCCGCGTCGTCCGCCGGGGGTCGAAGGGCGCGCGGCTCGCGAACAGGGTCTGGAATTCCGCGATGAGGCGGGTCGCGGGCTCGATCAAGGACTGGCCGTACTCGGTCGGAGTCATGCCGCGCTGGCTGCGGATCAGCAGCGCATCGCCCGTGAGCTCGCGCAGGCGGCGCAACGCGGCGCTCACCTGCGGCTGGCCCTGGCCCAGCTTGCGCGCCGCGCGCGAGACGCTGCGCTCGACTAGCAAGGTGCGCAGCACCCGGATCAGATGCAGGTCGACATGACGGAGGTCGGGGACGGCCGACACCGACGGCCTCGTCTGTTTGAGCTCGCGAGCCATTGACGCTCCGCTCCGATATACCGAACCGACTATATCCCATATATCGATCCACGCATTGGCAGCGGCCGGAGTCGTGCCTGATCCTGGCGGTGCGCCATGCCCGACCGCCCGCCCAACCTCATCTTCATCCTCGCCGACGATCTCGGCTGGGGCGATCTCTCCTGCTACGGCCGGCCGGACTACACGACGCCGCAGATCGACCGGCTGGCGGCCGAGGGCGTGCGGCTCACCGACTGCTATTCGGGCTCGGCCACCTGCTCCCCCACCCGCATCGCCCTGATGACCGGCCGTTACCCGGCCCGCCATCCGGCGGGTCTGCCCGAGCCGATCCTGCCGCGCTTCCATGGACTGGAGATCGGGCTCGAGCCGGAGTTCCCCGCGCTCCCCCGCCTGCTGGGGCAGGCCGGCTACAAGACGGCCCTGATCGGCAAATGGCATTGCGGCGAGCCACCCCGCTTCAGCCCGCTCAAGAGCGGCTTCGATGAGTATTTCGGACTGTCGGGCAGCGGGGCCGGCTATTTCAGCTATCGCGACGAAGAGGGCCGCTACCTGGCGCGCGACGGCGAAGCGGCCGCAGACCAGAGCGGCTATCTCACGCACGCGCTGACCGACAGAGCCTGCGCGTTCATCGCGCGCCACCGCCAGGAGCCCTTTTACCTGTCGCTGCACTACACCGCCCCGCACTGGCCGTGGGAGGCCGACTACCAGGAAGACGAGCTGCACGACCGGATCGCCACGACCGGCGGCGGCTCTCCGGCGATCTTCGCCGCCATGATGCGGGCGCTGGACGACGGCGTCGGCCGGGTGCTCGCGACCCTGGCCGAGCACAGACTCGACGGCCGCACGCTCATCGTGTTCACGAGCGACAACGGCGGCGAGCGCTACTCCTATCACTACCCCCTGACCGGCCACATCCGGCTGCTGCGCGAGGGCGGCATCCGCGTGCCGGGGATCGCGCGCTGGCCCGGCAAGATTCCGCCCAGGCAGGTGTCGCCGCAGATGGCGATCACCATGGACTGGACGGCGACGTTCCTGGCCCTGGCGGGTACACGCGCCGACGAGCGCTTTCCGCCCGACGGCGAGGACCTGATGCCGGTGCTGACCGGCGCGCGCGCCGCCTATGAGCGTACGCTCTTCTGGCGCACCGTGCGCGCCGACGCCGCCCGCCGCGGCCCGTGGAAATACTTCCGCAACCTCGACACGGGCCGCGAATACCTGTTCAACCTCGTGCGCGACATCCGGGAATACGCGGATTTCAGCACCTCGCATCCCGAGGTCTTCGACGGGCTGAAGGCCGCATTCAAGGACTGGAACGACGGCGTGCTGCCGCGGCCGCAGCCGGTCAAGCCGGTGCCGATGCCGCATCTGGAGTTCGACATCTACTGATCAGGGGCGACGAAGGGGGATCACATGAGCGCGGCGACACTCGAGGGCGATGCCGCCCTCCATCCGGTGGACCGGCGGCCGCCGGCGGCGACGACGGTGCTGTTCGCCATCCAGCACGTGCTGGTGTTCTACGGCAGCGGCGTATTGCTGCCGATCGTCGCCGGGCGCGCGCTCGGCCTCAGCCCCGAGGACATCATCTACCTGATCAGCGCCGATCTCTTCACCTGCGGCATCGCGACCCTGCTGCAGTCCGTCGGCGTGTGGAAATTCGGCGCCAAACTGCCGACCGTCCAGGGCCTGGCGACGTTCGCCATCCCGGTCGTGATCTCGACGGGCAAAGGCTACGGCCTTCCCGTCGTCTACGGCGCCGTCATCGTCACCGGGCTCCTGTCGATGATCGCCGCACCCTACGCGGTGAAGCTCCTGCGCCTGTTCCCGCGCATCGTCATCGGGGTGATCCTGATCGCGATCGGCATCAACCTGATCAACATCTCGCTCAAGCAGATGGGCGGCTTCTCGCCGGTCGACCCGAATTTCGGCGACCCCGCCACCCTCGCACTGTCGTTCGGCACCCTGATCGTGGTCGTCCTGCTCTATCGCACCGGGACGGGACTCTTGCGCAGCGCGTCCCTCCTGATCGCGATGGTGGCCATGACCGCGGCGGCGGCCCTCCTCGGCAAGGTGAGCTTCGCCAAGGCCGCGGCCGCGGCACCGCTCGCGGTGGTGATGCCGTTCCATTTCGGCCTGCCGCAGTTTGCGCTGGGCCCGACGCTCCTGATGCTCGTCATCGGCATAGTCGCCATGGTCGAGACGGTCAGCAGCTTCGCCTCGGTCGAAGGGATCATCAAGAAGCCGGTCGACGAAGACACGGTGGAGCGCGGCCTGCTCGCCTCCGGCCTCGCCACCCTGATCGGCGGCGTATTCAACTCGTTCCCGTACGCGGTCTATCTCGGCAATGTCGGCGTGCTCGAGATCACGGGCGTGATCAGCCGCTGGGTGGTCGCGGCCGCGGGCGTGCTGATGGTCGTGCTCAGCTTGTTTCCGAAGGTGTCGGCGCTGTTCGAGGCGGTGCCGGACCCGATCATCGGCGGCGCCGGCCTCATGATGTTCGGCCTCATCACGTTGCAGGGAATCCGCATGGTGGGTGCCGCACCGTTCGAGCGGACCGGCAACGCGATCCTGGTGGCGCTCAGCCTCGGCATCGGCCTGGCGCCGGTGCTGACGCCCACATTGCTCGCCAAGCTGCCGCCGCAGCTCGGGTTCCTCACCGGCAACACGATCCTGCTCACGGCCGTGGTCGCGGTGCTCCTGAACCTGTTCCTCAACAGCGCCGGCGCCGGAAGCCCGCGCGAGGCGCAATCCGCCGTGCGGCCGTGACCCTGGATATCCGCTGAGGGCGCGCCAGCGCCACTTCAGCGCGCACCTGTCGCACCGGCCGCTCTGCCGCTACCATGCGGGCCTCCGTCTCTCCCGGAGCAAGCCCGCCGTGCCCGAGCCCATCGAGTTCTATTTCGATCTTCTGTCGCCGTTCGCCTATCTGGGCTCGACCCAGATCGGCCGCATCGCTGATACCCGCGGCCGCGAGGTGGACTGGCGTCCGGTCCTGATCGGCGTGACCGTGCTCAAGGTCATGGGGCTGAGGCCGATCCCCGAGACGCCGCTCAAAGGCCCCTATTCCCACCGCGACGCGCTGCGCCTGGCCGCCTGGTTCGACGTGCCGTTCCGCTTCCATACCCTGACCGGGGTGACCTCGCTCGCGGGCTCACGGGCGTTTCTGTGGATCAAGGCGCGCGACCCGGCGCTGGCCGTGCGCTTTGCGAGGCGGATGTTCGAGCGCCTGTGGGTGCGCGGCGAGGACATCACGCCTCCAGAGGCCGCGGCCGACGAAGCCGCAGCCCTCGGCCTCGACCGGGCCGAACTGCTCGCCGCCCTCGGCCGCGAGGAGAGCAAGCAGGCGCTCAAGGCCGCGGTCGATGAGGCGATCGCCCGCGGCGTGTTCGGCGTTCCTTATATCATCGCGGACGGCGAGCCCTTCTGGGGCTGCGACCACCTGCCGATGCTCGAGCACTGGCTCGACCATCATACGTGGACGCGGGCGCCCGGGTAGCGGCCCCCCCTCCCTACCCGTAGCGCCCCCCTCCCTACCCTCCCCCGCAAGGGGGGAGGGGAAGTTTTTCATTCCGCTTTCGCGCCCGAGGCGGCGACCACCTTGGCCCATTTCGCGATTTCGGCCTGGACGAAGGCGTGCACCTCGGCCGGCGACAATGTGCGCGCGGGCGGGTCCATGCCGATGGCGGCGAGGCGGCCGCCGACCTCTGGTTTCGCGAGTGCCGCCGCGATGCCGTCGTGCAGCTTGGTCACGATGGCCGCGGGCGTGCCGCGCGGCGCCAGCACGCCGAACCAGGCTTTGACGTCGTAGTCCGGGAAGCCCTGCTCGGCCACCGGCACGATGTCGGGCAGCACGGCGGAGCGCTGCTTCGAGGTGACGGCGATCGCGCGCAGCTTTCCGTCGCGGATGAACGGCAGCACGTCGGCGATGCTCGAGAACATCAGCTGGATCTCGCCCGACACGAGGCTCGCCGCCGCGAGGCCGGCGCCGCGGAACGGGACGTGCGACATCTCGATGCCGGCATCCATGTCCAGCAGCACGCCGGCCAGATGCTGCGACGTGCCGATCCCGGCCGAGCCGTAGTTCAGCTTGCCGGGATTGGCGCGCGCATAGGCGACCAGCTCCTGGATGTTGGCGGCGGGAACGGCGGGATTGACCACCACGACGTTCTTCACCTCGGCGGCGATCGCGATGTGCTCGAAATCGTTCACCGCGTCGAAGGGCATGCGGCTGCCGTAGAGGCTCGGATTGATGCCCTGGGTCGAGGACGTCATCATGCCGATCGTGTAGCCGTCCGGGGCCGCGTGCGCGACCTCGGCGACGCCGACATTGCCCCCGGCGCCGACCTTGTTCTCGACATAGACCTGCTGGCCCATCTGCTCGGACAGGTTCTGCGCCAGAAGCCGCGCCAGGATGTCGAGCGAGCCGCCCGCCGCGGTCAAGGTGATCAGGCGGACGGGCTTCGTCGGATAGGCCTGAGCCAGGGCCGCCCGGCCCGGGCCGACGAGGGCGGTCCAGGCCGCCAGAAACGCAAACACGCCGATGTTCGTCCGCAGCCGCTGCATGGGTCCTAATCCTTGCTGTGAAACCTGTCGCGCAATTGCGCCTTGGCGATCTTTCCGAAGCCGACGCGCGGGAAGTCGGGCACGACGATGATCTCGCGCGGCACCTTGAACTTCGCAAGCGCCGTCTGGCAGTGCTGGCGGATTTGCTCCGAGATCGCCGGCGCCCGGTCGGGCGGGACGTCGCCCGCCAGGATCACGAACGCCGCCGGCACCTCGCCATAGGCCGTATCGGGCTTGCCGACCACGGCCACCTCGCGCACGCCGGAGACGGCGGCGACCACCGCCTCGATCTCGGCGGCCGACACGCCTTCTCCGCCAACCTTGATGATGTCCTTCGTGCGGTCGCTGAACTGAATCCAGCCGTCGTCGTGCAGGCGGACCCGGTCGCCGGTGCGGAAGCGCCCGTGGTCGTCGAACGCCTCGGCGGTCGCGGCCGCATCGCCGTCGTATCCGGCGAAGATCGAGAGCCCGCGCCGGCCGCCGACGAGGAGATGGCCGACCTCTCCGGGACGGACCGGCCGCCCGTCGTCGTCGAGGATATGGATGTCGTAAGCCGGCGACGGCCGGCCCAGCGAATGGGGCCGCGGCGTCGCCGCCGGGTCGCCGACGATCGGCTGGCCGACCATCTCGGTCATGCCCCAGGCGCCGAGCACGCACGGCACGCGAAAGCGGTCCTGCGCCTCCGGATCGTGGCGTGCCGCGCACCACTGCCGGAAGCGATGCGCGGGCACGGGGGCCTGCGCCAGCGCGTTGATCGTGAACAGCACCTGCGTGGTCACGGTCGCCTTGTGCTCGAGCGCCGCCGGCCAGAAGCGGCTGGCCGAAAAGCGCGGCTGCAGCACGACCGTGGCTCCCGCCCACAGCGCCGGCAGAAAGGTCCACGAGAAGCCGACGACATGGAACATCGGCAGGAACACCTGCACGACGTCGTCAGCCCGGATGCCCTGCTGCATCGCGCCGAGGCGGCCGCCCCACAGCAAATTGGCGTGCGTCCACACCACGCCCTTGGGGCGGCCGGTCGTTCCGGTCGTGTACAGGATCAGGGCCGGCGCATCCGGATCGGGGGCGCGGCGTGGCCGCGGTTCTGCGAACAAGGCGGCAAAGCTGTCGGCCTCCGCCGGCGCCGTGCCGGCCGCGGGCGGCGTGCCGGCGTCGGTGGACGTGACCGCGATCCATTTCAGGTGCGGCGCATGGGCGGCGAGCAGCTTGGCGAATTTCGGCTGCGTGACCGCGGCGACGGCATTGGAGGTCTCGGCGAACCAGGCAAGCTCCGGCCCGGCGGCCATCGCGTTGGTCGCGACACACACGGCCCCCAGCCACGCGCAGGCGAAGCGGACCAGGAGCATCTCCGGGCAGTTCTCGAGATGGGCGATGACGCGATCCCCAGGCCGCACGCCGCGGGCCGCGAGTCCGCCCGCCAGCGACGCCACCTCGTGGGCGAACCGGGCATAGCTCCAGATTTCGGGCGAGGCGTCGAACGGCGCCCAGACGAGGAACGGATGGGACGCCCGTTGCCGCGCACGCTCGGCGATCAGGGACGCAACATCGGCACCAGCGAACGGCGAAATCGGCGGCAGGCTCATCGTCTTGAGACTCTCGTCCCCGGACATACCACGCCTCACTCCGCCTTCGCGCCAGAGATGCGGATCAGCCGGCCCTTGTAGTCGAGATCGGTCTTGATGAAGCGAGCGAACGCGCCGGGCGTGCTGCCGACGCCCGTGTAGCCCTTGCCGTCGACCTCGCGGTCGCGGAACTCAGGTTCCGCGAGGATCGCGGCCACATCCTTCTGGATCTTGTCGATCACGGCGCGCGGCGTGCGGTTGGCGGCGAACAGGCCGTACCACGGCTTGGGGTCGATGTCGGGGTAGCCGGCCTCGGCCAGGGTCGGGATGTCGGGATAGAGTGCCAGGCGCGTCGGCCGCGAGATCGCGAGCGGCTTGAGCTTGCCCTCCTTGAAATATCCGCCGGTCGTGCCGGCGCCTCCCAGGGTCATCTGCACCTCGCCGGCGATCGCCGCGGCCAGGGCCGGGGCGATGCCTTTGTAGGGGATGTGCGCGATCTGGATGCCGGTCTCGGCCTTGAGCGCCTCGAACAGGAGATGCGGCTGGCTGCCGCTGCCATAGGAGCCGTAGTTGAGCGTCCCGGGCTTCGCCCGGGCGAGCGCCACCAGCTCCTGCAGCGTGTTCGCCGTCACCGAGGGATGCACGACCACCATCTGGTGCAGGTCGACGAGCTGCGTGACCGGGGCCAGGTCCGTGAGCGGATCGAACGGCATCTTGTCGTAGAGGAACGGGTTGCTGGTGATCGTCGAATCGCTGGTGAACAGGAGCATGTAGCCGTCGGGCGGCGACTTCACCACGAGCTCGGCGCCGACGATCGTGCCCGCCCCGGGCTTGTTGTCGACGACCACGGACTGATGCCACAGCCGCGAGAGACGGTCGGCAAGCGGCCGCGCCATGCCGTCGACGCCGCCGCCCGGCGGATAGGGCACCACCATGCGCACCAGCTTGTTCGGATAGTCCTGCGCCGCCGCCGGCCGGCACGCCGGGGCCAGCGCCGCCAGAACACACAGAGCGCAGATCGCACGCAGCACCTTCATCGAACCCCCCCTCGATTCCGCTCACCCGGCCTCGAACACGATGGCAAGACCGCTCGCCTGCTCGGCCGGCACGA
>DATJPD010000222.1:0-18062 GCA_035506575.1 Alphaproteobacteria bacterium
GGCACCTCGATGTCGGCTCATCACATCCTGGGGCTGGAGCAGGTCCCAAGGGTTCGGCTGTTCGCCGATTAAAGTGGTACGTGAGCTGGGTTCAGAACGTCGTGAGACAGTTCGGTCCCTATCTGCCGTGGGTGTTGGAGACTTGAGAGGATCTGTCCCTAGTACGAGAGGACCGGGATGGACGCACCTCTGGTGGACCGGTTGTGGCGCCAGCCGCATCGCCGGGTAGCTATGTGCGGACGGGATAACCGCTGAATGCATCTAAGCGGGAAACCCACCTCGAAACCAGGTCTCCCTGAAGAGCCGTGGAAGACCACCACGTTGATAGGCCAGGTGTGAAAGCGCAGTAATGCGTTGAGCTGACTGGTCCTAATAGCTCGATCGGCTTGATCTCGACTCTCCTCCGCGCGCAGTGCCAATTCTCTTCGTCAGAGAGTCCTCTGACACAAAGAGAAACCGCGAATTCTCCGATCAGATACACAAACGACATGCGAACGCTGCTGGCGTTCGCAGTGACGAAATCCGGTTGGACGACCTGGTGATTTTAGCGAGGGGCCCAACACCCGATCCCATTCCGAACTCGGCCGTGAAATCCCTCAGCGCCCATGGTACTGTGTCCTAAGGCACGGGAGAGTAGGTCGTCGCCAGGTCTTCTAACCGGATTTCTCCCGCTCATACCCTCTGAACCATGTGATCGATTCCACGTGAGATCGCTTGCACGTGCGGACGTGTTGACGCGGGGTGGAGCAGCCCGGTAGCTCGTCAGGCTCATAACCTGAAGGTCACAGGTTCAAATCCTGTCCCCGCAACCAACATGAGCGCATGAATGAGCCCCGGCCCCTCGGCCGGGGCTCATTCATTTTGCGCGACTGTTGTCCCCGCGACAGCGGGGACCCGGAACATGGTCGAGCAATTCCGCGCGCCGCCGTTTTCGGCTAAAACCGCCGCTATGGCTGGCGATTACCTTCAGGCGCTGTCGCTCTTGTTTCGCAACGGGCCGTATTTCCTGGGCGGCACGCATGGCCGGCAGGCTTCGATTCTCCAGCACCTCGTGATGTCGGGCGTCATCGCCGCCCTTCGCGACACGAAGCCCCGCATTCGAGCCGTCGAGGTCGGCTCCTGGATCGGCTTCAGCGCCTTGACCTGGGCGCACGCCATCGACCAGTTCGCGAAAGACGGCGGCGAGGTTGTCTGCGTCGACACCTGGGAGCCCTATTTTGCCGAAACCGACATGAGCCGCGGGGCCATCTACGCGGACATGACCGAGCTGTCGCGCATCGGGCTGTCGTTCGACCTGTTCCGGCACAATACCGGCTTCGCTCCGAAGCGCGCCCCCATCCGCTTCATCCGCGGCCGCTCCCAGGAGGTGCTTGCCGCGCAGGCTCCCGGGTCGGCGGATGTCGTCTACATCGATGGCAGCCACTATTTCGAAGAGGTCCGTGCCGACCTCGCGGCGGCGCTCCCGCTCGTCTCGGTCGGCGGCGTGCTGTGCGGCGACGATCTCGAGCTGCAGATCCCCGATGTCGATCTCGCCACTGCCCGTGCGGCAAGCGCTGTAGATTTCTGCGCGGACCCGGGGACGGGACGCAGCTTTCATCCCGGGGTCACTCTGGCCGTCCATGAAGCGCTCGGCCGCGTGCCGGCCGTCGACGGATTCTGGTACGTGCGGCGCACGGAGGCGGGCTTGGAGGGCTTCGACCCGACGCGCGGCGAGGTCTTCGTGCCTCCGCACTTCACGCCCGAGATGCGCCGGCAGGCCCTCGACATCATCAAAAAATCGGCATGAGCGCGCCGCGACCTTCCACGACCGTTACCGCTGTCTTCGAGGAGGCGGCGCGGCGCTGGCCCGCACGCCCGTTCCTCTGCGTCCTGCCGGAGACCGCCGGCGTCTACGGCATCCCCGCGGGCGAGCTGAGCTACCGCGAGACCGCGGCGCGGGTCCATGAGCTCCGCGCCGCCTATGCGCGCGCCGGGTATGCGCATGGCCACCGGGTCGGCCTGTTGCTCGAGAACCGGCCGGCGTTCTTCCTGCACTGGCTGGCGCTGAACGCGCTCGGCGTGTCGGTGGTGCCGATCAGTGCCGAGCTGCGCTCGGCCGAGCTCGAATACCTCCTGGGTCATTCCGAAGCTGCCCTCGTCGTGGCGCCACAGGCCCGCCGCGCGCAGCTCAGGGCCGCCGCCGCTGCGGGCCGCCAGCTCGCGCTGATGGCGGACGGCGACACGCCGCCGGCCGCACCGTTTCCAGCGCCGGCCGTCGCACATGCGCCCGACGAGGACACGGAGTGCGCGCTGCTCTACACCTCGGGCACCACCGGCCGGCCCAAGGGCTGCATCCTGACCAACCGCTACTTTCTCATGGCCGGACGCTGGTATGTCGGCCTCGGCGGGCTGGCGCGGCTGCATCCCGAGGGCGAGCGCATGCTGACACCGCTGCCGCTCGTGCACATGAATGCGATGGCGTTCTCGACTTTGGCGATGATGATGTGCGGCGGCTGCCTGATCATGCTCGACCGCTTCCATGCCGGCTCGTGGTGGGCAAGCGTGCGCGACTCGCGTGCCACCGCGGTCCATTATCTGGGCGTCATGCCGGCAATGTTGATGAAGGCCGCTCCCGCCCCGGACGACCGGCGCCATAACGTGCGCTTCGGCTTTGGTGCCGCGGTCGACAAGACCTTGCACGCGCCGTTCGAGGCGCGGTTCGGCTTTCCCCTGGTCGAGGCCTGGGCGATGACGGAAACCGGGGCCGGTGCAGTCATCGCAGCGCATGCCGAGCCGCGCCACGTGGGCACCAGCTGCTTCGGCCGCGAGGCGCCGGACATCGAGGTCAGGATCGTCGGCGAGGACGGCCTCGACGTGCGCCCCGACCAGCCGGGCGAGCTTCTGGTGCGGCACGCAGGTCCCGATCCGCGCCTGGGCTTCTTCGCCGGCTATCTGAAGGACCCCGTGGCGACCGAAGAGGCCTGGGCCGGCGGCTGGTTCCACACCGGCGACGTCATCCGCCGGGACGCGGCCGGATACCTGCACTTCATCGACCGGCGGAAGAACGTCATCCGGCGCAGCGGCGAGAACATCTCCGCGGTCGAGGTGGAAAGCGTGCTGAACACGCATCCGGAGGTGAAGGCCTCGGCCGTGGCCGCGACCCCGGATGCCTTGCGCGGCGACGAGGTGCTGGCCTGCGTCGTCACGCATGCGCCGGTGCCGCCCGAGCGGCGCTCCGAGATCGCCTCGAGCATCGTGCAGCACGCGCTGGCGCGCCTGGCCTACTACAAGGCCCCGGGCTACGTCGCCTTCCTCGATGAGCTGCCGCTCACCGCCTCGCAGAAGATCCAGCGCGGCGAATTGAAACGGCTCGCGCAGGCGCTGCCGGCCCAGCCGTGCTGCCTCGATACGCGCTACATGAAAAAGAGGCAGGCGTGACCGCGCGCCGGGGATACGACGGCGTCGCCGTCGCTGTGCCCGTGACGGTGCCGTATGTGCGCTACGCCACGCGCGAGGCGCACTGGTTCATAGGCCAGGCGCTGAAGGCGCTGCTGACGCAAAGCAAGATCTCCAAGGACGAGATCGACGGGCTGACCGTCTCGAGCTTCTCGCTGGCGCCCGACACGGCCGTCGGCGTCACCCAGCACATGGGCCTGTCGCCGCGCTGGCTCGACCACATCCCGACCGGCGGCGCCTCCGGCGTCATGGCACTCCGCAGGGCCGCGCGCGCGGTCCAGGCGGGCGATGCGAACATCGTCGCGTGCGTGGCGGCCGACACGAACCATGTCGACTCCTTCCGGCTGATGCTGGGAAGCTTCAGCCACTTTGCCCGCGACGCGACATACCCTTACGGCTCCGGCGGCCCGAACGCCATGTTCGCCTTCATCACCGCGCATTACATGCGCAAGTACGGCGCCCGGCGCGATGATTTCGGCCGCATCTGCGTGGCGCAACGGGCGAACGCGCTGGCCTATGGCAGCCGCATGTTCAAGAAGCCGCTGACCTTGGACGAATACATGGCGGCACGGCCGATCGCCGAGCCCTTGCACCTCTTCGACTGCGTCATGCCGTGTGCCGGCGCCGAAGCGTTTCTCGTCATGAGCGAGGCCCGCGCCCGCGATCTCGGTCTCGCCTACGCCGTGGTGCGCGGGGCCATCGAGCGCCACAACGCCTTCTCGGGCGATCCGGTGATGGAGCGCGGCGGCTGGCTGCTCGACCGCGACGATCTCTACGCGATGGCCGACGCGCGTCCGGACGACATCGACTTCGTCGAGCCGTACGACGATTATCCCGTCATCGCCATGCTCCAGTTCGAAGATCTCGGCTTCTGCAGCAAGGGCGAAGGCCCGGCCTTCGTGCGCGAACGCACGTTGACCTTCGATGGCGACTTCCCGAGCAATACCTCGGGCGGCCAGCTGTCGACCGGGCAGGCGGGGGCCGCGGGTGGGTTCCTCGGCATGACCGAGGCCATCCGCCAGCTCACGGGGGCGGCCAAGGGGCGCGCGGTCAAGGACGCCCGGCTCGGGCTTGTGAGCGGCTTCGGGATGGTCACCTATGACCGCTGCCTGTGCACCGGGGCTGCGATCCTGGGGAGCGTGTCATGACGATGCCGCTCCTGAAACCCAGGCGCAAAAACCCGGTGCTGCGCACCCGGCAGATGAACGTGCCGCCCGGGGCGCGCAGCCGGGTGGCCCTCGGCATGACCGCCGCGGCCGCGGAGGGCCGCTTCGCGCTGCAGGTATGCGCCGACTGCGGTGCCGTCCAGTATCCGCCGCGCGAGGCCTGCCACGCCTGCCTGTCGCCGCGGCTGCCCTGGCGCGAGCAGAGCGGGCTCGGCACCCTGGTGGCCGAGACGGTCCTGCATCACAGCAACGACCTGTTCTTCCGCGAGCGGCTGCCCTGGCGCCTCGGCCTCGTCCATCTCGAGTCCGGCCCGACGGTGATGGTGCATCTGCATGGCGACGTGGGTGCTGCCCCGCAGCCCGTCCGCGTGGGCGCCCGGCTCGACCGCGCGGGCCAGGCAATTTTGATCGGTTTTCCGCGTGATGAGGTCCCTCACATGGCCGACGACAAGATGCTGCGCGAGATGACGCACGACCCGAAATTCCGCAAGGTGCTGGTGACCGACGGCATGACCAGGACCGGCCAGGCCATCGCGCGCGCCCTGGTCGATGCCGGCGCCGAGATCGTGTGGGTCGGCATCGCCGAGCCGTGGAAGCGCCACGGCAGCGGCCTCGACGAGATCGCGAAGCTGCCGCAGGTCACTCTGATGCCGCTGGATCTGACCGACAGCCGCTCGGTCACGGAGCTTGCCGGGGAGATCGGCGGCAAGGTCGACATCGTCATCAACAACGCGGAGATCCACCGCACCTTCGGCATCGCGGCCCGCCGCGGCCTCGACGCCGCGCGCGCCGAGATGGACGTCAACTACTTCGGTCTCCTGCGCCTCGCGCAGGAGTTCGGCCCGGCGCTGAAGGGGCGCTCGGCGGATGGCGTCGTGAGCGCCACGGCCTGGGTCAATCTCCTGTCGATCTTTGCGCTCGCGAATTTCGCGCCGCACGGCACGTATTCGGCGAGCAAGGCGGCGGCTCTGTCGCTGGCGCAGTGCCTGCGCGCGGAGATGCGGCAGGCGGGTATCCGTGTCATCAACGTCTTCCCGGGTCCGATCGACGACGAATGGAACCAGAACCTGCCGCCGCCGAAGCTGACCCCCGCGGCGGTGGCGGGCGCCATCGTCAAGGCCCTGCGCGACGGCGTCGAGGACGTCTACCCTGGCGACGTGGCGCAGGAGTGGCTGGAGCGCTGGCGCGACGACCCGAAGGTGCTCGAGCGCGAGCTGGCGGCGGGAGTCTAAGGCGATGGACAACGTGCAGCTTCTCGCAACCCTGGCGGGGGCCATCCGCACCGGCGGCATCCGTATCGTCGACTTGACCCAGACCTTGTCGCCGGACTTCCCGCAGATCGCCCTGCCGCCCGAAATGGGCCAGTGCTGGGCGTTCCGCGTCGAGGAGATCTCGCAGTACGACGCGCGCGGTCCCGGCTGGTACTGGAACAATTTCTCGTGCGGCGAGCACACGGGCACCCATTTCGACGCGCCCATCCACTGGATCTCGGGCAAGGACCTGCCCCACAACTCGGTGGACACGATCCCGGTCCAGAACCTCGTGGCCCCCGCCTGCGTGATCGACTGCCACGAACAAGCGGCGGAGAACCCCGACTACCTCCTGAGCGTGGCGGATATCGAGGCGTTCGAGGCCGCGCATGGGCGCATCGCGGCCGGCAGCTGGGTGCTGATGCGCACCGACTGGAGCAAGCGCAAGGACCCCGAGGCCTACCAGAACTTCGACGAGACGGGGCAGCACACGCCCGGGCCCAGCGCCGAGGCGGTGCGGTTCCTGATCGAGCAGCGCGACGTGCTGGGCTTCGGGTCCGAGGCGATCGGCACGGATGCGGGGCAGGGCTATCACCTGCGGCCGCCTTATCCCTGCCACTACTACATGCACGGCGCTGGCCGGTACGGGCTCCAGTGCCTGATGAATCTCGACCTGCTGCCGCCGACCGGCAGCGTCCTCATCTGTCCGCCGCTGAAGATCCAGAAGGGCAGCGGCAGCCCGCTGCGCGTCCTGGCGCTGGTCGGGGCATGAGCCGGTACGGCCGCGCGGACATCGCCGCCCTGGTCGAAGAGGACCGGGTGCATCGCGATGTGTATGTCAGCGCGGAGCTGTTCGCACTCGAGCAGCGGCATTTCTTCGCCAACACCTGGACGTATCTCGGCCACGCGAGCCAGGTGCCCGAGCCCGGCGATTACATCACGGTGGAGATCGCCGGCCGGCCGCTGCTCATGGTGCGCCAGGCGGATGGCGGCATCCGCGTCCTCTACAATCGGTGCGCGCACAAGGGCGCGCAGCTCGTGACCGACGCGGCCGGCCATCTCGGTCGGACCATCCGCTGCCCCTATCATGCGTGGGCCTACAAGCTCGACGGCAGTCTTCTCGCGGTGCCAGCCCAGGCTGGCTACGATGGCACGCGGCTCAAGGATTGCGAGACCGGCCGTGGCCTCTCGGCCGTGAAGCATGTCGCGATCTACCGCGACTTCGTGTTCGTCAAATTGAGCGACGCGGGGCCCGGCTTCGCGGACTATTTCGGCGACGTGCTGCCATCGCTCGACAACCTCGCCGACCGCTCGCCCCAGGGCAGGCTGCGCGTCGAGGGGGGAGTGCTGCGCAACGTCATCCACTGCAATTGGAAGATGTATCTCGAGAACGTCAACGACACGGTCCACCCGCTGTCGGCGCACGAATCCGCCACGGCCGCCGCGAAGGCGCTGTGGGCCGGGCAGCCCGACGACGCGCCGAAGCCGATGGCCATGGAGCAGATCCTGCCCTTCGGCGCCGGGTTCGAGTTCTTCGACCGCATGGGCGGCCGGGTCTATGCCAACGGCCACAGCGTGCTCGGCGTGAATTTCAGCATCCATTCCGGCTATGGCGGGCTTCCCGCTTACGAGGCGGCGATGACGGCGGCGTATGGCGAGAAGCGTGCGCAGGCCATCCTCCAGCAGTCGCCGCAGAACGCCGTCTGTTTTCCGAGCCTCGCGGTCAAGGGATCGCCGCAGGTCGTGCGGGTCATCCGGCCGCTGGCCGTCGACCGCACCCTCATCGAGGCGTGGAGCTTCCGCGCCGAAGGGGCCGACGAGGTGCTGTTCCAGCGCTCGATGACCTACAACCGGCTGGTCTTCTCGCCGATGTCGGTCGTGGCCCATGACGACGTCCATCTGTTCGAGACCATCCAGCGCGGCCTCAACGCGGGCGGCAACGAATGGGTCAGCCTGCATCGCGACTTCAATCGCGCCGAGCTCGACCAGGAGACGCAGACCGTCAACGGTGCCAACGAGATCCTGATGCGCAACCAGTTCCGCGCCTGGGTCAAGTTCATGACCCTGACCATGGACGAATGAGCGCCATGGACGAACGCCACCTCTTCGAGTTCATCGCGCACGAGGCGCGCCTGCTGGACGAGCGGCGCTGGGACGAGTGGCTGGCGCTGTTCAGCGATGACGGCCGCTACTGGGTGCCGCTCGCAGGTGCCGCGCAGGCCGACCGCGACACCCACAACTCGCTGGCCGATGAGGACCGCCTGCTGCTGTCGTTGCGCATCGAGCGGCTGAAGAACCCGCGCGCCCATTCCGAGCACCCGCCGACACGCTGCCAGCACGTGCTGCAACCGCCCTCGATGCTGCGCCAGGACCCCGATGCCGGCGCTTGCGAGCTGCACACGCCGTTCATCTATTTCGAACTCCGCGGCGAGCGGAAGATCGTTCTCGCCGGCAGCTATCGGCATCACCTCGTCCGCGCTGCGGGCCAGATCCGGATCCGCCTCAAGCGGGTCGATCTGCTCGACGTCGGATCGGCTCTGCCCGCCATCCAGCTCTTCCCCTGAGCGGTCTCGCGATGCCAGGGGCTGGCCCAAATGACCTATGAATATGGCATAGTGAGCGCATGAGTCTGTACGGCCCGGTGCGCGGCCTTCTGGTGCCGCAAGCGAACACGACCGTCGAGCCGGAGATGCGCCTGCTGCTGGCCGGCACGCTCCTCTCGGCGCGGCTGCGCAGCCGGTCGGAGGATTCGCGGACCCGAGGCCTCGAATACCTCGAACGCCTCGAGGAATTCCTGCTCGATTTCGACACCGCGCCGCTCACGGCCGTGGGCTATGCCTACACCGCCAGCAGCTATTTCAGCGGCCCCGCCCGCGAGGACGAGACCTTCGACCGGCTGTCGGCCAAGCGCGGCCATCCCGTGCTCGCCGCGGCGCGGTCGGTGCGGGCGGCGCTCGCGGCCCTCGGGGCCCGCCGCATCGCCCTGGTCTCGCCGTATCCGGCCTGGCTGCACGAGGCGGCGGGCCGCTATTGGCGCGAGGCGGGGTTCGAGCCCCGGCACTCCAACTCGCTGGCGCCGGATATGGGCGACACGCGGGCGATCTACAGCCTGCCCCCGGCCTCCGCCGACGCGCTCGCCGGGATCGCGCGGGAGGTCGATGCGATCGTGATCTCCGGCACCGGGTTGCCGAGCCTGCCGACGATCGCGGCGGGCGACGGGCTCGGCGTGCCGATCGTATCGTCGAATCTCTGTCTTGCCTGGGCGATGAGCGGCGGCGGCCCGGCCGCGTTGCGCGAGCTGCTGGCGCCCACGGCCGCGTGGCGTACCCGGCTTGCCGCGGCGCTGGAGGATGCGGGCCATGCTTGATGCCCCCATGTCTGATGCTGGGGCGGCGCAGGCGCCCGGCATCCGGCTGCGCGACGCGGCCAAGATCTTCGGCGAGCGCGACCACGAGGTCGTGGCCCTCGCCCCCACCTCGCTCGATGTCCGCCAGGGTGAGCTCTTGGTCCTCCTCGGGCCGTCCGGCTGCGGCAAGACCACGCTCTTGCGCATGATCGGCGGGCTCACGCCGCCCAGCAACGGCCGGATCGAGATCACCGGCCAGCCGCTGTGGACGGGCGAGCGGCGCAACCAGGATGCAGTGCGCCGGCTCGGCATCGTGTTCCAGGACGCCAACCTCTTCCCCTGGCTCAACATCGAGGACAACGCGGCCCTGCCGCTTGAGATCCAGGGCGTGGGCCGGACGGAGCGGCGGACGCGCGCCCGCGGGCTCCTGAAGCTGGTCGGCCTCGCCGGCTTCGAGACCCGCCGCCCGCGCGAGCTTTCGGGCGGCATGCGCCAGCGCGCCGCGATCGCCCGCGCGCTTGCCGGCCGGCCCGCCATCCTGCTGCTCGACGAGCCGTTCGGGGCGCTGGACGCGCTGACCCGCGAGCAGATGAACCTGGAGCTGCAGCGAATCTGGATGAGCACCCGCCAAACCGTCGTGCTCGTGACCCACTCGATCTCCGAGGCGGTGTTCCTCGCCGACCGGATCGTCCTTCTGTCGCCGCGGCCCGGCCGCATCGACACGGTCGTCGACGTCGGCTTCGCGCGCCCGCGCACGGTCGAGCTGGAGGCGAGCCCGGACTTCCAGGCGATCGTGCTCAGGCTGCGCCAGCGGCTGGGGACCATCGCATGAGGCCGCAGCGCCCCGACCGCACGCGGCTTCTGCCGTGGATCGCGACACCGCTGCTGGTCGCAGCACTGTTCCTTGCCTGGCACCTGTACGTCCGGCTTTCGGGCATCAGCGGCTTCATCCTTCCCACGCCGGCGCAGGTCTGGCACGCCTACACGCGCGAGGTGACCACGCCCGCGCTGTGGAAGCACTCCTGGGCCACCGTCTACGAGACGATCGTGGGCTTCGCCTGGGCGACCGTGATCGGTGTCGCGCTCGGCACCCTGATCGGTCGCTGGCGCTGGCTCGAGACGACGCTCAATCCGCTGATCGTTGCGACCCAGGTCGTACCCAAGGTGGCGCTCGTGCCTCTGTTCGTCGTGTGGTTCGGCTTCGGGCCGGTGTCGAAGGTGCTGCTGGCGGCGGCTCTCGCGTTCTTTCCGATCCTCACCAACACCGTGCTCGGCGTGAAGTCGGTCGACCTCGGCCACCGCGACGTGATGGTGGCGTTGAACGCGCCGCGCTGGAAGACCTTCACCCGGCTCGAGCTGCCGAGCGCCTTGCCCTATGTGCTCACGGGGATGGAGGTCGGCGTGGTGCTCGCCATCATCGGTGCCGTGGTCGGCGAATATCTCGGCGGCAACAGCGGTCTCGGCTATCTCCTGATCGCGAAGATGAACGCGTATGAGACCGATTCATTGTTCGCGGTCATCATCCACCTCACCTTGATCGGCTTCGCCTTCTACTGGCTGATGGGCTCGGCCCGCCGGCTCTTGATCCCGTGGCATGAATCCGTGCTCGTGGAGAGGGCAGGCACGCCATGAACCCGGAAGTTCTCATCGCCGGGGCGGGACCCGTGGGCCTCTCCGCGGCCCTGGTGCTCGGAAGCTCGGGCGTGCGCGTCCACGTGTACGAGGCGGCCGATATCCTGCCGAACGAGCTGCGCGCGTCGACCTTCCATCCGCCCACACTCGACATGCTGGCCCCTTACGGCGTGACCGCGGCGATGCTGGCGCAAGGTCTGATCTGCCCGCACTGGCAGGTCCGCATGCATCCCTCGGGCGACCGCGCGGTCTTCGATCTGTCGGTGCTCGCCGGCGAGACCGATCACCCCTACCGGCTCCAGTGCGAGCAGTCGAAGCTGGCGGCGATCCTGCTGGACAAGGTCCGGGCGCTCGAGACCGTCGAGGTGTCGTTCGCGAGCAGGGTGATCGGCGCTGCGACCACCGACGACGACGCCAGCTTCACGGTCGAGCAGAACGGGGCGCGGCGGGAGGTGCGCGGCCGGTATGCGATCGGCGCCGACGGCGCGCGCAGTGCCGTGCGCGAGGCGCTCGGGATCGGCTTCGAGGGCGACATCTACCCTGAGACCACGATCCTTGCGACCACGACCTTCCCGTTCGAGACCCGGCTCGAGGGCATCTCGAACGTCTCCTATTGCTGGAAGGCGGGCGGCACGTTCAGCCTTCTGCGGCTGCCGGGACTGTGGCGCACCAGCCTTTACGCCCGCGACGGCAAGACCTTGGAAGAGACGCTGACCGACGACGGCATCCAGGACCTGATGCACGACATCGTGCCGCTGCCGGGGCCTTTTGAAGTTCTAGAGAGACGGCCATATCGGATTCACCAACGCTTGGCCGCGACCTACCGCCAGGGACGGGTGTTCCTTGCCGGCGATGCCGCGCACCTCAACAGCCCGTCGGGCGGCATGGGGATGAACGGCGGCATCCACGACGCGTTCAATCTCGCCGCGAAGCTCGTGGCGGCCTTGCGCAAGGGCGACGAGCGCGGGCTCGACCTCTACGAGGCGCAGCGCCGCCCCATCGCCCAGGACGCCATCATCGCCCAGGCGCACCAGAACCGCACGCGCATGCAGGAGCGCGACCCCGAGCGCCGCAAGCGCCTGCTGGCCGACCTGCAGGCCACCTCGCGCGATCCCGCAAAGCTCAAAGCCTACATGCTGCGCACGTCGATGATCGACGGCCTCAGGCGCGCGGCTGCCATCCAGTGAGGAGACCCGACATGCCGAACCCGATCAGCCGCCGCTTGGTCATCAAAACCGCCGCGTCAGCCGCCTTTGCCGCCGGCCTCGCCGGCCCCACCCGCGCGCAGGCGCTCGAGCCGGTCACGGTGATGACGCCCTTCGGCTTCATCGGGGACTTCATCGACCTGATGAACGCCTACTCGGGCGGCCACTTCAAAGCGCAAGGTCTGGACGCGAAGGTGCTGGGCGGCCGCGGCTCGGCGCAGGCGATCCAGCAGCTCACCTCCGGTGCGGCGCAGTACATCCGCGCCGCCGGCATCGACACGATGCGCGCCGTGGGCTCGGAGCAGGCGCTGCCGCTGATCGCGATCTCGACCCTGTATCAGGCCGGCACGTTCCGCATGATCAGCCCGGCGGAGAAGCCGGTGAAGACCGCCCAGGAGCTCAAGGGCAAGACGGTCGGCGTGGTGTCGGTCGGCGGTGCCACCGAGATTCTCCTGGACCTCATGCTGCGCAAGGTCGGAGTCTCGCGCGACGACGTGCCGCGCCAGGTCACCGGCAACAGCCCTGGCACCTTGCAGCTGGCGCGCCAGGGCCGGGTCGACTGCTTCATCGCCTCGACCGAGGTGGTGGCGGCCCTCGAACGCGCGGGCGAGAAGATCGAGAGCTGGAGCACCGACAAATACGTGCCGATGCCGGGGCAATGCTACGTGACCACGCGCGAGGAGCTCGACCACCATTCGGACCGCGCCCTGCGGTTCCTGCGCGCGATGCGCGCCTCGGTCGACGAACTGCTCACCAAGCCCTTGCCGCCGATCTTCGAGCGCGCGGCCAAGGACTTCGATATCCCCGGCATCGCCAACGTCGATCACCTGGTCGGATCGATCGAGGCGGCGCGCGCCCTGTGGCTCGCGCAAGGGCGCAACAACCTGCTGCGCAACGTGCCGGCGCTGTGGGAGGCCGGGGCCGCGGCCCTCAACGACGCCGGCCTCGCCAAGCTGCCCGACCCGCACGCGCTTTATACGAATGCCGTCATCGACAAGGCTTTGGCCGGCTGAAGGGCGGGCTGTGTCAGAGCTTCAGGCCGTAGATGCGGACGGCGTTGTCGCGCAGGAACTTCCGCCGCGGCTCCGGGCGCAGACCCAACTCGTCGACCTCGCGCCGCACGCGCTCGAACGACAGGACCGGAAAATCGGTCCCGAACATGACCTTGTCCTGGCCGTAGGTGTCGATATAGCGGACGAACTGCGCGGGCCAGTGCTTGGGCGCGTAGGCGTCGGCGCCGATATAGACGTTCGGGTGCTTCCAGGCCATCGCGATCATCTCATCCACCCACGGGATCCCGATGTGGATGCCGATCAGCTTCAGCTCCGGAAAGTCGCAGGCCACGGCGTCGAGCGTGATCGGCCGGCCCACGCTCCGCAGCGGCCGGTCGGGGTCGTAGACCAGCGATTGGCCGACCTGGAGCTGGATGGGGATGCCGAGCTCGACGCACTTGGCATAGAACGGGTAATAGCGGGCATGGTCCGGCGGCAGCTCGAACCAGTGCGGGTAGGAGTGGGCGCCGATGAAGCCGAGCTCCTCCACCGCGCGCTGCAGGGCGCGCACGCCCTTCATGCCCTCGGTCGGATCGACGCCGGCCAGGCCATAGAAGCGGTCGGGATGGCGCTTTACCGCGTCGGCGACCGTCTCGTAGGGGAGGTGCCAGCTGCCGGACAGGCCGAGCTGGCCGATCTTGGCGGCGATGAGGAACGCGCGCTCGATGCCGGCCGCGTCCATCATCTTCAGCATCTCGTCGTAGGAGTAGCCGGCCTGGACCGGCACGTCGCGCTTGAACATGCGCCGGTAGAAGTCCTGCGTCCATTTCGGGCGCGTGCGCGCGATCTCGGGTGTCAGCGGGTTGACGACCGTGTCGATGGCGAGGATGTCGGTCATCGCAGCGTGCGGCGGCTGGTGGTCATGATCAGGGACCAGTATAACGGCAAAGCTCAGAGCAGGCGATCCAACGCCGCGGCTCGCAACTTCGGGTGAGGACCATGCGTTCGTTCATTGCAGCATCGGCCGCGGCGACCGTGATCGCCGCCCTATCGATCGGCGGCAGCCCGGCGCGGGCGCAGGAGCACGTGACGATCGGCATCGTCAGCGCCACCACCGGGCCGTTCGCGGCCCCCGGCAAGTTCGAGCTGAACGGATTCAACCTCGCGGCCGAGGAGATCAACGGCCACGGCGGCTTCGAGGTCGGCGGCAAACATTATCTCGTCGACCTCAAGATCTACGACGTGCACGCCAGCGCGGCCGAAGGCGCGTCCGCGATGCAGCGCCTGACCACGGTCGATTCGGTGCCCGTGGTGCTCGGCGAGCTGTCGAGTGCCGCCGCCGCCGCTGAGGCGCCGATCGCCCAGGACAACCAGGTGCCGCTCATCCTCACCGTCCCCACCGGGCCGGAGCTCACCGCCCAGAAGAACCCATATGTGTTCCGCGTGAACGCGAACAGCAACCAGCTCGCGAAGTCGCTGGCGGACTTCGTCGGCAAGCAGGGCTGGTCGCCGCTCTCGTTCATCGCCTGGAACAACGACGCCGGCCGCGGCGGCGTGAACGGCATGCGCGAGTCTCTGCCGCCGAACATCAAGCTCGGCTATGTCGGCTATTTCAACGTCGGCGACGTCGATTTCTCGAGCCACGTCACCAACATCCGCAGCAGCGGCGCCAAGGCGGTCATGCTGCTGATGGACGAGGAGCCGGGAAGCCTCGCGATCGCCCAGCTGCGCGCGGCCGACGTCCCGGTGCAGATCATCGGCACCCTGGCGATGGGCTCGGACCGCTTCTTGAAGCGCCTCGACGCCGCCCGCCTCGCCGGCATGGTGCAGTACAACGCCTTCCCGCCCAACGCGCCGCTGCCCCGCATCAAGGCGTTCAGCGACCGCTACAAGGCCAAGTTCGGCGAGGAGGCGCATGGCTTCGCCGCGCAATCCTATGACGGGCTGTTCGTCGCCATCGAGGCGATGAAGCAGGCGAAGACGGTCACCGACGGGCCCAAGATTCGCGGCGCCCTGGCGCATCTCACCTATGACGGCGTGATCGGCCGCATCAAGTTCGATGCCGAGGGCCAGGCCGATCCGCCGGTCTACGTGACCCAGTGGTGCGACGACGGCCGGCGGCGGATCCTCTATCCCGCCGACATGGCTGCCGGCTGCGGCGCCGGCTGAGGCCGGCCGCAGGCGCCTGCTGATGATGCTGGCGCTCGCCGAGCAGGTGTTCAACGGCGTCATGCTGGGTGCCATCTACGTTCTGGTGGCTCTGGGCCTGATGCTGGTCTACGGCGTCCTGCGCGTGCTGAACTTCGCGCACGGCGCGCTCGTGATGCTGGGCGGCTATCTCTGCCAGTTCGTGTTCAGCCACGTGATTGCCAGCTATCCGCTGGCCATCGCGGGGTCGATCGTGGCCCTGCTCCCCGTGGGCTGGGTGCTGGAGCGCGGCGTGTTCGCACCGCTGCGGGACGATCTGCAGAATCAGGTGATCGCCTCGCTCGGCCTGGTGCTGGTGATCGAGAACCTCGTGCTGGTCGTCTGGGGCCCGGCTGCCCTTCAGTTCCGCCTGGCCACCACGCAGGTGCTGGTGCCGTTCGGACCGCTGCGCTTCAGCCTGCAGCAGTTCCTGGTCATCGGCGCCGGGCTCGCCTGCGTGGCCGCCCTGTTCGCCTTCCTCAACTTCACCAAGTTCGGCACCGCGGTGCGCGCGACGGCCCAGCATCCGGGGGCGGCGCTGGTGGTCGGCATCGACGTCGGCCGCGTGCATGCGGTCACGTTCGCGATCGGCACCGCACTGGCGGCCATGGCAGGCTCCCTGCTCGGGCCGCTGTTCCTCGTGTTTCCGCAGATGGGCGATGGGCCGCTCCTCAAGGGTCTCGCCGCCATCATCCTGGGCGGCCTCGGCAGCGTCTGGGGTGCGGTGATCGGCGGGTTTGCGATCGGTATCGTCGAAGCCGTCTCGACCCTGGTCATCCCCACCGACTATCGCGACGCGGTGGCGTTCATCGTGATCGCAGGCGTCCTGCTGTTGCGGCCCCATGGGCTGTTCGGCCGCACCACGCGCTACGAGGCCTGACCGGATGAAGCCACGCGACGTCGTCGTGTTCGCGGTCGTGACGATGGGCTTGCTGCTGCTGCCGGCGTTCTACGGTCGCGCGAATTATCTCCTCCATATCCTCGTCCTGTCGGGCCTCTACGCGATCCCGGCTATCGGGCTGAACCTGATGCTGGGCTACACCGGCCTGGTCTCGCTGGGTCATGCGGCGTTGGCCGGGATCGGCGCGTATGCCGTGGCCCTCCTGACGGTGAAGGCCGGGCTGAACTTCTGGCTCGCCCTGCCCCTGGCAGCCATCGCCAGTGCGGCCGTGGGGGCGGTGATCGGGGCCCTGTGCCTGCGCCTGCGCAGCCATTTCTTCATGATCGTGACCCTCGCGTTCGGGTTGATCCTGCACTCGGTGATGAATAACTGGGACTCCGTGACCGGCGGTGCCGCCGGCTTTGCCGGCATTCCGCGCCCGGATCCGATCGGGTTCGCCGCGTTCCGCTCCCTGCCCGAGTTCTACCGGCTGACCGTGGTGGCGACGGCGGCGGTGTTCGCCGTCCAGGCGCTTCTGGTGCGCTCGCAGTTCGGCCGCGTGCTGGATGCGATCCGCCAGGACGAGATCCTGACGGCGTTCAAGGGCATCGACACGACCGCGTACAAGCTCGCGGCGTTTGCGATCGGCTCGGGCATCGCCGGGCTCGGCGGGGCGCTGGAGGTGAGCTATCTCCGGGTCGCGGCCCCGTCCTCGTTCGACATGGTCGAGAGCATCAACCTCGTGCTGATCGTGGTCGTCGGCGGCGCCGGCACGCTCCTCGGACCGATCCTCGGCGCGCTCGTGTTCGTGGGCGTGCCCGAATATCTGCGTCTCGCCAGCGAATACCGCCTCGTAATCTTCGGCGCCCTGCTCGTGGCCGTGACCTTGTTCGCGCGCCGCGGCATCGCGGGCCTGTTCGCACCACGCCGGGCGAAGACCGCATGACAACCTTGGACATCCGCGAGGTGCGCAAGTCGTTCGGCGGCTTGCAGGCGCTGGCCGGCTGCACGTTCGCCCTCGACCGTCCGGGCATCTACGGGCTGATCGGCCCCAATGGCGCCGGCAAGACCACGTTGTTCGACGTGATCACGGGCCGCCAGCGCCCCGATCACGGCCATGTCCTCATCGCGGGCAGCGAGCGGGTGCTCAGGCCGCACGTCCTGGCCGCGCTCGGCATGGCGCGCACGTTCCAGGAATGCCGCGTCTTCCCGGAGATGACCTGCCTCGAGAACATGTTGTTCGCGACGCAGCCGAAGGGGCTCGCGCGGACCCTGGGCCAGGCGTTCGGCCGCTCCGTAGCACACCGGCGCGCGCACGAGGCCGAGGCGCGGCACTGGCTGCAGCTTGCGACCCTGGAGCGCTACGCGGACGAGTCCGCCAGCATCCTGTCGTTCGGCCAGCGGCGCCTGCTCGAGATCGCGGCCGCTCTCGTCACCCGCCCGCGGCTCCTGCTGCTGGACGAGCCGGCCGCCGGCGTCAATCCGGCTTTGCTCGCGGTCCTGCGCGACGTGCTCGTGGCGCAGCAGCGCGCCCAGCCGGCGGTGGTGCTGATCATCGAGCACAACATGGAATTCATCATGGACATCAGCGAGCGCATCATCGTGATGCACCAGGGCGCCGTGCTCGAACAGGGATCGCCCGCCGCGATCCAGGCGAGCCCTCGCGTCATCGAGGCCTATCTCGGATGACCATGCTCGACGCCCCTTATATGCTTGAAGTCAGGGGGCTCACCGCAGGCTACGGCGGCCGACCCATCGTCGAGGGCATCAATTTGCGGGTCGGCGCGGGCGAGATCGTGGCGCTCATCGGCCACAATGGGGCCGGCAAGTCGACCCTGCTCAAGGCGTTGTTCAACGTGGCACCGGCGCGCAGCGGCACGATCGCGCTCGCCGGCCGGGACGTGACGGCCTTGCGCGCGCGCGAGCTTCTGGCGGCCGGGCTCGCCTATGTGCCCCAGGACCACAGCGT
>DATJPD010000223.1:0-43778 GCA_035506575.1 Alphaproteobacteria bacterium
GAAGCTCCTCGAAAAGACGGGCATCGACATCAAGAAGATCGACGTGATCGAGCTCAACGAGGCGTTCGCGGCCCAGGGGCTTGCGGTCCTGCGGATGCTGGGCCTGCCCGACGACGCCGAGAACGTGAACCCGAACGGCGGTGCCATCGCGCTCGGCCATCCGCTCGGCATGAGCGGCGCGCGCCTGGTCACGACGGCCACGAGGGAGCTCGAAAAGCGCAAAGGCCGCTACGCCGTCACCACCATGTGCATCGGCGTCGGCCAGGGCATCTCGATGCTGCTGGAGCGGGTGTAGGGGGTCCGGTCAGGCGCGGCGTTTTGCCGCGGGCTTCGCGTTGCCGGCGAGCGCCTCGGCCAGACGCTCCTTGGCGTCGGCCTCGAGGGTCCTGAGCCCGGCCAGCGCTTCGTCGATGTCGCGCCGCTTGGCTTCGAGCTCCGCGATGCGCTCGGCGATTCGCTTCAGCCCGACCTGATATTGCGTGGCCCCGCTCGCATCCGCCTTGTACAGGCTCAGGTATTCGCGGATGGCGTCGAGCGAGAAGCCGAGCCGCCGCAGCTTCTGGATCAGGATGAGTCGCGCGCGCTCGCGATAGCCGAAGACGCGCGTCTTGCCCACACGCGCGGGCGCGATCAGGCCCTTCTCCTCGTAGAAGCGGATGCCCTGGGCAGTCAGCGCGAACTCCCGGGCCAGTTCGGCGGCGCTCCACAACCGGTCGCGCTCGGTCGTCGCGGAATCGTTCATGCGGCGAGCGTGCCTCTGACGATATCCAAAGTCAACTTTGGTTATCCAAAGTACCTATGCAAGAGCGGCGGGCCAGAACTGCGCCCGCGGCGGGAACAGGACCGACCGGCCGCTAAGCCCTTGCCGTACACCCATGATGGAAGCTCAAGTGAACTTAAACAAGTGAACTTAATTAATATAAAGCGCACTTGACATCAGGTTATGACCCGCGTAGGGTGGCGACGCTGGCTGGTTCGCCAGGCCGAACGGCCACAGGTTCAGGGAGGACCGATCATGCCGACCTACAAAGCCCCGCTGCGCGACATGCGTTTCGTCCTGTACGAGCTCCTCGGCATCGAGGGATTGCGGGCTCTGCCCGAGGGCGACGGGTTCGGTCCCGATCTCGTCGATCCGGTGCTGGAAGAGGCGGCCAAGCTCGCCGAGCAGGTACTGCTGCCGCTCAACCGCAGCGGCGACGAGGAAGGCTGCGTGCTCGAGAACGGCGTGGTGCGCACACCCAAGGGATTCCGCGAGGCCTATCGGACCTATGCCGAGGGCGGCTGGACCTCGCTCGCCTGCGATCCGGAGTTCGGCGGCCAGGGGCTTCCGCACGCGCTCGCCGTCTTCGTCGAGGAGATGGTGTGCGCGACCAACCTCTCGTTCTCGCTGTACCCCGGCCTGACCTTCGGCGCCTATTCGGCCCTGCACGCGCACGCGAGCGATGAGGTCAAGCAGCGCTTCCTGCCCAAGCTCGTCGACGGCAGCTGGACCGGCGCCATGTGCCTCACCGAGCCGCATTCCGGCAGCGATCTCGGCCTGGTGCGCACGCGCGCGGTGCCGCAGGCCGACGGTACCTATCGCATCACCGGCACCAAGATCTTCATCTCGGCCGGCGACCACGACCTGTCGGAGAACATCGTCCATCTCGTGCTGGCGCGGCTGCCGGATGCGCCGCGCGCGACCAAAGGCCTCAGCCTGTTCGCGGTTCCCAAGCTTTTGACCGACGAGCACGGGCGGCCTGCGGTGCGCAATGCCGTCACGTGCGGGTCCATCGAGCATAAGATGGGCATCAAGGCTTCGGCGACCTGCGTCATCAATTTCGACGACGCGACGGGATGGCTGGTCGGCGAACCGCATCGCGGCATGGCCGCGATGTTCACGATGATGAACACAGAACGCCTCGCCGTCGGCGTCCAAGGCCTGGGCATCGCCGAGGCCGTCTATCAGAATGCGGCTGTCTACGCGCGCGAGCGGCTGCAGGGGCGGTCGGTCGCCGGAGCCCGCGATCCCGAGAAAACGGCCGACCCGATCATCGTCCATCCCGACGTCCGCCGCATGCTGTTGACCATGCGCGCCTATGCCGAAGGCATGCGCGCGCTCGGGCAATGGGTGGCGCAAGCGCTCGACCGCCGCGAGCGCGATCCCGATCCCGAGGCACGTGCCGCGGCCGACGAGTTCGTGGGGCTGATGACGCCGGTGGTGAAGGCGCTGTTCACCGATATTGGCGTCGAGTGCGCCAGCCTCGGCATCCAGGTGTTCGGCGGCCACGGCTACATCCGCGAGCACGGGATGGAGCAATACCTGCGCGACGCCCGCATCGGCCCGATCTATGAGGGGACCAACGGCATCCAGGCGCTGGACCTGGTCGGACGCAAGCTGCCGATGTGCTCCGGCGCCCTTGCCGAGCGGTTCTTCGCGCCGGTCGAGGAGTTCATCGCGGCCGCCAATGCACAACCGGCGCTGGCCGAATTCGTCCGGCCGCTCGGCGTCGCCCTGGACCGGCTGCGCGGCGTCACCGACTGGATCCTCAAGGCGGGCGGCGCCGACCCCGAGGAAAGCGCTGCCGCCGCCACCGAATACCTGCGCCTGTTCGGGCTCGTCGCCCTCGGCTACATGTGGGCGCGCAGCGCCGCCGTCGCGTTGCCCGCGGCCGGCGGCCCCGAGGCCGGCTTCTACCAAGCCAAGCTGAACCTCGCGCGCTTCTATGTGCAGCGCCTGCTGCCGCAGACCGAGGCTCTGGCCAGCGCCATCCTCGCCGGCGGGCGGGCGATCCGCGCGTTCGAAGAGGCGGCGTTCTAGTAATCAAAACCATCATCAACAGGGAGGCCACGATGACGACGAACCTGATCGAGCGATCCCCATCGGCGTACTCTTATCCGCTGTTGATCAAGCACCTGCTGCACACCGCCCTCGTGCACGCGCCCGAGCAGGAGATCGTCTATCGCGATGCGTGCCGGTACAGCTACCGCACCTTCAACGAGCGCATCCGTCGCCTCGCCGCGGCGCTCGCCGGGCTCGGCGTGTCCCCGGGCGACACGGTCGCGGTGATGGACTGGGACAGCCACCGATATCTCGAGTCCTTTTTCGCCGTGCCGATGATGGGGGCGGTCCTGCAGACGGTGAACATCCGCCTGTCGCCCGAGCAGGTGCTCTACACGCTCAACCACGCCGGGCCGAGCGTCGTCCTCGTGCACGCCGACTTCCTGCCGCTCCTCGAGGGCATCCGCGGCCGGCTGGAGACGGTGAAGACATTCGTGCTGATCCGGGACGGCGGGACTGCGCCAGCACCGGTCGAGCGGTTCGCGGGCGAGTACGAGGACATGCTGCGCGCGGCACCCGCCGACTACGCGTTCCCCGATTTCGACGAGAACACGCGCGCGACGACCTTCTACACCACGGGGACGACGGGCCTGCCCAAGGGCGTCTATTTCAGCCACCGCCAGCTCGTCCTGCACACCTTGGCGACGTTGGCGGCCATGGGCTCGGCCGGCCGGCAAGGACGCCTTCACCGTGACGACGTCTACATGCCGATCACGCCGATGTTCCACGTCCACGCCTGGGGCTTTCCCTACGCCGCAACCGTGCTGGGCATCAAACAGATCTATCCCGGCCGCTACACGCCCGAGGGGCTGTTGGCCCTGCACAAGCAGGAGCGTGTGACGTTCTCGCACTGCGTGCCGACGATCCTGCACATGCTGCTCACCCATGCGGCGGCCCAACAGGCCGATTTCAGCCGCTGGAAGGTCGTCGTCGGCGGCTCCGCCCTGCCGAAGGCGCTGGCCAAGGCGGCCCTCGACTGCGGCATCGACATCATGACCGGCTACGGCATGTCGGAGACCTGCCCGATCCTGACGCTCGCGCACGTCAAATCGCAGATGCTCGACGGCGGCTCGGCGGACGAAGTGACGGTGCGCACGCGCGCCGGCCTGCCGATTCCGCTCGTCGACCTGCGCGTGGTCGATCCCGAGATGAACGACGTGCCGGCGGGCGAAACCACCGGCGAGATCGTGGCCCGGGCGCCCTGGCTGACCCAGGGCTATCTGAAGAACCCGGAGGCCTCCGAGCAGCTGTGGGCCGGCGGCTACCTGCACACCAACGACATCGGCCGCATCTGCGAGCAGGGTTATCTCGCGGTCACCGACCGCCTCAAGGACGTGATCAAGAGCGGCGGCGAATGGATCTCCTCGATCGAGCTCGAGGACATCATCGCGCACCATCCCGGTGTCAGCGAGGTCGCGGTCATCGGCGTGAAGGACGACAAATGGGGCGAGCGCCCGCTGGTGCTGATCGTCCCCAAGGCCGGCGCGGAGAGCCAGCTGGCGCTCGACGCGATCCGGGCGCATGTGGGGACCTACGCCGACAAGGGAATCATCCCGAAATGCGCGATCCCGGAGCGCATGCTGCTCGTGGAGGCGCTCGACCGGACCAGCGTCGGCAAGATCAACAAGCGGGCGCTGCGCGAAAAATATGCCGTCGCCGCGTAGAGCGAGAGGGAGCTACGCATGACCATCGACCCCTCGGCGGAGCAGTATCTCCAGAATCTGAAGGCGTTCGCCCGCCGCGCCGGCAGCGAACTGGGCACCTCGCGCTGGATGAAGGTCAGCCAGCGCCAGATCGACCAGTTCGCCGAGTGCACGGGCGACCGGCAGTGGATCCATGTCGATCTCGAGCGGGCACGCCACAGCCCGCTCGGGTCCACGATCGCGCATGGCTACCTGCTGCTGGCGCTGATCGCGCCGTCCGCCTATGAGGTGTGGATCGACCGTCTGGGCGCGCCACAGATCCTCAATTACGGGCTGGACGGGGTGCGCTTCATCGCCCCAGTGCGCGCCGAGGCTCGCATCCGCAACCGCATCAAGCTCCTGGCCGTCGAGGACCGCGGCGGCGGGGGCTGGCTGATCAAGACCGAGAACACGATCGAGATCGAGGGCGAGGCCAAACCGGCCGTCGTTGCGACCACCCTCGCTCTCGTCGGCGGGGCCTGACGGCCATGCCGCGCGATGCACGTGCCGCCGCCATCACGAGCCATGACGAGCTCGCCGGCCACGCGGCGGAGGGCATGCTCGGGCCCAATCCGTTCGTCGGTCTGCGGCCGCAGGATATCGCGTCGGCCCTGTGGAGCGTGGCCGACGAGGCGTGGCGGCAGCCGCGCGCCATCATCGCCGAGCTCGTGGACCTTCTGAGCGAGACCGTGGCGATCCTCGGTGGATCATCGGCCTTGGCACCTGCGGCCGGGGACCGCCGCTTTCAGGACGCGGCCTGGCGCGACAATCCGCTCTATCGCACCGGGTTGCAGCTCTATCTCGCGTGGGCACGTGCCCTCGGCGGTCTCGTCGACAGGCTCGGGATCGATCCCAGCGATGCCGAACGCGCGCGCTTCTCCGTTTCGCTCCTGATCGACGCCCTCGCGCCCACCAACTCTGTGCTGAGCAACCCCGCAGCGCTCAGAAAGGCGATCGATACCCGCGGCATGAGCCTTCTCGCCGGAGGCCAGAACCTGCTGCACGACCTCATCGGCAACGACGGCATGCCGGCACAGGTCGACAAGGCCGCCTTTCAGGTAGGCCGAACGCTCGGCCTCTCGAAGGGGGCGGTGGTGTTGCGTACTCCCGTGCTCGAGCTGATCCAGTATGCGCCGCAGGCGGCGACCGTGTGCGCCCGCCCGCTCTTGATCGTGCCGCCGCAGATCAACAAGTTCTACCTGTTCGACCTGGCACCCGGCCGCTCGGTCATCGAATTCCTGGCCGGGAACGGCCTTCAGGTCTTCGCCGTGAGCTGGCGGAACCCGACCACAGCCGAGCACGGCTGGACCATGGACACCTACGTCGCGGCCCTGCTCGAGGCCATCGACGCGGTGCGCGATATCACCGGCAGCTCCGACGTCAACCTCGCGGGCGCCTGCTCGGGGGCAATGACGACGGCGGCGCTGCTCGGCCACCTCGCGGCCACGGGCGATCGCCGCGTCCATGCGGTGACCTTGATGGTCATGGTGCTGGACCGTGCGGAAGACTCGCAGCTCGGCCTGTTCGCCACGCCCGAGACCATCGCCGCCGCCAAAGCCGCCTCGCGGCTCAAGGGGGTGCTGACCGGGGCAGAGATGGGACGGATGTTCGCCTGGTTGCGGCCGAACGATCTGGTATGGAGCTACTGGGTGAACAACTACCTCCTGGGCAACGCACCGCCGGCCGTCGACCTGCTCTATTGGAACAACGATTCGACGCGGCTTCCGGCCCGCTTCCACGCGCAGCTCCTCGACCTGTTTGTCGACGACCTGTTCCGCCGGCCGGGTGCTTTGACGGTTCTCGGGGCACCGATCGATCTCGCTAAGGTCACCTGCGACAAGTACGTCGTCGCCGGGATCACCGACCACATCACGCCGTGGCCCGCGGGGTACCGGGCCGCGAAGCTGTTTGGCGGTGCGACGGACTTCGTCCTGTCGTCGAGCGGCCACATTCAAAGCATCCTCAATCCGCCGGGAAACCCGAAGGCAAAGTTTTTCGTCAATCCCGGCTCGCCGGACGACCCACAGGCGTGGCTCAAGGGGGCGACGACCTGCGCAGGCTCGTGGTGGACTCACTGGCGCGAATGGCTGACCGCGCGATCAGGCGATCTTGTCCCGGCGCCGGACCATCTTGGGAGCGACCATTTCCCGCCGCTCGCGGACGCGCCGGGGACCTATGTGCTCGAACACTGAACCGCCGGCCGTGACCGCACCCGCCGCGTTCACCGAAATTCGGACGATCGACGTCGACGGGCGGACGCTGCGCGTCGGTCTGCGCCGCGGCGAGGGCCCGCCGCTGGTCATCTTCAACGGCCTCGGCGCCAATCTCGAGCTGCTCGGCCCTTTTGTCACGGCGCTCCCTGGCATCGAGATCGTCGCCTTCGATCCGCCGGGGGTCGGCGGCTCGCCGGCTCCGCTCCTGCCCTACCGGTATTCGCACCTCGCGATCCTCGCCGACCGCCTGCTGGTGCGGCTCGGGTACCACGGCCCCGTCGACGTGCTCGGCATCTCCTGGGGCGGAGCACTGGCCCAGCAATACGCCTACCTCCATCCGCACCGCTGCCGGAAGCTGATCCTCGCCGCCACCTCGCCCGGCGTGATCATGGTGCCGGGGCGCCTGTCGGCCCTCAGCAAGCTCGTGAGCCCACGGCGCTACCGCGATGCCGACTATCTGCGACGCGTGGCGCCCGAGCTCTATGGCGGCGCGTTCCGGCGCCGGCCCGAGCTGATCGACCGCCACATCCGCCATCTCCAGCCGCCCCAGGGCCGCGGCTATCTCTATCAAATGGCGGCGATGTGGGGCTGGAGCAGCCTGTGGTGGCTGCATCGCGTGCGCCAACCCACGCTCGTGATGGCGGGATCCGAGGATCCGATCGTCCCCGCGATCAATGCCGAGATCCTCGCCGCTCTCATTCCGCGATCCGAGCTGGTCGCGTTCGACGACGGACATCTGTTCCTGGTCACCAGCGCCGACGAGGTGGCTGCGCGAGTGAGACGCTTTCTCGCCGCGGCCTAGCGGCTCTCCGCGCCCGCCACGATCTTCGCGTCGTGGAGTTCGCCGATCTCGCGCGCGGGCAGGCCGAGCACATCGCCCAGCACCTGGTCCGTGTGCTCGCCGAGACGCGGCGCCGGGGCCGGCGGTACGCGCGGGGAACCCGAGAACTCCAGCGGCGAGCCCGGCATGAGGTAGCGGCCGATGCCCGGCTGCTCGATGCGTGCGAACATCGGGTTGGCCGGCGAGCAGCGCGGGTCCTCGCGCACGAGCTCGCCGAAATCGCGGTAAGGCCCCCAGCACACGCCGTGGCGGTCGAACGCCGCGGCCACCTCGCGCAGGCCGCGGGCGCCGATCCAACCTTCGAGCAGCGGGAAGAGATCCGCCCGGGCCTGGAAGCGGTCACCCTCGCGGGCAAGGTCGAGCCCGCGCCGACGCTCGATCTCCTTCACCGCCCGCGCAAGGCCGGCCGCTTCGACCAGGCCCTGCCATTGCTTGGGCGTGATCGCGACCACCATGACCCGCTTGCCGTCGCGGGTGACGAAATCGCGGCCGAGCGCTCCGTAGAGCTCGTTGCCCATGCGCGGGCGCACCTCGCCGTTGATCTCGTATTCGGCGATATGGCCGATATTGCCGGCCATGGCCAAGGCGACGTCCGACAGGGCGAGCTTGATGTAGTGACCCTTGCCGGTGCGCGCGCGATGGCGCTCGGCGGCGAGCAGGCCCACCGCCGCGGTCGCCCCCGTCGCGATGTCCCAGGCGGGCAGCACGTGGTTGATCGCACCCACGTACTCCGCCGGCCCGGTCGCGTACGGAAACCCGGCCGCACAGTTGACCGTGTAGTCGACCGCCGAGCTGCCGTCGGGATTGCCGAGCACGTTCATCATGATGAGGTCGGCGCGATGTTTTTTGAGGGTGTCGTACCCCAGCCAGCCTTTCGCCGGAAAATTGGTGATGAACAGCCCGGCGTTCGGGCCCGGGGCGGTGACGAGGGCGGTCAGCAGCTCGCGGCCGCGCGGCGCGTTGAGATCGAGGGCGATCGAGCGCTTGCCCTTGTTGAGCCCGGCCCAGTAGAGGCTCTGGCCGTCGCGCGTCACCGGCCAGCGGCGATAATCGAGCCCGCCTCCGATCGGATCGCAGCGGATCACGTCGGCGCCGAGCTGCGCCAGGGTCATGCCGCCCAACGGTGCGGCGATGAACGCCGCGCTCTCGACGATCCGCAGGCCCTCGAGGATGCCGGGCATCAGTTCTCCGGCGTCAGCAGCGACACCCCGAGCATCGCGCGGCGCTTCAACCACGGGCTGGGCCGGTAGCGCGGATCGCCATAGAACGCGAAGAGGCGCTCGAGGATCGTCAGCACGCGCTGCGGGCCGATCTTGTCGCCCAGCGCCAGCGGCCCTTCCGGATAGGCAAGCCCCAGCTTGACCCCGAGGTCGATGTCGGCGGGCGCTGCCACGCGCTGCTGGGCGATGTCGGAGCCGAGATTGGCGATCATGGCCACGACGCGCGGGGCGATGAAGCCCGGGCTGTCGTGGATCACGCTGACCTTCGCACCGTCGGCCGCGAACAGCGCGTGCGCCGCGTCACGGTGCCGTGGTTCGGTGACGGGCGTGGTCATGATCGTGCGCCGGCCCTTGAGGTCGAACAGCGTATCGACGGCCACCGTGCGCTTCGGATCGAGCGACAGCGTCGTCGCGGCCGTGGTCGTATCGTCGCCGAGCGGTGTGACGACGCACAAGGACTCATCGTTGGGCTTGGCGCTGCGGTCGACGGGCACGTCGAGCTTGCCGGCAAGCTCCGCGATGGCGGCCCGCGCCTCGCGCGCGCCGGGCCCGATCCACACGGACGCGGGCTTGGCTGCGGGCACCGGCGGCTCCGGCGGGCGGACGATCGCACCGTCCTTATACGTGTAGAACCCGCGCCCGACCTTGCGCCCCAGGAGGCCGCCCATATAGCGCTGCTGGACCAAGGGCGTCGGCTTGTAGCGCGGCTCGTGGAAATACTGCGTGTAGATCGCCTGCATGGCCGGAAACGACACGTCGAGTGCCGTCAGGTCCAGGAGCTCGAACGGCCCCAGGCGGAAGCCCACGGTTTCGCGCAGCACCGCGTCGATCGTCGGAACGTCGGCGATTCCCTCGAACACGATGCGCTGCGCTTCGCTGCCATAGGCGCGCCCGGCATGGTTGACCAGGAAGCCCGGCGTGTCCTGGACGCGCACGGCGTTGTGCACGAGCCGCTTGCCGATCTCGGCCAGGGTCTCGGTGACGTGAGGCGCGGTCCGTACCCCGTCCACCACCTCGACCAGGCGCATGAGCGGGACCGGATTGAAGAAGTGAAAGCCGGCGACGCGCTCCGGATGCTTGCAGCCGGCGGCGATCGCGGTCACCGACAGCGAGGACGTGTTGGTGGCGAGGATGGCCGCGTCGCCGACGATCTCCTCGAGCTGCTTGAAAAGGTCCTGCTTGGGCTCGACCTTCTCGACGATCGCCTCGATCACGAGCTTGCAGCCGGCAAGCTCGTGCAGAGACGCAACCGGGTGCACGCGCGCCGCGGCAGCCGTGGCCGCCTCCTTGGTCATCTGCCCCTTCTCGGCCGACCGCGCCAGCATGGTCGAAATGAATTCGCAGGCGGCCGCGATCGCCTTCGCTTCGGCGTCGAACAGCCGCACCGGAAAGCCGGCCACGGCCGCGACCTGGGCGATGCCGCGGCCCATGGCGCCCGAGCCGACGATGCCGATCGGGAAATCAGGCGGCGATAGCGGGGTGCTCATGGGCGATCCTCTCAGTTGCGGCCGTCGAGCAGCCCGCGCGCGATGATCTGCGCCTGGATCTCGGCGGCACCCTCGAAAATATTGAGGATACGGGCATCGCACAACACGCGGCTGATCGGATATTCGGCCGCGTAGCCGTTGCCGCCGTGGATCTGCACGCCGTTGTCGGCGTTGGCCCAGGCGACGCGCGCCGCGAGCAGCTTCGCCATGCCGGCCTCGATGTCGCAGCGGCGGCCCTGGTCCTTCTGCCGTGCGGCAAAGTAGGTGAGCTGGCGGGCCAGCATGGTCTCGACCGCCATCCAGCCGAGCTTCCCCGCGACGCGCGGGAACTCCGCGAGCGCCTTTCCGAACTGCCGCCGCTCGGTTGCGTAACGCGCCGCGAGCTCGAGGGCGCTCTGCGCCACGCCTACGGCGCGCGAGGCGGTCTGGATGCGCGCGGTCTCGAACGTCGCCATGAGCTGGCGGAAGCCCTGCCCCGGCACGCCGCCGAGGACGGCCGAGACCGGCACTTCGAAGCCATCGAAGGCGATCTCGTATTCCTTCATGCCGCGATAGCCGAGCACCTTGATCTCGCTCCCCGACATGCCCTTGGCCGGGAACGGCTCCGCCTCGGTGCCGCGCGGCTTCTCGGCGAGGAGCAGGCTCAGGCCCTTGTAGCCCGGCTCGCGCCCGGTGCGCACGAGGAGGGTCATGAGATCGCTGCGCGCGCCGTGCGTGATCCAGGTCTTGGCGCCGCTGACCCGGTAGACGTCACCCTCGCGCACCGCACGGGTCGAGATCGCCGCGAGGTCCGAGCCCGCATTGGGCTCGGTGAAGACGGCGGTCGGAATGATCCGGCCGCTTGCCAGCGCCGGCAGGTACTTCTCCTTCTGTGCCGGCGTGCCGGACTGGCTGATGAGCTCGGCCGCGATCTCGGAGCGGGTCGGCAGCGAGCCCACGCCGATATAGCCGCGCGACAGCTCCTCCGAGACCACGCACATGGCGAGCTTGCCGAGCCCGAGGCCGCCTTGCGCCTCGGGGATGGTGACGCCGAACACGCCCATGTCGGCGAGCTGGCCGATCACCTCGAGCGGAATCAGCTCGTCGCGGTCGTGCCAGCCGGGGGCCTCGGGAGCCACCCGCTCGTCCGCAAATCGCCGGATCTGCTGGCGGAAGAGGATCAGCGCGTCATCGCCCAGGCCGGGATCGCCGAACTCGCCCTCCACGACGAGCCGCGCCAGCCGCTCGCGCACCGGTGCTGCGTTGCCGCTTGCGATCAGGACGGCGACCGGGCCGAAGATGCGCTCGACGTCGATCGCAGCCAGGCCGAAATCGGCCGGCCGCGCGATCTCGCCCGGCGCCAGCGCCACGCCGCCTTGAAGCTGCGCCAGATACTCGCCGAACGCCGCCTGCAGGATGAGGCTTTCGCGCTCCCCGAGAGCCGCCACGGACGCAAGCCGCCTCGCCCAGCCAAGGCATTGCCGCAGCGCCTCGACATAGGTTGCGATCCACGACAGCCCGTGGCCTGCGAACTGGTGACGCTCCAGGAGCGTCGGCTCGACCCGTCCAAACGGTGCGACCTGCGCGCGGACCGCGCTGCGCACCGCGCTTTCATAGGCGGACGCCGCGGCGAGGCCGGCCTCGCAGGTCGCGATCAGATTGGGCAGCGGAATGGGGTCCATCGGGGCGAGCGTAGCCGCCGGCCGCACGGCCTGTCACCTCTTGAGGTGCCCGTCAGCGTCACCTACTGTCGAAACCATCACTCACGACGATTGCTCCATCCGCACATGACTCCCCGCCGCGACCGGCTCGACGTGCTGGCCTTTACCTTGATGTTCGCGCTGTGCCTGCTCTGGGGATTCAACCAGGTGCTCGCGAAGACGGCCAATGCCGGCATCTCGCCGATCCTGCAGGCAGGATTGCGCTCGCTGGGAGCGACGGTGCTCGTGTGGGGCTGGGCCTCCTTGCGCGGCGTGCGCCTCTTCGCGCGCGACGGATCGCTGGCAGCCGGCATCTTCGCCGGCCTGATGTTCGCGGCCGAGTTCGCACTCATCTATACCGGGCTCCAGTACACCACCGCCTCGCGCGCGGTCCTCTTCCTCTACACCTCGCCGTTCATCGTGGCACTCGGCGTCCACCTGCTGGTTCCGGGAGAGAAACTGAGCGGCCTGCAGATCGCGGGGCTGGTTGGCGCGTTCGCCGGCGTGGCGATCGCGTTCTCGGGCGGTCTCGCCCTGCCGACCAACCACCAGCTGCTCGGCGACGCGATGGAGCTCGGCGGGGCGGTCATGTGGGGGGCGACCACGGTGCTGGTGCGGGCGAGCCGTCTGGCCCATGTCGCCCCGCACAAGACCTTGCTGTACCAGCTCGGCGTGTCGGCCGTGGTCCTGCCGCCATTATCCTGGGCTGTGGGCGAACCGGGCATCACGGCACCCACGGCACCGGTGCTGATCGCGTTCACGATCCAGACGGTGGCCGTCGCCTCGATCTCGTATCTGACATGGTTCTGGCTGATCGCGCGCTACCCCGCCGGGCGGCTGTCGTCGTTCACGTTCTTAACCCCGCTGTTCGGCGTGATCGCCGGGGCGGTGATCCTGTCCGAGCCGATCTCGAACGACCTGGTGCTGGCGCTGGTGCTGGTCGGCATCGGGATCTACCTGGTCAACCGGCCTGCCCCGCTGCCGCCGCTCGCGGCAGAGGCGGCCAAGCCGTTGTAAGCCATGCACGACCTCGTCATCCGCAACGCGACCATCGTCGACGGCACCGGTGCGCCACGGTACGTAAGCGATCTTGCGGTCGCCGGCGGCCGCATCGCCGCGATCGAGCGCAACCCGGGCCCTGCCCGCGAGACGGTCGAGGCCGATGGCCTGATGCTGGCCCCCGGCATCATCGACGGCCACACGCATTACGATGCGCAGCTCACCTGGGACCCGTATGTCGACCCGTCGCCGGCGCACGGCGTCACGACGGCAGTGATCGGCAATTGCGGCTTCACCATCGCCCCCTGCCGGCCGGCCGACCGCGACCTGACGATGCGCAACCTCACGCATGTCGAGGGCATGTCGCTCGAAGCGCTTCGCCACGGCATTGCGTGGGATTTCGAAAGCTTTCCGGATTACCTCGACATGCTGAGCCGGCGCGGGGTCGGCCCGAACGTCGCGGCGTTCGTCGGGCATTCCTCGGTGCGCACCTATGTCATGGGCGCCGATGCCTCGCGGCGCGCGGCGACGGACACCGAGATCGAGCAGATGCAGCGCCTGGTGCTCGCGGCGATGGGGGCGGGTGCGGTCGGCTTCGCCACCTCGACCAGCGAATCGCACAATGGCGAGGCCGGCATCCCGATGCCGTCGCGGCTTGCGGATACGCGCGAGATGCAGGCCCTCGTCCGCGCGATGGGCGAAAGCGGCCGCGGCACGTTCATGCTGACCCGCGGCTCGGCGACGTCGATCCCGTGGATCGAGGCGCTGGCGGCGGCGTGCGGCCGGCCAACCCTGGTGGCCGCGATGTTCTACAACCACCTCGAGCCCGAATCCGTCTTTACGCTGAACAATGAAATGAGGGCCGCGCGCGGGCGCGGTCACGACGTGATCCCGCAGGTCTCGTGCTGCCCGGTGACCATGGAGTTCACGCTAGAGAGCCCTTACGTGTTCGAGAGCCTGCCGGCCTGGGCGCCGGCCATGGCCGCGCACGGCGAGGCGCTGAAGCGGCTCTACGCCGACCCGCAATTCCGCGCCGGCGTGAAGGAGGACATCGCGGGCGGCCGCGGGCTCCTGTTCAAAGGCGAATGGGACAAGCTGCACGTCGTCGCGGCCGCCGATCCGTCGCATCGCTCGCTTGAAGGCAGGTCGGTCGCCGAGCTCGCGGCTGACGCCGGCCGGCATCCGCTCGACTGGTTCCTCGATTTCGGCCTCCAGGAGAATCTCGGCACGTTGTTCACCGGCGTGCTGCTGAACTCGGACGAGCGGGGGGTGGGGCGGCTGATCGCCGATCCCCACAACCACGTGGCGCTGTCCGACGCGGGCGCGCACCTGACGTTCTTTTGCGACGTCGGCTTTGGGCTCTATCTCCTCGGGCATTGGGCGCGCGACGTCGTGATCATCCCCATCGAGGAGGCGGTCCGGCGGCTGACGGGCCAGCCGGCCGCGATCTTCGGCATCCGCGACCGCGGCCGGCTGGTCCCGGGTGCGGCGGCGGATCTGCTGCTGTTCGATCCGGCGACGGTCGGACGGACCAAGGCGCGGCGGGTCAACGACCTGCCGGCGGGTGCCACGCGTCTTGTCACCGCAGCCCGCGGCGTGCACGGCGTGTGGGTGAACGGCGAGCGTGTGGCTGATGCGACCGGGCGTATCGCGGACGGCCGGATGCCGGGCCGCGTCCTGCGCGAATTCGCGAGCTAGTCGATGCGCCGTCGCGATCTCCTTGCCGCCGCCCCGGCACTCCTTCTGGCGCGCACCGCAACCGCGGCGTTTCCGGACCGGGACATCGCCTTCGTCATTCCCGACGGCCCAGGCGGCGGGTTCGACAGCTACGTGCGCGCGATCGCCCCGGCCATGGAGGCGGCGCTGCCGCACAAGGTCAACGTCGTGCCGACGAACGTGCCCGGCGCGGGCGGCGCCCGTGCCGCCTCGGAGATCTTCCGCGCGAGGCCGGACGGCACGATGATCGGCATCTTCAATGTGCCCGGCATCACCGTGCAGCAGATGCGCGGCGCCGGCGGCTTCGACCTCGACAAGTTCACCTGGCTCGGCCGCGCGGGCGAGGACCATTATGCGCTCGCGGTCGGCATGAATTCACCGCTCCAGTCGGTGGCCGACTTGAAGGCGCTGTCGCAGACCCGGCCCCTCAAGTTCACCTCGACCGGCCCGGCGGGCACGGCCTACACGGCGACCCAGATCGCCGCCCACCTGCTCGGCCTCAGGGCGCAGCTCATCACCGGCTACAAAGGCTCGAGCGACTATGTGGTGGCGGCCATCCGCGGCGACGGCGATGCCGTGATCACGGCCCTGCCGCTGCTCCGCCGCATGGCCGCCGGCAAGACGTTGCGCATTCTTGCAACCTTCGAGGCCCAGGGCACGGTGCCCGGCGTGCCGGACGCGCAGGCCCTGGGGCAACCGGAACTCGCGCAGCTCGCGGTCGAGCGCCTGGTCGCAGCCCCGCCGGGCCTGCCCGAGGACATCAAAGCGACCCTCGCCCGCGCGTTGTCTGAGGGAATGAAGGCGCCGCAGGTCGCAGCCTGGGCGAAGACCGCCGATGCCGACCTGTCACCGGCCACGCCCGAACAGGCCGCTCAGGTCCTGCGCGACCAGGCGGCCTTCGTGCGCAAATGGCAGAGCGTGCTGCCCGCGAACTGAGCCTCACCCCAACAGCAGCGGCCGCATCTCGGAAACCGCGGCGCGCATCATCGGCAGGTACGCATCGAGCATGCGGCGCTTGTTGGTGCGGCTCGCCTGCGTGCCGACATTGAGCGCTGCGATGACCCGCCCCGACGCATTGCGCACCGGGACCGCGATCGAACGCAGATCGAGATCCAACTCCTGATCGACGATGCAGAACTCGCGCCGCCGGACTTCGGCCAGGACCTCGCGCAGTTTGTCGGCGTCGACGACGGTGAAGCGGGTGAATGGCTCGCGCTTGGACCGCTCGAGATAGCCGTCGAGCTCGCGCTCGGAGAGGCTGGCCAGCAGCACCCGCCCCATCGAGGTGCAGTAGGCCGGCAGGCGCGTGCCGACGTCGCGATGCAGCGACGCAAGACGTTTGCGGGTCGAGCGCGCCACGTAGATCACCTGGTCGTCGTGCAGCACCGAGACCGAGCAGGATTCGGCGAGCTCCTCACTCATGCGCTCGAGGAACGGCGTTGCCACCCGCGGCAGCAGGCTCGATGACAGATAGGCCTGCGCCAGGGTGAGAACCTGGGGCGCAAGACGGAACAGGCGGCCACGCGCCTCCACGTAGCCCAGCGCTTCGAGGGTCAGGAGGCAACGCCGCACCGTGGCGCGCGGCAGGCCGACCACCTTGGCGAGGTCGGCCAGAGTCATCTGCTCGTCCCGCCCGGCGAAGGCGCGGATGACCGCCAGGCCGCGCGCCAGTGCCGTGATCTGGTCGCGGCCGCGCGCGCTGCCGTCCGTCATTTCGGCTGCCGCCTCGCTCATCGAGCACTCCTTGACAAGCCTCGCCGCCGCTCGCTTTATTGTTCGGCAACGGCGAATATGTTCGCTATGCGAACGTAGGCGGCAGCACCGGGCGCGTCAACGCCGCCCCCAGATTCACCGTCCCAAGTTCACCTTGTCTGGGGCATCCATGCTCGACATCTGGCTGAGCGGCATTGAGGGCTTGTTGCAGGTCCGCGAGCTGGCGTTTCTCGGCCTCGGCATGGCGATCGGTCTCGCGTTCGGTGCCATCCCGGGCCTCGGCGGCAGCACCGCCTTGGCACTTCTCATGCCGCTCACCTACGGGCTCGAGCCGTTCACGGCCCTGGCGCTGGCGGGCGGGGTCATGGGTGCGGTGCCGATGGGCGGGTCGATCACCGCAATCCTGCTGAATGCGCCGGGCACCGCCCCCAATGCCGCGACGTGCCTGGACGGCTATCCGCTGGCGCAGCAGGGCAAGGCCGGCCTCGCGATCGGAGCCGCCGCGAGTGCGAACTCGATCGGCGGCATCATCGGCACCTTGTCGGTGCTGGCCGTGCTGCCGGTGGCGAAGGAGCTGGTGCTGCTGTTCGGACCGCCCGAATTCTTCCTCCTGGCCCTGCTCGGCCTCGTGGTCGTGGCGACGACGAGCCACGGCAAGATGTTGCGCGCGCTGGTGGCGGGCGGGCTCGGCCTCATGATCTCGTTCATCGGCTACAACGACGTCTACGGCGACGAGCGCTTCACGTTGGGCGTCCCCTACCTGTGGGACGGCGTGCATCTGGTTCCGGCGCTCATCGGCCTCTTCGCCGTGGCCGAGATGATCAACCTGATGGTCAAAGGCGGCGCGGTGTCGCACGACGCGCGCAACGTCAAGATCACGCGCATCTCGTCCGGGCTCGTCGAGACGTTCCGCCACTGGGGGACGGTGCTGCGCGGCTCCTTGATCGGCACGGTCGTGGGCGCCATCCCCGGGGTGGGAGGTGTCGTGGCCTCGTTCCTCTCCTACAGCCTGACCGTGCAGGCCTCGAAGGACCCGGAGTCCTTCGGCAAAGGCAACATCAAGGGCGTGATCGCGCCGGAAGCCGCGATCAACGCCAAGGATGGCAGCGCGCTCATCCCCACCCTCGCCTTCGGCATTCCCGGGGGCGCCGAAATGGCGGTGTTCCTCGGCATCCTCATCCTGCACGGCCTGCAGCCGGGGCCGCTGATGCTGGTGCAGAACCAGCGCGAGATCTACGGCCTCGTGTGGGCGCTGACCGCGTCCTGCGTGCTGGCCTCGTTCATCGGCCTCATACTCGTCCGGCCCCTGGCGTTGATCACCTTGGTCGACTCCGAGATCCTTGCACCGGTGGTGCTGTGCGTGGCCTTCGTCGGCTCGTATGCGATCGACGCCAATATCGGCAACGTGGTGCTCACCGCGGGGTTCGGCATCCTGGGCTATCTGATGCTGCGCTTCGACTACCCGCGCCTGCCGGTGGTGATCGCGCTTGTGCTCGGCAGTACCGCCGAGCGCAACTTCCATCAGTCGATGATGATGGGCGACGGCAGCTGGGCGATCTTCGCCGGCCGGCCGATCGCGCTCATCCTCGCAGCCCTGATCGCCGCACTCTTGTGCTGGCCGCCCGCCCAGGCGCTGCTGCGCCGCCGCGACAATCGCGGGACAGCACTGGCGGGCGCAGGCAAGCCATGAAGCGCGTGTTGGGCACACCGCTCCTCGAGTACCTGCCGGCCGCAGGATTGCTGGCAGTCACGGCTGCCTACCTCGTCCAGGCGTACAGCTACGCGCCAGACTCGCGGCTGGTCCCCGCAGGGGTGGCCTGGGCCATGATCGTGCTCGTGGTGCTGGACCTCGCGGCGCGCAGCCGCACGCGCCTGGGCGAGGCCGTGAACCGCTGGCTCAATTCGGCGGCCATGTCGCGCGGCGCCCCGGACGACGCCAAGGTGCGGCCCATCGACCGCCAGATCGCGGCCGTGCTGTGGGTCGCGGGCTTCACCCTGGCCCTCGCGCTGATCGGGATTCTCGCGGCCGTGCCGCTCTATGTGTTCGCCTCGCTGCGGCTGCGCGGCCGGCGACCGGCCGGCCTGTGCGTCGCGCTCGGCACCGGCACGGGCCTCCTGATCTGGCTTCTGTTCGCGGTCGTGCTGCGGATCGATCTTTATCCTGGTCTGCTCGCGACCGGCTTATGATGTGCGTACGAAAAGAGGACGACGACCATGCCCCATGACGCCCCTGGAGTTCACTGGCACGAACCGACCGGCACCAAGCGTGCGGGCTACGGCAAGTTCGGCCGCCCGAAAACGCCCTACGACCTGTTCATGGAGACCGAGGGCATCCCGATCTTCCGTGACATCGGCGTGCGGCGCGTCCAGGACCTGCCGTTGCAGCCGTGGAAGCGGCTGGGCGGCCGCGGCACTTACATCCAGCTCTACGGCACCGAGGGCAAATGGGGCTGCTATGTCGCGGAGGTCCCGGGCGCCGGCGCCACCAATCCCGAGCGCCACATGTTCGAGAAGATCATCTACGTCGTCGAGGGCCGCGGCTCGACCGAGGTCTGGCTCGATGGCGATACCAAGCGCCACATCTTCGAATGGCAGAAGGGCTCGCTGTTCTCGATCCCGATGAATGCCTGGCATCGCCTGGTGAACGCGACCTCGAGCCCTGCGCTCATCCTCGCCGGCACCACGGCACCCAATGTGATGAACCTGATCAACAACACCGACGCCGTCTTCAACTGCCCCTATCAGTTCCGCGACCGCTTCAGCGGCGCCGACGATTTCTACAAGCCCAACGACAACATCGAGCCCGACCCGGTGCGCGGGCTCGCGATGCGGCGGACCAACTTCATTCCCGACATCGTCAACTGCGACCTGCCGCTCGACAACCGGCGCTCGCCCGGGTACCGGCGCGTCGAGCCGTTCATGACCGGCAACACCTTCTATCTGTGGATCGGCCAGCACGAGAACGGCCGGTATTCGAAGGCCCACGCCCACACGTCGGCGGCGGTCCTGATCTGCCTCAAAGGCAAGGGCTACACCTACACCTGGCCGGAGCGCGCCGGGCTCACGCCGTGGAAGGATGGGCGCGCGGATCTCGTGAAGCGCGTCGACTACGAGCCGGTCGGCATGGTGTCGGCCGCCCCCGGCGGGGCGCGTTGGTGCCACCAGCATTTCGGCACCTCCAAGGAATCGTTCCGGCTCACGGCATGGTTCGGGCCGAACTCGCCCGGCCGCGAGCCCGGCCCGCCCGGCGAGCAGCACATCGACTACGGCGCCATGGACGTGGACGAGGGCGGCACCGCCATCCCCTACTCCATGGAGGACCCGTTCATCCGCAAGGAGTACGAGGCGACCCTGGCGCGCGAGGGCGTGCAAAGCCGGATGGACCCCGACTGGTACAAGCCGGGGGCCAAGGTGAAATCCGCGGCTGATTGACGGTGGCGAACGACGACAGCGCCGGCGGCCGGGTTTTCTTTTCGAGCACCGGCCGCACCCTGGAAGGCGAGGACGAGATCCAGCTCCTGAGCGTGGGCGTGGATATCGGCTCGTCGACCTCGCACCTCGTGTTCTCGCGCATCGTGCTCGAGCGGCTGGACAGCCGCTACATCGTGGCCTCGCGCGAGGCGCTCTACGAGTCGCCGATCCTGCTGACACCGTACGCGGCGGAGGAGACGATCGACGCCAAGGCGCTCGCCGTGTTCTTCGACGCGCAATACGCAAAGGCCGGGGTCGATCCCGACGTGATCGACACCGGCGCCCTGATCCTCACCGGCGTGGCGGTCCGGCGCAGCAACGCACGCGCCATCGGCGAGCTGTTCGCGCGCGAGGCCGGGAAGATGGTCGCGGTCAGCGCGGGCGACGGCCTCGAAACCACCATGGCGGCCTATGGATCGGGTGCCGTCAGCCGCTCGATCACGGGCCGCACCACGGTCATGAACGTCGACGTCGGCGGCGGCACCTCGAAAATCGCCGTGTGCGCCGGCGGCAAGGTCGTAGACCTGACGGCGCTCGACGTCGGCGCCCGTCTCGTCTCGATCGATGCCGAGAGCCGGGTGGTGCGCATCGAGCAGGCGGCGCGGCATTTCGCATCCGAGCTCGGCGTGCGGCTCGAGCCTGGCCAGCCGCTCGGCGACGCCGCGGCAAAGACCCTCGCGGCCGGGATGGCCGATCGTCTCTTCGAGGCGATGAAGGGGGGCACTCCGCGCGCCGGCGGGGCGAGCCTGCTGCGGCTAGACCCTCTCAGTCATCGCGGTGCGATCGACGAGGTCACGTTCTCGGGCGGCGTGTCGGAATACATATATGGCCGCGAGGCCACCAGCTTCGGCGACCTCGGCGGCCTGCTGGCAGCAGAAATCCGCGCCCGCGTCGCCGCCTGGGGTCCCACGCTCGTCCCGCCGCGCGAAGGCATCCGCGCCACCGTGATCGGCGCCTCGCAATATACGATCCAGGTCAGCGGCAGCACGATCTTCGTCTCGCCGCTCGAAGCACTCCCGTTGCGCAACGTGCCGGTGGCAGCCCCCGAGCTGCCGCTCGACGGCGAGGCGATCGATCCCACCGCGATCGCAGATGCGGTCGCGCGCGTGCTGAAGCGGCTCGACCTCGGCGCGGGCGAGACGCCGGTCGCGATCTTCGTGCCCTGGCGCGGCTCGGCGACCTTTCAGCGCCTCGACGCCTTCTGCCGCGGGATCGCAACCGGCCTCGCAGGCGTGCTCGCGAAAGGCCACCCGCTGATCCTCGCGGGCGATGGAGACGTCGGCGGCCTGATCGGCATGCATTTCAAGGAGGAGCTGCGGCTCGCCAATCCCGTCGTGTCGATCGACGGGCTCGAGCTCAAGGAGTTCGACTACGTCGACATCGGCGAGATCCTGGAGAGCTCGGGAGCCGTGCCGGTGGTGATCAAGTCGCTCGTGTTTCCCACGAGTGCCGCGGTCGGAAAGGAGTGGAAGGAGCATGGACGCCAAGGTTGAGTCGCCCGCCGACATCGAGCGGCGGCTGCGGCACCAGGTCGCGGCGACGACATTGCTGCTGGTGGCGGAGGATATCCTCGGCTACAGCGGCCATGTCAGCGCGCGGCTACCCGCCAATGACGGATCGGGGGGCGACCGCTTTCTCGTCCAACCCGTCGACCAGAGCCGCGCCGAGCTGCGGCCGGAGCATCTCCTCGTGTGCGGGATGGACGGCCGCAAGCAGAGCGGGCCCGATGGCGTGAAGCCGCCGGCGGAAGTCTTCCTGCATTCGGAGATCTACAAGGCGCGGCCGGACGTGAACGCGATCGCCCACTTCCACCATGACCTGACGACGACGTTCTCGCTCGTCGAAGACGCGAGCCTGGTTCCGATCAAGAACCATGCGGTGCGGTGGGAGAGCGGCATTCCCACCCACCGCGATCCCAGCCATGTCAGCACGCCCGCACTGGGACAGGCGCTCGCGCGGTCATTGGGCCCGCACCAGGCCGCCCTCATCCGCGCTCACGGCCAGGCGGTGGTGGCGGAGAACGTCCCGGCTCTCCTCGTCGACTGCGTGCATTTCGTGGAGAACGCGGTGGCGCTGTATCACGCGCACGTGCTCGGCCGCGTCAAACCGCTGACCGCCGGCGAGATGGCCGCGTTCCGCGACGACTTCAAGCGCGACCGGCACACCGCCAAGCTGTGGCGCTACTATATCGGCCGCGGCCGGGCGAGCGGCGTGCTGCCGAACGAGTGGTGGGAGTCTCTCGGGTGAGAGCCGCTATTCGGCCGACACCGTGATCTTGTGATCCATTTCGGCGAGCAGGGCCGAAATCCGCCCCCCGCTGGCCAACAGCACGGAACGAAAATCCGAGCTCATGGTACGGATGAGGCTGATGCCGTCGGCCTCGACGTCGCTCAGGAACAGATGTCCGTCGCTGGCGGTGGCCACCAACCAGTCGACATTCGTCTTGTCGCCGCCGGTCTCCACGAACGCGGAATGGACGATCACGTTATCGCCGTGCGGCTCTTCGCCCTTCACGACGAGTTTGACGTCCGCGGGCACGTCTTTCAGCATCCCGGAGCACAGGGCGACCATATAGTCGCCGAAGCGGTTTTCGAATTGCGACCGCTCCTCCTCGGACGCCGAGCCCCAGGACCGGCCGAGCACATGCTGCGCCAGGTGCTCCTGGCTGCTGTAACGCGTGATCAGGTCGCGCACGACGTGCTCGCGCTCGGTCCGGGGAAGCCCCTTCACGCTGAGGCGGGCCACGGCGTCATGGACCAGGCCGTCGACCAGCATCGACGGCGTTTCCGGATCGCCGGCCTGCGCGGCGGGCGCGCCGAGCGCCAAGCTTACCGCCCAGCTGACGACCAATCCGAAGAAAAACCGCTTCATCAGACCCCCGTCTGCCCAATCCACGATGGGGTCAGCGTAAACCTGCGGCCGCAGGCGCGCAGTGATGGACCTCACAGATGCATCGTTAACGAGCGTTACGGCGGCGTGACCGCAGCTCGTCCCCCCCGCCGGGCCTACCGGCGGTGACGGCCAAATCGCTGCAAAACCGCGCATTTTCCGCAGGTCAGCCCTGGACCGCCACCCGTTCCGCGACCGCAGCCGGGCCGCCCCGGTTGCGCCGCCGCTGCAGGACCACGATCAGGGCCAGCAGCACGAGCGCCGGTATCGCGAACCAATAGCGACTCGGACGGTCGGTCGGCACGACCACTGCGGTGATCTCATCACCGGGCTGCAGGCCGTATCTGGCGGCCTCGCTGCCGAACTTGACCAGCTGCACGAGCGGCTTGCCGCCAGCCATGTTGAGCGTCAGGCCGGCGGCCTGGATCCGCTCGGCCCCGGTCTGGCCCGACCGCAGCGTGACGCGCACCAGCTTGCTGACGTCATCGCCCGACCGCGACTGGCCGAACACGCGGAAGCGCAACGTCTCGCCGAGCGGAATGCGCTCGGCCACGTTCAGGATCTGCGCCGGTGCCAGGTCCTCGAAGGGAGGCTGCAGCCGGTCCAGCCAGTAGCCGGGCCGGAACAGGGTGAACGAGATCAGCAGCAGCAGGATGGTCTCGTACCAGCGGTTGCGCGCGACGAGCCAGAGCTGCGTGGCGGCGACGAAGCAGCCCATGGCGACGATCGAGCAGCCGATCACGAGCAGGAAATGCCAGGCATCCCCGATATCGATCAGCAGCAGCTCGGAATTGAAAATGAAGATGAACGGCAGCAGGCCGGTGCGGATCTCGTACCAGAACCCCTGCAGGCCGGTCTTGATCGGATCGGCACCCGAGATCGCCGCCGCGGCGTAGGCGGCGAGTCCTACCGGCGGATGCACGTCCGCCATCAGTCCGAAATAGAACACGAACATGTGGACCGCCACGAGCGGCACCGCGAGATCGTTCTGCTGCGCCACTTCCACCAGCACCGGGGCCATGAGCGTGGCCACCACCACGTAGTTCGCGGTCGTCGGCATGCCGATCCCGAGCAGGAGGCAGATGAAAGCGGTCAGCAGCAGCATGATCATGAGATTGCCGCCCGACGCCGTTTCCACGATCTCGGTCATGACGAGGCCGATGCCGGTGAGCGAGACCGTGCCGACGATGATGCCGGCCGCGGCCGTGGCAATGCCGACCGAGGTCATGTTGCGCGACGCGCTCTCGAGGGCGGAGATGAGGTCCCGGACCCCGGCCCGCAGGGGAGCGGCAAAATCCTTTTCCCCCCGGAACATCGCGATCAGCGGCCGCTGGGTCACCATGACGAAGATCAGGAAGACCGTGCCCCAGAAGGCGGAGAGCCCGGGCGACAGCTCCTCGACCATGAGGCACCAGATCAGCACGATCACCGGCAGCATGTAGTGCAGCCCGGTGCGCGCCGTCGCGAAGAAGTCCGGGACCTTGACGATCGCCTTCGCGGGATCGTCGTGCGGCAGGTCCGGATGCCGCGCCTTGAAGCGGATGAGGGCCACATAGGCCGCGATCAGTGCTGCCGCCAGGATCGGGCTCGCCGCACGTCCGAAGACGTCCTTCGTCCAGCCGATGCCGTAGTAGACGGTGCCGCTCGCGATGATGATGCCGCAGATCGTCATGAGGGCGCGGATCAGCGACTGGTGTATGGGTGCCGTCGAGGAGCGCGGCAGGCCACGCATGCCTTTTTTCGCCGCCTCGATGTCGACGATGTAGAACAGGGCGCCGTAGGTCAGGAACGCCGGCACGAAGGCGTGCTTGACGACCTCCGCGTAGGTGATGCCGACATATTCGGCAATCAGGAAGGCCGCAGCCCCCATCACCGGCGGCATCAACTGCCCGTTGACGCCGGCCGCGCACTCGATCGCCCCCGCCTTCACCGCCGAGTAGCCGACGCGCTTCATGAGCGGGATGGTGAACGTCCCGGTCGTCACCGTGTTCGCCACGGACGAGCCCGAGATCATGCCCGTCATTCCCGAGGCGACCACCCCGGCCTTCGCCGGCCCGCCCCGGAACGTGCCCAGCATCGCGAACGCGAGCTGGATGAAATAATTTCCCGCACCCGCCTTCTCGAGCAGGCTGCCGAACAGCACGAAGAAGAAGACGACATTGGTCGACACGCCGAGCGCGACGCCGAAGATTCCCTCGGAGGTCAGCCACATCTGCGAGGCGGCGCGGGACAGCGAGGCGCCCTTGTGCCCGAGCATGCCCGGCAGCCAGGGACCCGCGAAGATGTAGAGGAGCATCAGCGCTGCGATGATCGCAAGCGCCGGCCCCACGGCGCGCCGCGCCGCTTCGAGCAGCAGCACGACGCCGATGGCCGACATGACGATGTCGGCGGTCGTCGGCAGCCCGGGGCGCAGCGAGATCGCGGTGTAGAACACCAGCAAGTAGGCGGCGGCCGCCACGCCCAGTCCCGCGAGGATCCAGTCCGCGAGCGGGATGCGGTCGCGCGGCGAGGACCGCCGCGCCGGGAACGTCAGGAAGGCCAGCAGGAAGGCGAACGTCAGATGGACGATTCGGGCCTGGCCGTCGTTGATGACGCCGAAATTGAGCTTGTAGGGCAGCGGCGAGGCGTACCAGAGCTGGAACAGCGCCCAGGCGAGCGAGATGACGAAGACGAAGCTCTTGCTGATCCCGGCCGGCTTACGGCCGCCGGTGTCGGCCTCGGCGACGATGGCGTCGAGCACCTCGCGTGGCGCTGTGATTCCGGCAACCTCGCTCATGGCTCACCCCCTGGCGCTCGCATCAAGCGGACGGGGCGGCCAGAGAGCCGCCCCGTTGTCGCATCACATCCAGGATTTTTCCTTGTAGTACTTGATGGCACCGGGATGCAGCGGCGCCGACAGCCCGTCCTTGATCATCTTCGCCGGGTCGAGGTTGGAGAAGGCGGGGTGCAGCTTCTTGAACTCGTCGAAGTTCTCGAACACCGCCTTCACCATCGCGTAGACCGTCGCTTCCGGCACGTTGCTCGAGGTGATCATCGTCGCCAGCACGCCGTAGGTCTCGGTCGGGTTCGGGTTATTGGCGTACATGCCGCCCGGGATGACCGCCTTGGCGTAGTAGGAGTTGGCCTTGATGAGCGCCTCGGGTGCCGGGCCGACCAACGGAATGAGCTTGGCGCCGCAAGCGGTCGTCGGATCCTGGATCGCCGCCGAGGGATGGCCGACGCCGTAGAAGAACCCGTCGATCTTGTTGTCGCAGAGTGCCGTTCCCTGCTCGTCCGCCTTGAGCTCGGCCGCGAGCGAGAAGTCCGCGAGCGTCCAGCCCATCTGTTTCAGGAGCTCCTCCATCGAGGCGCGCGTGCCCGAGCCGGGGTTACCGACGTTGAAGCGCTTGCCCTTGAAGTCGGCGAATTTCACGACATGCGCGTCCGGCCGCGCCAGCACCGTGAACGGCTCCGGATGGACCGAGAACACGGCACGAAGCTCGCCGATCGCCTTGCCCTCGAACTGGCCCGTGCCCTTTGCGGCGTTGTATTGGATGTCCGACTGCGCCATGCCGAAATCAAGCTCGCCGGCCTTGATCGCGTTGGCGTTGAAGACCGAACCGCCCGTCGATTCGACCGAGCAGCGGATGCCGGTTGTCTGGCGGTCCTTGTTCATGAGCCGGCAGACCGCACCGCCCACCGCATAGTAGACGCCGGTGACGCCGCCCGTGCCGATGGTCACGAATTTCTGCTGGGCGGACGCCGGGCCGGCGAACGCCGCCAGGGCGGCCGCCACGGCCAGAGTGATGAAGAAACCAGAACGCGCTCTCAACATGATCCGTGCTCCTCTCTCATATGCGTTGATCCGAAAACTGTCAGGCCGCGAGTGCGGCGTCGACCGCCTCGCCGAGGCGGGCGACGATCTCGCGGATCTCCTGTTCGGTCGCGATGAACGGCGGCGCCAGCAGCACATGGTCGCCGAGGCGGCCGTCGATCGTGCCGCCCATCGGGTAGACCAGAAGCTGCCGCGCGAAGGCCTCGCGCTTGACCCGCGCGTGCACGGACAGCGCCGGATCGAACGGCGTCTTCGCCGCCCGGTCCTTTACCAGCTCGATCGCCTGGAACAGTCCGCGCCCGCGGATGTTGCCGACATGCGGATGGTTGCCGAAGCGGTCATAGAGTGCGGCCTGCAGCACATCGCCCAGCGGCGTCACGCGCTCGAGCACCTTGTCCTCGATGAGGCATTTCTGGACGGCCAGCGAGGCGGCGCAGGCCATCGGGTGCGCCATGAAGGTGTGACCGTGCTGGAAGAAGCCGCTGCCCTGGACGAAGGCGTCGTAGATGCGCTTCTGCACCAGGACGGCGCCGATCGGCTGATATCCCGCCGCAAGGCCCTTGGCGAGGACCATCAGATCGGGGATGACCCCTTCGGCCGTGCAGGCGTGCAACGTCCCGGTGCGGCCCATCCCGCACATGACCTCGTCGAGGATCAACAGGATCCCGTGGCGGTCGCAAATCTCGCGGATGCGCCGGAAATAGCCCGGCACGGCCGTGACCGCACCGGTCGTGGCGCCGACCACCGTCTCGGCGAAGAAGCCGGCGACGTTCTCGGGACCCAGCTCGAGGATCTTGGCCTCGAGCTCATTGGCGACACGCTGACCGTAAGCGTCCTCCGACTCGTCATCGCGCTTGAAGCGATAGGCAAAGCACGGAGAGATCAATGGCATGTCGATCAGAAGCGGCCGATAGGGCTCGCGGCGCCATTCGTTGCCCCCGGCCGAGAGCGCGCCCAGCGTGTTGCCATGGTAGCTCTGGCGGCGGGAAATGAAGATGCGGCGCGACGCCTGGCCGCTCTCGATGAAGTACTGGCGCGTCATCTTGATCGCCGTTTCGACCGCTTCCGAGCCGCCGGAGACGAGATAGACGCGCTCCATGCCGCGCGGCGCATGCTCGATCAGCATGTCGGCCAGCTGTTCGGCGGCTTCGCTGCTGAAGAACGAGGTGTGCGCATAAGCGAGGGTTTCCGCCTGGCGCTTCATTGCCTCGACGACCCGCGGATGGCCATGACCAAGGCTCGACACGGCCGCCCCGCCCGAGCCGTCGATATAGCGGCGCCCTTGCCGGTCGAACAGGTAGACGCCCGCCCCGCCCACGGCGATGGGCGGCTCGGCGCGCGAGTTGCGCGGGAAGACGTGGCTCATACGGTTTTCCGCACCGCGGGCTTGCGCACGGGCGGCTCCAGGTAGGTGTGCATCGCCTGCAGGCGATCTTGCGTGCGGCGGATCGCGCTCAACGCCTTGGCCCCGCCGCGGTTGGCCAGCAGCGCCACCAGCGCCTCGACCAGCGCATTCGCCGCGATCAACGAGTGGAAGAAAGACGGCGTGTCGGTCGCCGCCACGAGCATGTGGTCGGCATGCGGCGCCAGCGGCGACAGGTCGCTGTCGGTGATCGCTATGACCTTCGCCCCGGCCCGCGCCGCCATCTCCGCCGCGGCGACGACATCACGCGTGTAAGGCGCCATGGTCATCACGACCATGGCATCGCCGCGGTCGATCGCGAACAGCGCGTTGTCGAGGGTGCCCGAAGGGCTTGCGGCAAGGAACAGGTCGCGGCGGAAAAAGCCCCACACATAATGCAGGTAGAACGCGAGGGGATAGAGGCTGCGCAGGCCCAGGATCCACACGCGGCGCGCCCGCTCCAGGGTCTCGGCGCTGGCGCGCAGCACGTCGGCCGCGTTGGCGCGCTGGGTGGCGTTGAGGTTGGCGATCTGCGCCGCGAACACCTGTTCGTACAGGCCCGACGCATCGCCGACCTTCTGCAGCTTTTCGGCCTTCGCCGCATAGGTGAGGGCATCGGGCAGGATGCGCCGGATGATTTCCCGCCGCAGCTCGGGATAACCCGGGAATCCCAGCGCGTGGGCGAGTCGCACAAAACTTGCCGGCGCGACACCGGCGCTCTTGGCCAGATCACGCAGGCTGAACACGGCCACGAGATCCGGCTGCCGACTCAAGAACCGCGCCGCCCGGCGCAGCTGCGGGCTCAACCGGTCGATCGCCTCGCCGAAAAAATCCTGGATATGCGTAGCCGCCATCCAACTCCCCGGAATATTGAAACGACCTGCTCATGTTTACACTGTTGCAACAATTGTTTCAACCTCGAGCTTGGCGGCTGACCGCACGCGTCGCGAGCAAAAAGCAGTGTCAATTGCGCGGCAGGGGACCTAGATTTACCGTTCAAGATCGCCCAGCCGGCAAACACGGCGGGCCCCGCCACGGTCACTGTCCTTCAGGGAGGAGCGCATGACCACGCCAATCCACACTCGAACTCTGCTTATGGCCGGCCTCGTGGCCGGTCTCTTCGCCTATCCGGGCCTCAGCTCGGCCCAGCAACAGCAGCCCGCCGCGACACCAGCGCCGCTGCCAAGCCCGACGACCAACTCGGTCCTTCAGGATGCGCCCAACAGTCCGGACGCCCAGAAGCTGGCGCCGGTGGCACCGCCGCCGATCGCCACCGCGGCCGACAAGATCCAGCTCGACAAGCTCAAGCTGCCGAAGGGCTTCAAGCTCGAGGTCTACGCGAGCGGCATGGTCAACGCCCGCTCCATGGCGCGCGGCGACAAAGGCACGATCTTCGTCTCGACCCGCCTGCTCGACCACATCTATGCCGTCACCGACAAGAACGGCAAGCGCGAGGTGATCCCCCTGTACAAGGGCCTGTTCCGGCCGAACGGCTTGGCCTTCAAGGACGGCACGCTCTACATCGCCGAGCTCAACAAGATCTCGAAGGTGCCGGGCATCGAGGATCATCTGACCGATCCGCCGAAGCCGACCTTGATCTACGACAATCTGCCGAGCGACGAGGCGCACGGCTGGAAATATCTGGCGATCGGGCCCGACAACAAGCTCTATTTCAACGTCGGAGCACCCTGCAACATCTGCATGCCGCCGGACACCCACGCCCAGCTTCGCCGGATAAACCTCGACGGCTCAGGGATGGAGGTCATCGCGCGCGGCACCCGCCAAGTGGTCGGCCTCGACTTCCATCCGGTCTCGCACGTCCTCTATTTCAGCGAGAACCAGCGCGACTGGCTCTCGGAGGACCTTCCGAATGACAAGCTCAACCGTCTCCAGCATCCGGGGAAGGACTTCTTCGGCTTCCCCTACTGCCATCAGGGCGACGTGCCCGATCCGGTGTTCGGCTGGGGGCGCGGCTGCGACGGCGTGACCAAACCGCTCGCCAAACTGGGCCCGCACGTGGCACCGCTCGGCGTGCGCTTCTACACCGGCAAGATGTTCCCGAAGGAATATCACGATGCGCTGTTCATCGTGCGCCACGGCTCGTGGAACAAGACGCATAAGCTGGGCGGCGACATCGAGGTCGCCTGGCTCAAGCCCGACGGCACGGTGAAGACGATCAAGCCGTTCCTCGAGGGCTTCCTGCAGGACAACAAGTATATCGGCCGGCCGGTCGACATCCTGCAGATGCCGGACGGCGCGCTCTTGATCTCGGATGACTGGAACGGTGCCGTGTATCGTCTCAGCTATTCGACCGAACGCGTCTCATCGCGCTGATTTGAGTTGAAGCCAGGGGGGCCGGGAGGCGACTCTCGGCCCCCCTCTCTTTCCGGCCGAAGCGCCCCAACCATGCGCACGATCGTCACGATTTGTCTTTTTCTCGCGGCCCTGAGCGGCCGGGCCTCGGCACAAAACGTCAGCGAGAAACTCCCGACGTGCCTCGCCTGCCACGGTGAAAGCGGGACGTCGCAAACCGAGAACGTGCCCTCTCTGGGCGCGCAGAACTCGCCGTACGCACTCATTCAGCTGTTCATGTTCCGTGAGGGCCTGCGCACAGCCGATCCGATGAATGAGATGATGAAGGGGGTCGCGGATGCCGACTTGCAGGCATTCGCCGACGCGATCGCGAAGCTGCCGCAGCCCAAGGCGGCTGAGGGCGGCGATGCGCAACGCATGGCGCACGGCCAGGTGCTGGCCGGGCAGAATCATTGCAACATGTGCCATCGCGCCGATTTCAGCGGCCAGGAGAACGTGCCGCGCCTCGGCGGCCAGCGCGAAGACTACCTGCTCAAGTCGTTGCGCGAGTACAAGAGCGGCATCCGCCACGGGTACGATGCCAGCATGGCCGACGTCGTGCAGCCGATGAGCGACGCCGACTTCGTCGACGTTGCCTATTACATCTCGCGGGCGAAATAGCGCTGCGTCACTCCGCCGCGTCGCGCGGCGGCTCGCTCAGGGAGGCCGCCTTGCCCTGGGGCCAGGATTCGGCCACCTCGAAACGGATCATGCGCGAGCGCAGCCAGCGCACGCCGAGCATGTCCATGATGGCGCCTTTGCGGGACAGGAGGCCGAAGCCGTAGTGGCTGCTGCCGTAGGACCGCTCGCGGTTCGTGATCGGCACTTCGACCACCTTGCGGCCGCGGAAGGCCATGATGATCGGAATGAACCGGTGCACCCCCTTGAAGAACGGGATGCCGGTGAAGCATTCGCGCCGGAACGCACGGTAGGTACAGCCGGCGTCGGTTACCGAATCGCCCAGCACGGCACTGCGGATGCCGTTCGAGATCAAGGAGGTCACGTTCTTGAGCCAGGAATCGCCCTCCTGGCGGGCGCCCTGGCGCGTGCCGCACACACAATCCGCGCCCTCGAGCGCCTCGAGGAATTTCGGCAGGTCGGCCGGGTCGTTCTGCAGGTCTCCGTCGATGGTGACGATGACCGCACCGCGCGCCCGGGTGATCGCCGTGTAGCTCGCCGCCGACTCGCCCGAGTTGCGGTCGAGCCGGAAGGCCCGCAGATGCGGCCGCGAGCGCGCGAGCTCGCCGAGAACCTCCCACGACCGGTCGGACGAGCGGTCGTCGGTGACGACGATCTCGTAGGTCTTACCCGTCTTGGCCGCCGCCTCCTCGATCTGCCGGATCAGCTCCGGGAGGTTCCCCTCCTCGTTGTGGCAGGGGATGCAGAAGCTGAGCTCGGGGACGGAGGCAGACATGTCGGGCGAGCCTATCCTGGGAACGCGCCGATCTTGTCGGCGACGTACGCCGCATCCTCCAGCGACATCTCGCCATAAATCGGCAGCGACAGGATCTTGTCGACCAGGGCTTCGGTGCGCGGCAGCTTCGGCAGGTCCTTATAGAGGCTGGTCATCGCCGGCTGCTGGTGGTTGGCCACCGGATAGTGGATGCCGGTGCCGATGCCGTTCTTCTGCAGGTACTCGGCGAGCTGGTCGCGCTTGGGGTGCTGGACCACGTACATGTGGAACACCGGCTCCGCCCACTCGCGGACCGGCGGCACCTTGACGATATTGGCCAGGCGCTGCGAGTAGAGCTTGGCGATCTCGCGCCGGCGCGCGTTCGCCGCATCGAGGCTCTTCAGCATCACCCGGCCGGCCGCGGCCTGGATCTCGTTGAAGCGCAGGTTCCAGCCCGGGAACTCATGGGTGAATTTCGACTTGCGTCCGTGGTCGCGCATCATGCGCACCCGCTCGGCCACCTTGTCGTCGTTGGTCATGACGCAGCCGCCGTCGCCCAGCACCGTCAGGTTCTTCGACGGATAGAAAGAGAAGGCCGACGCGTCGCCGATCGAGCCGACCTTGCGGCCCTTGTACTTGGCCCCATGCGCCTGGGCGCAGTCCTCCAGAACCCACAGGCCGCGCTTCTTGGCGATCGCCATGATCGCGTCCATGTCGCACGGATGGCCGTAGAGGTGCACCGGCATGATGCCGACGGTGCGCGGCGTGATCGCCGCCTCGATCGCAACGGGATCGGCGCAATAGCTGTCGTCGACGTCGACGAAGACGGGCTTGGCGCCATGATGGATCATCGGCTCGATCGACGGGAACGCGGTGTGCGACGGCACGATGACCTCGTCCCCCTCCTTGAGGCCCATCGCCTCGTGCAGGAGGTAGGTCGCCGTCGTCCATGACGTCGAGAGGATGCAGTGCTTCATGCCGATATAGGCGGCGAGCTCGCTCTCGAAGGCCTTGCACTGGTCGGCCAGGATGTAGCGGCCGGAGTCGACCGCCTTGAGGACCGCCTGGCGGAGTTCGTCGGTGATGTTCACGTGCGACAGCGGAATCTTCTTCATCGGACGCTCGCGTATGGTGAAACGGGACTTTAAGGATCCGGAAAGGGCTCAGCCGTCCAGGCTCAGCGTCTTGCCCTGCGCGGCACTTTCGATCGCGGTCTCGATCGTGCGCACCGCCCAGTAGCCGCTCCAGCCGTCGGCGAGCGGCGGGCGGCGCGAGGAAATGGATTCGATGAACGCGCGCAGCTCCTCGAGCAGCGGCTCGGACGGCGGAAACTCGAGCTGCTTCATCGCCCCTTCGACAGCGGCGATCTCGCCGTTCCCCGTTCCGGGTCCGGATCGGGCCGGCTCGTGACGCGCCTCGAAGGTCTTGATCTTGTATTGCGCGATGTTGAAGTCGCACACCGCCGACAGCTTGTCGCCGGTGACCGTGACTTCGCGGAACTTGCCCGGGACGTGATAGCCGGTCTCGATCTGCGCCATGACCCGTCCGGCGGGAAGTTCGTAATCGAGGATGATCAGCGACTGGTCGTCCATGCCGCGGCCGAAGAAATCGGCGAGGTGCCCGGTGACCCGCTTCGGCCGCTTGCCGAGGATGAAGTCGAACAGCGCCGAGAAATGGATCGCATCCGCGAACGACACGCCGCCGTCGCTGCGCGGCCGCTTGAAGCCGCTGAAATTGCCGCGCAGCAGCTTCATCCGCCCGAACGTGCCGTTCGCCACCGCATCGCGCAGCCACAGGCTCGCCGGATCATAGAGGAAGATGTGGCCGACCTGGAGGATGCGCCCCTTCTTCAGGGCAAGCTCGGTCAGCTGCTTGGATTCCGCGGCGGTCACGGTGAGCGGCTTCTCGACCAGCACGTCCTTGCCGGCCTCCAGGCAGCCCCGCGCCAGATCGAAATGATTCTGCGCCGGAGTCGCGATCACGACGCCGTCGACCTTGGGCAGGAAAGCGAGCGCATCCCGGCCGCACCGCTCGGCGGCGATGCCGCCCTTGGCGGCCGCCTCGAGCCGCGCCGGATCGGTGTCGGCGCAGTAGAGTGTGACCGGCAGCGAGCGCAGGGTGCGGAGATGATTGGCCCCCCAGCGGCCAAGCCCGACAAGAAGAATGCTGGTCATAAGGTTCTAAAAGCGATCCTGACGAAGTCTCGGGCAAGTTAACGCGTTGACTGGCGCCATGCGAGGCGAAGGTCAGCCCGAATCCATGTCAACAATTCCGGGACCGGCGGTATGTAGCGCCTTTCCCATTCCCGCGCCAAACGGTTTTTTGCACTGCGGGATGGGTGGGATCGCTGCTCGAAACCGCTTGAAGTCCGCAAGATTTGGATGAAAATCAACCGCAATAGCGCCCGAATATGACCCGTAGGGCGCGCCCGTGGGAGGTCCGATATGGCACTTGAGAAGCTCGAGCACTACACGATCCGCTGCGTGAACATGGAGCAGTCGCGCGACTTCTATCGCGACATCGTCCGCTTGAAGCAGGGCCCCCGGCCGCCGCTCGATTTCCCGGGCTATTGGATGTATTGCGGCGACGTGCCGGTGGTGCACCTCGTTCCCTTGCGCGACCCGGGTGCGATGCGCGGCCAGGTGAACTGCCCCAATCCCGCGAACGGCGAGCCGCAAGGCACGGGGGCGGTCGACCACATCGCGTTCCGCGCCGAGGACCTCGCCGGAATGAAGCGGCACCTGAAGAACAAGGGCGCCAAGTATGAAGAGCGGATCATCGGCGGCGGCGACCTCACGCAGCTCTTCGTCGACGACCCCAACGGCATCACGCTCGAGCTCAACTTCTGGACCAGCAAGGTCTCGCGCACCGGCGCCAAGGACCAGTGGAAGAAGGGCAAGTCGGGCAGTTCTGCGAAGGCCAAGAAGAACGGCAAGGCCAAGACGGCCCGTCGCAAGGCGGCCTGACGCGGGCGACGCTCCTCACCCGGTCGCCGCCGGTTTGCGCGGCCCGGGGTGAGGGACAGCGGCGCTGCGTCGCGGTGCCAATAACAATGACGATGTTCATGGGGAGGAGCCCGTGCTCGAGACGACAACCGCAGGAAGCCTCCCCAAGCCCGGCTGGCTGGCCGAGACGGAGAAGCTGTGGCCGGCGTGGCGGCTGGAGGGTGCGGCGCTTGCCGAGGGCAAGCGCGACGCCGTGCTCGTGGCGCTGAAGGAGCAGGAGACGGCGGGCATCGACATCGTGACCGAGGGCGAGCAGGGCCGGCAGCATTTCGTGCACGGCTTCCTCGAACGAATCTCGGGCATCGATTTCGCCAAGCGCCAGACGATCGGCATCCGTGCCGACCGGTACAAGGCGGTGTGCCCGACCGTGACCGGCCCCATCCGCCGGACCGAGGCGGTGCACGGCGCCGAGGCGCGGTTTGCCCGCGCCAATACGCGGCGCAAGCTCAAGTTCACCCTGCCCGGCCCGATGACCATCGTCGATACCCTGGCCGACGAGCACTATCGCGACCGCGGCAAGATGGCGATGGCGTTCGCCGCCGCCCTCAACGAAGAAGCGCGCGACCTCGCGGCCGCCGGCATCGACGTCATCCAGTTCGACGAGCCGGCCTTCAACGTCTACGCCAGCGAGGTGCGCGAGTGGGGTATAGCCGCCCTCGAGCGCGCGGCGGCCGGCTTGAATGAAGGGGGCCTCGCCTGCAAGACCGCCGTACACATCTGCTACGGCTACGGGATCAAGGCGAACATCGACTGGAAAAAGAGCCTGGGGACTCAGTGGCGGCAGTACGAGTCGGTGTTCCCGCTGCTGGCCAAAAGCAGGATCGACCAGGTGTCGCTCGAATGCATCAACTCGCACGTGCCGCTCGACCTGGTCGCGCTACTCGAGGGCAAGGACGTGCTCGCCGGCGCCATCGACGTGGCGAGCGACCGCGTCGAGACGCCCGAGGAGGTCGCGGCCGCCATCCGCGCGGTGATGAAATTCGCACCCGCCGGGCGCATCTTTCCCTGCACCAATTGCGGCATGGCGCCGATGGCGCGCGCGACGGCGCTCGGCAAGCTCAAGGCGCTCGCCGCCGGGGCCGCCCTCGTGCGCAAGGAACTGGGTGCTGCCTGACGGTCCGGCAAGGCGGCGTCAGAGCGCGCGGACGGCGCGGGCTTCGCGGCCCTTTGCGGTCGTCACGACAGCGACCGAGACCCGCTGCTCGGGCAGGAGCGTCGGCAGGCCGGCACGGCGCAGACAATCGCCATGGACGAAGATGTCGGCCTCGCCGTCATCCGCCGTCACGAATCCGTAACCGCGCTCGAGGCTGAACCATTTCACCGAACCCTCGACTTCGACCGTATTCGCCATCTGGGCTGCATCGAGCGGCCGGGCGCTCCCTCGCGCCGCCTGGGACGGTGCCGCGGACCCGCCGCCGCCAGTCACTTCCACAAGCCGGGTCACCTGCGGCCCTTTTTTGCCGGGTCCGATCTCGCACTTGATCGCCGCTCCTTCGCGGGGCGCCGACAATCCAGACGCTTCGACCGCCGAAATGTGGAGAAACGCCTCGGTGCCGTCGGCCAGGGCGACAAAGCCGAACCCCTTGGTCGTATTGAACCATTTGACCGTGCCTTCAACGACATTGCCGGTGCTGGCGGTGAGCGGCTGGAATGACTGGGCCATGCGACAAAACCTCTGCGAGTTGATCGGGATCGCGCGATCCTATAGAGGACTCGGACCACCGTCGCCTGGAATCGGGACCTGCGCGCCGCAAAGGCACGGCATCCCGGGACGCCGGTGAAATGGAACCCGGGTAACCCCAGCGCGTTTTACCGGTCATGCCGCCCACCCCCACCGAAGAAACCCGCGCGATCGCGCGCCTGCCCGGGCTCGACATCGAGATCGTGCATCGGCGGCCGCAGGGGGATTCCGGAGAGGCGATCGGCATAATGCTGCACGCCATGCCCTCCTTCGAAGCGCTGAGCCGCACGATGTTCCCGCCCAACCCGCTTCTGGTGTGGGCCGAGCTCACGCAAGCGATGTGGAGCGCCTGGGTCGGCGCGTTCCTGCCCCCTCCCCGGCGTTAGATTGGCCCGATGCTAGAGTCCGGGCGCCGGATTTGCCCCGGTCGAGGCCGGCGTGCCATCATCGGCCTATCCAACCCGGAGCCCCGACATGGCCAAATATCTCCTGGTCAGCTTCAAGACCTGCCCCTGGGTGCAGCGCGCCGCGATCGTCTTGCGCGAAAAGAAGATCGACTTCGAATTCCGCCACATCGACCCGGACAACCGGCCCGACTGGTTCCTCGCCATCTCGCCGCACAAAAAGGTGCCGGTGCTGCGCCTGGACGACAAGCTGTCGCTGTTCGAATCCAGCGCGATCGCCGAATTCCTCGATGAGACGATCGCCCCTCGCCTGCACCCGCAAGACCCGGTGCAGCGCGCCGTCAACCGCGCGTGGACGGATTACGTGCCGACCTTCGCCTCGGCCGTGACCGGCACCGCGTATGCGGCGACGGAGGCCGACTACGTGAAGGCGGCCGCCCAGATTCCCGTGCCCTTCGAGCGGCTCGAGGGAGCTCTCGCCAAGCAGAATGCCGGCCCGTTCTTCAACGGCGCCAGCTATTCGCTGGTCGATGCGGCCTATGCGCCGTTCCTCCAGCGCTATTATTTCCTCGACCGCGTGAGGCGGCTCGGCCACATCGAGAAGTTTCCGCGGCTCAAGGCATGGAGCGACGCGCTCCTGGCGCGGCCGTCGACCCATTCGTTCCCGCCCGCGGAGTTCGAGGCGATGTACCGCGAGGCGCTGAAGCGCCGCAAGGTGTGGGTGTCGCAGTTCGTCGACGCCGCGGCGGCGATTGCCGCGGAGTGACCGCGCCTACCTGATGTCGTCGAGAATCCTGAGGAACACGTGCTCTTTGGCACGCAGGCGTGAGCTCCAGGAGCTGCACAAATGGCGAAGCCATTTGGCAGCACCCTCGTCGTCCGCATTCTTGGTCAGCCGCCGCTCGATGTCGCCGAGGGCGCGGACGTCGATCTCGGCGTGCTGGCCGAGCGCATAGTCTTTACGCAGGGGCTCCAGAATTTCCCTGATATTGCGCACCGCGCGCAGCTCCGGCGTGGTGGGCCCGTTCGCCTGTGCGTCTTCGGCTTCCTCATCCTGCAGCTCGTCCGCCTCGGGCTCGATCTCCTCCGGCGGCGGCAGAATCTCGGCGACCGCGTCCGGATCGGAAAAGTCGAGGAACTGGCTCGACCTTGCCTGGATGCCCTTGATGATCGATTCGAGCCGGTCGATCTCGGCGCGGATGCCAGCCTCGTCCCGCGCCGGCGGATCGGCCGCGGTCAGCGCTTCGCGCATGCCATCGAGGGCGCTCAGCTCGGAATCCAGGATGTCGAACAGGCCGAGCGGCAGGGTCCCGCTCTCGCTGAGGCGCGTGAAGAACGCGGTCATGGCCCGGATCGACGGCCCCAGGACCATGTCACGCCGCGTCTGGAAGAGCTCGTGGAGCACGCCCCGCGGCTCCGCGGCGACCTTGCGCAGATTGGTTTCGATGACCGTGCACAGGGATTCGAACTCGCCGACCTTGCGACGGAACGCCTGGTAGCGGGCGAAGCTGTGGACCGTGTCGTCACCTTCGGTCGCCGCCGCGAATTCCACGATCTCGCGCGCCTGCTGTTCGAGGGTCGTGACCAAGCCGCGCGCCAGCGCTTCGTCGCGCAGATGGCGGCGCTGTTCGGCGGAAGTCTCGAGGACGACGGCGGTCACGGGCCCGACCCTGAAGATGGCGAGGCTGCCATCCTAGGGACCCAAATCTTTCCAGCCGCTTAACCGCGAAGTGCGGCTCAGCGAACGCGCAAAACTCCCGTCAAATCAAGGAATTGCGGCCCTCAGCCCCAGACCTCCCGCGCCGTCTCGACGACCAGGCGGAGCTTGGCCGCCTGCTGTTCGGCGGTAAGCGCATTGCCGTCGACGGTCGAGGAGAAACCGCACTGGGGCGACAGGCAGAGCTGCTCGAGCGGCACGTATTTCGCCGCCTCGTCGATGCGCCGCTTCAAATCGTCCTTCTTCTCGAGCTCGGGGCGCTTGGTCGTGACCAGGCCCAGGACGATGATCTTGCCCTTGGGCACGAAGCGCAGCGGCTCGAAGCCGCCCGAGCGCGCGTCGTCGTATTCGAGGAAGAAGCCGTCGACCTTGAGCTCGTTGAACAGCGCCTCGGCCACGTAGTCGTAGCCGCCCTCGGCGACCCAGGAGGAGCGGAAGTTGCCGCGGCACATATGCGTGGACACGGTCATGCCGGCCGGCTTCTTGGCCAGTGCTGCGTTGATCGTCTTGATGTAGGTCAGGTGCTGGTCGGCACCGCCGCCCAGCTTCTTGATCAGCTCGCGCTGGTTCGGATCGTTCATATAGGCAAGGCTCGTGTCGTCGAGCTGCAAATACGTGCAGCCGCGCTTGCCGAGCGCTTCGATCTCGTCCGCATAGACGGCGGCGAGGTCGGCCCAGAACGCGTCCATCTCGGGGTAGATCTTCTCGTCGATGGCGGCCCGGCCGCCACGATAGTGCAGCATGCTGGGCGACGGGATGGTGAGCTTCGGTGTGACCTTCGTCACCGATTTCAGGAAATCGAAATCCTCGCCGAAAATGCACGTGTTGAGCTTGAGCTTGCCGTTGATGCGCACGCCCGATGGCGTGAACTCGGTGACGCCTTCGGCGTTGCGGAACTGGACCTTGATGTTGTCCTGCGTCTTGACGACGCCGCCGATCTGATAAAGGAAATCCATGTGCCAGGAGCTGCGCCGGTACTCGCCGTCCGTCGCCACCGCGAGGCCGATCTCCTCCTGCGCGCGCACGGCATAGCGGATCGCCATGTCCTCGAAGCTGCGCAGCTCGTGCGTGCTGATCTGGCCCTGCTTGAAGTCCTCGCGTGCCTTGAGCAGCTCGGGCGGGCGGAGGAGGCTGCCGACGTGGTCGGCCCGGAAGGGCGGCTTGGTGCGGGTGGTCATGGCGTTTCCCCTGACTGGACAATTTGCCAAGATTAGTCCGCCGCGCCGCGCGATGAAAGCCGCGCCTTCATCGATGGGAACAACCCCATCGTTGTTGTGAATGGCTCGCAACTGGGGTGTTCCATGGCGACTCACAACGACCTGATCGACGAAATCCGCCGGGATTTCGCCGATACCGCATCCTGGACTGGCCGCCCGGCACCCTCGCTGCAGCTGCTGGCAGCCCTTGCCGCGGTGGACCGCGCCGACTTCGTGCCGCCGAGCGAGGTCGAGTACGCCTATGTGAACGCGCCGCTGCCGATCGGCCACGGCCAGACGATCTCCCAGCCCTACATTGTGGCCATCATGACCGATCTGCTCGAGCTGGCCCCGGAGGACGCGGTGCTCGAGATCGGCACCGGCTCCGGCTACCAGGCGGCGGTGCTCGCCAAGCTGGCGCGGCAGGTCTACAGCATCGAGGTCGTTCCCGAGCTCGCCGCACGGGCTGCGAGGACCCTGCAGCGTCTCGGCTACGCGAATGTCGAGGTCAAGAGCGGCGACGGCCATGCCGGCTGGCCTGAGAAGGCGCCGTTCGATGCCATCATCGTGACCGCGGCCGCGGCCCAGATCCCCGGGGCGCTGGTACAACAGCTCAAGCCCGGCGGCCGAATGGTGGTCCCGGTCGGACCGCCGGGCGGCGAGCAGAAGCTTACGTTGATCGAGAAGACGGCGGCGGGCGAGACCCGCTCGCGCGTCGTCCTTCCGGTCGCCTTCGTGCCGATGGTGAAGAAGGCCTAGCCCCGCAGCAGGATGCGGAAGGCGACGGTGATCAGAAGTCCAGCGCCGGCGATCACCAGCCCCATCGGGATCGCCGTCTCGAGCGCCGACGAGGCCATGACCGCGGTTGCAAGGCCGGCGCCGAACATCTGCACGAACCCGGCAAGCCCTGCCGCAGCCCCGGCGAGATGTGGCTGGATGGAGACACCCCCTGCGAACGCGTTCGGCATGTAGAGACCGTTCGCGACCCCCATGAGGAAGATGGGCGGCACCACGGCCCACGGGGTCGCGTAGCCGGCCGCGGCAAGCCCGATCATCGCCGCCCCCGCGCCGATCTGGACCCAGCCGCCGAGCCGGATGAACCAGTCCGCCCCCAGGCGCACCGAGAATCGGCTGGACGCGACGCTGCCGAACATGAAGCCGCCCGATGCGGAGGCGGCATAGATGCCATAGACGTCGGGCGAGACATGGAACCGCTCGATGAAGACCACGGGTGCTGCAGCGGCGAAGGCGTAATAGGCGGCACCGCCGCAGCCGGTGACGAGGGCGTAAGCGAGAAAGCGGCGGGCGCGCAGCAAGGTCGCGAAGCTCGACACCAGGCCGCGGAACAAGGTCGCCTGGTTCTGCAGGTTGAGGTTCGTCTCCGGCATGCGCAGCGCCACAATCGCGAACAGCGCGAGCCCGCCCAGGGCCACGATGACGAAATTGGCGCGCCAGCCCAGCCACACATGCACGTACCCGCCGAGCACCGGCCCCGCGATCGGCACGATGGTCACCGCCGAGGCGACGATCGCCATCGCACGCGCCACCTGTTCGCGGTCGAACAGGTCGCGCACCATTGCGCGCGCGATCACCACGCCCGCACAGCCGCCGAACGCCTGGAACGCGCGGCCGACGATCAGCGTGACGATTCCGGGTGCCGCCGCACAGACCAGGCTCGCGACGAGGCACAGCAGGATGCCCGTGAGCATGACGCGGCGACGGCCGAAGCGGTCCGAGAGCGGACCGATGACCAGCATCGCGACGCCGTAGGAGGCGAGAAACACCGTCATCGTCAGCTGCACGAGCCCGACCGGCACCGCGAGCTCGCGCGCGATGTCGGGGATCGACGGCACGTAGATCGATGACGCCAGCAGCCCCAGCGACGCGGCGGGGACCAGGATCGGCAGGATGAGGCGGGAATTGGACATCGCGCGAAGGGCGGCGCACCTTAGCCCGGCTCTCAGCCGTGCCGCAAACGTCCCGCTGACCGCATCCGACAGGCGTCCGGGCGGCAAATAGGGATCGATATGGCCCAAGTCACTGGAAATGGACCCATGCGCGTCGTCACATGGATCGTGGTTGCGATGCTGATCGCGCTTGCGCGTCCCGCAGGCGCCGTCGGGTTTCAGCAGGCGACCGCCCCCGACCCCGGCGATAAGCCGCTCGCCGTTGCGATCTGGTACCCGAGCAAGGCACCGACGGTGCCGCACGCGTTCGGGCTCCTCCGCTTCGAGGTCGCGGAGAACGGCCCGGTTGCCGGCACCCGTCTGCCGCTGGTCGTGATCTCACACGGGACCGGAGGGTCCTACACGGGGCACGTCGACACGGCCATGGCGCTCGCCGCGGCCGGGTTCGTGGTCGCCGCGGTCAACCACACCGGCGACAACTCTCTCGACCAAAGCCAGGCGTTGACGCCCCAGAATTTCATCGACCGGGCACGCCACCTCAGCCGCGTGATCGACTACGTGCTGACCGCCTGGCCCGGGCACAAGGTCATCGATCCGGCGCGCATCGGCGCGTTCGGACACTCGGTGGGCGGCTTCACCGTACTCATCGCCGCGGGTGGGGTTGCGGATTTTGCCCGCGCCCGGCAGTTCTGCGACGAGCACGTGGACACATGGATATGCCAGCAGCCACGCTACGTCCAAAGCATCGGCGCCGGCACCGGGCCCACCGCGATCGGTCCGGCCCGCGACCGCCGGATCAAGGCGGCGGTGGTCGCAGCACCGGCAGAGGTCTATGAATTCCCGCCGGGCGGCTTGGCCGGTGTCACGATCCCGGTCCAGGTGTGGAGCGGCGAGCAGGACACCATCACGCCGCCGCAATGGGACGCGGACCTGCTGCGCAGCGCATTGCCGGCCGTAGACTTCCACGCCGTGCCAGGCGCCAGCCATCTCGCGTTTTTGGCACCCTGCAACGACGCGTTGGCCCACGCAGCACCTGATGTCTGCTACGACCCGCCGGGCTTCGACCGGGCCGCCTTCCACCGCGAGTTCAATCGCGCCGTGGTGACATTCTTCCGCACGCGCCTGCCGCCCCAACGCTAAGGGCCCTGGCCAAGGAGCCGGCAACGTTCGATCCGGCGAGGGTCGCCGCGGAGGCGAAGGCATACGAAATCAAATGAGCGCCGCTGGTTAGCCGCGCTTCGCGGTTCGTGTCCGCCGCCGCCTGCCGTGCTATCTTTCGCCGGGGCGGGGGTAGGGCCAGTTCGTGACGATCAACATCGACATTCGCGCGACGCCGACACATCTGCATGTGACGTTGGACGGCCAATACACCCTTCACGACTTGAAGACGGCACTGACCCGCGTCCGCCAGGGGGTCGACGACTACCAGAGCACGAAGCTTTTGGTCGATTGCCGCGGCGTGACCGGCGATCCGTCGCTCCGCGAGCGGTTCGAGATCGTGGCGTTCGTGCTGCAGCAGCGCATCAACGCTATCCTCCACGGAAAGCCGGTCAACGTGCCCACGGCGATCGTCGGCGCAAGGCCGCTCCTGCACCCCGGCCGCTACGGCATCCGGCTGCTGGCCGAGCGCGGGCTGAGGCTCATGATCTGCGAGGACATGGCGGAAGCGCTCGCCTGGCTCGGCCTCGAGGCCCAGCCGCAGCACCCGGTCGCGTGACGCGCAGTGCCTAGCCTGGCACCCGGATGAACACCCGGCTGTCGCGCACCGTGACGTCGACGGGCTTGAGGCGGACGCTGGAATCGCCGGGATGGCGGCCCGTCTCGATGCTGAACTCGTAGCCGTGCCACGGACAGATGATGTTCATCGTCTTGGAGAAGCGGATGCCGAGGCTGGTCTTGTCCGGCATGATCGCTTCCTCGGTCTGCGGAATCATCTTTCCCTGACAGACCGGACCGCCGTAATGCGGGCACTCGTTCTCGTAGGCGATCAGCTTCTCGCCGCGGCGGAAGATGCCGACCTCGACATCGCCCACCGCCAGAACGCGGCAATCGCCATCGGCGAAATCGCCAAGGCTCCCCACCTCGATCTCCGTCATCCTCGTCTCTCCAAGTCCGCGATCGCGCCGGACAACGGCCGGCGGAACCACATGGCCACATCGAACAGGTTCAAATCGAC
>DATJPD010000224.1:0-48658 GCA_035506575.1 Alphaproteobacteria bacterium
CGCACGAAATCGACCACGATTACGCCGCCGATGTCCCGCAGCCGGATCTGGCGGCCGACCTCGGCGGCTGCCTCGAGGTCCACACGCAGGCCGGCGTCGGCGCCAAGAGCCGTCCCTTCCGCGGTGTCGACGTCGATCGCGGTGACCGCCGCCGTCCGTTCGATCGCCAGACGGCCGCCCGACGGCAGACGAATCACCGGAACGTCGACGCTGGCCAGGATATCGCCGATGCCGTACCGGTCGAACAGCCGCCCCGCCTCGCGTTCGATCTCGATCTCCGGCGTCACGCCGAACAGGCGCTCCGCCGTCGCGCGTGCGCGCTGGCCGAGCATGCGATCGTCGAACGCAAACCTCGGAACGTCCTGGGTGATGAACCGGCGAAGCAGCCGGGCCATCCCGTCGCCGGTGTCGAACACGCACGCGGGCGGCGTCGTCTCCGCCAGCGTGGCTTGGATGTGGTCCCAGCGGCCGCGCAAGGCGTTGATTTCGGCCGCGAGGCCCTCCGTGCTGGCCATCGCGGCCGCACGGACGATCAGGCCTTCGCGTGGGCGTTTGAGCTCGGCCGCCGCATCCTGCAGCTGCCGCCGCTGTTTGGCCGCCGTGATCCGCCGCGACACCGCGACACCCTTCCCGTTGGGAAGCAGGACCGCGTAGCGCCCTTCGAGAGCCAGGCGGCGGCTGACGCGCGCTCCCTTGTCGGCGAAAGCCGCCTCCACGACTTGCACCGGGACCACCGTCCCCTCCTGCGGCAGCTCGCCGTCGACGTCGAGCAGCGCCGGCCGCGCGAGCCCGATCTCGACGAAGACGGCCCGCATGGCGGGCGCGCGGCCGAGCACGCGCCCGACATAGATGCTGCCGGGCGCGCCCTGCGACCGTAGCGGCTCGGTCACGAGCTCGATCAGCTCGCCCTTGACCAATGCGGCGGCGCGCAAGGTGTCGGCTCGGCACTCAACGAGGATTTCGTCGGCGGCACTGCTCATGACGCGCAGGTCAGACCGGGAAGCCGATGCCGCGCAGCAGATTGGCGGCCGTGAAGAGGTCGAGACCGACGACGTTGGTGTACGAACCGTTGATGGCGCGGACGAACGCCGCGGCCCGGCCCTGGATCGCATAACCGCCGGCCTTGCCGTGCCATTCGCCGCTGGCGACGTAACGGCCGATATCGATATCGGTAAGGCGCCGGAACACGACGGCGGTGATCACGAGCCGCACGGCAGCACGGCCGTCGGAGGCGATCACGCACACGCCGCCGTACACCCGATGACGCCGTCCGGACAGAAGAGCAAGGCAGGCGCGGGCCTCGGCCTCGGTTTCGGCCTTGGGCAGAATGCGCCGGCCGCAGGCAACCACCGTGTCGGCTGCGAGCACCGTCATGCCGGGGTGGCGCACCGCCGCGGCCGCCGCCTTGGCCCGCGCCAGCCGTTTGGCGAGGCCCGGCGGCAGCTCGCCGCGCGCGGGTGTTTCATCGATCGACGGCGGGTCGATCTCCGCGGGCACGAGCCCGATCTGCGCCAGGAGTTCGCGGCGCCGCGGCGATGCCGAGGCCAGGACCAACGGTGGAGTTGCCGCCGCCGGCGAGGGCCCCTCGGGGCTCGACCGCGCAGGAGCGGATAGTGAGGACATGTGGGCCGCCCGGTCCTGTAGATAAGGCCGGGTCCGAAGCCTATTTGAAGCGGAACGTGATGCGGCCCTTGGTGAGATCGTAGGGGGTCATCTCAACATTGACCCGATCCCCGGCCAGCACGCGAATACGGTTCTTGCGCATCTTGCCCGACGTATGGGCCAGCACTTCGTGATTGTTCTCAAGCTTGACCCGAAACATGGCATTCGGCAGCAATTCCGTCACAACCCCCGGAAACTCGATCAAATCTTCCTTGGCCATTGCCCCGCCGCAGGTGATTGAAAACGGGGCCAAAATGGTCCCGAGCCCGGCAGAGGTCAAGATGTTTCCTGATCGCCGACCGGGAAGCGCTCGCGGATGCGGTGGAGCAGCTGGTCGCGCACGTCGCGATATGCGGCCAGACGGACCTCGCGGCTTCCTTCGACCAGGGTCGGGTCGAAGGTCGGCCAATACTCCACGTCGCAGGCCATGGTCCGCGTCATCTCGATTGCGCGATGCTGTGCCTCGGGCGCCAGGGTGATGATCACGTCGAAGGATGAATCCGCCAGATCCTCGAACGTCTTGGCGTGATGGCGCCTGAGGTCGATGCCGAGCTCTGCCATCACCTCGACGACGAACGGGTCCAGCGGCGCCGATTTGAGCCCCACCGAATCGACATAGATCCGCTTTCCGTGAAGATGCTTGAGGAGTGCCTCAGCCATCGGCGAGCGCACCGCGTTCATCGTGCAGGCGAACAAGACACTGCCGGGCCGGCCCCCCATCGCTCAATCCTAGCCGCGGATGTGAAGGACGCAGATGAGGGTGAACAGGCGGCGGGCCGTGTTCTTGTCGAGCTCGATCTTGCCGTCGAGGCGCTCGCGCAGAAGCTCCGATCCCTCGTCGTGGACCGCGCGGCGGCCCATGTCGAGCGCTTCGATCTGACTCGGGCTCGACCGCTTGATCGCGGTGTAATAGCTCTCGCAGATGGTGAAGTAGTCTTTGACGATGCCGCGGAACGGCGTCAGCGGGAGCTGCAGCTTGTGGAGCTCGCTCCCGCCCTCCGCCCTGATGTCGAAGATCAGCCGGTTCTCTTCGATCGCGAGGTGAAGCTCGTACGGCCCGGTGAACTCCCCCACAGGCGCGAAGCTGTTCTCCTCCAGCAGATCGAAGATCGCCACGGCCCGCTCGTGCTCGACGTCGGGGTTGCGGCGCACGACCGTGCGCTCGTCGAGCTCGATCTTGGTGATTCGTTGGCGCGGATCGCCCACGGCACCCGTCGTCAGCGACGCGGCTTTTCGAGCCGTACGGCGATCGAGCGCCGGTGCGCCTCGAGCCCTTCGGCCTCAGCGAGCGCCATGGTCGCGGGCCCCAGCCGCGCGAGGCCGGCCGGCTCGCAGCCGATCAGCGACGTTCGCTTGAGGAAATCGAACACGCCCAGGCCCGACGAAAACCGCGCCGTGCCCGAGGTGGGGAGCACGTGGTTGGGACCGGCCAGGTAGTCGCCCAGCGCCTCGGGCGCATGGCGGCCGAGGAAGATCGCCCCCGCGTGCCGCACCGCCTTGGCCAGGGCCTCGGGTCTCTTCACCGCGAGCTGCAGGTGCTCGGGCGCCAGCCGGTCGATCAGTGCTGCCGCCTCGCCGAGCTTGCGGACGACGATGATGGCGCCATGCCGGCGCCAGCTCTCGGCAGCGATCGCAGCGCGTGGCAAGGTGCGCAGCTCTACCTCGACCGCCGCCGCGACGGCGTCGGCAAATCCGGCGTTGTCCGTGATCAGGACCGACTGGGCCGCCGCATCGTGCTCCGCCTGCGCCAGCAAGTCAGCCGCGATCCAGCGCGGATCGGTCTGCGTGTCCGCCACGATCACCACCTCGGACGGGCCGGCGATCAGATCGATCCCGACCACGCCGAACACCATGCGCTTGGCGGCGGCCACGTAGGCGTTGCCAGGGCCGGTGATCTTGTCGACCGCGGCGATGGTCGCGGTCCCGTAGGCGAGTGCCGCGACGGCCTGCGCGCCGCCGATCCGGTAAATCTCATCGACGCCGGCGATCCGCGCGGCTGCGAGCACCAGCGGGTTGAGCTTGCCGTCGGGTGCCGGCACGGTCACCACGAGCCTGCGCACGCCCGCGACCTTGGCCGGGATCGCGTTCATCAGCACCGAGCTCGGATAGGCAGCAGTGCCCCCGGGCACGTAAAGCCCGGCAGCTGCGATCGGCGTCCAGCGGGCGCCGAGACGCAAGCCCGCCGCATCGCGGTAGGAAAGCCCCTTGGGCATCTGCCGACGGTGATAGTCGCGGATGCGCCGTGCCGCGAGATTGAGGGCGGCAACCGTCTTCGCGGGTACGGCCGCGAGCGCCTGGTCGATCTCGGCGCGCGCGACGCGCAGCCGCTCAGGCGTCAGACTCACCCGGTCGAAGCGGTTGGTGTACTCGACGACCGCGGCGTCGCCACGCCTCCGGACGTCCTCGAGGATCGCGGCCACCACGGAATCGACGTTGGCCGCCTCGGCGTCGCGCGCCGCCAGCAGGGCCGCGAACCGCTCGGCGAAATCCGGTGCCGTGCTGACGAGCCGCCGGGGACCCGTCTCCGTGGTGCCGTTACGCGGCACGGGCGGTCTCGGATATGCGCCCGATCCACGGCGCCACCTCGTCGTGCCGCGTCTTGAGTGCGATGCGGTTCACGACCAGGCGCGAGGTGATGTCGGCGATATGCTCGACCTCGACCAGGCCGTTGGCCTTCAACGTCGTGCCGGTGGACACCAGGTCGACGATGCGCTGGCACAATCCGAGCTTGGGCGCCAGTTCGACCGCGCCGTTGAGCTTGATGCACTCCGCCTGTACCCCGCGCGAGGCGAAGTAGCGTCGCGCGATGTTGGGGTACTTGGTGGCGACGCGCACGTGGCTCCAGCTCCGCGGGTCGTCACGGCCCGCGAGCTCGACCGGCTCGGCGACCGAGATGCGGCACTGTCCGATGCCGAGATCGAGCGGCGCGTAGATCTCGGCGAAGTCGAACTCCATCAGCACGTCGTTTCCGGCCACGCCAAGGTGGGCCGCACCGAAGGCGACGAACGTCGCGATGTCGAACGCGCGCGTGCGGATGATGTCGAGCGAAGGGTCGTTGGTCGAAAACTGCAGCTTGCGGCTGTCCGGATCGTCGAACTCGGGTTCGGGCTCGATGCCGGCGGCGCGCAGCAACGGCATCACCTCGGTCAGGATGCGTCCATTGGGAACGGCGAAAATCAGCTTGTCGTTCGCACTCACGCAAAATCTCCGGTCCGGCATACCCGTGGCCGGCGTCAGCTTCCGGCACGGAAGAGCGAAATCAGGCGGTCGCGTCGTCGGTCGGATGGTTCGGGCGGAACTGGGTGGGCCAGGGCTCGCCGATATCGCTGATCCGGCACTTGATGTTGGCGCCTTCCAGGCGAATGGCTGCACCGCCGGCAAACAGCATGGTGACCGCCATACGCCCGTTGTCGCCAGTTTCGATGTTCATGGTTAAGAGTTCGAGAATCCGGCCGCGGTCGCGCTGGTCGAGCCCGCGGCGGCGCACGGCCGTCACGTTGTCGAACAGAATGCCGCAATTCACCCGCTCGTAGTTGGAGCACTCGAGGCCGTCCGCGTCGCCCGGGGGAGCCTCGGGCAGGTCCGGGCAGTTCTCCCAGCGGAAGCGGTTGGCGACCATGATCAGCCGGCGCTCGCCGTCGACGTAGTGGATGTCCGACAGCGGGATAAGCGCATCCTGAAGACAGGCGGCGATGACCTTGAGGTCGTCGCCGTCCTCGGCTCGCAATTTGAGACGCGAAGTCACGCGTTGGCCTCCCTCACCCGCTCGATGTCGGCACCGCATGCCGCCAGCTTTTCCTCGAGCCGCTCGTAGCCGCGATCGAGGTGGTAAACCCGGTTCACGACTGTCTCGCCCTCGGCCGCGAGGCCCGCCAGCACCAAGCTGACGGACGCCCTGAGGTCGGTCGCCATGACCGGTGCTCCGGTCAGCTTGCGCACGCCCCGCACCATCGCCGAGGGGCCATGTAGATTTATGTTGGCCCCCATCCGGCGCAACTCCGGAACGTGCATGAAGCGGTTCTCGAAGATCGTTTCGGTGATCATCGAGGCACCCTCGGCGGTGGTCAACAGGGCCATCATCTGGGCCTGGAGATCGGTCGGGAAGCCCGGGAACGGCTCGGTCATGACGTCGGTGCCGACCAAAGGTCCGTTGGAGCGCTGGACCCGGATACCCTTGTCGGTGGCGGTCACGGCGGCACCCGCCCCCCGCAACGCATCGAGGGCCGCCGTCATGAGATCCGAGCGGGCCCCCACCAGTTCGACGTCTCCGCCGGTGATCGCTGCGGCCATCGCGAACGTGCCGGTCTCGATGCGGTCCGGAATCACCGCGTGCTGCGCGCCATGCAGGCGAGAAACTCCGCGGATGCGCAAGGTGTCGGTCCCGATGCCATCGATGTCGGCACCCATGGCCACCAGACAGTGCGCGAGATCGATCACCTCGGGCTCGCGGGCGGCATTCGACAGCACGGTCTCGCCGCGCGCCAGGGTCGCGGCCATCATGAGGTTCTCGGTAGCCCCCACCGAGACCAGCGGGAACACGATCTCAGCCCCACTCAAGCCGTGCGGCGCCACCGCCTCGATGTAGCCTTCGCTGAGCTCGATAGCCGCACCCAGCTGCTGCAGCCCTTTGAGGTGCAGATCGACCGGACGGGTGCCGATGGCGCAGCCACCGGGCAGCGACACCCGCGCTTTCCCCGCGCGCGCCACCAGCGGGCCCAGCACGAGCACCGAGGCGCGCATCTTGCGCACGAGGTCGTAGGGGGCGACGGTGCTGGCGATGTCGCGCGCGGTCAGCGACAGCACGCGCCCGGCATGGCCGCCATTGCCGTTGCCGCCGTCCATGTGCAGCGACACCCCGAGCTGCACCAGGAGATTGGCCAGCGTCGTGATGTCGGCGAGATGCGGCAGGTTCGAGAGGGTGAGCGTCTCCTCGGTGAGGAGGCTGGCCGTCATCAGCGGGAGGGCGGCGTTCTTGGCCCCGCCGATCTGGATCGAGCCGTTCAGGGGCTTGCCGCCGCGTATGCAGATTTTGTCCATGGACCCGTACTCGTCGTCACGACACGCCCCCGCGCCGGCGCCTCAATACAGGGAAATACCGTCCAAATCCAGGCTATTGGCAGGCGGATCCGTGGCACCATGGTACCAGTTAGGACAATGGTCACAAGCCGCCACTAGCTTTCGTCCCGGCGGCCTGTCCGATCGTCACGGGCGCGGTCGCGCGCCTTCCGGCGGCGCAGGTTTTCGCGCAGCGCCGCCGCCTGCCGGGCGCGCCGCCGGGCCGCTTCGCTTCGTGCGTCCTGGCCCAGGCGCGGGGCCGGAGGCTTCGGGTCGTCGTCCGTCATGTCAGAGGCGGTTCAGCGGAATCTTCAGGTACGACGTACCGGTCTCGTCCGGCGGTGGCAAGGCGCCGGCTCGGATGTTCACCTGGATCGCCGGCAGCAGCAACGTCGGCTGCCCCAGCGTCTTGTCGCGCGTGGTGCGGAACGCCGCGAACTCGTCCGCATCGACGCCGTCCTTGACGTGCAGGTTCGACCGCCGCTGCTCGGCAACCGTGGTCTCGAACGCGACCGGCCGGCCCCCCGGCTGATAGTCATGCGCCACGAAGATCCGCGTGTCCGGGGGCAGCGACAGGATGCGGCGGATCGACTGGAACAGGCGCCGCGCGTCGCCGCCTGGGAAATCGGCGCGCGCCGTGCCGTAGTCGGGCATGAACAGCGTATCGCCGACGAAGGCGCACGCGGGTCCCCGGCCGCCCTTCACCACATAGGTGACGCAGGCCGGCGTATGTCCGGGCGTGTGCCACACGGTCACCGCAAGGCTGCCCAAGCGAAACTGCTCGCCCTCGACGAAGAGGTGATCGAACTGCGAGCCGTCGGTGCGGAAGTCAGCGCCGAGGTTGAGCAGTCGCTCCCAGGTCTTCTGGACTTCGGTGACCTGGGCGCCGATGCCGATCCGGGAACCCAGCTTCCGCTTCAGGTACGAGGCGGCCGAGAGATGATCGGCGTGCGTGTGCGTCTCGAGGATCCACTCGACGCGCCGCGCCGCCGCGGCCTGCGCGATACGGTCTGCCGTTGTCGTGGACGTCCGGGCCGCCTTGGGGTCGAAGTCGAGGACCGGATCGACGATCGCCGCGGTTCCGGTCGCCGGGTCGGCGATGAGGTAGGAGATCGAACTCGTCGCCGGGTCGAAGAAGCCCGTGACCTCAGGTTCATTATCCGGCATGAAACTCCCGCGGTACCGCTTGCGACGCTATATTAAACATTACTAATATTCCATTCCCAATATCCAACGTCACCTATTCGAGAGGCCGAACCGCGCATGGCACAAATCCAGGAGCTCAATGCTCAAGCCGCCAAATCCCTGGTCGATGCCGGCGAGGCCGTCCTGGTCGATGTCCGCGAGCCGGCCGAGCATGCCCGCGAAAGCATCCCCGAGGTTCCGCTCGTTCCAATGTCGGCGTTCGACCTTGAGCGCGTCAAAGCTGCCGCCGGGGCGAAGAAAGTCATCTTCTTCTGTGCGGTCGGAGCGCGCGCGGCCCGCGCCGCCGTGGCGGTCCACGCCGCAGGCGTCACGAATGTCGCGAGTATGAAGGGCGGGCCGGCGGATCTGCGGGCGGCTGGCTTCGACGTCAAGACCGGCTAGGGCCAGCCACACGGCCGGCTACGCGGCGAGCAGGCGCCGCGGGGGAAAGCGCACGGTGATCGTGGTCCCCTCGCCTTTTCGGCTCGTGATGTTCATCGAGCCCCCGTGCAATTCGGCCAGATGCTTTGAGATCGGCAGCCCAAGGCCGGTACCCTCGTGGTTGGGTGCCACCATGCTGTCCGCCTGCTCATACGGCTTCAGCACCCGCTCGATGTCGGCGTCCGACATGGCGGGGCCGCTGTTGGCGACCGAGAACTGCAGCCCTTCGCCCAATTTGGCTGCGGTGCGCACCGTGACGCGGCCGCCATAGGGCGCGAACTTCACCGCGTTCGACAACAGGTTGATCATGATCTGGCGCACGCGCCGCCGGTCCGCTTGCAGCACCACGCCGGCCGGAGCCTCGACCGCCAACGTGAGGCGGGCTTCCCGGGCCCGCGCTTCGATCAGGCGCAGGCTTGCCTGGAGCTCCTCGCGCACCAGGATCTGGTCTTCATCCAGATCCATCCGGCCGGCCTCGATCTTCGCGAGGTCGAGCAGATCGTTGACCAGCGCCAGCTGATGGCCGGCGGCGAGCCGGATGTTGGACACGTATTCGAGCTGCTTGGGATTGAGCTCACCGAAATAACGCCGTTCGAGAAGCTCGGTGAAGCCCAGGATGCCGTTGAGCGGCGTCCGCAGCTCATGGCTCATGCTGGCGACGAATTCGCTTTTCACGCGGTTGGCGGCGTCGGCGCGGTCGCGTTCGATCTGCAGGCCATAGATCCGCTCGTTCCGGCGCTGCAGCAGCCCGACCATCAGAGCCGTGGCGGGCGTGCTGATCGCCAGTACCGCGACGCGCATCAGGTTGTCAGGCGCGTAGTGGAAGAGATGCCCGGGATCCGAGAAGAACACCGCGGCATAGAGAAGCGTCAGGCCGGCGCTGACCAGCGCCGAGACAAGGCCCGAATAGTAGGCCGCGAATATGACCGCCGTCAGGTACAGCACGGCGGGATTCGGGATCACGATGACCAGACGGTCGATGATCTCGATCGCCGCAATTGCGGCCAATGTCAGGATCGGCCCAGCTGCCAGGCGCAGCGCGCCAGCTGGCCGCCGATCGATTTTGGAGGACTCCATCGGTCCTTATTACAGCCTCGCGACCACAGGGTCGCCCGGGTATGACCGATGGTGCGTTAGGTAAGGTGAATCTTTAGTTAAACACCTGCTTCTTGGGCCAGGTTACTTAGACGGGCCGAGCGGCGCGTTGTGCAGGAAATGCCACAGGAAAAAAGCCGCGGCCCCACGGTGCGGCCGCCACGCCTCGGTCAGCTTGATCAGCCGTTTCGGATCCGGGCGCTTGCGCAGCCGCTTCAGCCGCTGCATCGCCACCGCGAGCCCGAGGTCGCCCGAGGGAAAGATGTCCGGTCGGCCGAGCGAGAACAGCAGATAGACCTCGGCACTCCAGCGGCCGAAGCCCTTGATCTTCATCAGCTCGGCGATTGCCGCCGCGTCGTCGAGCGCGTGAATCACCTCGAGGTCGAGCCTCCTCGTGGCGAGGTCGGCGGCCAGCGCGGAGATGTAAGTCGCCTTCTGCCGCGACAGCCCGAAGGTCCGCAGCTCGTCGATGCTGCGCCGTGCGACGTTCTCCGGCGTGAACGGGGCGATGCCGGTCGTCAGACGGTCCCAGATCGACGCCGCGGCCGCGACCGATACCTGCTGCCCCACAATGATCCGGGCCAGGCTTTCGAAGCCGGGCGGCCGGCTGCGCGGCGGCGGCAGGCCGATCTTGGTCAGGGCGGCCGCGATATGCGGATCGTTGGCGGCCAGTTTCTTGAGGGCGATGTGGTGCGGGTGGCGCGGCATGGCGCCCACCATACCCAATCAGGCGGAGATTGCCGCCCGGATTCTTGCGGTCACGCGGCGGAGCTCGCCAGGGCGCGCCGCGAATCCCACGCAGTCAGGCGGTCGCGCAGCGTCCGCCGGGCCCGCACCAGCAGTGCCTCCATGGCGGACACCGAGACCTTCATCGCGGCGGCCGCCTCGGCACAGCTCAGCCCTTCGAAATAACACAGCGACAGCGCATCGCGCTGGCGTGCCGGAAGCTCCGGGATCTCCTTCGCGATATAGCTCTCGAGCTCGCGCCCCTCGAGCACCAAGTGCGCGCTCGGCGTCGGATCGACCATCACCGGGCCATCCTCGACCGGGACGAAGACGGGGGACCGCTTGCGCTTCCGATCGATCGCGAGGTTGAGGACGATCCGGTACAGCCAGGTCGTCACCTGCGCGGTGCTGCCGCGCCACTCGGCGGCATGCTCCCACACCCGCAGCAGCGCCTCCTGCACGACCTCCTCGGCGTCGCTCGTGTTGCCGAGCACGCGCCGCGCCACGGCCAGGCATCTCGCGTCGTGCCGGCGCGTGAACCGCTGGAACGCCTTGCGGTCGCCCGCGGCGATCCGCGCCATGAGTGCTGTGTCGTCGTCTTCAACGTCCAGTGAGTCGAGCGGCATGGCGGTTCAGGTCCGGTGTTGCTGCCAACCTTTGGTCAGCAACCGGCATGCCACGCTAAACCGCGATTTTTGCTGGCGTTTGCGCGCCCGGCGCTGCCGCCGCTGGGCAAGAAATGGCGGGACTGGACGCAACGCCCGGCAAAAATTGCCGGGTCGAACGCCAAACATTTTGCGCAGGAGGTGCCGCCCGCTTTCGTCTAATGCCCTTGAGGAGAAGCCTCTCGATCTGCGGGCCGGTATCGGTCCGCAGCGACCATGCCGACAATCGGCGGCCGTGAGCTTGTGATCGAGGACTTCGCCGTGACCAGCATCAGCACGCTCGGGAATAATCCGCTGTCCCTGCTGTGGGCGCTGCAGCAGCGCTACGCGCACGGCACCGCCGCGGCCAGCGGCGCGCCGGGCACGTCGTCCTCTGCGAGCCCCTCGCCCTCTTCCTCGTCCGCGCTTTCGAGCGGCACGCCCCAGAACAACGGTGTCACCGGCGGTTCGTCGGCTGCTCTCAACCCGAACTCGTTGTTCATCTTCATCTCGATGCAGGAGCAGCAATCCGCGCCGCAGAGCACCGCGTCACAGGCGGGTACGACGGGCTCCTCGAACGCCGCCCAAAGTCTCTTCAACAGCATCGATGCCGACGGCGACGGCGTGATCAGCCAGGCCGAGCTGGAGAAGGCCGTGACCGCCGCCGGCGGCACCACCGCCCAGGCGGACGCCCTCTTCAACAAGATCTCCGGCGGCAACGGTTCGATCGGCGAGAACCAGCTCGCCTCGGCGCTGCAGAAAGCCGACGGTCACCACCACCATCACCACCTGGGCGGCACAGGCGGGACCGCCGAAGGAAGCGACGGCGGGGCCGGCAGCGGCGATCCGCTCAGCGCTCTCATGGGTGGCCAGACCGCCGACGGCGCCAATTCGCAGGTGACGACCAACGCCGACGGGTCGACCACCACGACCTTGACCTATGCCGACGGCACCACCCTCACGCTGACCGAACCGGCCGGCTCCGGCGGCTCCGCGAGTGCGTCCCCCGGCGGCCCGGCAGCGACCGGCGCCCTGCAAAACCAGCAGAACATGGAGCAGCTGCTCTCCATGCTCGTGAAGCTGCAGACGTCGATGGCGCAACCGTCGCAAATCGCCGCCGTGGCCGCCTGACCCAAAGCCGAGCGACGCCGATACGATCATGACCGGCATCTCGACCATCACCTCGAGCAACATGGCGAGCATCGGGCTGTCGCTGCTAGGCGGCAGCATCTCGTCGTCGTCTAGTGCCCCGACCCTCTCCGCACAGGCCGGCTACCAGCCGTATGTCGCGAACGAAAACCAGAAGATCGCGACCTATTCCAAGCAGTCGACGGTCCAACAGGCCGTCCAGTACTACGAAGCCAATATCGGCAAGATCAAGAGCGTCGATCAACTCGTGCAGGATCCGAAGCTCCTGACCTTCATCACCACGGCATTCGGGCTGCAGGCCAATGCCAACGAGCCGGCCCTCATCAAGCAGGTCCTCGAGAGCGACATCACGCAGAGAACCTCGCTGGCCAACACGTTGCTCGACCCGCGCTACAAGCAAATGGCCGGGGAGTTCGACTTCGCCCAGGCCGGCATGGTGAATTTTTCCAGTGGCGCGGTGATCAGCGACGTGGTCAACCGGTATCTGACGAACGCCTATGAGAACTCCCTGGACAGCGTCAACCCGGCCCTGCACAACGCGGCCTACTTCCTGCGCAACGTCGGCAGCATCACCAACGCCTACAGCATCCTGGGTGACCCGGTGCTGCGCGACGTCTTCGAGACGACGACCGGACTTCCAGCAGAGATCGCAAACCAGCCGGTGCAGGACGAGGCCCGCCTGGTCAACTCGAAGGTCAACATCAAGCTCTTCGAGACCAGCGGCTCGTCGACGAGTTCGAGTTCGACGTCGTCGTCGGCACTCACCGCCGCGAAAAGCGATCTCACCAAGCTGAGCTCCGCGAACGCGACGGCGACCGCCGCCCAGAGTGCGGCGCAGTCGGTCGTCGATCAGATCACGTCGATCCAGAAGGCCTATGCGAATCTCGCGACCATCCAGGATCCGAGCGGCCAGTACGCGGCCGAGATTCCGGTCCAGCAGGCGGCGGCGCCGGTGCTCGTCGAGCAGCAGGCCCTCTTGTCGAATGCGCAGAGCGCACTCGGCACCGTCACCGCCAACATCGCGCAGCTGCAGCAGCTCATCCAGCAGGCCGGCAGCTCCACCAACACGACGTCGATCACCACGCTGCAGGCGCAATTCTCGACGCTCACCAACCAGATCCAAACCGCCATCTCCGGTGCCACGTACCAGTTCGACAACGGCACCGGCGGCACCGGCTACACGGGCGTCAACCTCCTCGACGGCTCGATGTCGGGGCAGCTCACGGCGACGTACGATTCGAACGGCGACCAGACGGCGGTCAACGCGCAGAACCTCGGCAGCTCATCCTCGTTCCAGGCGCAGCTGAACGCCGCGAACGCCGCGTTCCAGGCGATCTCGACCTCGATGGATACCGCCAACATCCAGGCGGCCCAGGCAGCGCTCACCAGCGCCCAGAGCGCGTCGAGCATCGTCAACACGTCGGTCAACACCGACGCGACCAACTTCCAGAAGGCGATCGCGGCGGTGCCGCAATGGGCCGGCACCTACGACACCGCGCAGCTGTACCAGGGCTCGCAATCGGTCGCCGATGCCGGTTCGCGCATGACCACGATCAACCAGCTCCTGGGCCAGATCCAGGGCATCGCACAGCAGGCCAAGCAGCTGTCGAACACCGCCGACCATACGTCGCTGCAGGCGCAGTATTCGAGCCTGATGACGCAGCTCACGAACGCCATCACGCAGACGACGAACCCAAAGGTCGACAACCTGCTCGAATCCAACCCGGGTTCGACACCCGGCTATTACAGCTACAGCATCGACACAGGCGGCAGCTACGACGTCCAGGCCCACACCAGCGACCTCGTGTCGAACGTCCTGACACCGCTGCAGAACCTCGACGTGACATCAATCGCCAATGCGAACTCGGTGCTCTCCGACATCACGGGTAGCATCCAGACCGCGCTGGCCAATACCAGCACCCAGCTCGGCATCGACAGCCAGACGTTCACCCTCGCCGCCAACACGATCGATCCGCGCGCCGCCGTGGACAACCAGTACCGCCAGCTCGTCACCGGGATGGCCGGCGTCGTGAAGCAGGCGGCGAAAGGCGGCACGAACCTGCTGGACGCGACGCAATCCGCAATCAACCTCACCGTCAGCTCGACCTCGCAGACGCTCTCGCTCACGCCTCTGGATTTCAACAGCCAGGTCACCCAGGTTCTGGATGCCGGCAGCCAGCTTCTGCCGAGCGATCCCAACGACACGAGCGGCGCGATGGCGGCGTTGAACAACGCGGCCTTCGGCGCGAACAATATCCTCGACACCCTGAATGGCTACGTGAACCAGGTCCAGTTCGCGACCAGCGTCACCCAGACCAACATCACCGCCCTGCAGAAGCAGCAAGGGACGTCGGCGGCCGACGTGGGGTTGCCGTCCAAGCCGACCGCGTTCGCCGTCCAGTTCGTGCAGAAATATCTGGCGATCGTCGACGGCCAGAACGCCTCGGCCGGCGGTGGAAGCAGCTCCGGCGCGGTCGCCCTTCAGCTGCTGCAAGGCGGCGGCGTCAGCATCTCTGCCTGATTGACCCCACCCGAAGAGGGCTCCGGCTTGCGCCGAGTTGCCCCGGCCCGCCCGCCGTGCTTATAAACAGGCACGGGGGCACATGCTGGTATTCCCTCATTTCAACCGTGCGCGGCGGACGACCAGGCGCAATCCCTGGCAGGCCTCGGAGTTCGAGCCGGTCGTCGTCTCGGGGATCACGCCGATCTTCGAGCAGAACCCGGCCCCGAAGATCCGCCGCCTCCTCCACTACTGGGTGAAGATCAAGGCCAGTGGCCGCATGCCGACCCGCGAGATCGTGGATGTATTCCAGGTCTCGGGCCTCCTGCCCTATGTCTGGCTGATCGATGTGGAGCGCAAGCCGGCCCTGCGGTTCCGGTTCGGGCTGATCAAGACCCACGTCCAGCGCGTCTCGGCCGCCGAGCCGATCGCGCGCTATCTCGACGACATCGAGCCCAAGGCCGACACCAGGATGCTGTGCGACTATTTCCGCCGCGTGGTGGCCGAGGAACGGCCCCTGTTCCGCCGCGGGCGGCCGATCCTGCCCTGGCGCAGCGGCTTCCGGATCCAGCAGAGCCTCTATCTTCCGCTGGCCGACAAATCGCCTCAGGTCGACGCCATCCTCGCGATCTCGCTGTTCCGGGATTCGCGCGGCAACTGGCACTAGAACCGCGGCTGACCGCGGATGGTCTGCGTCAGGAAGTGCCGGTAGGCGCTTTTGACGCGCTCGAGGTAGAGGATCGTCTCGCCCGGCAGCGGCCGGTCGGAGCCGACATACGCGGGCCCGGCGTTGTAGGCGATCAGCACCTTGTCGAGGTCATTGCCATAACGATCGACCAGGTAGCGGATATATTTTGCTGCCGAATAGAGATTGACTCCGGGATCCCACAACAGCGCCGGCTCGACCCCCAGCAACCGCGCGGTCTGCGGCATCACCTGCGCGAGGCCGCGCGCCCCGGCCGGGCTCTCCGCCTGGTCATTGAAATTCGATTCGCAGGCGACGACCGCGCGCAAGAAGCTGGGCCGCACGACGAATGCCCGCGCCGTCCGGTCGATCATCTCATCGAAGCGGCTGGCCGCCTGCGCCGTCGAATGCGACACGCACGCCGTCGTCCCGGCGTGCCCCTTCCCGGCGAATGACCACAGCGCGTCAGGGGCGGTTTCGGCGCGCGCCACGCTGGCTCCGAGGAACAGTGCGGCGGCCATCATGACGAGGCTGTACGGAAGCTGCCGGATGGCGACCAAGGTGGCCTCCCGTATGCGACAGCCAGGGCACAGGCTGCCGTGCCGGCGTTTAAATATGGTTAACGATCGATTGCCGCGGCGGCGAGGTCGGCGCCCAGCGCGTCGATGAGCGGTGCCAGATGGGCGTGATAGGCACGCCAGCGGCCGATCGAGGACGCATAGATCGGCTGGCGCACCTGGGCGGCACTGGCACTGCGCACCGGGCGTGCGGCCTTGTGGAACTCGAGGCACGATGGCTCCCACGCCACGCCGCAATGCGCGAAGATCCGGCGCGCTTCGCGCTCGGTGTGTGCCACGACATCCTCGTAGTCGACGTCGATCATCGCACCCTCGGGCAGCACGCGGCGCCAATGATCCATCAGAGCGTGATAGGCGCGATAATACCGCCCCAGTTCGCCGAGGTCGTAGATATAGGGCTGTTCGTCGGTGAACAGCCGCGAGAAGCAGGACCAGCACGTATCGAGCGGGCTCCGGCGGGCGTGAACGATGCGTGCGTTCGGCAAGGCCAGGCGGATCAGCCCCAGGAAGCGGAAATTGACCGGCATCTTGTCGACCACGAATTCGGCGCCGGGTGCCGCCGCGCGCAACCGCGCCAGATACCCGGCGCCAAGCGCCCGCAGCGCCTCGCCGCTCATGCCGCGGACCGCCTCCGGAAACGACGGCAGACTTGCTGCGGCCTGCCCAATGTGGGTGAGCTCCCCGGCTCCGAACACGCGCGGCGAGCCGGCCAGGAGCTGCTCGATCAAGGTCGTCCCGGAGCGCCACATGCCGACGACGAAGACCGGGACCGGCGTCGGATCGTCTTGCGTCTCAGTCATGAGCCCGCGCTTTTCGACCATCAGGGCCGGCGTGAACACGGCCTTGATGCGCTCGAAGGACTGCAGCGTAGCCGCTTCGTCGTATGCGACTTGCCGTCGCTTCAGGGAATTGCCCGCGAGCAGATGGGCGAACGAGGGCTCCGTGCGGCCGATATCCGCGTAGGCCTTGCCGAGGGCGAAATGCAGCTCGGTCTGCGCCGCCGGAGGGAACGCGTCCATCCGCCGCGCCAGTTCCTCCATCGCGGCCAGCCGAGGCTCGCCGGCGACCATGCGGCGTGCATCCGCCAGCAGGCGATAGAACGCGGGATTGGACGGTGCCGCATCGACGGCCCGTTCGAATGCGCGAACCGCATCGTCGATGCGTCCGGTCTCCATCAAGAGCTTGCCGAGGCTCGCTGGCGCGTCGGCCGAGGACGGATTGAGGGCAACCGCGGTCTCGTAGGAGGCGATCGCCTCCTGCTGGCGGTCCATCGCCCACAAGGTCACGCCCAGATTGTAATGGGCGTCGAAATGACCCGGACGGAGAGCGAGCGCCTGCCGATGCGCCGCTTCCGCCTCCCCGAAGCGGCGCAGCGCCTGTAAGGCCACTCCGAGATTGCTGTAGGCCTCGGCGAAATCGGGCTTCATGGCGAGCGCACGCTGGTACTGGGCGATGGCGTCCGCGCACCGGTCCGCGGACACCAGCGCATTGCCGAGATTGTTGTGGACATACGGCGTTGGCCGGAGCGCCAGCGCCTGCTCGTACGGCGCGATCGCCTCCTGCGGCCGATCGAGCGCCTGCAGCGTCCCGGCCAGGCCGCCGAGCGCCTCGGCAAACTCCGGCTTGAGCGCCACCGCGGCCCGGTAGAGCACCAGCGCGTCGCCGTAGCGTTTCAAGCCGAACAGGATGAGGGCCAGGTCGTTATAGGCTTCGGCGGAATTCGGGTTGCGGCGCAACGCCTCGCCGATCAGGCGCGCCGCTTCGTCCATATGGCCCTGCCGCGCCCGCAACAGACCGAGCCCGCGCAGCGCCCCGAAATGATCGGGATCGCGCTCCAGAAGGGCGCCGTAGGCATGCGCCGCCTCGACGAGCCGATCCTGCCGGTGCAGCGAGAGCGCAGTCTCGAACGCCTGGGCGGTAAGGCTGTCCGGGCGCTGCGGGGGCGCGCGCTCGCCGGTCGATTCGGGCCCGAGTGCGGTGAGCAGCGGCCGCAGCAGCTCTCCGTACGCGCGCCAGCGCCCTACGGAGGTCGTGTAGATGGGTTGGCGTACCTGGGTGGCGCTCGCCGTCCGCACCAGCCGCTCGGTACGATGGAATTGAAGGCAGGACTCGTCCCAGTCGAGGCCGCAATGCGCGACGATCCGCCGCGCCTGCCCTTCGAGGTCGCCGACCACGTCTTCGTAGTTCACCTCGAGGAACGTACGCTCGGGCAGGACATGGCGCCAATGCGCCATCAACGCGTCATAGGCGCGATAATAGCGGCCCAGCTCCGCGAGATCGTACGTGAAGGGCTGATCGCCGGTGAACGCCCGGCCGAAGCACGAAAGGCAGGTGTCGATCGGGTTGCGCCGTGCATGGATGATGCGCGCGTTCGGCAGCACCAGATGGATCAGTCCGGCAAGACGGAAATTCGCCGGCATCTTGTCCGTGATCCGCTCAGCGCCCGGCGCCAGCGCCCTGACCGCCTCGACGTATCGCGTGCCGACGTCGCGCAGGGCCGCATCCGCCGCCGCGGGATCCGAGCTCGCCAGCGCGTCATCGAGACCCGTGAAGGTCGCCATCACGTCGCTGAGGGTGCTGAGCTCGCCCCCGCCGAACACTTTCGGGTGGCTCGACAGGATCTGCTCGATGAGGGTCGTGCCCGAGCGGGGCATGCCGACGATGAAGACCGGCAGCGGCGACGAATTCCCCCTGCCCTCCTTGGCCGCAATCATCTCGCGCGTGAAGACCAGGGCGAGGGACTTGAGGAACTCGAGCACCGCGGCCTCGTTGTAGGCCACGCTGCGGCGCTTCACGGCATTCCCCTCGATGAGATGGCGGAAGGAGCCCGCGTAGTCCCCGGCGTCGGCCAGCGCCTTGCCCAAGGCGAAATGGAGATCGCTGCGCGCCTCGGGGTCGAATGCGTCCAGGTTCTTCGCCATCTCCTGCAGTGCGGCGAGATGCGGGTCGCCCGCCGCGAACCGCTTCGAGTCCATGAGGTTGCGGTAGAATTTGGGGCGCCGCGGATCGCTCTCGATCGCCGCCTCGAACGCGTGGCGCGCCTCCTCGAGGCGCCCCATTTCCATGAGTGTGTTGCCGCGGTTCGTGTACGCATCGCCATAGCGCGGCTTGAGCTCGAGCGCGCGATCGAGATGCGTCAGCGCCTCATCGTGCCGGCCCAGCGCCTGCAGGGCCGTTCCCAGGTTGTTGTGGACCTCCGCCGCGCCCGGATTCAGCGCCAGCGCGCGCCTGAAGCTCGCTACGGCCTCGTCGTAGCGGCGCAGATCCAAAAGGGCGTTGCCGAGGTTGTTGTACGCCTCCATGTAATCGGGCTTGAGGGCGATCGTGGCTTCGTAGGCCGCTGCCGCCTCCTCGTTCCTGCCCAGCCGCTTCAGCGCATTGCCGCGGTTGTAGTGCGCTTCCGCGTAGGCCGGCCGGATCGCGAGAGCCGCGTCGTACTGCGCGATGGCGTCCTCGCCGCGATCCATCGCCACGAGCGCGTTGCCCAGGTTGAATCGCGCCTCGGCGTAGTCGGGGCGGATGGCAAGGGCTGTGTCGTAGTGCGCGATCGCCTCGGCGTTGCGGCCGAGCGCCTGCAGCACGGCACCCAGATTGTTGTGCGCCTCCGGGTTGCGCGGATCGATCTCCAGGATCCGGGCGAACCGCGCCGCAGCCTCTTCGTTGCGCTGGATGGAGGCGAGACCGATGCCGAGATTCATGATTGCGGCAATATAGTCCGGACGGAGCGCAATCGCAGTTTCATAGCACCGGAACGCGTCGTCGCGCCGGTTCAGGGCCACAAGCGAGTTGCCGAAATTATAGTGTGCTTCGGCCATCGCCGGCTTGATCGCCAGCGCTTTTTGGTAACGCGCGCAAGCGTCCTCGTGCCGACCGAGTGCTGCCAGGGTCGTGCCCAGATTGTGATGCGCCTCGGCGTAGTCCGGCTTGAGGTCGATTGCGCGCTGGAGACAAGCTATCGCCTCGTCGAAGCGGCGCAGCCTGGCGAGCGCGTTGCCGCGGTTGAAGTGCCCGGGGGCGAAATCCGGCTTGAGAGCGAGCGCTCGCTCGTACGACGTCAGCGCCTCGTCCCAGCGGCCCTGCGCGTGCAGCGCGTTGCCGAGGTCGTTATGCGCGTCCGGCCGCTTCGGATCGAGGGCGAGCGCCTGTCGCAGCAGGCGGACCGCGTCGTCGAATCGCCCGCGCTGGCTGTGGAGCACGCCCAGGCCGTGCAGGGCGGCCGGGTTCGTCTTGTTGGCCTTGAGCTGGGCGCGATACAGCGGCTCGGCTTCGGCCAGGCGCCCGGCCTGATGCAGCCACCTCGCCCGCTGAAGCAGGGATTCGGATTTCGGGGCTCGACCCGCCCCTGACGCTGACTGCCGTCTCATTCGTGTCTGTTGCACGCGCGAGACCGCGGAATCCTGTGGCGCCGGCAACATCCTCGACTCCGCACCCGAGATTCGGGCCGGTCGAATTGCATGGCATCGTATCGGGGGATCCCTGGTGCCGCCGAAGTGAATTGAACACTCGACCCCGTCCTTACCAAGGACGTGCTCTACCACTGAGCTACGGCGGCTTACCCGGAATGGCGCGGAAAATGCCACAGGAGGTCCGCCGGTGCAACCCGCCCCGCCGGGATGGCAGGCTGCCGCTCGAATCAGCTTGTCTCAGCCTCCAAAATCACCCGCCTGATCTCCCGGACCGATTGACCACGTCGTCGCAGGCAGCCGGTTAACAACAGATTAACGACTGCTGCGGTTCGGTTACCGGCCGTCAACCTTCCCTCTATACTGTTGATGATCCTTGAGTCGGGGCCCTTTCCGTCGGGGGAACACGCCATGTGCCGTTGGCTGGCCTATTCTGGTGTACCCGTGTCCATGGACACGCTGTTGTTCCAGCCGCACAACTCTCTCATCCGCCAAAGCCTGTCGGCGCAGCGGAGCATCGTACCGACGAACGGCGACGGGTTCGGGCTCGGCTGGTACGCGGACCTGCCGCATCCGGGCCTATTCCGCGACACCATGCCGGCCTGGAACGATTCGAACCTGCGCAGCCTCTCCGAGCAGATCCGCTCGCCGCTGTTCTTCGCCCATGTCCGCGCCTCGACCGGCACGGCCACGACGCGCCTCAACTGCCATCCGTTCCGCTACGGCCGGCGGCTGTTCATGCACAACGGCAAGATCGGCGGCTACCTGCAGCTCAGGCGGGAGCTCGAGCACATGATCAAGCCCGAGTACTTCCTCAGCCGCGAAGGTTCGAGCGACAGCGAGCTGATGTTCTATCTGCTGCTCGGCAACGGCCTCACGCGCGACCCCAAGGCCGCGTTCGCGCGCACGATCGGCGACATCCTGGCCTTGATGCAGCGTCATGAGATCGAGGAGCCGTTCCGTGTCGCAGCCGCCCTTGCCGACGGCCAGCGCATCATGGCCCTGCGCTGGTCCAGCGACGGCAAGTCGCCGACCCTGTTCTACGGCACCGGCAGCGATGTGTGGATCGAGCAGGGCGACGTGCGCTTCACCGACGGATCGGGCTGCGTCCTCGTGCTCTCCGAACCGCTCGATGAAGTCAGCGACCACTGGCACGAGGTCGGCGAAAGCAGCTTCCTCGTCGTCGAAGACAACGCGGTGAACGTTCAGCGGTTCGAGCCGGCGATGATCGCGGCGTAAGCGCCGCTTCTACCGCGTCAAGTCGATGACCACGCGGCCGCGCACCTGGCCTTTGAGGATTTTGCCGCCCCAGTCCAGCACGTCCTCGAGGCGCACGACGGTCGTCATCGCGTCCAGTCTGTCGAGCGGCAGGTCGCGCGTCAGGCGGCCCCACGCTTCCCGCCGCTCGGGCATCGGCTTCACCGCCGAATCGATGCCGAGCAGGCTCACGCCGCGCAGCAGGAACGGCAGGATGTTGGCCGGCACGTCGTTGCCGCCGGCGTTCCCGCAGGCGGCGACCGAGCCGTTGTACTTGATCGCGGGCAGCACGCCCGCGAGCACCGCTCCGCCCACCGTGTCGACGCAGCCCTGCCAGCGCTCGGCCACCAGCGGCTTGCCGGGAGGAGCCGTCGTTTCGGCGCGATTGAGGATCGTCGCGGCACCCAGGTGCTTGAGATGGTCGTGCGTCTCGGCGCGCCCGGTCGAGGCCGCCACCTGGTAGCCGAGCTTGGCGAGAATGGCGATCGCCACGCTGCCCACGCCGCCGCCCGCACCCGTGACCAGGACTTCGCCCGCGTCGGCTTTGAGGCCGTGGCGCTCGAGTGCGATCACCGCAAGCATCGCCGTGAAGCCGGCGGTTCCGATGGCCATGGCCTGCTGCGGGCTGATGCCTGACGGCAGCGGCACCAGCCACTCCGCTTTCACGCGGGCCTTTTGCGCATAGCCGCCCCAGTACCACTCGCCGACGCGCCAGCCGGTCAGCACCACCTTGTCGCCCGGCTTGAACGCGGGCGAGGCCGAGCTCTCGACCACGCCGGCGAAATCGATGCCCGGGACGTGCGGATATTTGCGCACGATGCGGCCGAGGCCCGCGAGGATCATGCCGTCCTTGTAGTTCAGGGTCGAATGCGAGATCGCCACCGTGACGTCACCGGGCGGGAGTTCGCCCTCGGACACGGTCTTGAGCGACGGAGTGACCTTGCCGTCGCGTTCATCCAGCACCAGCGCGCGAAAATCAGCCATTGGTTTTTCCTCGGGGAATACGCCTCTGCTTGATCCTCCCGGGACTATAGAGCAATCTCCGCGCAAGGCCGAGACGCCACCGTCGATTCAGGGAGGACTCCTGACGCCCGCATCAAGTCCGGATGCCGTGACCACGCGTCGCCGCTTCATGACGGGCCTGGCCGCCGCCGGTGCGGCCGCATCCGCTTCGCAGCCGTTCGAAGCGCGGGCCGCGGACACCAAGCCGTTCCGGATCGACGTGCATCATCATCTCACACCGCCGCTCTACGCGGCCGAGCTGGTGCGGCGCAAGATCGGCGGCCAGGAGCCGACTCTGGACTGGACCCCCACCAAGTCGATCGACGACATGGACAAGGGCGGCACGGCCACCGCCGTCACCTCGATCACCACGCCCGGCGTGTGGTTCGGCAATGCCCAGGAGGCGCGCGACATGGCGCGCATCTGCAACGATTATGCGGCCAAGCTGCGCTCGGATTATCCTGGCCGGTTCGGCATCTTCGCCTCGATCCCCCTGCCCGATGTCGACGGCGCCTTGCGCGAGATCGAATATGCGCTCGATACCCTCAAGGCCGACGGCATCGGCGTGCTCACGAGCTTCGGCGACAAGTGGCTCGGCCACCCGTCGTTCGAGCCCGTCTGGGCCGAGCTCAACCGCCGCAAGGCGGTGGTCTATACGCATCCGACCACCGCCAATTGCTGCCGCAACCTCCTGCCCGAGGTGAACGTCGCGATCATCGAGTTCGCGACCGACACCAGCCGGGCCATCGCCGATCTCGTGTTCAGCGGCACGGTGGCGAAGTTCCCCGACATCAGGTTCATCTTCTCGCATGCCGGCGGGACGATGCCCTTCATCGTCGAGCGTTTCACGCGCCTGCCGTTGCTGAGCCCCGAGCTCAACAAGCACCTGCCGCACGGCGTCCTGTACGAGCTGCAGAAATTCCACTACGACGTGGCGCAGGCGGCGCACCCGGGGGCGCTCGCGTCGCTCACCAAGCTGGTCCGGGTATCGCAAATCCTGTTCGGGACGGACTTCCCGTACCGTACCACCCTCGACCATGTGAAGGGCCTGGCTGCCTTCGGCTTCAGCCAGGACGATCTGCAGGCGATCGGCCGCGACAACGCCGTGAAGCTGATGCCGGAGCTGAAAGCGGCCTGATCAACCCCGCAGCGGCTCGAGGATGCTCGCGTAGTTGGCGACGGCGGCGCCGCCCATGTTGAACACGCCGGCGAGCTTCGCCCCTTTCACCTGCATGTCGCCGGCCGAGCCGGTGACCTGCATCGCGGCCATGATGTGCATCGACACGCCGGTGGCGCCGATCGGATGTCCCTTCGACTTGAGTCCCCCCGAGGCGTTCACGGGAAGCTTACCGTCCTTCTCGGTCCAGCCCTCGAGCGCGGCACGAGCGCCCTGCCCACGCGGCGCAAGCCCCATGGCTTCGTATTGGAGCAGTTCGGCAATGGTGAAGCAGTCATGGGTCTCGACCAGGCTGAGATCGTCGAGCCCGACCCGCGCCTGCGCGAAGGCCTGCTTCCAGGCGTGCTCGCAGCCCTCGAACTGAACGATGTCGCGCCGGCTCATCGGCAGATAGTCGTTCACGTGGGCTGCGGCGCGGAACAGCACCGCCTTCTTGAGCGCCATCGCTGTATCAATGTCAGCAAGCACCAGGGCCGCCGCCCCGTCGGAGACGAGCGAGCAGTCGGTGCGCCGCAGCGGAGCTGCCACGATCGGGTTCTTGTCCGACACGGTCCGACAGAACTCGTAGCCCAGGTCCTTGCGCAGCTGCGCGTAGGGGTTGGCCACACCGTTCTTGTGGTTCTTCGCAGCGATTCGCGCCATCGCATCCGACTGGTCGCCGTAGCGCTGGAAGTACAGCTGCGCGATCTGGGCGAAGATGCCGGCGAAGCTCATGTCCGGCCGGTCTTCTTCCTTCACGTACGAGCATTTCATCAGGATGCCGCCGACCTGGTCGGCGGGCGTCTCGGTCATCTTTTCGACCCCGGCCACGAGGACCACGCGGGATTTGCGCGCCGCGATCGAATTCAGGCCCTGATGGATCGCAGCCGACCCGGTGGCGCACGCGTTCTCGACCCGCGTCGAGGGCTTGAAGCGCAGCGCGTCGGACGCCTGCAGAACGAGCGAGGCCGGGAAATCCTGCTTCACGAAGCCGCCGCCGAAATGGCCGACATAAATTTCGTCGACATCGGCGGGGGCGAGGCCCGCATCGGCGATGGCACCAGCCGCGACCTCGACGATCATCTTCTCGAGGTCCTCGCCTTCGCGCTTGCCGAATTTGCCGTGCGCCCAGCCGACAATGCACGCCGTCATGATGCCTCCAAATTGGCCCGAGCTTAACACGTAATGCGATGGGGCCAGCGGTTCAACGCCGGGCAAAAAACGCCGCAAGCCCGTCCATCAATTGTGGGATATCGGGATAGAGCCGATAGGCGCCGCGGCCGCGCGCCCTCAAGACACCATGCGCCGCGAACGCGTCCATCAGCGCTCCGAAGGGCGCCCAGAAGCCGTCGATGTCGCAGAGGAAGAGGGGCTTGTCGTGATGGCCGAGATCGTTCGTCGACAGCACCTCGAACAGCTCATCGAGCGTTCCCACGCCACCCGGCAGGCACACGAACACGTCGGAGAGCTCGATCATGATCTCCTTGCGCTGGGCCAAGGTGTCGACAAGGCGCATCTCGGTCAGATCGCGCTTGGCGAGCTCTCGCGCGACCAGGAAATGCGGCATCACGCCGACCACCTCGCCGCCGGCGGCCAATGCCGCGGTCGCCGCCTCACCCATGAGCCCGGCCCGGCCGCCGCCATAGACGAGCCGCCAGCCGCGGCGCGCGCACTCGGCGCCGAACTCCTCCGCCGCCCGGATCATGGATTCGGGCAGGTTGGGCAGCGCCGAGCAGAACAGGCAGACCGAGGGCATCAGGTCGTGATCGTGACGTCGAGACCGATATCCGCGGCCGGTGCCGACTGCGTGATCCGGCCGGTGGAGATGTAATCGACGCCGCTTTCGGCCTTTTCGCGAACCGTGTCCAAGGTGATCCCGCCCGAGGCTTCGAGCGGGATCTTGCCGCCCACGATCTTGACCGCTTCGCGCATCGTGGCAGTGTCCATGTTGTCGAGCAGGATCATGTCGGCACCCGCCTCGACCGCCTCGCGCACCTGGTCGAGCCGGTCGCATTCGACCTCGATGCGCGTCAGGACCGGAACCCCGGCCTTTGCCCGCGCGACCGCCGCCCGGATCGATCCGCACACGCTGATGTGGTTGTCCTTGATCAGGATGCCGTCGGAGAGCCCGAGGCGGTGATTGCGCCCGCCGCCGAGCTGGACCGCGTGCTTTTCGACAGCGCGCAGGCCGGGCAATGTCTTGCGCGTGTCGATGAGGACCGCCCCGGTGCCCTTGATCCTTTCGACGTATTTCGCGGTTTCCGTCGCGATGCCCGTCAGGTGCTGTAGGATGTTGAGCGCCGTGCGCTCTGCGGCGAGCAGCCCGCGCGCCACCCCGGTGATCCGCGCCAGCCGGGTGCCGCGTGCGGCGCGCGCGCCATCCTTCACGAACACCTCGATCGTGCAGTTGGGTACGCGGCGGCGGAAGACCTGGGCCGCGATGTCGAGGCCGGCCACGACGATGTCGTGCCGGGTGTTGATCATGAAATCGGCCCTGGCGTCCGCCGGAATGACCAGCTCGCTGGTGAGATCGCAGAAACCGATGTCCTCGCGCAACGCGCGGTCGATCAAATCCTCAACGACGAGCGGATCGAGCATTGCGACCTCCTTCCCCCCGGCGTTGTTCGTAACTGGTGAGGGTCAGGCCACCGGCCGGGCGCGCTGGACGTCCGCGGCCATCACGCCCGCGAACCGCCACCCGAGCTTGCTGGCGGCCATGAACGGAACGACGCGCTGGCCGTCGGGCGCCGGCAATTCGCCCGGAACCTCGGTCGCCTGGCGCTCGAGGACGACGCGCCGCTCGTTGACCGGCAGGCCGTAAAAATGAGGGCCGTGCACCGAAGCAAAGCCTTCGAGCCGTTCGAGCGCGCCCTCCTCGTCGAACACGGTCGCATAGGTCTCGAGTGCTGCGGGCGCATTGAAGATCCCCGCGCACCCGCACGCACTTTCCTTGGCCGCGACCGTATGCGGTGCCGAATCCGTGCCGAGGAAGAACTTGGGATTGCCGGACACGGCCGCGCGCCGCAGCGCATGCCGGTGCCGCTCGCGCTTGGGCACCGGCAGGCAGTAGTAATGCGGCCGCAACCCGCCCTGGAAGAGCGCATTGCGGTTGATGACGAGATGGTGCGGCGTGATCGTCGCCGCGACATTGGCGCTGATCGCCAGGATGAAATCGACGGCTTCGGCGGTGGTGATGTGCTCGAGCACGATCTTCATGTCGGGGAAGTCGTCGATCAGGCGCGTGAGCACGCGGTCGATGAACACGTTCTCGCGGTCGAAGACGTCGACCTCCGGATCGGTGACCTCGCCGTGGATCAGGAGCGGCATGCCGATCCGCTGCATGATGGTGAACACGTCCCACAGCTTGGAAAGATCGGTGACGCCGTGCGCCGAGTTCGTGGTCGCGTGGGCCGGATACAGCTTGGCCGCCGCGAACACGCCGGCCTCCCAGCCCTGCTTGATCTCGGCAGGCTCGGTCGCATCGGTGAGATAGCACGTCATCAGCGGCGTGAAGTCGACCCCCTGGGGAATCGCTTTCTTGATCCGGCTCTGATAGGCGGCGGCGGCGGCCGCGGTCGTGACCGGCGGCACGAGATTGGGCATGACGATGGCGCGCCGGAACTGACGCGCGGTGTGCGGCACGGTCAGCGCCAGCATGTCCCCGTCGCGCAGGTGGACGTGCCAGTCGTCGGGCTGGCGAAGAACGATTTGGTCAACCATCGTGATCAGCCATTATCCTCAGCTACGGGCTCCCCCCGCCCCCTACGCCGAAGCGAGACAATCGAAGACGTCGCCCTGAAGAACGTGCCCTTCGACATGTCGGCGATGCCACAGGGCATAGAAGAGCAAAGTCCAGGCGGCAAAGCCAGCATGCTTATCACTTGAGGAAAACAAGCGTGTGACGGCCTCCCGCGGGGCGAGTTCGGCAATCGACGGTTGCCCGGCGACGAGCGGCGCCAGCCGCTTCGCCTCGGCGGCGATCCATGACGCGACCGGCACGGTGAAGCCGCGTTTTGGCGACCTTGCGGCCGCGGATGGCAGGCTGCGCTCGAGCCAGCGACGCAGGATCCACTTGCCCTGGCGGCCGCGCACCTTGAGCTGGTCGGGCAGCCGGAAGGCGAATTTGGCGACCGCCGTATCGAGCAGCGGCGTCCGCCCCTCGACGCCGTGCGCCATCAGGCAGCGGTCCACCTTGACCAGCAGATCGTTCGGCAGCCAGTCCGCGCAGTCGACCGCCTGAGCCACCTGCAGCCGCGACCGGCCTTCGGTGCGTTCGGTCATCTCGGCGGCCTCGATGCCGTCGCGCCAGCTCGGATTGCGTTCACGCAGCACATCAAGCCCGTCAAATGTGCCGCGCCGGCGCATGATGCGGCCGCCGAGCCACCACGGCCTGAGGCCGCTCCGGTAGCGGCCGTAGCCGGCGAAGATCTCGTCGCCGCCCTCACCGGACAGGACCACCTTGAGCCCGGCTGCGTGGGCGCGCGCACCCAGGATGTAGGTCGGCACGCTCGCATAATCGGCAACCGGATCGTCCATGGCGGCGGCCACTTTGGGCAGTTCGGACCAGAAATCCTGCTGCCGGACGGGCACCTCAACGTGCTCGGCGGACACCGCGCGGGCCGCGGCCTTCGCCATCGCCCGTTCGTCGGCCACCACGCTGTCCGGAAACCAGGCGGTGAACGCGACCACCGGGCGGGGATTGAGCCGCGCCATCTGGGCGAGCACGACCGAAGAATCGATGCCGCCCGACAGGAACATCCCATAGGGGACGTCCGAGCGCTGGTGGAGCCGGACGCTGTCCTCGATCACGGAATCGAGCACGCTGAGCGCCTCGTCGAGCGAGCGCGGCTCGGGTCCTCCCGGCGGCAAGGCGTCGCGGCGGCGGCGCTCGATCACCCGGCCGTCCGAGACGACGATCGTCTCGCCGGGAAGCACGCGCTTGATGCCGCGGAAAATGGTGTCGCCGCGGGTGGTGAACTGCAATTCGAGCAGCTCGGATCGCCGCTGCGGGTCGATATCGGCGCGGATGAGGCCCGCCGCTATGAGCGCCTGCGGCTCCGAGGCGAATGCCACGCCCGCCGGAGTCTCGATGTAGTAGAGCGGCTTGATCCCGAACGGATCGCGCGCCAGCACGAGGCGGCCGCTGCGCGGATCATGGAGCGCCAGCGCATACATGCCGCGCAGACGGTCGACGAACTCAAGGCCGTGGCGCCGATACAGCAGCAGCGGCGGCTCGCAGTCCGACTGGGTCCGGAAATTGACGCCGTGCAGGTCCTGGCGCAGCTCGATGTAATTGTAAATCTCGCCGTTGCAGACGAGCGCGGCCCCGCCGTCCTCGTACAGCGGCTGGTCGCCGGTGGCGAGATCGATGATCGCCAGCCGATTGTGCACCATGCCGACATTGCCGCTGCGATACGTCTTGCGGCCGTCCGGCCCCCGATGCGCCAGTGCGCCTGCGAGCTTTGCCAGCACGTCCTCCACCGGACCTTCGCGGCCCACCGTCATGATGCCGGCGATACCGCACATCAGGGATTGCCCCGGCTGGATTCAAGAAAGGAAGCCATTGCCCCAAACTGGGCCATTTCGTCACCAAAGTCGATATCGGGAACCTGCGCGGCCAGACCGCTGCGGGGCACGCATGTGCCTGAAAGCGACCGTGTCGTCAACTCGTGACCGATTTCGGGCGCGCCCTGGACGTTTAAGAGTCCCTGCACTACCTGAGTGACATGCGTGACGTCCCGGTGGTGGCTCGCGATATCCGGCTCGGCCTGCTTGGTGCTGGCCGCTGGGGGCAGCGTTACATCGAGACGATCCGCGGCCTGCCCGGGATGCAGCTTGCCGCGGTCAGCAGCCGCAACCCCGATACGGCAAAGCTGCTGCCCTCCGGCTGCCGTGTCGACGCCGACTGGCGCGCCGTGGCCGCCGACGCGGAGGTGGACGCTGTCATCGTGGCTGCCCCGCCCGCGCTGCACGCCTCGATGGCGCTGGCGGCGATCGAGGCCCGAAAGCCGGTGTTGATCGAAAAGCCCATGACCCTCGCGCTGGTTGACGCGCAGGAGATCGAGGCCAAGGCGCGCGAGCGCGACGCGGTCGTCATGGTCGGACACACGCAGCTGTTCAACGCGGCGTTCCGCCGCCTCAAGCGCGCGCTGCCCGAGATCGCACCCGTGCGCCGCATCGTCAGCAGCTCCGGAAATTGGGGACCCTTCCGCGCTGAACTCAGTGCGTTGTGGGACTACGCGCCGCACGACGTCGCGATGTGCATCGACCTCCTCGAGGCCACGCCCGTGCGCGTCTCCGCCCGACGCGAGGTGCATGAAAAGATCGAAGGCGGATTCGGCGACCGCTACCTGATCAACCTCGCGTTTCCGCGCAACATGACGGCCGAGATCCGCACCGGAAACCTGCTGCGGCCCAAGCGCCGCTGGCTCGAGGTCCAGGGCGAGAAGGGTGCTGTCTATTTCGACGACCTCGCCGAGAACAAGCTGACGCACCGGATCGGCAAGAAGGAAGTGGCGCTCACGTTTGACGCAGAGCTGCCGCTGACCACGCAGGTGCGCGAATTCGTCAGTGCCGCGCGGTTCGGCCACGCCGATGCGACGAGCGTGCAGCTCGGCCGGGAGGTGGTCGAGGTCCTGGCACGGTGCGAGGCGCAATTCGGCGGCTGAGGGGGCGCGACTAGCCGATCAGTTTCTCGAAATCGGCCGCCGCCTCATCCCAGCCGCGCAAGCGCTGGTGCATAAGCGCGCCCTTGTGCAGCCGCCGCCACAGATTGTCGTCGGTGAGGACCTTGAGGGTCGCGGCCGCGAAATCCCTCTCTTCGCGCTCGGGGTCGGACGTGACCACGAAGCCGCTGTCGCGGTCGCGCACACGTTCGGACATGGCACCGATATCCGAGACCACAGCCGGAAGCCCCGCGGCCTGGGCCTCCCCTGCGGCGAGGCAAAACGTCTCGTCCTCGCTGCCGCGATACGTGAAGACACGGAACTGCGGCAGCTCGGCGGCGAGGCGGTCGCGCGGCAGAGGCTCATGCAGGACCACGCCCGCGTCTTTCATGGCCCGTGCCTGCGCCAGGACCGGCAGCATCTCCGACGCCTTCGCCGCACCTGCCGCCCCGTACGTGCCCGGCCCCGAGAAAATATGCAGCTCCGCTTTCGGCTGCGCCGGAAAGATGCGCGTCACCCACAGCTCGATCAGCCAGCCCAGCGAGCGTAGCGGGTTCGAGGTGAACACGGCGCGCGGCCGCGGCGGGATCAGTGGTTCGGCGGCCGTTCGGAAGCAATCGTGGATGCCGTGCGGAATTACGATCCGCCTGCCCCCCGGCGCCCACGCCGGATATGTCGCGGCGTGATAGGCGCTGAGGAACACCAGTGCCGGGCGGCGCGCCCAGAGCTTGCTCAGATAACGGAGCTTGAGAAGGTAGCGAGCCGGGTTGTGGACCCAGAACGCCGTGGCCCGCGCGCGCGGCACGAGCCGCAGGAGCTTGTCGCCGCGATTGGCGATGTAGAGATCGGCGTCGTCGGGAGCACCTCCCGCAATCGGGTGCCATGCGACGCCGTTGTGCTGCAACGGGGCCGCACAGTTCGTATAGGCCTGGACCACGTGCCCGCGCCGGGCCAGGGCTTCGGCAAGTGCCACGAAGGCGGACTCTGCCCCCCCGAGCGGCCCGATCTCGGGACTCCGCCCATCGAAGACGAGCCCGTCATCGGCCATGACGATCCGGGTCATCTCGCGGACTTTCGAAAAGCCATATGCATGCCAGGGACTTATAGGCATAGCGCGCGGGCTTGCCAATCAACCGCGTGGCGCTTACCTGTTGGCGCGGGCGCTGGGACGTATTCCGTCCCGCGCGGGCGAGGTCTCGATGGCGGATCGTTCCTACCTGGTGCTTGAGGACCGTGGCGTTTTGACCATCGCCGGAGACGACCGCCAGTCGTTCCTGCAAGGCCTCGTGTCGAACGACGTCACCAAGGTCTCGGGCCAGCGCGCGCTCTATGCCAGCCTGCTGACCGCGCAAGGCCGGTTCCTGCATGATTTCTTCATCGCCGAGTGCGGCGGCGCCTTCGCGCTCGACGCCGAGGCGGCGCGGCTCGACGACCTCCGCCGCCGGCTCACCCTCTATCGCCTGCGCTCGAAGGTGACGTTGACTGCCGCGGCCGACCTGGTCGTCGTCGCCTTGTTCGGTGAGCGCGCCCTGTCTTCCTTGGGACTTGCGGACGAACCAGGCCACGCGCAGCCGCTGGGGGACGGCATCGTCTTCGTCGATCCGCGCCTGGCACGGCTCGGGGCGCGCGCGATCGTGCCGCGCGCGGGCCTCGACCACATCGCCAGCCTCGGCTTCGTGCCTGCCGCCGCGGCCGACTATCACGCGATGCGCCTGGCCCTCGGCGTGCCCGACGGCAGCCGCGATCTTCCGGTCGAACAGGCGCTGCTGCTCGAGAACGGCTTCGACGAGCTCCACGGGGTGGACTGGCAGAAGGGCTGCTATGTCGGCCAGGAAGTGACCGCGCGGATGAAGTACCGCGCCCTGGTGCGCAAGCGGCTGACCACGGTGCGCATCGAGGGCGAAACCCCGCCGCCCGGCACGCCGGTCCTGCTCGACGGCGAAGAGGCCGGCGAGATGCGCAGCGCGCAGGGTGCTACGGGTCTGGCGCTGCTCAAGCTCGAGATCGTCGAGCGCGCCGACCGCGAGGGGCGCCCGCTCACCGCCGGCACGGCGTCGCTGACCCCAATCAAACCGGCCTGGGCCGCTTAGGCCGTCCGGCCCTAGAACGCCCCCCGGATCCGCTCGGCGAGCTTCGCCAGCTCCGCCATGTCGCCGGGCTTCGGTTCCCACGTCATCCTGATGCCATCACCCACGGCACGCGGGATCACGTGCAGGTGCAGGTGAAACACCGACTGCCCGGCGCCCGGGCCGTTGGCCTGCAGCAGGTTGAGCCCGGCCGGCTGCAGCACCTTGTCGATCGCGGTCGCCACCCGGCGCGCGGTCGCGATGGCCGCCGCCAGATCGACGTCAACGCTGTCGAACAGGGTGGGCGCGTGAGCCTTCGGGATCACCAGCGCGTGCCCGGGGCTCACCGGATTGATGTCGAGAAAGGCCAGGCTCGCCGAATCCTCGTGCAGCTTGAAGCACGGAATCGTGCCGGCGACGATCTTGCAGAAGATGCAGTTCGGATCGCTGGCCATGCTGCCTCCCGTCTGCGTTACCTCTTCTTGCCGCCCCGCGACGACTTGCCGGACGTGCGCTTTGGCCCCTTCCCGCCCGTTTTCTTGCGAGATGCGGCCTTTTTCGGCTTCGGTGCCGCCTTCTTCGGCTTGGGCCCGGCCGCCTTGGCCACGGCCGCACTGCGCGCCCCCGGCAGCGGGCGCGCATGCGCGATGCCGCCGGAGATCCGGCTCGCCGCCGAGCGCCGCCCGGCCGCGATCAGCACGCGGCGGTGATGGTCGTCGGACGGGCGCGCGGGGCGCCGTTTGCCAATCGGGGCCGTCGCACCCGCGGGCGCCTGCAGCGCCGCCTGGGCCGCCGCCAGGCGCGCGATCGGCACGCGGTAGGGCGAGCACGAGACGTAGTCGAGCCCGATCATCGCGCAGAAGCGCACCGAGGCCGGATCGCCGCCGTGTTCGCCGCATATGCCGAGCTTGAGCTCGGGCTTGGTCGAGCGGCCGCGTTCGGTGGCGATCTTCATCAGCTCGCCGACGCCGTCCTCGTCGATCGACACGAATGGGTCGCGCGGGATGAGCTTCTTCTTCTCGTATTCGTCGAGGAAGTTGCCGGCGTCGTCGCGCGACAGGCCGTAGCAGGTCTGCGTGAGGTCGTTGGTCCCGAAGCTGAAGAACTCGGCGATCTCGGCGATCTCGGCGGCGCGCAAGGCCGCGCGCGGCAGCTCGATCATGGTGCCCAGGCGATACTCGAACTCCGCCTTGGTCTCCTCGCGGACGGCCTTGGCGACGGCCTCGACCAGCTTTTGCATGAGCCGCAGCTCGGCGCGGCCGGTGATCAGCGGGATCATGACCTCCGGCACCACCGCCTTGCCGGTCTCCTTCTTCACGGCGATCGCCGCCTCGAAGATGGCGCGCGCCTGCATTTCATAAATCTCTGGATACGTAACCGCGAGGCGGCAGCCGCGATGGCCCAGCATCGGGTTGACTTCGTGCAAGCGGGCGGCACGCGCCTTCACCGACGCGAGGTCCCTCCCTGAGATCCGCGCGATCTCCTCGAGCTCGGACTGGGCGTGCGGCAGGAACTCGTGCAGCGGCGGATCGAGCAGCCGAATGGTCACGGGAAGGCCGTCCATGATGCGGAACAGCTCGACGAAGTCCTGGCGCTGCATCGGCAGAAGCTTGGCCAGGGCCTTGGACCGCCCCTCGCGGTCCTCGGCCATGATCATCTCGCGCACCGCGATGATGCGTTGCGGATCGAAGAACATGTGCTCGGTCCGGCAAAGCCCGATGCCCTCGGCGCCGAAGCGCTTCGCCGTGCGTGCGTCGAGCGGCGTCTCGGCGTTCGTCCACACGCCGATCTTCCGGTATTTGTCCGCCCAGCCCATGAGCTCGGCGAAGTCGCCCGACAGCTCCGGCTGCACCGTGGGCACCTCGCCCGCGAACACCTCGCCCGTGCCGCCGTCGATCGTCAGCTGCTCGCCCGCCCGTATGGTCTTGTTGCGGACGGTCATCGTCTTGCCCTGGTAGTCGATGCGGATCTCCCCCGCACCGGACACACAAGGCCGCCCCATGCCGCGCGCCACCACGGCCGCATGGCTGGTCATGCCGCCGCGCGTGGTCAGGATGCCGCGCGCCGCATGCATGCCGTGGATGTCCTCCGGGCTCGTCTCCACGCGCACGAGGATGACGTGCTGGCCCTTCTCGGCCATCGCCTCGGCCTCGTCGGCCGAGAACACGACCGTGCCCGAGGCGGCACCCGGCGAGGCCGGCAGCCCGCGCGCCAGCAGGTCGCGAGGCGCCTTCGGGTCGAGCGTGGGGTGCAGCAGCTGGTCGAGGGCCACCGGGTCGATGCGCTTGACCGCCTCGGCCTCGTCGATCAGGCCCTCGTGCACCATGTCGGTCGCGATCTTGAGGGCCGCCGCCGCGGTGCGCTTGCCGGTGCGCGTCTGCAGCATGTAGAGCTTGTTGCGCTGGACCGTGAACTCGATGTCCTGCATGTCGCGGTAATGCGCCTCGAGCCGCCCGCGGATCGCGTCGAGCTGCTTGAACACATCCGGCAGGGTCTCCTCCATCGCCGGAAGCTTGGACTTGTTCGCAAGCTTGCCCTTGATGGTGAGGTGCTGCGGCGTGCGGATGCCGGCGACCACGTCCTCGCCCTGGGCATTCACGAGGTACTCGCCGTAGAAGATGTTCTCGCCGGTCGAGGGGTCGCGGGTGAAGGCCACGCCGGTGGCACAGTCGTCGCCCATGTTCCCGAAAACCATCGCCTGCACGTTGACGGCCGTGCCCCAGTCCTCGGGGATGCCGTGCAGGCGGCGATAGGTGATCGCGCGCTGGTTCATCCAGCTGCCGAACACGGCGCCGATGGCGCCCCACATCTGCCCGTGAACGTCGGCCGGGAAGTCGCGGCCGAGCTCGTCCTTCACCTTCTTCTTGTAGGCCGCGACCAGCGCCTTGAGGTTCTCGGCCGTGAGCTCGGTGTCGAGCGAGACGCCGCAGTCGGATTTGTGCTGCTCGAGGATCTCCTCGAAATGGTGATGATCGATGCCGAGCACCACGTCCCCGTACATCTGGATGAAGCGGCGGTAGCTGTCATAGGCGAAGCGCGGATCGCCGGTCTCCACGGCCAGGCCTTCGACCGTGCTGTCGTTGAGGCCGAGGTTCAGCACCGTGTCCATCATGCCGGGCATCGAGGCGCGGGCGCCCGAGCGCACCGACACCAGGAGCGGCGCCTTCGCATCGCCGAACTTCCGGCCGGTGATCTCCTCGACCTTCTTCAAGGCGGCCGCCACCTGACCCTCGAGCTCCGGGGGGTATTTGCGGTTGTTGGCGTAGAAGGTGGTGCAGACCTCGGTCGTGATCGAGAATCCCGGAGGAACCGGCAATCCAAGATTGCTCATCTCGGCGAGGTTGGCGCCCTTGCCGCCGAGCAGGTTCTTCATGTCCGCGCGGCCTTCGGCCTTGCCGTTGCCGAAGCTGTAAACCCATTTGGTCATGGCTTGACTCCGAAACCTCATCCCTCGATTTTCGAGAAGTCCGCGACGGCACCCAAGGTGCGGCGGATCTCCGACAGCAGCCGCAACCGGTTCGTCCTGAGATCGGCCTGCGGCGCGTTCACGGTCACCTTGTCGAAAAACGCATCGACCGGGCCGCGCAGATTGGCCAGCGCCATCATCGCACCCCCGAAATTCTCCTCGCGCAGCAGGGCTTCCATGGCCTCGCGCACCTCGGCGAGCTTGTGGAACAGCGTCTTCTCCTCCGGCTGCTTCAGCAGGCCGGGGGCCACGGCCCCGTCGTGGCGCTGCTTGTCCTTCTTCTCCTCGATCTCGACGATGTTCGAGGCGCGCCGGTACGCGGTCAGCAGGTTGGCGCCGTCCGCGCTGACCAGGAACTCCTTGAGCGCGTCGACGCGCGCCAGGATGCGCACGATGTCGCTGTCGCCGCCGCGCTCGAAGATCGCCGCGATCAGGTCGTGGCGCACGCCCTGCTCGCGCAGATGGACCTTGAGCCGGTCGGCGAAGAACGCCAGCAGGTCGGCGATGAGCGCCGGCACCTTGTCCTGATTGGTGCCGTGACGCGTGAGCGCCTTGGCGAACAGCCGACGCAACGGGACGCGCAGCTTGTTCTCGATGACCAGACGGATGACGCCGAGTGCCGCGCGCCGCAGGGCAAACGGATCCTTAGAGCCGGTGGGCTTCTCGCCGATGCTCCAGAACCCGGCCAGGGTATCGATGCGGTCAGCGAGCGCCACCGCGACCGACACCGGCTTCGTCGGGCAGCGGTCGTTGGGCCCGAGTGGGGCGTAGTGGTCGCGGATCGCGTCCGCCACCTCGGGCGGCTCGCCCTCGTGGAGCGCGTAATAGCGGCCCATCACGCCCTGGAGCTCCGGAAACTCGCCGACCATGCCCGAGGAGAGATCGGCCTTGCACAACAGGGCCGCCTGCCGCGCCATATCCGGATCGCAGCCCGGAATGACCGAAACCAGCTTCGACAGCAGCGACTGCATCCGGTTGACCTTGTCGGCCACCGTCCCGAGCTTGGCGTGGAACACGCGCGTGGTCAGCGCGGGCACGCGGTTCTCGAGCGCGATCTTCCGGTCCTGATCCCAGAAGAACTTCGCATCCGACAGGCGCGCGCGCAGCACCCGCTCGTTGCCGGCGACGATGTTGCGGCGCCCCTCGTCATCGGTCTCCATGTTGGAGACGACGAGGAACCGCGGCGCCAGCGTGCCGTCCGCCTTGAGCAGGGTGAAATATTTCTGGTGCGCGCGCATCGACGTGCTCAGCACTTCGGGCGGCAGCTCCATGTAGGCGCCGTCGATCGAGCCCAGCAGCACGACGGGCCATTCGACGAGACCGGTCACCTCATCGAGCAAGCCCGGGTCGTTCTTGACCGTCAAGCCCTCGCGCCTGGCCGCTTCGTCCGCCTTGCGCAGGATCACATCGCGCCGTTCGACTGGATCGAGGACGACCTTGGCCTGCTGGAGCTTGCCTTTGTAATCGGCGAAGTCCTTTACGCGGATTTCACCTGGTGCCAGAAAGCGATGGCCATGAGTTCTGTCGGAAAGTTCGATCACCGTCTCACTAGTAACAGCAGCAATCGTTTTTGCGTCTGGTACATGAAGTGAGAAGCCCGCAAGGACTTCGGGCGTAGCGCTGCTTCCTAACCGTAGCGCACCAGGAATTTTACTTCCGCCGAATAATGCTAGCACAGAGTGTAGCGGCCTCACCCAACGAAACCTGTTGTTCGCCCATCGCATGGACTTTGGCCAATCAAAGCCCGTGAGAATTTCGTTGACGATCCCGGCAAGGACGACGTTGGACTGCTTTCCCGCCTTCTTGATAGTCGCGAACCAGAACTCCGCCTTGCCGACCGTGCGCTTCTCGCATTGCTCGAGGCTCGACAGGCCGGCGCCTTTGAGGAAGCCCTGGATGGCCGCATCGGGCGAACCGACCCGCGGGCCCTTCTTCTCCTCGGTGATGTCGGGCTGCTTCTCCGCCAGGCCGTCGACCACCAGCGCCAGGCGGCGCGGCGTCACATAGGAGTCGGCGCGGGTGAAGGCGAGCCCCGCGGCCTTGAGCTTGTCGGTGACGAGCCGCTTAAGATCCTCGGCGGCCCGCCCCTGCATGCGCGCCGGGATCTCCTCGGAGAACAGTTCGAGAAGGAGCTCGGGCATCAGCCGGTCCCGTTCAATGTCTTGAGGACGTCCACTACCTCGGTCGGCGGCCGTCCCAGCCACGCCTCGCAGCATGCCTTGGCGAGGGCGCGCACGCGCCCGATATAGGCCGCGCGCTCGGTCACCGAGATCACGCCGCGCGCATCGAGCAGGTTGAAGCGGTGGCTCGCCTTGATGCACTGGTCGTAGGCCGGCAGCGCCAGATTATGCCCGAGCAGCTTCTTGCACTCGGTTTCCGCATCTTCAAAATGGCGGAACAGCGCGTCGGTGTCGGCGAATTCGAAATTGTGCGCGGAGTATTCGACCTCGGCGCGCTTGAACACGTCGCCGTAAGTGACGCCCGCCCCGTTGAAATCGAGATCGTACACGTTCTCGACTCCCTGGATGTACATGGCGAGGCGCTCGAGGCCGTAGGTCAACTCGACGGAGACCGGGTCGCATTCGATCCCGCCCACCTGCTGGAAATAGGTGAACTGCGTCACCTCCATGCCGTCACACCAGACCTCCCAACCAAGCCCCCAGGCGCCGAGTGTCGGACTTTCCCAGTCGTCCTCGACGAACCTGATGTCGTGACGCTGCGGATCGATCCCGAGTTCAACGAGACTCTTGAGGTACAGTTCCTGACTGTCGGCCGGCGACGGCTTCAGGATGACCTGGAACTGGTAGTAATGCTGCAGGCGGTTGGGGTTCTCGCCGTAGCGCCCGTCGGCCGGCCGGCGGGACGGCTGCACATAGGCGGCGCGCCACGGCGCCGGGCCCAGCGCGCGCAAGGTCGTTGCCGGATGAAATGTGCCGGCCCCCATCTCCATGTCGTAAGGCTGCAAAATGACGCAGCCTTGCGCCGCCCAATATCCCTGGAGCCTGAGAATAAGGTCCTGGAAACTGGGCTTCGGAGCGCCAGATCGGTCGTGCATCACAGAGTCGCTGCGTGAGAAGGTGTGCGCTGCACCATAGTCCTCGGCTTTCGGGCGATCAAGCGCGCCCCGACGATAATTCAGGGACAAACTAAGGGGTTAGATCAACTCGCGGGCGCGCCTTGGCGTCAGGCGCGCGGCAGCGGGCAGTTCGGCCGGCCGCAGGCTCGCGCGGTCGTCGACACATAGGTACCGCAGACGGCGCAGGCCTTCATCTCTTCCGCGCCGCCGCCGCCGATCGGCCCCGGGCGGCCTCCCCCAAGCCGCCCTTGCGTGCGTTCCGCGGACTGGCGCCGTTCGCGCTCCCAGCGCTCGAACCAGCGAAAGCCGAACCAGATGATGGCGACCACCGCCACCAGGACAACGAGCTTGGGAAAGCTGAGCATGATCCAGGTCTCAGAGGCCGAAGCGGTTCCACCACAGGCGCGTCTCGACGGCAGCCAGCAGGTCGTCGGCCCAGCCGTCGGGCAGAATCGCCGGCACGTCTCCGGGAAGCGACCCGGACGCGAGGCGCCGGCGCAGCCAGGACCGCTCGCCGCCCACCAGCCGCAGCCTGACGTCGTCGCCAAAACGCCGGCGCATGGCCGAGCGCAGATCGTCGATCCCGTCGATCAGGCCGAGCTCGAGGGCACGCCGGCCGGTCCAGAACTCGCCGCTGAACAGCTCCTCGGGCGTTCCGCGCAGCCGGTCGCCGCGGCGCTCGCGCACCCAGGCCTGGAACCCGGCATGGATCTCGGCCTGGATCGCCTTGAGGCGTTCCACGTCCTCCGCGTTTTCCGGCTTGAACGGATCCAGCATCGATTTGTGCTCGCCGGCCGTATAGATCCGCCGCTTGACGCCGATCTTCTCGATCGCGTCGGCAAAGCCGAAGCTCGACGCGATCACGCCGATCGAGCCGAGGATCGAGCTCGCGTCGGCATAGATCTCGTCCGCCGCACAGGCGAGCCAGTAGCCGCCCGAGGCCGCCACGTCCTCGGCGAACGCCACGACTGGCACCTTTTTCTCGGTCGCGAGCTGCCGGATGCGGCGGGCGATCAGCGATGATTGGACGGGCGAGCCGCCCGGCGAGTTGACCGCCAGTGCCACGGCCTTGACCCGTGGCACGGCGAACGCGCGCTCGATCTGCGGCGCCAGCCGCGCCAGCGACAGGCCGGCCCGCAGCGGCCCCACCTGGCCGATCACGCCGGTGAGCCGCAGCACGGCCACGACCGGACGGGCCGGCTGCAGCGGTCCCAGCGGCAGTCGCGCGAACAGCGAGCGGAGCTGTTCCATCACGGGCTCCATCGATAGGGCTCCGGCTACACGACCGTGAGCGGCACGCCCTCGCGGAGGATGGCGCTCGCTTTGGCGGTGAAGCGCTCGTCGTTCTCGTGGAGGATGAGGCCGCTTGCCGTCTGCACGTCGGGCTTGGCGCCGCGGCGGGCGATCAGGATCACCCGTTTCGGCTCGGTCCCCACCTTCGGATACAAGGGGCACATCACCATGCCGCCGCAGCCCGCTTGATCGACGGCCGCGCGCAGCTCGGCCAGGCGGTCCATGCGGTGGATGAACAGCACGAAGCCTTGTCCGCGCACGAAGCGCGCCGCAGCACGCGCCCAATCCGCGATCCGGGCGTCGCCCTCGTGGGTCGCGGCCGCCTTGCCCGGCACCGGCGAGGGCGTGGCGTTGTCCGTCTCCAGATGCGGCGGGTTTGCCATCACCGCATCGAAGCTGCCGACCATCAATTGGGGCGGCGGGTTCAGCAGATCGCCGGTCACCACGCTGACGCGCGTCCCGAACCCGTTGGCCGCGATGTTCTGGCGCGCGAGCTCGGCCATCGCAGGATCGCGCTCGAGTCCGACGACGGTCAAATCCTCGCGCCGCCGCGCCAGGCACAGCAGGGCGGCCCCGGCACCGCAGCCGAGATCGAGCACCCGGCCCTGGACGGCATCGGGCACGGCCGCGGCCAGCAGCACCGGGTCGATCGCCGCGCGATACCCCGCGGCCGGCTGGCGGAATTTCACCTTGCCGCCGAGCAAGGTGTCGTCGGTGGTCGAAGAGGTCGGATCAGGTGTCATCGCTCAATAATCTGTGATCGGCGTCCGCGAGCAGACGCCGTGCGGTTGAGTAATCGTCATCGCCGACCATCAGCCGGCGCGGTATGGCCGAGATGGACCCCTCGATAATAGAGGTATGGACGTCCAGAAGCACGGTGGCAATTCGCGAATCCGCCAGCAGCGCCTCGACCCACGACAACAGCACCGGATCGTTGCTGCGCAGAAGCTCCTTCACGGACGGGGAATCCCCTTCTGGGCGGCCCCCTATTCTGCGTGGTCCCTCTGACTGGTCGTGGGGGCGGCTTGACCCGATGCACCGGAATACTATGCTCGCCCCCGTGGAACAAGGGGTGGGGGTGCAGCCAGCATTGCTGCCGAACCCTGGAGGGCAACGCGTTGGCAGTCATCGTCAATCTGCAGGAGGGGCGCAAGGCGCGGCCGTCGATCGATGCGCTGGCGGCCCTCACCGCCGACGATCTGCGCCAGGTCAACGAGCTGATCATCCAGCGCATGCAGAGCCCGGTCGCGTTGATCCCTCAGCTCGCCGGGCACATCGTGGCGGCGGGCGGCAAGCGCCTGCGCCCCATCCTCACCCTCGCCAGCGCCAAGATGTGCGGTTATTCGGGGCGGCGCCACGTGGTGCTCGCGGCCTGCGTTGAATTCATCCACACCGCCACCCTGCTCCACGACGACGTGGTCGACGAGAGCGACCTCAGGCGCGGGCTTGCCACGGCGAACGCAGTGTGGGGCAACAAGGCGAGCGTGCTGGTGGGCGATTTCCTGTTCAGCCGCGCCTTCCAGCTCATGGTCGACGACGGCTCGCTCGCGGTCCTCGGGATCCTCTCCAACGCCTCGGCGGTCATCGCCGAGGGCGAGGTCCTGCAGCTCATGACCGCCAACGACACCGAGACGACCGAGCACGCCTATCTCGAGGTCATCAAGGCCAAGACGGCGACCCTGTTCGCCGCGGCGTGCCGGATCGGTGCCGTGGTCGCCGGCCGGCCCAAGGTGGAGGAAGAGGCGCTCGACGCCTACGGGCTCAACCTCGGCATCGCGTTCCAGATCATCGACGATGTGCTCGATTACGCCGCCCAGCAGGCGACACTCGGCAAGACCGTGGGCGACGATTTCCGCGACGGCAAGATCACCCTGCCCGTGGTGCTGTCGTTCCTGCGCGGCGACGAGAAAGAGCGCCAGTTCTGGCGGCGCACACTCGAGGACCAGGAGCAGACCGAGGCCGACCTCGCCACCGCGATCGGCCTCATGGAGAAGCATGGCAGCCTTAGGGATTCGGTCGAGCGCGCCCGCCATTACGGCGCCATTGCCCGCGACGCGCTGGGCGTGTTCGGCGACAGCCCGGAAAAGCGCGGCCTTCTGGAGCTGGTCGACTTCGCGATCTCGCGCACCCACTGAGCCGCCGGCGGGCACGCGCCCGGAGTTACCAAATCCTGTATGAGAGCTTGCCCGGGCGGACAGGAGGGCGCTATAACCACCCGCCCACGGACGGAGTGTAGCTCAGCCTGGTAGAGCGCCAGCTTCGGGAGCTGGAAGTCGGAGGTTCGAATCCTCTCACTCCGACCATTTTCCCTTATACGTCCGAGACTTCTGCGTCCTCGCCTGGGCGGGTGCGGTGGCGCGCACTCGCGGTGAGGGTGTCCGCGGCATCGATCGGATGCCGGGAATTCACCCTCCACCGGGCCGCTCTCTGCGCCCTGCCCACGGGCAAGATATTCGGCAGACAGTTCCGCCGATCGCCCCGTCACGCTCCGGAATTGCCCAGCGCCCGCTCGATCTGACGAGCGGCCTGCCGCATCGGCTCGAGATATCGTCCGACGATCTCCTCGAGACTGATCGCAGACGCAACACAGATGATGTTGATCGCCGCCAGAACCTCCCCGTTATTCATCACCGGCACCGCGATGCTCGTTGTCCCCGGGGCGCGCCCGCCCTCCCGGATCGCATACCCTCTGGCGCGCGTCGCTTGAACCATGCGGTCGACGGCGGCGCGATCACGGGCGTGAAGGCGTTCGCGGTGGCCCCGGGCGGATAGGACGGCAAGGATCGACTCCCGCTCCCGCTTGTCAGAAAAACTGAGATACGCGCGCCCCAGCGAGCTCGTCAGCACCGGCGGACGGTGACCGGCGCGTTCGGGCAGCATGGCGAGCGGGCTGGTCGTGTTCGTCGTCTCGCGAATCAGCATGGCGCCGCGCTCATAGGTCGCGATGTCGGACGGCCAGACAACCTGCCGGAGCAAATCCTGAAGCACGGGGGCGGCGATCTCTCCGACCCACGCCTCGTCGTCGTAGCCCCAGGCGAGCCCCCGGACCGCGATGGTCAAGCGAAACGTGTTGCCGTTCGGGCCGCGATCGACATACCCCTCCTCCTGCAGGGTCGCCAACAGCCGGTAGACCGTGGGGCGCGGCAACGCGGTGGCGCGACTGATCTCCAGGACGGTCGCGTCGTTGTGGTTGTTGAGGGCGCGCAACACCGCGAGGCCTCTCTTCAGCCCGAACACCTGCTTGGCGGTCCTCATCCGCCCGATTTTAACCTCTAACCCGCGTGTCCACTATGCGGACATATTTGCGGCCGGCATTGCGCGCGGCGGCACAACGGAATGATCTTCGGCTTCAGTCAAAAACGGCTCGACGGGAGGAGCGGATGAAACTCACAACGTGGCGCATCGCGGTCTGCGGCGTTTATTCCTTGATCCTGAGCGCCGGCGCCGGACCGGTCGTCGCCGAGACATGGCCCACGCGTCCCGTGCACATGATCGTGGCCGGAGCGCCAGCCAGCGCACCGGACATCATCGCGCGGATCATCGGCGACAAGCTGAGCGGAATATGGGGGCAGCAGGTCGTCATCGACAACAAGCCGGGCGCGGCCGGCAACCTCGGAACCGAGGCCTCCGCGCATGCCACGCCGGACGGCTATACGCTGCTGTTCGGCCAAGCCGCGCCGCTGTCGATGAACCGCTGGGTATTCAAGAGCCTTCCGTTCGACGTCGACCAGGACTTCGTGCCGGTCGTCAATATCGGCCTTAGCCCGATGATGATCGCTGCGAACCCGAATCTGCCGGCCAAAACCATCGGCGCGCTGATCGCTCTCTGCAAATCCGAGCCCGGGAAGCTCACGTTCGGGACATCGAGCTCGCGCAACATCCCGCATCTGACGGGCGAGCTGTTAAAGCACGCCAGCGGCTGCAGCATGACCCATGTACCCTATCGGGCGAACACACAAGCGATCCAGGACGTGGTCAGCGGCGAGACGCAGCTGATGATCGACGGGATCCCTGTCCTGCTGCCTCAGGTGAAGGGCGGACGCCTGAACGCCCTGGCGGTATCGTCCGAGAAGCGGCTCCCGGGCCTCGAAAACATTCCGACCGTGGCGGAAACGCTGCCTGGCTTCGTCAGCAACGGATGGTTTGCGATGCTCGCCCCCGCCCGGACCCCAAAAGAGGTCATCAGCCGCGTCAATCGCGACACCAACCGCGTGTTGAAGATCGGCGCTGTCACCGATCGCATGCGCGACCTCGGCGTCTATGCGGCGGGCGGCACGCCCGAGGACCTTGCACGGTTCATGAAATCCGATACCGCGCAATGGGAGCAGATCGTGCACGACGCCGGCATCGAACCGGAATGATCGATAAGACGAGGCCGGCGCATCCATGATCGAAACAGACGTGCTCGTTGTCGGCGGCGGACCCGTCGGCTTGTCGCTTGCTTGTGAGCTTGGCTGGCGTGGCGTGCAGTGCCTGGTGGCCGAAGAAACCGACCGTGCCTTCGGGGCCGAGGCGCGCATCAACCTCGTGAACATACGCTCGATGGAGTTTTGCCGCCGGTGGGGAATCGAGAAGGCCATCCGTCACGGCGGCTTTCCCGACGACTATCCGATGACGGTGTTGTTCCTCACGAGCCTGCGCGGGCGGGAGATCGCACGGCTGGAATATCCCAGCATGGGTGCGCAGCCGCCGTTGGCGACGAGCCCGACCAATCGCCAACGCATTCCGCAGATGTGGTTCGAGCCGATTTTCGCCAAGGCGGCGACCGGCTTCCCGTCCGTAACCCTGCGGCGGAAGCTGCGCTTCGAGCGCATGCGGGAAACGACGACCGGCATCGAAGCCGAGCTGACTGACCTCACGACGGGTGCGACCGAGACCGTTCGGGCCCGCTATGTTGCGGGCTGCGATGGTGCCCGCAGCCCCGTGCGCCAGGCGCTCGGTATCGAGATGCTGGGCGAGCAACGCCTCAGCTATTCCTGCGCTCTTTATTTCCGCGCGCCCGAATTGTGGAGGCGGCACGACAAGGGCAAGGCGATCATGAGCGTTCTCGTCGACAAAGACGGGATGTGGGCCAACCTGAACGCGATCGACGGTTATGAATTGTGGCGCCTGTCCATGGTGGGCGGCGACAGCTATGTCGACCCGGCGACGATCGATCCGCAGGCCTGTCTGCGGCGCGCGCTCGGCGCCGACCCCGACTTCAACTGCGAGGTGCTGTCGCTGATCCCCTGGGTGCGCCGCGCCGTGGTCGCCGAAGCCTACCACCGCGGCCGCTGCTTCATCGTCGGCGATGCCGCGCATCTCCTGTCACCCACCGGCGGCTTCGGCATGAACACCGGTGTCGCGGACGCCGTGGACCTGGGCTGGAAGCTGGAGGCTGCGCTTGCCGGCTGGGGCGGCGGCGAACTGCTCCCGAGCTATACGGCAGAGCGCCGACCGATCGGCGAGCGCGCGGTGCGGGAGGCGACGATAAACTTCACGAATTTGCGCGACATCCCGCGATATCCCTGGATCGACGATGACGGGTCCGCCGCTGACGACGCTCGCCGCGCACTCGGCCAGCAGGTGATAGCGACCACACGGCGCGAGTGGGAATCCGACGGCGTCCAGCTCGGGTACCGATACGATCCCTCTCCCATTTGCTGGGATGACGGCAGCGCGGCTCCGCCGGATGACCCGTCGATATACACCCAGACTGCCAAGCCTGGGTCGCGGGCGCCCCACGCCTGGATCGCTCCGGGAACGTCTACCCTCGATTTGTTCGGACGCGGGTTCGTGCTGCTCGATTTTGGTGCCCCGGCCGAATCTGCGGTGCTCGTGAAGGCCGCGCGACAGCGCGGCGTACCCCTGGCGGTGAGTCGAATCTCCGATCCCGGCGTGACCTCTCTGTACGAGCGAAAGCTGGCGCTCGTCCGGCCGGACGGCCATGTGGCATGGCGGGCCGACTCGGCGCCGGACGACCCGCTCGACTTAATCGACGTCGTGCGTGGGGCGCCCCCCAAAGCTGCGGGCGCGCGCGGGTGATCGGATCAGATTCGCCGGTCGTTTTCTGCCCGAACCAGCTTAAACAGATCCGGCCTGTTGCGCCGCTCACCGGTTCACTGAAGCTGGTGCGAATTGTCAGAGTTCGATCCGGGGCATCGACTGGAGAAAGCGGCAATCGCTGGGATTAAAAAAGCATTCATTTGGTCTGGAACAAGCCGTCAGCTAACATGGTCTCCAGCCAAGGTCAGCCGCAACGCGGGCCAGACCACAGGGTTAGGGGGGATCAATGGCAGACCGGCCGCACGCCTCCGAAGATGTCCTGTCAAGCTGGTGGAAGCTCGCGTCGGTCATTGCGATGGCCGCGGGTTTCGCGGTTCTGATCCTTATCACCGTAAAAGCCTATGAGAACGCGCCGCCGATCCCGGCGCGGGTCGTGGACCCCGGCGGGGCGGTCGTCTTTACCGGCGCCGACATCGCCCACGGACAGGAGGTGTTCCTCAAATACGGCCTCATGGACAATGGGACGATCTGGGGCCACGGCGCCTATCTCGGCCCCGATTTTTCTGCTCAGTACTTGCACAACTGGGCTCTCGATCTCGCGGAACAGAACGCCCGCACGCAGTTCCATCGCGGCTACGGCGATCTCAGTCCCGCGGAAAAGGCAGCTGTCGACGGGGTGGTCGCGCTGAGCCTCAAGCAGAACCGCTACGACCCCGCCGCCGGCACGCTCGCGTTCAGCGCGACGGATGCGCAATCCTTCACCCGCCAGGTCGGGGCATGGATGAAATATTTCGCCGTGCCCGCCGAGAATGGCGGGCTCAAAGCCCGGCTAATCACCGATCCCACGGAACTCCGACACTTGACCGCTTTCTTCGCTTGGACCGCCTGGGCATCGGCCGCCGAGCGGCCGGGAGAGACCTATTCGTATACCAGCAACTTTCCCTACGAGCCGCTCGCCGGCAATCATCCGACGGCGGGAGCTGTGCTCTATAGCGGCATCAGCCTCGTCTTCCTTCTGGGTGGGACGGGGCTCGTCCTCCTGGCCTTCGGCCGGTTTCAGACGCTCGGCTGGCATCGCAAGGACGGAGGTCCTCCGCACACCCCAGCAATTGCCACCACGGATGAGCAACGCGCGACCTTGAAGTTCATGGCCGTCGCCGCTCTCCTCTTCTTTGGGCAAACGCTGATCGGCGGCGGCACGGCGCATTACCGCGCGGAGCCAGGCGACTTCTACGGATTCGACCTCTCTGCGATCTTTCCGAGCAATCTCCTGCGCACGTGGCATCTACAGCTCGCCATTCTTTGGATCGCGACCGCCTATGTCGGCGGCGCGCTGTTCGTCGCGGCCATGCTCGGACGCTCCGCACCGCCGGGGCAGCGGCGGGCGATAAACGTCCTCTTCGGCGCGATTGTCGTCGTCGCGCTCGGAAGCTTGCTCGGCGAATGGATAGGGCTCCAACAATGGCTCGGTTCGCTCTGGTTCTGGCTCGGCAATCAGGGCTGGGAATATCTTGAGATTGGCCGCGCATGGCAGGTGTTGCTTGCCGTCGGGCTCGTCTTCTGGTTCTGGCTGGTATGGCGCCAGGTCGCCCCTGTGCGGCACGATCCTGAGCGGCGTGAGCTGGTGTACCTCTTCCTGATCGCCGCCGCCGCCATCCCCATCTTCTACCTGCCGGCCCTGTTCTTCGGCAGTGCGACCCATTACACGGTCGTCGATACATGGCGGTTCTGGATCATCCACCTCTGGGTCGAGGGCTTCTTCGAGCTTTTCGTGACCGTGATCGTCGCGATCATTTTTCATGAGCTCGATCTGGTAAGCCGGACGACAGCACTTAGAGCGGTTTATCTGGACATCATCCTGATTTTCGGCGGCGGGCTTATCGGCACGGGGCATCATTGGTATTTCACCGGCCAGAGCCAGCTCAACATGGCCTTGTCCTCGGCCTTCTCGGCCCTCGAAGTGGTGCCGCTCACGTTGCTCACGCTCGACGCCTGGGGCTTCGTGCGGGTCACTCGGGTCGAGACCGGCGCGCCGATCCGCCACCAATGGGCGGTCTATTTTCTGATGGCCGTCGGGTTCTGGAATTTTACGGGCGCGGGCATCTTCGGCTTTCTCATCAACATGCCGATCGTGAGCTACTTCGAAGCCGGAACCAATCTCACGCCCAATCACGGCCATGCCGCGATGATGGGTGTGTTCGGCATGCTAGGCGTCGCGCTCATGGTGTTTATCTTACGCGAGATCACAGACGAGGCGACCTGGGCATCACTCCGGAAATACGTCCGATGTGCCTTCTTCGGCCTCAATATCGGACTCGCGATGATGATCGTGCTCAGTCTATTCCCCGGCGGCGTGCTGCAGATGTACGATGTGGTGGAGCATGGCTATTGGCACGCGCGCAGCCTCGCTTACAGCTCAGGTGCCATGCCGCGTCTCATCGAGTGGCTACGCTTGCCCGGCGATCTCGTATTCATTGTTTTCGGTTCCCTACCAATCCTGATCGCCATGGGCTTGGGCTACCTCTCGCTATGGAATCGGCGCGAGCGGGGCGGCGCGCTGCGCCCTGCC
>DATJPD010000225.1:0-10266 GCA_035506575.1 Alphaproteobacteria bacterium
GAGCTGTCGCGGCGCGCCACGGGCAAGACGATCTACATCCTCGACGAGCCGACCACGGGTCTGCACTTCGAGGACGTGAAGAAGCTCCTCGAAGTGCTCCACGCACTGGTCGACACCGGCAACACCGTGGTCGTCATCGAGCACAACCTCGAGGTCATCAAGACCGCGGACTGGATCGTCGACCTGGGCCCCGAGGGCGGCGACAAGGGCGGGCGTATCGTCGCCGCGGGCCCGCCCGAGGCGATCGTGCAGGTGAAGCAGAGCTACACCGGCCAGTACCTGGCGCCCTATCTGCAGCGCACCGGGCAACGCCTCAAGAAGCGCGCCTGAACCCGCGGACGCTACAGCCCCTCGAACAACGCCGTCGACAGGTAGCGCTCAGCGAAGGATGGGATGATCGTCACGATCAGCTTGCCCTTCATCTCGGGGCGGCGTGCCACCGCAAGCGTCGCGGCGAGGGCCGCCCCCGAGGAAATGCCGCCGGGGATCCCCTCGCGGCGCGCCAGGAGCTTTGCACAGCGGAATGCGTCCTCGTTCGTCACCTGCACGATCTCGTCGATCTGCTTGGTGTCGAGGATGTCCGGCACGAACCCGGCCCCGATCCCCTGGATCGGGTGCGGCGCCGGCTGACCGCCGGACAGGACCGGGCTCGCCGTCGGCTCGACTGCGACCATCTTGAGGGACGGCTTGCGCGGCTTCAGCGCCTGCGCGCAGCCGGTCAAGGTGCCGCCGGTGCCGATGCCCGAGACGATCACGTCGACTTTGCCTTGCGTGTCGGACCAGATTTCCTCGGCGGTGGTGCGCCGGTGGATATCCGGATTGGCGGGATTGCCGAACTGGTTCGGCGTCACCGCACCCGGCGTCTTCTCCAGCAGCTCCGCGGCACGCGCGATCGACCCCTTCATCCCTTTCTCGCGCGGCGTCAGCACCACCTCGGCGCCGAGGAAGCGCAGCATCTTCTGGCGCTCGACCGACACCGAGTCCGGCATCGTCAGGATCAGCTTGTAGCCGCGCGCGGCGCACACGAAGGCGAGCCCGATTCCGGTGTTGCCGGACGTCGGCTCGATGATCACGCCGCCCGGCTTGATGCGGCCCTCCGCCTCCAGCGCCTCGACCATGCTGACGCCGATGCGGTCCTTGACGCTCGCGATTGGATTGAAGAACTCGAGCTTGAGGCAGATGTCCGCCTCGATCTTCTCGTCGCGCGTGATGTTCGGAATGCGGACCAGCGGCGTGTTGCCGATCGTCTCGGCGATGCTGTCATAGATGCGGCCGCGCAGCGGCTTGTCGAGCTTCAGCGGCTTGTGGGTCATAGCACCACCCCCTGTTCATCAAGGCTCAAGTCCACAATCACTAGCGCCCCCGCGCTGCGATTTGTCAATGCGCGGCCCTCCGGCGCGGGTAATATTTCGGCAACTTTTTTCCGGAACGATGGCCCCCAGAGGTCGTTGAAGGTCCTACCCAGTCACACCGTCGGAGCGAGACAAGCGCATGGCACGCAGACGAGCGCCGTTTTTGCCGTTGATGATGGTGGAGCTGGCCATGGCGGCGAGCGAAACCATCTTCCACCGCACGTGGCTGATGGCAACCGGTCAGTGCTCTCCGGCCGAATACCAGCGGATGCTGGCGGAGAAGGTAAAGGCGGCGCAGCTCACCGGGCGCCTCGCGATGTCGCCGCGCGCCGACAGCTCGTCCCTGCTCGCCCCGTGGCACCGCGCCGCACGCCGCAATGCCAGGCGGCTGCGGCGGAGTTAGTCCCCAACACCGTCAGTGCGACAGCGCGGGGCAGCCCCCGTCGGCAAGCGGCCGGAATGCCTGGTCGCCCGGGATCGTTGCCACCGTCTTGAGCAGATCCCACTCGCCATGCGATTCGGCCGGCGACTTGATCTGCACGAGATACACGTCGTGCACCATGCGCCCGTCCGGCCGCAGCTTGCCGCCATGGGCGAAGGCATCATCGACCGGCATTTCGCGCATCTTCGCCAGCACGATCTTGGGATCGTCGGAGTTCGTGGCCTCGACCGCCTTCAGATAGCTGCGCACCACCGAGTACGTGCCGACCTGGAAGGTCGAGGGTGCGGTCTTCTTCCGCGCGATGAACTTTTCCATGAATGCCTTGCTGGCAGCGTTGAGATCGGGGATCCACGGGGTCACGTACATCATCCCCTGGGCCAGATCGAGGCCCGTGCTCTTGATCGCCGGAAGCGAATCCAGCCCGAACGGCACGACCTTCTGGCCGGCGGCGATGATGCCGAACTCGCGCACGCTCTTCACCGCGTTGATCGCGTCGTCGCCGCCGTTGGCGATGCCGATGACGTCGGCCTTCGACGCCTGCGCCTGGAGCACGAACGACGAAAAATCGCTGGCGCCCAGCGGATGATAGACCGCCCCCAGCACCTGGCCGCCGTGGCGGGTGACGCCGCCCGAGGCGCCGTCGACGAGCGCGCGGCCGAACACGTAATCGGCGCCGATGAAGAACCATTTCTTGCCGAGCTGCGGCACGGCTCCGCCGATCGCGTTGCCCATCTGATAGGTGTCATAGACCCAGTGCACCGAATTATCCGGGGCGCAGGCCTTGCCGGTGAAATCGGCGGACCCGGCGCTGGTCAGCAGCACCGCCTTGTTCTTCGACTTGGCGACATCGAGGGCGGCGAACGCAACCGCCGAATTGACGAGGTCGGTGATCGCGTCCACCCCCTCGAGATCGAACCACCGGCGCGCCACCGCGGCACCGACGTCCGGCTTGTTCTGGTGGTCGGCGGCGACGATCTCGATCGGCACGCCGTTGACCTTGTTGCCGAACTCCTCGGCCGCCATCTTCGCCGCCTCGACCGAGCCGGTGCCGGAGTTCTGCTCATACGGGCCGGACAGATCGGTGAGCACGCCGATCTTGACCTTGCCGCCTGAGATCTCGGCGCGGGCGGTTGGAGCGAGCAGCAGGACGGCGGCGAGACTGCAGGCGATGATGCGCATAAGGTCCTCCCGGGAGATATCAGCCCTAAGCCCCCTTTTCGGGATCGGGGCCTTCGTATTAGATATATTCTATAACGATCTCGGCGGCACGCCAAGCCGCTCGCACGTCAGGAGACGCCGTTGCCTCGCACCGCGAACGCCTACATCGCCGGCATCTACGAACATCCCACGCGCCACGCGCCCGACAAGTCGCTGGCCCAGCTGCACGCCGAGGTCGCCAAGGGGGCGCTTGCCGATGCCGGGCTCACCAAAGACGACGTGGACGCCTATTTCTGCGCCGGCGACGTCGCCGGGTGGGATGCGCGTGGGGCCGGTCCGTTTTCGATCATCGACTATCTCGGGCTGAAGCTCCGCTATCTCGACACGACCGAATCCTGGGGCTCGTCCTACCTCGTGCATGTCGCCCACGCCGCGGACGCGATCGCCGCCGGCAAATGCCGCGTCGCGTTGATCACCCTCGCGGGGCGGCCGCGCGCCGAGGGCCAGGCGACCGGGACCACCGCGGCGGAAGAGAGCCGCACCGCCGCCGAGGCGCAGTTCGAGCTGCCCTACGCGCCGACCGTCGTCTCGCTCTACGCGATGTGCGCGATGCGGCACATGCACGAGTTCGGCACCACGAGCGAACAGCTTGCCTGGATCAAGGTCGCCGCCTCGCACCACGCCCAGCACAACCCGCACGCCGTGCTGCGCGACGTCGTGACCGTGAACGACGTCCTCGCCTCGCCCGTGATCGCCGACCCGCTGCATCGCCTCGATTGCTGCGTGATCAGCGACGGCGGCGGGGCCCTGATCGTGACCTCACCCGAGATCGCGAGGAGCCTGAAGCGCCCTCTTGTCGGTGTCATCGGTAGCGGCTATGCGCCCAAGCACCAGAATGGCGGCAAGACCGACCTGATGCAGACGGGTGCCGCACGGTCGGGACCCGCGGCGTTCGCCGAGGCCGGGGTCACGCCGCGCGACATCAAGTACGCCTCGATCTACGACAGCTTCACCATCACCGTGCTTTTGACGCTCGAAGACCTCGGCTTCTGCGCCAAGGGCGACGGCGGCAAGTTCGTCGCCGACGGCAACCTGATCTCGGGCGTGGGCAAGCTGCCGTTCAATACCGACGGCGGCGGGCTCTGCAACAACCACCCGTCCAACCGCGGCGGCATGACCAAGGTGATCGAAGCCGTCCGCCAGCTGCGCGGCGAGGCGCATCCGAAGGTCCAGGTGCGGAACTGCGACCTGGCCCTTGCGCATGGCACCGGCGGGGCACTCGGGTCGCGACACGGCAGCGCCACCCTGATCCTGGAAAGGCATTGACATGGACCGCCCCATCCACGATCCCCATCCGAACCCGGAGACGACCGCCTATTGGGCCGCCGCCCGCGAGGGCAAGCTCCTCATCAAGCGCTGCGGCGCTTGCGGCGAGGTCCACTACTATCCGCGCGCGCTCTGCCCGTTCTGCTTCAGCGATGCCACGGCCTGGCTGGAATGCTCCGGCCGGGGCACGATCTATTCCTTCAGCATCCTGCGCCGGGCGCCGGTTCCCTACGCGCTGGCTTACGTGACCCTGGCGGAAGGGCCGACGATGATGACCAACATCGTGGACTGCGATCTGAATGCGATCCGCATCGGCCAGCCGGTCAGGCTCGTGTTCAAGCCGAGCGAGAGCGGCCAGCCCGTGCCCATGTTTACGCTGGCGGCATAAGCTCAGCGGCTGGTGCCCAGAGCCTTTTGCAGAAGGGCCAGCAACGCCTTGCGCTCCGGCGCGGTGAGGCCCGCCGTCATGGCGCGATCGAGCGTCAGGATCGATTCCAGCATGCGGGCGACAGCGCGCTCGCCGCGGTCCGTGAGGTAGATCGCCACCGACCGCTTGTCGGTCTGCGACGGGCGGCGGCTCACATAACCCTCGCGCTCGAGCTCGTTGAGCAGAGAGGTCATGTTCGGCCTCTGGATCATCAGCGCATCCGACAGCGCCCCATGGCGGATGCCGGGGTTCTGGCGGATGACCGCCATGGTCGAGATGATCGCCGGGGTGAATGCGCGCTCGCCGAAGCGCTCGTAGAATTTCTGGTACTGCGTCACGTCGAACATGTGGACGTGGAATCCGACCGTCTGCTGCAGCACCGAGAGGTCGACCTCGGCGGCCGCAACCGCGTCGACGGTGTCCGTCTCCTGCGATTTCATGGCCTCACTCTGCTTGACCCAATTCGTTATGTAACATAACTATACCGGCCGATGTCCGGCAAGGACAAGGCTCGGGAGGACTCGATGGCGGCGCCGGTTTTTGCGAGCGCTCCCCACCGGCGCACGCGGCCGGTGCGGCTCGGGCCGCTGGGCGTGAGCGTGGAGCGGCGCGCGGACGGCTCCATTTATCTCGATCCGCTGCATTCTCTGGGCCGCTATCCCGACCGGCTGACGGAGCGGCTGTTGCATTGGGCCGCGCACGCGCCGGACCGTACCTTCATGGCGCAGCGCGACGCGCGCGGGGAGTGGCGGCGGATCAGCTATGCGGAGGCGCTCGACAGCGCCCGGCGCATCGGCGCAGCACTCCTCGAGCGCGGCCTGTCGGCCGAGCGCCCGCTGATGATCCTTTCGGGCAACGATCTCGAGCACGCGCTTCTGGCGTTGGCGGCGCTCCATGTCGGCATCGCCTACGTGCCGGTCTCCCCGGCCTACTCGCTGCTGTCCACGGATTTCGCGAAGCTGCGGCACATCACAGCGCTCACCACGCCGGGTCTCGTCTTTGCCGCTGACGGCGTGCGCTTCGGCCGTGCCATCGAGACGGTGCTCGGACTCGATATCGAGGTCGTCACGGCGCAAGCCCCCGTCCCCGGACGGACCACCACCCCCTTCTCTTCCCTGCTCGCGGCGCGGGCAGGCGGAGCGGTCGAGGATGCGCACGCGACGGTCGGCCCGGACACGGTCGCGAAGATCCTGTTCACCTCCGGCTCGACCGGAGCCCCCAAGGGCGTCATCAACACGCACCGCATGCTGTGCGCGAACATGGAGCAGCTGCGCACCCAGTTCGCCTTCTTCCACGAGACGGCGCCGGTGATTCTCGACTGGTCGCCGTGGCATCACACCGCGGGCGGCAACCACAACTTCAACCTGGTGCTCTACAACGGCGGCACGTTCTACATCGACGACGGCAAGCCCACTCCCGACGCGATCGAAGCCACGGTGCGCAACCTGCGCGAGGTCTCGCCCACCTGGTACTTCAACGTGCCGCGCGGCTACGACGCCCTGATCCCCTTTCTCCGCAACGACCGCCGGCTGCGCGAAAATTTCTTCCGCGACGTCCAGGTGCTGTACTACGCCGGCGCCGGGATGGCGCAGCACACCTGGGACGCGCTCGACGAGATCGCCTCGGCCACGTATGGCGAGCGGATCATGATGCTGACCGGCCTCGGCGCCACCGAGACCGCGCCCTTCGCGCTGACGGCCGGCGCCGGGATGAGCGGCGCCGGCCTCGTGGGCCTGCCCGCCGCCGGCGTGCGGCTGAAGCTGGCACCGGTCGAGGGCAAGCTTGAGGCGCGGGTCCAGGGGCCCAACGTGACCCCCGGCTACTGGCGTCAGCCCGAGCTGACCGCCAAGGCCTTCGACGAGGAGGGCTACTACCGGTTCGGCGACGCGCTGAAATTCGTCGACCCCGAGGATCCGCACAAAGGCCTGCGGTTCGACGGCCGCGTCGCCGAGGATTTCAAGCTCGCAACCGGCACCTGGGTCAGCGTGGGTCCCTTGCGCCTCAACCTTATCGACGCGCTCAGCCCTTACGCGCAGGACGTGGTCCTGGCCGGCCCCGACCGCGACGATATCGGCGCGCTGATCTTCCCCAACCTCGCAGCATGCGCGCAGCTCGTCGGCGTGCCCGACACAGCCGCACCCGACATCCTCGCCCATCCGCGGCTGCGAGAGGAGATCGCGCAACGCCTGACGGCATTCGCCGCCCGGAGCACCGGCAGCTCGAACCGGGTCGTCCGCGCGCTGCTGCTCGTCGAGCCGCCGTCGATCGACCGCGGCGAGGCCACCGACAAGGGCTCGCTGAACCAGCGCGCCGTCCTCGCCAACCGGGCAGCCCTGGTCGAGCGCCTCTATGCCGATCCGTCGCCGCCCGAAATCATTCGCGCCGGCCGCACGGTCAAGGTGTCGTAGGCTCCTACGCTCCCTTGCTCATGTGCGAGGTGGCTTCCTCCTCCACCCGGTCCTTGATCTCGCGGGCGAGCGGCTCTTTCAGCTCCTCGCGGATATGGCCGACGAGTCCGATGGCGCGCGCCATCACGCCGATCCCGCGAACGATGTTCCACGGCAGGCGGAGCTCGCTCGCGATCGCGCCGATGGCGCCGGTCGCGTTCACCGGCAGCGATTTGTTGAGCGTCTTGCCGGCCTGATCGGCGATGGCGTTCATCAGCGCCACATAGGGCCCCGAGAACCCGTTTTGGGCCGCAATCTCGAACAGGCGCGGGGCGCGCGGATCGACGGGCTTATGGATGTGGTGACCGATGCCAGGAATCGTGCGCTTCTGTCCCGCGAAGCGCTCGACCACCGCGCGGGCGAGCGCGTCGATATCGGCTGGCGCTTTCGGGTCGGGCAACGCCTCCTGGAGCATGCGCGCCGCGGTCTCCATGCTGCCGACGAACACGCTGCCGAGGCCGCACAGCCCGGCGGCCACCGCCGCCTGCATCGCTTCGGGGGCGCCCACGATGGTCATGCGCGTCGCGATCGCGCTGGGCGTGAGCCCGTGCTCGACCAGGGTCACCGCAATCGCGTTGAACACCGCGGATTCGGCCGGTGTCGGCAGGCGGTCGGTCAGCTCGAGGAACGCCATGTCGCCCAGGGACAGTTTGCCCAGGATGTCACGGCACAGATCGAAGCCCTTGATGACGATCCGGTCGGTGGTGCTGAAGGCGATGTCGGAGCGCAGTTTCTTGCGTGGGGCCATGGGTCCTCAGGAATGTTGCGCGAGTGCGGTTGTATCGACGGCGCGCTGTTTCAACGACGTATCCTGGCGCAGCTGCCCCTTGGCGATCTTGTGGGTCGGCGTGTGCGGCAGCGCGTCCAGGAACAACACGTAGCGCGGGACCTTCTGCGGGGCGAGGCGTTCCTTGCACCAGCGCGCGATCTCATCGGCGCTCACCTCATGGTCAGGGCGCTTCACGATCGCAGCGAGGATGTCGTCCTCGCCGAGCTCGGCCGGCACCGCGATGGCCGCGACTTCGAGGACCGCCGGGTGGCTGCCGATCACGCGGTCGAGCTCGGCGCCTGCGATGTTCTCGCCGCGCCGGCGGATGATGTCCTTCTTGCGCGACACGAAGAAGAAGAACCCGTCGGCGTCGCGCCGCACCAGGTCGCCGGTCTTGAACCAGCCGTCGTGAAAGGCGGCCTGCGTCTGCTCGGAATCCCGGAAATAGCCTTGCATGACAATCGGTGTCTTCACCCATAGCTCGCCGACCTCGCCGGGCGGCACGTCCCGCTCCTCCTCGTCCACGACCCGGCACTCGGCCCATGGGCGCGCCGGATCCGGGTGCCGCCCGACCACGCCCATGCTGCCGGATTTGCTCGGACCCTCGAATGGCGTGCAGGTGACCCCCGGGATTTCGGTCATGCCGTATCCGCTCACCAGGTCGCGCACATGGAATTCGTTGCGGAACGTTTCGGCGAAGCTGCCGCGCACGCCGTACACGGCGCGGATGCGATGCTCGGGCCGGAACTCGCTGCGCGGCCTGGCCTGCAGGATGGTCCCCATCGCCTCGATCACGTTGGTCTGGGTGGCGCCGTTGTCGACCGCGAACTGCCAGAAGCGCGAGGCGGAGAAGCGCGGCATGACCACCGCGCTGCAGCCGGCCGCGATGGTGCCGGCCAGGGTGTAGAACAGCGCGTTCATGTGGAACATCGGCAGCACGATCATCACCCGGTCGGTCTCCTGCAGATGGACGCGCTGCACGAAGGCCTCGCCGCCGGTGAGGAAATTCGCCTGGCTGTGCATGGCTCCCTTGGGAAACCCGGTCGTTCCCGAGGTGTAAATGATCAGGCAGGTGTCGCCGCCCGTCACCCCGGACGGCAACGTGGCGGCCGGCGCCATGGCCATCAACGCGGCCAGGGTCGGCGTATCGGGGTGCTCGCGGTCGGAGACCGCAAACCATGCCGGCGTGCCCAAGCCGCTCGCCGCCTGCCGTGCCGTGGCCAGGGTCTCACCACTCGCCACCACGCCACAGACTTCGGCGTGGTGCAGCACGTAGCGCGCCTCCTCCACCCCGAACTCGGGATTCACGGGCACCATGATGGCGCCGAGCCGCGCGAGTGCAAACAACAGGAGCGCATGGCCGTCGCTGTTGCGCGCCATGATCGCCACCCGGTCGCCCTTCTTCACGCCGCGCGCCAGAAGGGCGCGGGCGAGCAATTCGGACGCCGCCCCGAACTCCCGCCACGTCCAGGTCTTGCCTTCGTAGATCAGGAACGGGCGGTCAGGTCCGGCCTGCGTCCGGCTCGCGAACGCGCCCGCGAGGGTATAGTCGTGCGCCGGGTAGAGGCGCAGCACTTCGAGCGGAGTCCTCATGCGCGGCCCACCGTCAGCAGCGAGACGAGCTCGCGGCTGTCCGCAACCGTCTCCAGCGCCAGCACGCGCTCGATCAGCCGCTCGGCCTGCGTATCGGGCAGCATGCGCCGCACGAGCTTCCTGAATTTCGCCACCACGTCGGCTTCGCTCGCGAACTTGTCCTCGCTGCCGCGGGCCGCCTCGACGGTCTCCTCGAGCCGCGTCCCGTCCTTGAGCAACACCTCGACCCGCACCATGTGGCGGAACTTGCCGCCTTTGGCGGTGATCGCGGGATCGTGCCGGACCGCGACGCGGCTTGCGAGCGTCATGCGCTGCGGATCGGCCACGCTCGCCTCGGTGAACTGATCGACGAAGGCGTCGCCCTCCAGCAGCAGGGTTGCGGCACAGAACGGCAGGTTGAGCTGCGCCGAGGTGAGCCCCTGCGGCCGATAGGGCCAGCCCACGTGATCGACGGTGGCCTGGCTGCCATGAACGACAATCCGGTCGACCGCATCGGCGCCGAACGGATGCCGCGCCTGCATGGCGCGGATCGCATCCAAGGTCGTATGGCTGCTGCCGACGCAGGAATAGAATTTCAGGGCGACGCGCAACGTCTCGAAGCGCTGGCCGAGCCCGTCGACGAGCGCCTCGCGGTCAAAGCGGTCCTGCGAGCGCGAGAACGTCGTGCAGAACCCGCCATAGCCGCTCTCGAACACGTTCTCGATGCCGGTGTACCCCGCCTCGGCCAGGAGCGCTCCGTAGAGTCCGCTCTG
>DATJPD010000226.1:0-20251 GCA_035506575.1 Alphaproteobacteria bacterium
CCAGGGCATAGCGGCCCAGGTCGTTCCGGCGAAGACGCACGACGAAGGCCTGGCGATGCTCGATGCCGGCAAGGTCCAGGCCTACTTCGCCGACCACTCGATCCTGGTTTTCCTGCTCGCCTCCAGCAAGGCGCCGGAGAAGCTGGCGATCGCCGACAACTACCTGACGGTCGAGCCTTATGCGCTCGCGCTTCCCCGCGGCGACGAGGAGTTCCGGCTCGCGGTCGACACGGCTCTCAGCCACATCTACCGCAGCAAGGACATCGACGCGATCTTCCAGCACACCTTCGCCGGCCGGGCGAGGCCGACCCAGATGCTGAAGGCGCTTTATCTGTTATCGGCGCTGCCCGACTGACGCGTCACCACGCCTTGGCGCCGGCCAGCGCCGCGATCCCGGCCTTCGCGACCTCGCGGTCCTGTTCGCCCGTGCCGGAGCCGACGCCGACCGCACCGATGACGTGACCGTCGACCACGATGGGCAGGCCGCCCGGCAGGTTGATGAACCCGCCCTGGGTCGCGATCCCGAGCTTGATGCCGATCGGGTCCTCGACCGTTCCGGTCGGCATCCGCAGCGAGGCGGCGGTGCGCGCCTTGGCGTTGGAGGAGTCGATGCTCTGCACGCGGGCGCCGTCCATGCGCGCGAAGGCGAGGATGTGCCCGCCCTCATCCACGACCGTGATGCATTGCGGCACCTTCATCGCCTCGGCCTTGGCGATCGCGGCGTTCAGGATCTTGAGCGCTCCGGCGTAGGTCAGACGCAAAGAAGGGACGGTGTCGGTCATCGGATGGTCTCCAGGATTGATGAGAGGTGTCGAACGATCGTCAGCCGCGCCGGGCCGCCTGCACGGCGGCATCGAGGGCGCCTAAGAAGCGGGAGCGGTCGGCCTTGGTGAAGGGGGCGGGGCCGCGCGTGGTCATCCCGATCTCGCGGAGATGGGCCGAGATCTCCCGGCCGGCCAGGGCCGCCCCGATGTTGTTCTCCGTCCAGGCCCTGCCGGCCGGCGAAACCGCGCGCGCGCCCTTGCCGAGGCAGCGTGACGCGAGCGGTATGTCCGCGGTGACGCAGACATCGCTGGCGCCGATGTGCTCGGCGATCCAGTCGTCCGCTTTGTCGGCGCCCTCGGGGACCATGACCAGGCGCACCTTGGGATTGCGCGACGGCAGGATGGGGCGCGAGCCGTTGTAGACGAGGAAGACATTGAGGCCGAGACGGTCGGCCACGCGATAGACCTCCTCGCGCACCGGACACGCGTCTCCGTCGACATAGATGTCAGTCACCTTTGCGCACCCACACGGCGGTGTCGTGGAACACCGCCCCGCCGTCGGGAGCAGCCGCGTCGGCGCCCGTCAGCGCGTTGATGCCGATGCCTTCGATGAACGCGCGGTTCGGCCACACGCTTTCGGACACGATGACGCTGCGCTGCACGCCGTCGAAATGGCTGGCGTGCAGCAGGACCGTGCCGCGGCGGTTGCCCAGCCGCGCCAGCGCTCCGTCGGCGATCCCGAGCGCCTTCGCATCCTCCGGGTGGATCAGCACCGTCGGCCGCCGCTCGCGCGCGAGCGACGAGGGCGTCTCGGTGAACGTCGTGTTGAGGAAGTTGCGCGCCGGTGCGGTCACCAGCCGGAAGGGATGCTCGTCGGTGGCCGCCTCGATCACCGCCCAATGGTCGGGCAGGCGGGGCATCCCGGCGTGATTGGCACCGATCCGCGCCCAGTCCGCTGCGAAATGGAATTTGCCGTCCGCCGTCGCAAAACCGTCGAGGTAGTGCGCGGCTTCGAAGGGCGGCTGGCAGTCGTGCCATTTCTTCGCCGTCAAGGTCGCGGCATCCGGCCAGCCCGACGCCTTGAGCGTCCAGTCGATGATCTCCCAGGCGGTCATGTCGAACCCGGGATGTTTGGCGCCCAGCCGTTTGGCGAGCTCCTGGTGGACGTAATGGTTCTCGCGCGATTGGGCATAGGGCTCGATGAGCTTCGGCCCGATCTGCAGGAACTGGTGGCCGCCGCCGCGGTAGATGTCGTCGTGCTCGAGGAACGTCGTCGCCGGCAGCACCACGTCGGCCATCTGCGCGGTCTCGGTCAGGAACTGCTCGTGCACGCACACGAACAGGTCCTCGCGAGAAAATCCCGCCCGCACCTTGTTCTGGTCCGGGGCCACCACCATCGGATTGGTGTTCTGGATCAGAAGGGCCGTGACCGGCGGGCCGTCGCCGAGGTCCTGTTTGTCGCCGGTGAGCACCGGGCCGATCCGCGACTGGTCGAGAACGCGCACGCTGGGGTCGAGCACGTCGAGCCCCTCGATCATCGTCACGTCGAGGCCGTAGATCCCTTTGTTGCTGAAGAAGGCGCCGCCGCCCTTGTGCTGCCACGCCCCCGTGACCGCGGCCAGGCTCAGGGCCGCGTGCACGTTCGCCGCCCCGTTGCGCTGGCGCGAGAAGCCGAAGCCCAGCCGCACGTAACTGCGCTGGGTGCGTCCGAACAGCCGCGCGAACTCCCGGATCTGCGCCGCCGGCACCCCCGAGATCGCTTCCGCCCATTCCGGCGTGCGTTGTTCGAGGTGCCGTTCGAGCTCGTCCGGCACGTCCGTGTATCTGGCAAGATACGCGCGGTCGGCGAAGCCTTCCTCGAACAGCACGTGCATGACGCCGCAGGCAAAGGCGCCGTCCGTGCCCGGCCGCAGCATGACGTGCATGTCGGCGCTGGCCGCGGTCGCGTTGCGATAGGGATCGACGACGACGATCTTCGCCCCGCGTTCCTTGCGCGCGCGGGTGACGTGATGCATCACGTTCACCTGCGTATTCACCGCGTTGGTTCCCCAGATGACGATGAGGTCACTCTCCGCCATCTCGCGCGGATCGGGGCCGCGCAACGCCCCGGTGCCCGCGAGCACGCCCGCTTCCACGAGCGCGTTGCAGATCGTCGATTTCTGGCGCGAGTATCTCTTGCCGTTGCGCAGCCGGTGGATGCCGTCGCGCTGCACGAGCCCCATGGTGCCGGCGTAGAAATAAGGCCACACGGCCTCGCTGCCGTGGCGCTGCTCGGCCCGCGTGAAGGCCTCGGCCACCTCGTCGAGGGCGGCCTCCCAGGACACCGCCTCGAAGCGGCCGCTCCCCTTCGGGCCGACGCGGCGCAGCGGCGTCGTCAGGCGCTCTTTGTGATGCACCCGCTCCGCGTAGCGCGCGACCTTGGCGCAGATCACCCCCGCGGTGTAGCTGTTCTCCGGATCGCCGTGCACACGGCCGATGGTGCTGGCGTCCTTGCGCTCGACCAGGAGCGCGCAGGTGCTCGGGCAGTCGTGGGGACAGACCGAGTGAAGAAACTCCGCGCCCGAGTCGCGGCCAGGGGGACCCGTATCCGGCAAAGCAAAATCCTTTCTGGAACACTAAGGATACTGCGATGACGCGGCAAGACTCTGACCTGCGGCTGTGGCACTCTCCGCCCCCCGAATCGACTGGCGTGGACTTATGTGGTGCAAAAGGCTGACTATGACTGAGATCCAACCCCCAACCGAGACCCCGGCCCCTGAGATGGCCGCAACCCAGACGGCGCCCACGCCAGAGACGGCACCCCTGACCGAGGCTGCGCCCGAGTCACCTCCCGCCGCCACCGCCGAGTCCGACATCACGCATCTCGATGCGCTCGAGATCGCGCGGCGCGTGCGCGCGCGCGAAATCTCGCCGGTCGCCGTCGTCGAGGCCCACCTGACCGCGATCGAGCGTGCGAACCCGGTCGTCAACGCGGTGTGCACCTTGGCGGCGGATCAGGCGCTCGCCGCCGCGCGGGCGCTCGAGGCCAGCCTTGCCGCCGGTCGCGAGGTCGGCCCGCTTGCGGGCGTTCCGGTCGGGATCAAGGACCTGACCTCGACCGCGGGCATCCGCACCACCTATTGCTCGATGCTCTACGCCGACAACGTGCCCACCGAGGACGCGCTCGTCGTCCAGCGCATCAAGGCGGCCGGCGCCATCGTCATGGGCAAGACCAACTCATCCGAGTTCGGGGCCGGCGCCAACACCTTCAACGCGCTGTTCGGCGCCACGCGCAACCCGTGGAACCCGGCGATGAGCGCCAGCGGCTCGACCGGCGGCGGTGCGGCCGGCCTGCGCTGCGGCATGTTCGCGCTCGCCGAAGGCTCGGATTTCGGCGGCAGCCTGCGCACGCCCGCCGCGTGGTGCGGCGTGGTCGGCATTCGCCCGTCGCCCGGCCTCGTGCCGCGGTACCCCAGCCTCAGGCCGTGGGACATCCTGAGCGTCGCCGGGCCGATGGCGCGCTCGGTCACCGACCTCGCGGCCCTCTTGCAGGTGATGGCCGGGCCAAGTCCGCTGTCGCCGCTCGTCGTGCCGACCGAGGGGCGCGATTTCGTGGCGGCGGCGCGCGCCGGCATCAAGCCCGGGATGCGCATCGCCTATTGCGCGGACGCGCCCAAGATCGGCGTCGACAGCGAGATCGAGCGGATTTGCCGCACCGCCGCGTTCGAGCTCCAGTCGGCGGGGGCCTCGGTCGAGGAGGTGGATCTCGACCTGTCGTTCGGCCGCCAAGCCTTCCTGCAGCTGCGCGGCCAGGCGCAGCTCAGCCAGCATCTGAACCACCTCGGCAAGCTCGACAAGCTCGGCGCCAACCTGGCCGGCAACATCCGCATGGGCCTGGCGCAGAGCCCGCGCGACATCGCCCAGGGCGAGCACGGCCAGACGCAGATCTTCCACGCGTTCCGCCGCCTGTTCGAAAACTACGACTGCCTGATCACGCCCTGCACCGCGGTGCCGCCGTTCCCGGTCGAGCAGAACTACCCGGAGACGATCAACGGCCAGGCGATGAAGAGCTACATCGAGTGGGTGGCGCCGACCTTCGTCGTGACCCTGGCCGGACTGCCGGCCATGTCGGTGCCGTGCGGCTTCACCGCGGCGAACCTGCCGGTGGGGCTGCAGATCGTGGGGCCGCGCTGGGGCGAAGAGGTGGCGCTCGGCGTCGCCAAGGTGGTCGAGGACGCCCATCCGGTCGGGTTTCCGACGGTCGGCAGCGCTTGAGGTCATCCTCACCCGAAATGACTGCGGCCAACCGGTTTGTCTAAGCTATTGAATGACGCGGCCTGTTAGTTGCAGGGCTTTCCTCGAAAACGGGCTCTGCAACAAAGAATCTTTCGAATCGCCGTTCCGCGGCAAAGGCTTCCGACCTTTGTTGCTTGTTGCAGCGATTTTCGGGGTGATATCCCCTCACTCGGCGGCGCTTGAGGCCATGTCCCGCCGCTGCACGGCGAGCATGTAGATAAGCTGGATCAGCAGCGCCGGTACGAACGCGAGCGGCCGTAGCTCGACCGGGGCGTGGACCATCCACAGCGCTGCCGCACCCTGGGCCGCGCCGACTGCACACAGAAGTGCGGTCGTCCGTCCGTGCCCGAAGCCGGAGTGCGCGAGCCGCTGGTAGAGGTGCGTGCGATGGCCTTGGGTCACCTTCTCGCCCTGCCACCAGCGGCGGCCGGCGGTCACCACCGTATCGAAGATGAAATGGAAGAGGAGGAGCGGCATGAGCAGGGAGAGGGTCCCGCTTGCATCCGTGCGCGCGATCAGCACCCCCAGGCTTGCGAACACGAAGCCGAGGAACTGGCTGCCGACGTCGCCCATGAAGATGCGCGCGGGCGGCAGGTTGAAGATCAGGAAGCCCAGGCTTGCCATGGCGATGGTGCAGGCGATCGTGGCCTCGTTGGCCGCACCCGCGGCGACGGCCGCGAAGGCCAGGAAGGCCGCCGCGATCACGGCCGTACTGCCCGCGAGCCCGTCGATGCCGTCCATGAAGTTGTAGGCGTTGGTGAGGCCGATCAGCCATATGAACGTGAGCACCGGTCCCGCAAGGCCGAAATCCACCGGGCCGATGCCGGGCACGTAGAGCCGGTCGACGACGAGGCCGGAGGCCATCCCCACCGCGGCGGCGGCGACCTGGACGGCCAGCTTGAACCGGAACGAGCGCGCGCGGATGTCGTCGGCGAGGCCGCCGGCCGCCGCGATCACGCCGCCCGCGATCACGCCGAGAAAGGCGGGCTCGCGGAACAGGGTGGGATGTCCGAGGGTCGCGAGCACCACCACCCCGAGCACGGTTGCGAGCACGATCCCGACACCGCCGCTGCGCGGGACGGGTATCTTGTGCGAGGAGCGGGCGTTGGGCTGGTCGAGGAACAGACGCAGCCGCGCCACGGCATAGGTCACCACCGCCGCGATCACCGCCACGGCGGCGCAATAGGCAATGAGGATCGTCATGCGGTCGTGGCGGTTTTGGCCGGCGCGGACGCCGGCTGGCGCTCCAGCCGGGCGCGGTCGCGCAGCATCAAAAGCTCGGCCGCGACCGCGATCGCGATCTCGCGCGGATGCTTTCCCTCGAGGCCCGGCAGGCCGATGGGGCAGCGCAGGCTCTTGATCTGCGCCTCGGAGAAACCCTTGCGCGCGAGCCGCCCCTCGAAGTTGCGCCGCTTGGTGGCCGAGCCGATCACGCCGACATAAGGGCAGTCGCCGCGCTTGAGGAGCCGCTCGCAGATCGCAAGGTCGAGGTCGTGGCTGTGCGTCATGACCAGCACGTAGGCGCCCGCCGGCACGTCCTTGACCTCGTCCTCCGGCAGCTCCGTCAGAACCTTCGTGACGTTCGGCGGAATTTCGGCCGGGAACTGCTCGGCCCGCGCATCGATCCACAGCACGCGCGCCGGCGCGCCCGCCAGCACGCCCACCAGCGCCTTGCCGACATGGCCGGCCCCGAACAACGCCACGGTGAAATCGACCGGCACGAACGGCTCGAACAGCAACGTGACCTTGCCGCCGCAGCATTGGCCGAGGGCCGCCCCCAGCGGCAGGGTTTCGAGCCGTGGCTCGGTGGCGGCGTCGCGCAGCAGGCCGCGCGCGATGTCCGTCGCCTTGTGCTCGAGATGGCCGCCGCCGATGGACCCGCTTTGGCCGGTCGCGGTGACCACGAGCTTCGTGCCGCTCTCGCGCGGCGCCGAGCCCTTGATGTCGGCCAGGGTCACCAGAACGCAAGGCTCGCCGCGCGCCTTGAGCTCGGCAAGCGAGGCCAGCCAGTCGTTGGGATCGCGGGCCACGGCGATCACTCCGCACTCGCCGCGATCGGCTGTGGCTCGCTCGCGGCGGCGCGGGCGCGGGCGTCTTCGATGGCCATCAGCACGCGCTCGGGCGTGGCCGGTGCATCGAGGCGCGGCACGACCCGGTGCTCGGCCGCGGCACCGACCGCGTCCTTGAGCGCCAGCCATACGGAATTGGCGAGCATCAGCGGCGGCTCGCCGACCGCCTTGGAGCGGTGGATCGTCTCGGCGCGGTTCTCCGAGCGTTCGTAGAGCCGCACGCGGAAGTCGGGCGGCAGGTCGCGCGCCGCCGGGATCTTGTAGGTGGACGGCGCGTGCGTCTTCAAGGCGCCCGACTTGTCCCACCACAGCTCCTCGGTCGTGAGCCAGCCCATGCCCTGGATGAACCCGCCCTCGATCTGGCCCAGATCGATCGCCGGGTTGATCGAACGGCCGACGTCGTGCAGCAGGTCGGCGCGGGTCACCTTGTATTCGCCGGTGAGAGTATCGACCAGCACCTCGGCTGCCGCGATACCGTAGGCGAAATAGAAGAACGGCCGGCCGGTGCCCTTGTCGCGGTCGTAGTGGATGAGCGGGGTCTTGTAGAAGCCGGTGGCCGAGAGCTGCACGCGCGCCTTGTAGGCCAGGGCCGCGAGATCGCCGAACTCGAGGCTCCGGCCGCCGACGAACACGCGGTTGGCGGCAAACCGGACCGAGCCTGGCGCGACCTTGAAGTGCGTGGACGCAAAGCCGATCAGCCGGCTCTTGATCTCGCGCGCCGCGGCCTGTGCGGCCATGCCGTTGAGGTCGGATCCCGCCGAGGCCGCGGTCGCCGAGGTGTTCGGCACCTTGCCGGTGTTGGTGGCCGAGATCTTCACCCGCGCCAGATCGATCTGGAATTCCTCGGCCACGACCTGGGCGACCTTGGTCATCAGCCCCTGGCCCATCTCGGTGCCGCCGTGATTGAGGTGCACCGAGCCGTCCGTGTAGACGTGGACGAGGGCGCCGGCCTGGTTGAGGAACTGGGTCGTGAACGAGATGCCGAACTTGACCGGTGCCATGGCCAGGCCCTTCTTCAGCACCGACGACTCCCGGTTCCAGGAGTCGATTTCCCGCCGCCGCGCCGCGTAGGCCGCGTCGTGCTCCAGCTCGGCGGTCATCTCGGCGATGATGTTGTCCTCGACCGTCTGGTGGTACGGCGTGACGTTGCGCGTGTCCGTGCCGTAATAGTTCAGCTTGCGCACATCCAAAGGATCGCGGCCGACCCGGCGCGCGATCTCGTCGATCAGGTTCTCGATCGCCAGCATGCCCTGCGGCCCGCCGAAGCCGCGGAACGCCGTGTTCGACTGCGTGTTGGTGCGGCACCCATAGCCTGCGAGATGCACATCCGGGATGAAGTAGCAATTGTCGGCGTGGAACAGCGCCCGGTCGACGATCGACGGCGACAGGTCGGCGACGTGCCCGGCGCGCGCTGCGAGCACCATGTCGAGGGCGAGAAGGCGCCCGTCGTCGTCGTAGCCGGCCTCGTAGCGCGCCAGGAAATCGTGCCGCTTGCCGGTGATCATCATGTCGTCGTCGCGGTCGAGACGCAGCTTCACCGGGCGGCGCGCCTTCGCGGCCAGCACGGCGGCGATCCCGGCGATGATGGCGGGCTGGGTCTCCTTGCCGCCGAAGCCGCCGCCCATGCGCCGCACCTCAACCGTCACCGCATGGATCGGCCGGTCGAGCAGCCGCGCGGTCATCTTCTGCACCTCGCTCGGATGCTGGGTCGAGCTCAGGACCAGCATGTCGCCGTCCTCCTGCGGGACCGCGAGCGCCACCTGGCCTTCCAGGTAAAAATGATCCTGGCCGCCGCAGCGCCACTCGCCCTTGAGCCGGTGCGGGGCGCGCGCGAGACCGCGCGCGGCATCGCCGCGCCGCATCTCGTGCGGCGGGCAGACGAAGGATTGCGCGGCCAGCGCCTCTTCGATCGAAAGCACAGGTGGGCGGTCCTCGTAGTCGATCCGCACCACCGCGGCCGCGGCGCGCGCCGCCTTGACCGACGTCGCGGCGATCGCCAGCACGGGCATGCCGATATATTCGACGACGCCCGGTGCGAGGATCGGCTCGCCAGGAAAGATCGGCCCGACGTCGTTGCGGCCGGGAATGTCCTCGGCGGTCACGATCGCTGCGACCCCGGGCATCGCCCGCGCCGTCTCCGTGTCGATGCGCACGATGCGGGCATGCGCTCGCGGGCTCATCAGCACGTAGGCCTGCAACGTGCCCGGCGGCTCGGGCAGGTCGTCGGTGTAGATCGCCTCGCCGGTCACATGTTTGTGAGCGCTGTCGTGCGGCACCGGGGCCGACACGCCGCCTTGGATGCGCGGCTCAGCCATAGGCGATCCTCGAATCCTGAGCGGCGCCGGTGGTCTCGAGGCAGAACCGCCGCAGCAGGTTCCGGGCCGTGATCCGCCGGTACGCGGCACTGGCTCGGAAATCGTCGAGCGGCGTGAAATCGCGATCGAGGGCCGCCGCGGCGGTGTTGGCCGTGGCCAGGGTCCAGGGCCGGTCGATGAGCGCTGCTTCGGCCAGCCGCGCCCGCTTGGGCGTCGCCGCCATCCCGCCGAAGGCGATGCGCGCGTCGGTGACGATGCCGCCCGCGATGCGCAACGCAAAAGCGGCGCAGACGGCCGAGATGTCCTGGTCGATGCGCTTGGAGAGCTTGTAGACGGCGAACTCCAGACCCGCCGTCGGCAGCGGGATGCGCACGCGCGCCACGATCTCGCCGCGGCGGAGCGCGGTCCGTCGATAATCGAGGAAAAACTCCTCGAGCGGCATCTCGCGCTCGCCGTCGGCGCCGAGCAAGGTCACGGTGGTGCTGAGGGCGATCAGCGGCGGCGGGCCGTCGCCGATCGGCGAGGCGTTGGCGATGTTGCCGCCGACCGTCGCCGAGTTGCGGATCGGCGGCGAGGCGAAGCGGCGGACGAGTTCGCCGAAGCTCGGCCAGTGCTGGTCGAGCACCGGCAACGCATCGGTCCACGTGACGCCGGCGCCGATCTCGACATGCGTGTCCGTCGCCGAGATCCGGCGCAGCTCCGCGATGTCGCCCAGCCACACCACGCGCGCGAATTCGCGGTGCTGCTTAGTCACGAACAGGCCGAAATCGGTGCCGCCGGCGAGGAGATCCGCCTCCGGATGGCGGCGCAGGATATCGGCGAGATCCGCGAGACTGCGCGGGGCGAAGAATTCCTTGCCGCGCCCGGCATAGCGCAGGCCCGTGATCCGTGCCAGCCGCCGCAGCCGGCCGAAGGTGGAATAATCGCGGTCGAATTTGTCCTCGGCCGGACCGGCATACATGCCCATGGCCGCGTCCAGGATCGGCCGATACCCCGTGCAGCGGCAGAGATTCCCGGCCAGCGCCTGCAGCACGTCCTCGCGCTGCGGCGCCTTCTCCGCGTGCCACAGTGCAAACAGCGACATCACGAAGCCCGGCGTGCAGAAACCGCATTGCGAGGCGTGGGCTTCGACCATGGCGCGCTGCACGGGATGGAGAGCGCCGTCCGCGTCCTTGAGGCCCTCGACCGTGATGAGGTGCTTGCCGTCGATCGTCGGCAGGAAGCGGATGCAGGAATTGATCGCGCGATACGACATCACGCCGTTGTCGTCGGGCTCGGAGAGGACGACCGTGCAGGCGCCGCAGTCGCCCTCGGCACAGCCTTCCTTGGTCCCGCACAGCCGCTCGTGAGTGCGCAGGTAGTCGAGCACGGTCGTCGTCGGATCGACGCCGTCGACCGTGCGCTCCTGGCCGTTGAGCAGAAATCGGATCGTGTCCGTCACGGACATATCCTTGCGCGCGGCAGCATCGGACGCAAGCCGGACGAACAGCCACTAATACCGCAGTTGCCAGCCCGGCTCGTCGAACAGTAAAACACCGCATGCATCGTTCTGAACGCGCCCGCTCCGGGTAATGGCCGTCCCGCTTCTCGACATCCGTGACCTTCGCACCCGTTTCGCGACCGACGAAGGGGAGTTCGACGCCGTCGACGGCGTGAGCTTGTCGCTCGAGGCAGGCCGCACCTTGGGCGTGGTCGGCGAATCCGGGTGCGGGAAGAGCATGACTGCGCTTTCGATCATGGGCCTCGTGCCGCCGCCGGGACGCATCGTCGGCGGTGAGATCCGCTTCGAAGGCGTCGATCTCCTGAAACTGTCCGCGGCCGAGATGCGCGAGCTGCGCGGCAACACGCTGTCGATGATCTTCCAGGAACCGATGACCTCGCTCAACCCGGCCTTTACCGTGGGCGCGCAGATCGTCGAGGGAATCATGAAGCACCGCGCGGTCGGCCGGGCCGAGGCGAAGGCGCTGGCAATCGACGGGCTGCGGCGCGTGCGCATCCCATCGCCCGAGGCGCGGTTCGACGAATATCCGCATCGGCTGTCCGGCGGGATGCGCCAGCGGGTTATGATCGCGATGGCGCTCGCCTGCCGGCCCCGCCTCTTGATCGCGGACGAGCCGACGACGGCACTCGACGTGACCATCCAGGCGCAGATCCTCGACCTCATGCGCACGCTGCGCGAGGAAACGGGGACGGCCATCATCCTCATCACCCACGATCTCGGCGTGGTGGCCGAGCTCGCCGATGACGTCGCCGTGATGTACGCGGGACGCGTGGTCGAGCGGGCCCCCGTGGGCTCGCTCTTCGCGGCGCCGCAGCACCCGTACACGGTCGGGCTGCTGGGTTCGATCCCGAAGCTGCATCTCGACCAGGATCGTCTGGCGGTCATCGAAGGCCAGGTGCCGAGCCTGCACGCGCCGGTCTCGGGCTGCCAGTTCCACCCGCGCTGTCCGTTCGCCGTGGAGGAGTGCCGGCGGCAGTCGCCTCCCCTGGCGGATGTTGCCGCCCGCCACCAGGCCGCGTGCTGGCGATCGCCGCTCGAAGCCAAGGTGCTGGCGTGACCGGCGCGGTGCTCCTGCGGGCCGAAGGGCTGGTCAAGCACTTCATGTTGCGCCGCGGCTTTCTAGGCCGATCGCCCACGGCCGTGCACGCCGTCGACGGCGTCAGCTTCGAGATCGCCTCCGGCGAAACCTTGGCGCTGGTCGGCGAGAGCGGCAGCGGAAAGTCGACCGTCGGCCGGCTCGTATTGCGGCTGATCGAGCCCACGGCCGGGAGCGTCTTCTTCGAGGGGCAGGACATCTTCGCGCTCGATGAGCAGCGGATGCGCGCACTCCGCCACTCGCTGCAGATCATCTTCCAGGACCCCTACGCCTCGCTCAATCCGCGCATGACCGTGGGCCAATGCCTCGGCGAGCCGCTGATGCTGCACGGGCTTGCGGAGGGGCGGCGCGCCGAGCGCGTCTCGGAGCTGCTGCGGCTCGTCGGCCTCGCGCCGCACCACGCGCAACGCTACCCGCACGAGTTCTCCGGAGGCCAGCGGCAGCGCATCGGCATCGCCCGGGCCCTCGCGGTCGAGCCGCGCCTCATCGTGTGCGACGAGCCGGTCTCGGCCCTCGACGTCTCGATCCAGGCACAGGTGATCAATCTCCTGCAGGACCTGCAGCGGCGCTTCGGGCTTTCGTACCTGTTCATCGCTCACGATCTCGCGGTCGTGAAGCACATCGCCACGCGGGTGGCCGTGATGTATCTCGGCAAGATCGTCGAATACGCGCCCACGCGCGACCTGTTCGCGACGCCGCGGCATCCCTACACGCAGGCCCTTCTGTCCGCGATCCCGGTGCCGGAGCCATCCGCCAAGCGGGCGCGCATCATCCTGCAGGGGGATGTGCCGAGCGCCATCGATCCGCCGTCGGGCTGCCGCTTCCGCACGCGCTGTCCGTACGCCCGCGAGCGTTGCCGGCTCGAGGAACCGCCGCTGATCGAGAACGGTGCGGGACACGGCGTCGCCTGCCATTTCTGGCGGGAAATCGAGCCGCCGGCCGGGCTGCTGCCACCGTCGGCACCGGCGGATGCGCGGCTTGCCCGGCTTCAAGCCGCGTTCGCGGCGCGCTCGGGTTAACCTGACGGTCAATTGATCGCCGCTTTCGCGGGAATGACTTCGTCGGTATGGTGTTTGCAAGAACAGGCTGCGTCACGAATTGGAACGCGGCCCCAGGGAGGGCGGATATGCATCTTAAGTCGTGGGTGAGTCGAATTGGATTCGCGCTCGGCGTCGTCGTGGGGCTCGCCGCCTCGGCGCACGCGCAGACGCTGCGCATCGGTCTTGCCGAGGATCCCGACGTGCTCGACCCGACCCAGGCGCGCACCTTCGTCGGCCGCATCGTTTTTGCCGCGATGTGCGACAAGCTGGTCGACATCGACGAGAACCTCAAGATCGTGCCGCAGCTGGCGACGAGCTGGGAATGGTCGGCCGACAACAAGGCGCTGACCATGAAGCTGCGCCAGGGCGTCACGTTCCAGGACGGCGAGCCGTTCAACGCCGAGGCCGTGAAGTTCAATATCGAGCGCCACAAGACCATGCAGGGCTCGAACCGCAAGGCCGAGCTGGCGCTGGTCACCGGGGTGGACGTGATCGACCCCTCTACCGTGCGGCTCGATCTCTCGGCGCCGTTTGCTCCCTTGCTTGCCACGTTGGCCGACCGGGCCGGGATGATGGTGTCGCCCAAGGCGGCACAGGCCGCGGGCGACAAGTTCGGAGCCCAGCCGGTGTGCTCCGGCCCCTTCAAGTTCGCCGAGCGCGTGGCGCAGGACCGCATCGTGCTCGAAAAGTATCCGGGCTACTGGAACAAGGATGCCATCCACTTCGACAAGGTCATCTATCTGCCGGTCGTCGACAACACGGTACGGCTAGCCAACCTGCAGTCCGGCCAGCTCGACTTCATCGAGCGGCTGGGCACCTCGGACGTTCAGGGGGTGGAGCGCGATTCGCGTCTCAAGATCGCCAAGATCGTCGGGCTCGGTTACCAGGGAATCGACTTCAACGTCGGCAAGAGCGATATCGCAAAGACCACCGTGCTCCGCGACCCGCGCGTGCGCGAGGCGTTTTCTCTCTCGCTCGACCGCGACGCGATCGTCCAGGTGGCGATGGACGGACAGGCGGTGGCGGGTGACCAGTGGGTGCCGCCCAACAGTCCGTTCTTTGCCAAGAACGTCCCGGTGCCCAAGCGCGACGTCGCGAAGGCCAAGGCGCTTCTGAAAGAGGCCGGCGTTACGAACCCGAGCTTCACCCTGATGACGCCGACGACGAACGAGGCGCAGAAGCTCGGCCAGGTCGTCCAGGCCATGGCGTCCGAAGCCGGCTTCAACATCAAGCTTCAGTCGACCGAGTTCGCCACCTCGCTCAATCTCGCCGACAAGGGAGAGTTCGAGGCCTATATCCTCGAATGGAGCGGCCGCGCCGACCCCGACGGCAACCTCTACAACTTTCTCGCCTGTGGAGCCCCGATCAATTACACCGGCTATTGCCAGCCGGAGGCCGAACAACTTCTGAAGGCGCAGCGAACCACGCTCGATGCCGCCGAGCGGCAGCAGATGTTCGACAAGATCGCAGCGCGGGAGGCAGCCGACCTGCCGATCGTCTATCTCTATAACCGGTATTGGCTGTGGGCCTACAACAAGAAGCTCACGGGCGTGCGCGAGGTCCCGGATGCGCTGCTGCGTGTCCAGGGCCTGAAAATGGAGTAGGGCGCGCCCCACGGTGAGCGGGTTCCTGGTCCGTCGTCTGGCGACGATTCTGCCGACGTTGCTCTTCGTCACGATCCTGGTGTTCGGGCTGCAGCAGCTCCTGCCGGGCGATCCGGCGGTGGCGCTGTCGGGCGAGGATCGCGATCCAAGCGTGATTGCGTATCTGCACCAGAAGATGCACCTCGATGATCCGCTGCCGGTGCGTTACGGCTATTGGCTGCGCGATCTGGCACACGGGGATTTCGGCGAGTCCATCCGCATCCAGCAGCCGGTGCTCGGCCTCATCCTTGAAAAGCTGCCGGTCACCGCCCAGCTCGCCTCGATGGCGATCCTGATCGCGATCGTCATCGGCGTGTCGGCGGGCATCGTCTCCGCCGTGAAGAAGGACAGCATCTGGGACTACGGGGCCAATCTGTTCGCGCTGTGGGGCCTGTCGACGCCGAATTTCTGGCTGGGGATCATGCTGATCCTGCTGGTGGCGGTGAAGCTCGGCTGGCTGCCCGCCTCGGGCTATGTCAGCCCGGCCGAGGATTTGCGTGCCAATCTCGCCGCCATGATCATGCCCGCGTTCGTGCTCGGCAATTCCTATGCGGCCGTGCTGATGCGGCACACGCGCAGCGCCATGCTGCAGGTGCTGAATGCCGATTACGTGCGCACCGCCCGCGCCAAGGGGCTCGACGAGCGCGTCGTGGTGCTGCGCCACGCCCTGCGCAACGCGCTGATCCCGGTGATCACGCTGGGGGCTCTCAGCTTCGGCGAATTGCTGGGTGGCACGGTGCTGACGGAGTCGGTGTTCACCATCCCCGGATTCGGCAAGCTGATCGTGGATGCGGTGTTCAACCGCGATTATGCGGTGGTGCAGGGGGTGGTCCTGTTCACCGCGACGGCCTACATCGTCCTCAATCTTCTGGCCGACCTCGGCTATTTCCTGGTCAACCCGCGGATGCGCGGATGAGCGCCACCGCCGATATCGCCTCCGTCCCGCGCGAGCGGAGCCCTGCCCAGCGTGCGCTGCGCCGCCTGTTGCGCCGCCGGGGTGCGTTGATCGGGCTCGCGCTCATCGTGTTTTTCCTGCTGCTCGCCGTCGCCGCACCCTATCTGGCGCCGGACGATCCGCTGAAGACGAATTTCCTCCTGGTGCGCAAGCCGCCGAGCGGGCTCCACCTGTTCGGCACCGACGAGATCGGCCGGGATGTCCTGTCGCGGGTGATCTGGGGCGCCCGCGCCACGCTGCTGGCGGGCCTGGTCTCGGTCACGATCGCGATCGGCCTCGGCGTGCCGCTCGGGCTCGTGGCCGGCTATGTCGGCAGGTGGTTCGACATGCTGATCTCCCGGTTGAGCGATGCGATGCTGGCCTGCCCGCCGCTGATCCTCGCGATCGCCCTCGCCTACACGCTGGGGCCCAGCCTCAGCAGCGCCATGATCGCCATCGGCGTCACGTATACGCCGATCTTCGTCCGCCTGACGCGGGCCCAGGTCCTGGCGGTCAAGGTCGAGGACTACATCGAGGCGGCGCGCGCGGTCGGGAATTCCCATCTGCGGATTGCCGTCCGGCACGTGCTGCCGAACGTGATTCCGCCGCTGCTCGTGCAGGCGACCGTGTCGATCGCAACCGCGATCATCGCCGAGGCCAGCCTCTCGTTTCTCGGCCTCGGCCAGCAGCCGCCCGCACCGAGCTGGGGCAGCATGCTGAACGTGGCCAAGAACTACATCGACAACGCGCCCTGGATGGCGGTGTGGCCGGGCCTGTCGATCTTCCTCGTCGTGATGTCGTTCAATCTCCTGGGCGACGGACTGCGCGACGCGCTCGATCCCAGGCACCGCTGAGCGCTAATCGAGCAGCCGCTGGCTTTCGGGCGAGGCGGGATAACGCCGCTTCTCGAGCGCGTAATAGGCGTGCAGCAGCGGCTCGTCGATGTGCAGGTCTCGCCGGATGTCTCCAAGGGGCGCGTCCATGTACTTGTCGTAGCCGATCTGGTTCAGGGCCGGTGTCTCGCAGATGAAGGCAAGACGCACGGCATCGCGGAAGACGCGCACGTCTTCCCGCGAGAAACGGAAGATTCCGGGGTAGAGCCGCTCGGCCACGAGGGTGAACAGCTTCTCTTCGGTGGCGGAGAGCCGGTTGGTGCTGCCCATGGTGAAGCCGATGACGAAGGCTTCATCCTTGGCCAGCAGTCCGCGGCCGAGGATCGCGTGGATGTAGTCGTGCGTCTTGAGGTCGACGGCGCCGTGGAAGAGGTTGAAGCGCGGGTTTTCCGCCAGCTGTACCATGAGGGGGATGTCCTGCGGCGCGGCACCCACGCGCGCCAGATCCCGGGCCGCCTCGCGCAAGCTCATGCTGCGCTGCGACAACGGAATATGCCAATCGGCATAAGCGAGCGTCTGGATGAGAGTCTCGGCCATCGCGGCGTTCCTCGGCTCGTTTCATATATATGGGAGCTGGGCACCGCGATAAAAAGGCGCTGGGCGCCGCCGGCGCTGGGCTAGAGTTGCGGATTATGGCCAATCCGCGGGATCAAATCCGTGACCGGGCCCTGGCGCTCGGCTTCGATGCGGTCGGCTTCGCGCGCGCGGAATCCTCGGCCGCGGCACGCGACCGGCTGGCCGCGTTCGTGGCCGGCGGCCTGCACGGCGACATGGGTTGGATGGCGGACACCGCCGAGCGCCGGGCCGACCCGCGCGTGCTCTGGCCGGAGGCGAAGAGCGCCGTCGTGCTGGCCCTCAACTACGGACCCGACGGCGATCCGCTGGCCACCCTTGCGGCGGCCGACAAGGCGACGATCAGCGTGTATGCGCGCGGCCGCGACTATCACGATGTGCTGAAGAAGCGGCTGCGCGTCCTGGCCCGCTGGGTTCACGAGACCTTCGCGGCCGAAGTGAAGCTGTTCGTGGACACGGCACCGGTGATGGAAAAGCCGCTCGCCGCCGCGACCGGGCTCGGTTGGCAAGGCAAGCACACGAACCTTGTCTCGCGGCGCTTCGGCTCGTGGCTCTTCCTGGGCGAGGTGCTGACCACGCTCGAGCTGGCCCCCGACGATGCCGAAGCCGATCATTGCGGCGACTGCCGGCGCTGCCTCGACGTCTGCCCGACCCATGCGTTTCCAGAGCCTTACCGGCTCGACGCGCGGCGCTGCATCTCGTATCTGACCATCGAGCACAAGGGCCACATCGCCCCCGAATTCCGCGCCCCGATGGGCAACCGCATCTACGGCTGCGACGACTGCCTCGCGGTTTGCCCCTGGAACAAGTTCGCAAGCCCGACGTCGACGGCGGAGTTCCGCGCCCGCGCCGATCTGGAGGCGCCGGACCTGGCCGAACTGGCCGGGCTCGATGATCCGGCTTTTCGCGCGCGGTTCTCGGGGTCGCCGATCAAGCGCGTCGGCCGCGACCGGTTCGTGCGCAACGTGCTGATCGCGATCGGCAACAGTGGCGCCCGCGAGCTGGCGGCGGTCGCGCAGTCGCGTCTCGACGATGCCTCGCCTCTGGTGCGCGCGATGGCGGTGTGGGCGCTGAGGCGGCTTCTGCCGCCGCGCGAGTTCGCCGGACTCGCGAGTTCCCGCGTGGCACGCGAGGCGGACCCCGACGTGCGGGCCGAATGGTCGGCGCCGGCCGCGGATCAATAGGCGTTGGCGGTCATCTGCTTGAGATAGTGCTCGCCAGCCGTGAGCGTGGCACCTCCGGCGACACTGCCGTCGAGCGGCGCCAGGGGCGTGTCGATGTGCGGGGTCAGGAACGCGGCGACCGAATAGCGGCTCTGCCGCGCCGGCCGTGTGACCCGGTGCGGAGTCGAGCGCAGCCGGCCGGCGGTCCAGAACGCCAGCATGTCGCCGATGTTGATCACGAACGTGCCCGGGGTCGGCGGGGCGTCGATCCAGCGCCCGTCGCGGGTCTGGATCTCGAGGCCGCCGATCGTGTCCTGCGCCAGGATGGTGAGGCAGCCATAATCGGTGTGTGCGCCGCAGCCGGGCTCTTCTGAAACCGAAGGACGGACGATCTGCGGCGGATAGTGGATCAGCCGGAACGAGCTCATCGGGCGCGCCAGCATCGCCTCGAAACGGTCCTCCGGCAGGCCGAGACCGAGGGCGATCGCCTGCATGAGGCGGCGGCCCAGCTGCGTCGTGGCGTGCATGTAGTCGACCACGGCCTCGCGCCAGCCGGGCAGGAGTGCCGGCCATTGGTTGCCGCCGTAGAACGGCCGGCCTGCGACGATCTCGGGCGCGTCGTCCGGGAGCTCCGTGAAGAAATTGACGAACTCTTTGAGGTCGCCAGGAGTGCCGCGCGCGCGTGCGAAGTTCTCCTGCTGGAGGCCCATGTAGCCGCGCCGCGTGCGCGACTTGTCGAACGAGATCGCCTGCTTTTCCGCGGGCGGCAGGTCGAAGAAGCGCTTGGCCTCGGCCAGCATGCGGTCGACCTCGGTCCCGGCGATGCCGTGGTTGCCGAGGTAAAAGAATCCGACCTCGCCGCAAGCCTCGACGATCTCGGCGCTGATGGCCTGCCGCCGCGCCGCACGGCCCGTCGCAAAATCCGCGAAGTCGATGATCGGAACGCGGGTCACCCGGAACTGGGTGCAAATCCCAGACCAGTGCCGTCAGGGATGCGGGGGCCCGACCGGGGTTCCCGCCGGCACAGGGACGGTGGGCGTCATGGAATCAGGCTGCACCCCTGGCGGAAGCTGCGAGGGCGACAGCAAGTTCGGCGGCATCATCACTGTCGGCGGCGGCACGACGGCCGGCGACGGCGCCGGCGTGTGCTGGGGTGCAATCGGCTCGGCGGGGCTTATCGGCGATGAAGGCGGCAGCACCGAGGCCGACGGGACCGACGGGGCGGCAGGGATGCCGATCGGTGGCGCTGCCGTGGACGGCGAAGGCATCGGCGCGTGCATCGGTCCTGCCGGTGCCGCCGAGCGGAGCTGGGCGTGCGCCAGCGGGGCGCCCGCGCAGAAGGCAAGGCTGCAGAGAGCGAGCACGAGGGCGGTTCGCGGGGCCAGCTGCACGGTAGGACCTTCTCGAAATGCCGCTCGTCCGTCTATCGGCAAAGCGCATTATTTTCCGGACATTCCGTGTTGAGGCCGAGACCCGACGGGGTTGTGTTGGGACTGTTCGGGTTCACGGTCGTGCCGCCCCCGCTGCCTGCCGATGCTCCCGGAACCTCGCTGAGCGATCTCCCGGGCGGATACAGGCCCGGCGGGCTCAATGAGGACGACGAGCCCGGCGTGATCGGTGCGGCTTGCGGCAAGGGCGTCGCCGGCTGCAGGCCGGTTGCCGGAGGAAGGGGCGTTGCCGGAGCGATCCCCGACGGGCTTGAGCCCGGGGTGCTCGGGGCGGTAGACGTTCGCCCCGACGAGCCGGTCGTCGGCCCAGGTGGCGGCAACGCGGACGCCGGTGGTTGGGCCGGAGGTGCATTCCCGGCCGGCGGCGGCGACTGCAGGGGTGCTGTTGCCGGGGGCGTCGCCTGCGGGGGCGATGCGTCCGGTACCGGGGTGACCATTCCACTCCCCGGCGTTTGTGCCGCCCCCGTATCGGCGGCAATGACGGTGAGCGCGGCCGCAGCCAGCAGGCATCGTATAGTGCGCATATGCCCTAGGTAG
>DATJPD010000227.1:0-42030 GCA_035506575.1 Alphaproteobacteria bacterium
GGCGACCTCGGCCGTGGCCGGCGACGGCGGAGGGAAGGTTCGCGAGAAGGAGCGGGTCTAGGGCTTACGCCGCCTTTTCGGCGTCGATACGCTCGGCGAGGAATCCCGATACGACTCGAATCAGTGTCTCCGGCGCAGCACTGGCGATGTCGTGGCCGGCCTCGATATCGACAAGACGTATCTGCGGAAAATCGTTCTTCACGCGCGCCAGGGCCTCGGGCGTGTAGTGGTCCGAGCGCGTGCCGCGCAGGATGAGCACGGGGTCCCGCACCTCCGCGAGCTCGCTCCAGGTGTCGGTCGGCTTCAGCTTGGTTGTCCAGCATGCGGGCGCCACGGGCGCCCGGTTGCCATAATCCGGGTCGCGCCGGAACACGAACCCGCCCTCGACCGCCTTGAAGGTGGCGGCAAGCCGTGCCCAGGCCGGCGTGCCGCGGGCGATCGATTTCTCCCGGCTGGTCTCGGCGAGGGCCGCCTCGATGGTCGGAAACACCTTCGGACTGTTGTTGACGCTGACCGTGCCGGCATTGGCGCGGCCGGGGCAATGGTCGACCAGGATCAGCCCTGCGGTGCGCTGCGGGAAATGCGCGGCGAAGATCAGCGCGTACGATCCGCCCAGCGAGTGCCCCATGAGGACGGCCTTGCGCCATCCGAAGTGCGACATGAGCGCATTCGCATCCGCCATCATGGCGTCGTACGAGTAGTCCTTGCTGCCGCTCCACGAGGACTCGCCAAACCCTCTGGTGTCCCAGGCGACCACCTCCCGGCCCTGCGCCAGAGCCGACGCGACCTCGATCCAGTCGCCCGAGTCGTAGTAGTTGGCCCCGTGGAAGATCAGCACCGGGGTTGCGCCCGGCGTCCCGAACTGCCGGTAGAAGAGGGTCACATCCCCAGAGGCGATGGTTCCGGTGCGATGCAAGGTGCTCATGGATCCGGCCGCTCCCCGGCGTTGGGCTGGTCCGGCCACTTTAACCAATCGCCGCAGCGATGGAAGGTGCAACCACGAGGGCCGGGGGATAAGTTGCCGCGGCGCCGGAAAACCATTTGGTCGGAGGGTCTTAGCGTCACCGTCTGCGCTGCCGAGCCCCGCCTCTACGATCTAAGTGATTTCCGGTACCAAACTAAGGTGTTCCCCGAGTTTCGACTTTTCGGGAGGCTGGTACCTTCCGCCTGCCCAGGTTGGTTGCCGAGACGACCTCGGAGCGAACTCAGGCGGACCTCGCCGCAGCCCCCCTATTGCCCCCGCGGCGAGGTCCTTTCTGAGCCTTCCTCGGTAAGCCTTCTCACCAGAACCTTTGCCATCGGATCGCGACGCGCCGGCGCGTCGTCTGCGCGCACCTGCCGCGGTACGCGCAGACCCTCGTTCGCCGCGGGCGGTCTTACGGCAGGATGCGTTCGAGCAGCTTGGGCGGCGGCGGCTCGCCCCATTGCGACACTAGGCCGTCCTCGGCCGAGATCAGGTTCGGCTTGGTCTTGTTGTTGAGACGGTCGCTATCCGCCCAGTGCTCGTGCACGCGTCCCCACGGATCGGCCCAGTAATCGTAGACCTGGCTGCCGAGGAGGTGGCGGCCGATCCCCCACATGTGCTCGTATTTGCCGACCTCGCGCAGATGGGCGTGGCCCATGAACACGTCGTCGATGTCCTGCACTTCGTAGGAGAAGTGGTTCACGCCCGCCTTGGGGTAGTTGATGCAGAAGAAGACGTGATGGTCGACGTAGTCGCGGCCGCGGTCGAGCCGGTTGAACGAGCCGATCAGGTTGTCCTTGTGGCCGGCATAGACGTCGTCGGAGCAGACGAGCCCGATCGTGTCGCGGAACCACTTGATGGTCTCTTTGATCTTCGGTGAACCGATGACCACGTGGCCGATCCGCTTCGGCCGCGCCGGGCCCTTGGCGATGCGCATCAGCTCGCCCTTGCGGTTGATCGGCTCCGCGGCGGAGTTCACCGCCTGCCGCTCCACCTTGATCGGCTTCAGCTTCTTCTGGCCGTAAATGACCTCGACCTGATAGCCGTTCGGCTCGGTCAGGCGCACGCGCTTGCCGCCGCCCGGCTCGTCGAGAGTCTCGATGCCGGAGGCACCCGGGACCTTCGCGAGCTTCTTCAGGTCGTCGAGGCTCTCGGCGTGGAAGGCCATTCCGACGAACCCGGGCTCGCCCTTGTCGGTGACGTGGATGTGGTGCGCAGGTCCCGTGCCGCGCATGTAGAGCGTCGTCGGCGTGCGCGCCACCTTGTATAGGCCGAAATGCGTGAGGAATTCCTCCTGCGCGTCAAGATCGGGCGCTCTCAGCCGTCCGAAAGCGAGATCCTGAGCTTTGATCACCGGCATCGTGTCCTCCCGTAAAGATTGGTGCTTTCAGTCCATCATCCACATGGCGAAGCCCGGATGCTTGTCCCATACCCGGGTCTTCCAGTTGTCGTCCATCACGTCCATGTCGGCATAGTACTCGGTCTTCCCGCCGCACGGGTTTTTGAAATACCAGAACAGGTTCGAGCCCAGGATGTGGCGGCCGGGGCGGCTGTCGGCCTTCCAGCCGCAGCCTTCCATGTGCTTGCCGCCGAAGATGATCTCATCGAACCCGCTGACCTCGAACGCGACGTGGTTGAACATCGCGCGGTCCGCATGCAGGAAGAACAGGTTGTGGTGTTCGTTCGAGCCGGGGGCGCGCATGAAGTCGCCGAAGCCCTTGGAGCGGTCGGAGAAGCGGAACTGCAGCCGGTCGGCGTAGAAGGACGCCGCCACGTCCGCCTTGTCGCGCGGCACGTTGAACACGACATGCCCCAGGCGCCGCGGCTTGGCCCGGCGCGGCGGATCGAGCGGATGGTTGAGCCGGTCGCCGGCCCGTGCGCCGCCGTTGCGGCCGATATCGGGCGAAGATGCGGTCTTGAACGCGATCCCCCAGCCGAGCGCATCGGTCGTGTGCAGAGTGCCGTCGGGGTCGCGCTTCACCTCGCGGTCGCGCCCAAGCTCCGCGCCGAGCTTCTCCAGCATGCCGGGTTCATCCACCCCCCATACGATCTCGCGGGCGGTCGATGCACCTTCCACCGGGCGCGGCAAGCTCGCATCGGCCGCCGCGCGCACGCGGATCGACTGGCCGCTCGGCAGGCGGTAGTCGGCGCCTGAAGTGCCGCCCTCAACGCACGGAATTCCCCAATCGTCGAAATATTTGCGCCCCGTGGCCACGTCTTCGACCCCATAGACCACGGACTCGACGCCCAGGATTTTCATCGTCTCACCTGTGAAACAGCGGATTTGGTGCAAGTTTACGCCGCTGGCCGAGCCTTCCTCAAGCGCGCCTCGCAGGTGTGCGTTTTCACACACCACAGCCCGTGGAATTTTGGCTAATTGCTCGCAACTTTTTCGTGTGTCGCCGGAGGCGATGCCACCCGAGCCATCTGCCGCCCGATTTGGGCATGGGGGGACCATGCAGCCCTATCGCTGTTACTTCCTGGACGGAGCCAACCACGTCGTCAGGGTCGAGGATCGCCAGTGGCCGGACGACGCGAGTGCCGCGGTCTGGGCCGAGACCATCCGCGAGCGTCCCGACGAACTCTATTCCACCGAATTGTGGTGCCGGACGCGGCTCGTGCGGCGGCGGGAAGGTACTGCGCCATGATGGTGCGTCCGCTTGTCTCTTCGGCGCAATGCCGTGCCGCGCGCGCGCTCCTCGGATGGACTCAGGCGATGCTGGCCGAGCGCGCGGGTGTCGCCCGCAAGACCGTGGCCCATTTCGAGATCGGCCGGCGGGCCCTCTTGGCCCGGACGCGCCGCGACATCACCGAGACCTTCGAGCGGGCGGGGCTCGAGTTCGTCTGGTCGCCGTCGAGTGGGGACGGCGTGCGGTTCGCGCCGCGGCCGCAGGTCCTGCCATCGGACCGCGAGGGGCGGATCGAGAGCTGTTAGACGGCGCCTGGCGGGCAATTCTTCGGGTACGAAGCGGATGTTAGCCGCAACGATCGCGTTCGATGGACACGCTCGGTTAATTTCCATAAATCGCGCCGTCATTTTCGCCGAAATCTATAACTTTCGTAAAATTCAGGTTCTGTTCAGGTTTTTGCGCGAGCCTCATGCGTGCGGGCGTTGGGGGACGTTCGCGTGTGCCCGAAGAGGAGATGCACATGCGCAACCTGTTCAGCCGTTTTCGGATCATGCATCGCGTGGTGCTGGCGCTTCTGGTGCCATCGCTGGGCCTCGCCCTTGCGGCCACGGCTCTCCTGGTCGACAAACAGGCCACCGTCCGCCAGATGCAGGCCCTGTCCGGCCTCACGCAGCTCGCCACGCATATCAGCGCATTGGTGCACGAGATGCAGCGCGAGCGTGGTGCGTCGGCGCTGTTCCTCGGCAGCAAGGGCGCGCAGTTCCAGCGCGAACTGCCGGAGCAACGCCAGCTCACGGATGCCAGGCGCCAGCAGCTCGAGGCGGCCCTCAAGGGCTTTGATACGAGCGCCGCCGGCGGCAAGCTCGCCGAAATTCTGACCGATGCCACGCAGCGCCTCGCGCGCCTCGGTGACACGCGCAGCCAGATAAGCGCGCAGAAGGCCACGCTCGGCGAAGCGACCACGTATTACTCGACGACGATCTCGCGCCTCCTCGATGTCGGACTGGAGATCTCGCAGCTCTCGACCGACCCGGACATCGCCCGGTCCCTGTCGGCCTATTTGAGCTTCATGCAGGCCAAGGAGCGGGCAGGGCAGGAGCGGGCGGCGGCCTCCGGCGGCTTTGCCGCGGGCAAATTCGACATCGGCCAATATCGCGGCCTCGTGGGTGTCGTCGCCGCCGAGAACACATATTTCGCGCAGTTCGCGTCCTATGCGACGGCGGATGATCGCGCGTTCCTTGCCCGAACGGTCAGCGGCGAGGCGGTCAGCGAGGTCGAGCGCATGCGCAAGGTCGCCCTCGATACCCCGCCCGAAGGCTCAATCAGCGGGATCGAGGCGCCGTACTGGTTCAAGAAAGCGACGGATCGCATCGACCTGATGAAGCAGGTCGAGGATCATTTGGCGCAGAACCTGCTCAGCCAGGCGGATCGCATCCGCGCGGGCGCCGAGAACGCGTTGTGGACGGCGATCGGTCTGGCCCTGGCCCTGTTCGCGCTGACAGGGGTGCTCGGCACCATCATCGTCCGCGGCATTACGCGGCCCGTGGCCGGCATGACCGGCGCCATGAGCGAGCTCGCGCGCGGCGATAAGACGGTGGAAGTGCCAGGTATCGGTCGCAAGGATGAGATCGGCGACATGGCGGCTTCGGTGCAGGTGTTCAAGCAGCAGATGATCGAAGCCGACCGGCTGCGCAGCGAACAGGAAGAGGTCAAGCAGCGCGCGGAGGAAGAGAAGCGCGCCGCGATGAGCCGGCTCGCGGATGATTTCGAATCCAGTGTGCAAGGCGTGGTGGGGGCCGTTTCGTCGGCGTCCTCGCAGCTGCAATCGACGGCACGGTCGATGTCATCAACGGCCGAGCAGGCCAGCCAGCGCTCGACGGCAGTGGCCGCCGCAGCCGAGCAGGCCTCGGCGAACGTGCAGACGGTCGCAAGCGCGGCCGAAGAGCTGTCCTCCTCGATCGGCGAGATCAGCCGGCAGGTCGCGGAATCGACGCGCATCGCCACGCAAGCCGTGGAAGACGCGGGTCGGACCAATGCGCAGGTTCAGGCGCTCGCCGATGCCGCGCAGAAGATCGGCGACGTGGTGAAGCTCATCAACGACATCGCGGGCCAGACGAACCTTCTGGCACTCAATGCCACCATCGAGGCGGCGCGTGCCGGCGAGGCCGGCAAGGGTTTTGCGGTCGTCGCCTCCGAGGTCAAGTCGCTCGCCACGCAGACCGCGAAGGCAACCGAAGACATCGCCGCCCAGGTCAAGTCGATCCAGGGTGCGACCACCGACTCGGTCCAGGCGATCGGCCTGATCACCGGCACGATCGCGCGCATCAACGAGATCGCGACGACCGTGGCCTCGGCGGTCGAGGAGCAGGGGGCCGCGACCAAGGAGATCGCCCGCAATGTCCAGCAGGCCTCGGCCGGAACGGCCGAGGTGTCGACCAACATCGCTGCGGTCACCCAGGCGGCGGGCGAGACGGGGGCCGCGTCCGGCCAGGTGCTGACGGCCGCGGGCGAACTGTCGAGGCAGTCCGACGCGCTGCGTCTTCAGGTGAATGCCTTCATTTCCAAGGTCCGCGCGGCCTGAAAAAGGTTAACGCACCGCCTTCAGGGTTTGTTCAGCTGTTTGGGATACACGGTCATGGCCTGCCGGCTCCGGCGGGCGACAGGGGAATGCGACGATGTTGGCAAAGAAACCGACGACCCAGCCAGCGGCCGAAGCCGCAGCACCTCAGCCGGAAGAGCCGGTGCATGCGGCGAGCGAATGGCGCGAGCACGACCTGGTGATCCGCAGGTTCCACCTGGCCGGCCTGGCGCCGACGGAGATCGCCGTCGTCCTCAACAGCAAGGGCCTCCGGGTCCGCACCTGGGCGGTCAGCGAGACCTTCGTGCGCAACCGCCTCAAGGCGCTGGCTCTGCCGCCCAATCAGAGCCGCGTGTTCTACGCCCAGGGCCGTAACGAATACCGGCCGCGCAACCGCGGCTGAGACTTGTCAGCCGGCGCCGGGCCGACGCATCATCCTCCCGTGACCGCCGCGGTCTACGGGAGACGGGTCATGGGCTACAGCGCCATCAATTTCAAGCAGAAGCTCGGGCTGTTCACCGAACAGTGGTCGCCGAAGGTGATCGCCGAGATGAACGATTATCAGTTCAAGATCGTGAAGCTTCAGGGCGACTTCGTCTGGCACGACCACAAGACCACCGACGAGACGTTCATCGTCCTCGAGGGCGACCTGCGCATCGACTTCCGTGACGGAGCGGTCCACATCCGGGCGGGCGAGATGTTCGTCGTGCCCAAAGGCGTCGAGCACAAGCCCTACGCCGAGACCGAAGTCAAAATGCTGCTCATCGAGCCGCGCGGCATCCTCAACACCGGGGATGAGGGCGGCGAGCGTACGGCGCAGAACGACGTGTGGATTTAGACGCCGATTACGCGAGCTTCTGTCCCGGGAACTCGTCGATGAACACGTTGGGCCGCAAGAACATGGCGAGCACCAGAGCACCCTTGGGCGCGTAGGCGTAGTGCCGGTTGCCCTTCGGCCGCCAGACGAAGTTGCCGGCCGTGCACTCGCCCTCGTCGTCGACGAGGCTGCCTTCGAGCAGCCAGGATTGCTCGATCTCGACATGCTCGTGCATCGGGAGGCGTGCGCCCGGCTCCCACTTGAACAGCGCCGTCATCAGCCCGGTCGTCTCGTCCTTGAGCAGGATCTTCATCTGGATGCCGGCGCACGGGGTGGGCTGCCAGGGCAGGCTGTCGACGTCGACGTAGCGCGAGGCGAGCGGGCCCAGCTTGGTTTCGCCGGCCATGTGCGGGGTGTGCGCGGCAGCGGTTGCGCGTTCTTGCGTCGTCACGGTCATCGGGTCCTCCTCGATCGGCGCTTGCGTCCGAGACTATCAGCATCATGGGCGCCTGCCCATGTGGTGATCCTTGGACCCGCCCCCCTCGAAGCCGGTCGCGGAATGTATTACGGTGGCGCCAGGTGCGGAGGAGGAAACGATGACAGACCCGATGGCGTGGCTGCGCAGCTCGTTCGTCGACGCGTCCGAGTACACGCTGACCGTCAGCGCTGCCCATCGCGCCGAAGTCACGGCCGCAACCCGCGCGTTGGCAGCCGACCGGCGGCTCGCGGCACCGCAGACACTCTCGCGCGACGCGTTCGCGTTTCCCACGCTGGGGCCGCTTCTGAGGGGGGCCTATGACGAGGTGCGGGCCGGCCGCGGCTTCATCCTGCTGCGCGGCCTGCCGCTCGATGAGGGGTTCGATGCATTTGCCGCCGCCGTGTGGGGCGTCGGGGCCCATTTCGGCACCGCGCTGTCGCAGAACGCCCAGGGCGAGCTGATCGGCCACGTCATCGACGCCTCGAAGGAGGACGCGACCCCGCGGATGTATCGCAGCAATCTCGAGCTGCGGCTGCACAACGACATGACGGCTATGCTGTCGCTGGCATGCTGGCACAAATCGGCTGCGGGCGGCGCCACCTTTCTCGCGAGTGCGGTCACGATCCACGACGAGATCAAGCGGCGCGCACCAGACCTGCTGCCCGCCCTTTATCGCGGCTTCCATTACCATCGCCTGGGGGAGGAAGGAGAGGGACAGGAGCCGGTATCGCCCTTCCGGATGCCGGTGTTCGCGTTCGTCGACGGCCAGTTGAGCTGCCGCTACCAGCGCGCCGGCATCGCCGCCGGACATCGCGCGGCGAACGTGCCGCTCACCGACACCGAGCTCGCGGCCCTCGACATGTTCGATGAGGTGGCGAGGGCGCCGGAGAACCGGCTCGCCTTCTACCTGGAACGCGGCGATATGCTGGTGGTCAACAACTACACGATGCTCCACGCGCGCACCAAGTTCACCGAATTCGCAGAGCCGGAGAAGCGCAGGCACCTGGTGCGCCTGTGGCTGGATGCACCGGACTTCCGCCCGGTGCCGCCCGAGCTGCACTTGTTCGGCGTCAACGGCGTGCCGCCGCAGCCCGGGCGCAGCTGTACCTTCGATTTCCGCAAGCTTTACGGCGACGATCCGCGGGCGACCGGCGGCGTGCCGGATGCGCAACTGAGCGACGTCGAGCTGGCACACGGACGGTGACCATGAGACTTCGACTGATCGGTGCGGCGCTGGCGGCCGCACTCGTTGCAACGGGCGCGCGGGCCGATACGTTTCCGAGCCGGCCCGTGCGCCTGATCGTGCCGTTCCCGCCCGGCGGGGCGACGGATATCGTGGCGCGGCTTCTGAGCGAGAAGCTGGAAGGCATCTGGCATCAGAACGTTCTCGTCGACTACAAGCCGGGGGCCGGCACCGTCATCGGCACCGACGTCGTCGCGAAGTCTGCCCCCGACGGGTACACGCTCGGCATCGTGATCACCGGATACGTGATCAACCCGAGCATGCGCGAGCACATGCCGTACGACACGCTCAAGGACCTGTCCGGCGTGTCGATGCTCACCATTTCGCACATCGTGCTGGCGGCCACCGCGTCGCTGCCGGCCAATAACCTCAACGAGCTGATCGCGCTCGCGAAGAAGGAGCCGGGGACGTTGAGCTACGCGACGCCAGGGACCGGCACGGCCATGCATCTCGCGGGCGAGCTCCTCAAAAAGCGCGCCGGGATCGACATCGTGCACGTTCCGTACAAGGGCGGTGCCGCCGCCTATCCCGACCTGATCGCCGGACGCGTGCAGCTCCAGTTCGACCCGCTTTACGCCATGATGCAGATCATCAAGGCGGGCCAGGCGAAGCCGATCGCCATCACCAGCCCCGAGCGCGCGGCGGTGACCCCGGACATCCCCACTTTTGCCGAAACCCTGCCGGGGTTCAGCGTGCTCAGCATCACGGGCGTGGTGGTGCCGAGCGCCACGCCGCGGCCGCTCGTGCACCAGATCAGCGCCGACATCAACACCGCGCTGAAGAACCCGGACCTCAAGGAGCGGATGGCGGGCGTCGGCATGGAGCCGGCCGGCGACACGCCAGAGCAGTTCGACGCCTACATCAAGGCCGAGATCGAGAAATGGGCACCGATCGTCAAGGAAGCGGGGCTCAAGGTCGAGTAGGCCCGTCGCCGGTCAGGCTACCAGTACAGCTGCCCCCTGAAGCTGGCCGCTGCGCAAGGCGGCGAGCGCCGTGTTGGCCTCGGCGAGCGGGAACGGTCGCGTCTGCGTGCGCACCGGCACGCGCGGCGCCAGGGCCAGGAACTCCTCGGCATCCCGGCGGGTGAGGTTGGCGACCGACCGCACCACGCGCTCCCCCCACAGGATGCGATAGGGGAACGTCGGGATATCGCTCATGTGGATGCCGGCGCATACGACGACCCCGCCTTTGTCCACGGCGCGCAAGGCCGCCGGCACGAGCGGGCCCACGGGTGCGAAGATGAGGGCGGCATCCAGCGGCTCGGGTGGCGGCTCGTCGGAGGATCCGGCCCACACGGCCCCGAGCGACCGCGCGAACGTTTGCGCCTCGGTATCGCCCGCGCGGGTGAACGCGAACACGTGCCGGCCCTCCCAGGCGGCCACCTGTGCGACGATATGCGCCGCGGCACCGAACCCGTAGATGCCGAGGCGTGCGGCGTCACCGGCCATGCGCAGGGCCCGGTAGCCGATCAGGCCGGCGCACAGCAGCGGTGCTGCCTCGACATCGGAATAAGCACCGGCGATCGGGAAGCAGTAGCGCGCATCGGCCAGGGTGAATTCCGCGTAGCCCCCGTCGATCTGATACCCGGTGAAGCGCGCGCGCTCGCACAAGTTCTCGGCACCTTTGCGGCAGAACGTGCAGGTGCCGCACGTCCAGCCCAGCCACGGCACGCCGACCCGGTCACCGGGCCGGAAGGGCGTGGCCGCGGAGCCGGTCTCGACCACGGTGCCGACGATCTCATGGCCCGGCACGATCGGGAGCTTCGGCTGGGTGAGCTCGCCGTCCACGACGTGCAGGTCCGTGCGGCACACCCCGCAGGCCCGCACCTGGATCAGGATCTGGCCGGCCGCCGGGTGCGGCCGGTCGAGCTCGCGCAGCGAGAGCGGGCGGCCCGGGGCGTCGAGAACCATCGCGCGCATGACATCACCATCCTGCCATGCGCGATATGAGCGTCGCGAGCAGGCTCAATGTGACATCAGCACCGGGACGGTCATGTGCCGCAGCAGGTGCAGCGTCATGCCGCTGAATGCGTACTCGCGCAGGCGCGAATGGCCATACGCACCCATCACGATGAGGTCGGCGCCGAGATCGGCGGCGCGGGACAGGAGTACGTCGCCGGCCTTGATGTCCTCGGCGCTGGTCGAGCCGGCCTCTGCCTTCACGCCGTGGCGCGCGAGGTGGAGGGCGATGTCGGCGCCGGCGACGTGGGTGTCGCCGCGGTCCGGGTTGATTTCCATGATCCGCACCGCCTTGGCGCGGGTGAGGATCGGCAGGGCGTCGTGGACGGCGCGTGCGGCCTCCCGGGTCCGGTTCCAGGCGACGAGCACCCGCTCGCCGACGGTCGGGAACTTGCCATAGCTGGGGACCACGAGCGTGGGCCGGCCGGAGCCCATGATCAGCTCCTCGGTGACGTAGTCGTCATAGCCCTCATCCTCGGCCCGGCCCTGGCTCGAGACGACCAGATCGGCATAGCGGCTGTGGAGCAAGGTCGTCGAAATGGCCTCGCCCTCGGTCTCGCGCCACTCGAACGTGCTGCCGCTGCGGCGCTGCGCGGCCTCGACCGCGTTCTTCGCGTTCCGCGCGTGCTCGCGCATCACCGATTCCTGCCAGTCGACCATGGCGGCCGGAAATCCCTGGCCGAGCTCGGCCGGCAGATAGGGCCGCTCATGGACGTGGAGCGCAACGAGGTGACCGCCGTGGGCCGAAGCCAGCGCGGCTGCCACGTCAAGGCGGATCGGCGCCGATTTGGCGTCGTCGGCAATGACCAGAATGTCCTTATAGCTCATGAACTCCTCCGAGCGGCTCGACACACGCCTCATCAAACACGAACGACAGAATTCCCGCTTTGATGCAGATCAACCGGGGAGCCCGCCCGCGCGGCTAATGCGACATCAGAACCGGGAGGGTCATGTGCTTCAGCACGTGGCGGGTGACCCCGCCGAGGGTGAATTCGCGCAGCCGCGAGTGGCCGTAGGCCCCCATGACCAGTAGATCAGAGCCGAGGTCGGCGGCGCGCGACAGGATGGTGGCGGCCGTGTCTATGTCGCTGACTGTGGCAGCTTCGACCTCTGCCTTGACGCCGTGCCGCGCGAGGTGGAGGGCGACGTCGGCGCCCGCGATGTGCGGCTCGCCGCCCGACGGCGGATTGACCTCGAGGATCTGAACCGTCCGCGCGCGCGTCAGGATCGGCAGGGCGTCGTGCACGGCACGAGCCGCCTCGCGCGTGCGGTTCCACGCCACGAGCACGCGGTCGCCGAGTTGCGGATACTTGCCGTAGGCGGGCACGATGAGCGCCGGACGGCCGCAGCCCATGGCCACCGTCTCGGGCAGGAGATCGACCGATACCGGCTCATCCTCGCGTCCACCCTGGCTCACCACCACGATGTCCGCATAATGACCGTGCAGCCGGATCGTCGGCAGGATTTCGCCGGCGGCCCGCCGCCATTCGATATCGCGGCCGCTGCGCTGGCGCGCTTCGGCGACCTGCTGCTCGGCCCGCGCGGCGAGTTGGCGCGTCTGCTCCTCCTGCCAGCGGATCACCTCGGCGGCACCGCCCGGACCGAAGTCGCCCATCACGAAGGGCGGCGGCGAGACATGAAGGGCGGTCAGATGCGCGTCGTGAGTTTCGGCGAGGTTCGTCGCGACAGAGAGGCAGGCAGGCGCCGTTGCCGTCGCATCGACGTAAACCAGGATGTCCTTGAATGCCATGCTTGCTCTCCCGATGTCGGAGCCACCCGGTATCTAAACGCCATAGCTCGCCGATGATTGCCTTGATACAGATCAACCGCGGATGGCGGTCAAGGCATTTGCGGCGACGGGCCGGTCAGCCATTATATTCCTCCGGAGGTTCCGATGCGCTATTCGTGGTCGGTATTGGCGGTTGCCTGGGCATTGACCCTGGGAAGCCCCGCGCGCGCCGATGACCCATCGGACGTCGCTTCGGCGTGGGCCGCGTATCAACGCGGCGACCATGCGACCGCGCTGAGAAAGCTCAAGCCGCTTGCCGAGGCGGGCAACCCCGATGCGGAGTACGATCTCGGCACGATGTACAGCGACGGGCACGGCGTGCCGCGCGATCCGCGCGAGGCCGAAGCCTGGTGGGAAAAGGCCGCCAACCAGGGGCAGGCCGACGCGCAATTCAGCCTTGGCTTCATGCTCTTGTACGGTTCCGGCGAGGGCGAGAACGCGGTCACGGCCAACCCTTCGGCCGGGCTGCCGTGGCTCGAAAAGGCAGCCGCGCAGGGCCATCCGTCGGCCGAATATTTCCTGGGGTATCTCTACTGGAGCGGCACAAGCGTGCCGTTCGACCTGCAGAAGGCGCTGCAGTACACGTTGCGGGCGGCCGAGCAGGGCCGGGCCGACGCCGAATATCAGGCGGGCACGATCCTTGCGAGCCAGCGCGGCGTGCAGAACGCGATCGAGGCCTACAAGTGGCTCGAGCTCGCGGCGCGGCAAAATTACCCCGGGGCGGCGCAGAACCGCGACCGGCTCGCCGCGGACCGCCTGGCACCGGCCGAGGTGCAGCACGCGAAGGCGCTCGCCGATTCATTCAAGCCCGCGGCTCCGATGTCATCCCCCAGTCACGGCTAGACGCGAAACTGGTCACCCATGTCGATCCGAAATCTCGACGCGATCTTCAAGCCCAAGGCGGTCGCACTGATCGGCGCCAGCCCGCGGCCACATGCGGTCGGCTTCGTGACCGCGGAAAACCTGCTCGCCGGCGGCTTCGAGGGGCCGATCATGCCGGTCAATCCGAAGCATCGCGCTGTGGGTGGCGTGCTCACCTATCCCGACGTGAAAAGCCTCCCGGTGACCCCCGATCTCGCGGTGATCTGCACGCCGCCTGCGACCGTGCCCGGACTGATCGCCGAACTCGGCGCGCGCGGCACCCGCGGGGCCGTCGTGATCACGGCCGGGTTCCGCGAGCTCGGCAGCGCGGAGGGCAAGGCACTGGAGAAGGCGATGCTGGAGGCGGCGCAGCCGCATCTGCTGCGCATCGTCGGGCCGAACTGCGTCGGTCTCATCTCGACGCCCATCGGGCTCAATGCCTCCTTCGCGCACATGACGGCGCGCAAGGGCAACGTCGCATTCGTGGCGCAGTCGGGAGCGATGGTGGTCACCATCCTCGACTGGGCGGCCTCGCGCGGGCTCGGCTTCTCCCATCTCGTGTCATTGGGCGACATGACCGATGTGGATTTCGGGGACATGCTGGACTTCCTCGCCAACGATCCGAACACCAGTGCGATCCTCCTGTACATCGAGGCGGTCACGAACGCGCACAAGTTCATGTCGGCCGCGCGTGCCGCCTCGCGGGTGAAGCCGGTGATCGCCATCAAGGCCGGGCGTCATGCGGCCGCGGCGCGCGCGGCGACCTCGCACACGGGAGCCCTCGCAGGCGTGGACGCGGTGTACGACGCGGCATTCCGCCGTGCCGGCATCCTGCGCGTGCAGGCGCTCGACGAGCTGTTCGACGCGGTCGAGACCCTGGCCACACCGCTTGCCATCGCCGGCGACCGGCTGGCGATCCTTACCAATGGCGGCGGCGTGGGCGTGCTGGCGACCGACGCGCTGCTCGACGGCGGCGGGCGGCTGGCCGAGCTCTCGCCCGAGACGATCGCGCGCCTGGACAAGGTGTTGCCGCGCACCTGGTCGCGCAACAACCCCGTCGACATCATCGGCGATGCGCCGGGCACGCGCTACGCCGATGCAATGGCACCGCTCCTGGAGGCGCCCGAGGTCGACGCCGTGCTTGTGCTCAACTGCCCCACCGCCGTCGCGTCAGGCGTGGAGGCGGCGCAATCGGTCGTGGCCGCGGCGTCCCGGCGCATCATATTGACGACCTGGCTCGGCTCGGGGGCCGCGGTCGAGGCCCGGCGCCTGTTCTCGCAGGCGGGCATCCCGACCTACGAGACGCCGGATGAAGCGATCCGCGGCTTCATGCACCTCGTCCGCTATCGCCGGAGTCAGGAGACGCTGCTGCAGGTTCCGCCGTCGAGTGCGCCAGAAGTGACACCCGATGCGCCGCGGGCGCGGCGCGTCGTGGAGGCCGCGATCGCTGCAGGCCGGACGTGGCTCGCCGAGCCGGACGTGCGCGAGGTGCTCAGCTGCTACGGCATCCCGGTCGCGAAATCGGCGCTCGCCGCCACGCCGGCAGAGGCGGCCGCGCAGGCGAGCGCGATCGGCGGTCTCGTCGCGCTCAAGATTTTCTCGCGCGACATCACCCACAAATCCGATGTCGGCGGTGTGGCACTCGACATTGACCCCAGGGACGTCGCGGCGGCGGCAGAGGCGATGCAGGCCCGGGTCGCCAAAGCCGCACCCGACGCCCGCCTCGACGGCTTCACCGTGCAGCAAATGATCCACCGGCCCGGCGCTTACGAGCTGATCGTCGGCATGGCCGTCGACGTGCAGTTCGGGCCGTTCCTCCTGTTCGGACATGGCGGAACCGCAGTCGAGGTGATCGCGGACAAGGCGCTGGCCCTGCCGCCGTTGAATCTGGCGCTGGCGCACGAACTCATGGCCGGGACCCGTGTGTTCCGCCAGCTCAAGGGCTATCGCGACCGTCCCCCGGCGGCTCTCGATGCGATCGCGCTGACGCTCGTTCAGGTGTCGCAGATGATTTCGGACCTCGACGCGATCCTCGAGCTAGACATCAACCCGCTTCTGGCCGACGCCGCGGGCGTGATCGCGGTGGATGCGCGCATCCGGGTCGGGCGCGTCGGCGAGGCCGGGCGCCCGGGCGGGCGGCTGGCCATCTCGCCCTATCCGCGCGAGCTCGAGCGCAAGCTGGCGGTCGCGGGGCTGGGGGACGCGCTGATTCGGCCGATCCGGCCCGAAGACGCTCCGGGGCTCGTGCGGTTGTTCAACCGGCTCTCGCGCGAGGACGTCCGGATGCGGTTTTTCGCGCCCATCCATGAGCTGTCGCCGCGCCAGCTCCTCCGCTTCACCCAGATCGACTACGACCGCGAGATGGCGCTCGTGCTCGAAATCCCCGACGGCAAGACCGGGGGGGAAATCGTCGCGGTGGTCCGTCTGTCCGCCGACCCCGACAATCGGCAGGCGGAGTTCGCGGCCTTGGTGCGCAGCGACCTGCAGGGCAAGGGCGTGGGCCGGCTGATGATGGAGCGGCTCGTCGACTACGCGCGCCGCCGCGGCTTGGGCGAAATGTTCGGCGACATCCTCGAGGACAATCGCCGCATGCGGACATTGTGCCAAAGCCTCGGGTTCGACGTGGCGGCGCAGGGGCCGGGGGTGGTGCGGGCCACCCTCAAGCTGTAGGCCGCCCATTTAAGAGCCTGACGCGACAGCGTATTTGACCTAGATCAAAGTCAGACCCGTTGCCTTGCCGCATAGTGATGCGCAACCCCTAGAGGATGCTCATCATGAACGAGGCGCTGACGCCGCGGCTGTTGGACAAATCGACGATCGACCGCGCATTTCCGCTGGTGCGGAACCTGGTCCCGGCGATGACCCAGGAGCGGTGGACGCAATTCGCCCGGCCGCATCTGTCCTCCCGCTCGCCGCACTGGCCGCGCGGGCTGATGGCGATCCAAAATCCGAAGGGCTATATCCTCGGCCTGTTCGTCTTCGAGGTGCGCGACGACCTTTATGAAAACCGCGCGCTGTGTATCGACAACATCATCGTCCCGAACCTGCCCGGCCGCGACCTGGTGTGGACGGCGATCGTGGACACGGCCGAGCATCTGGCCGCGATGAACGGCTGCCGGGTGATCCGCGCCGGCCTGGCCGACGAGCTGGAGCCGGCGGATACCGATCGCGCCTGGCTCTCCGCGTCGCTGGAGCGGGCAGGGTATTCGCTCGAGGGCGTTCGCGCCGTGAAGCGGGTCGACTCCGCCGGCGCCGCGGCGCCGCACTGAGGCTCGCCATGAAAAAGAAGATGGCTTCCCGATTCAGCGTCGACGCTGCGACGAAGACGCACTCGCTCCACCTGGTCCATCCGTGCGATGTCTGCGAAGTGCGGCCGTACTCCGCCTGTGCGGCCTTGAATCCGGACGAACAGGCGCATCTGGTCGAAATCATGACCACCGTCGAGGTCGACGCGCACCAGCCGATCTTCGACGAGGCGGAACGCGCGCAACACGTCTTCAACGTCACGGAAGGTGCGGTCAAGATCTACAAGCTCCTGTCCGACGGGCGGCGGCAGATCACCGGCTTCCTGTTCCCGGGCGACTTTCTGGGCCTGACGCACAACGAGAGCTACGCCTACAGCGCCGAGGCGCTGACCCACACCAAGCTGTGCCGTTTCCCGCGCCAGAAGCTCGAGGCGCTGCTCGACGAGATGCCGAAGCTCGAGCAGCGCCTGCTCGGCATGGCCTCGCATGAGCTGGCGGCCGCACAGGACCAGATGATCCTGCTCGGCCGCAAATCGGCGAAAGAGCGGGTCGTGTCGTTCCTGATGATGCTGTCGAACGCGGCCGTACGGCACGGGCGGCCGGACAACCCGGTCGGGCTGCCGATGACCCGCAACGACATGGGCGACTATCTTGGATTGTCGCTCGAAACCGTGAGCCGCGCACTGACGCAGCTCAAGACTCAAGGCCTCATCCAGCTTCTGGACGAGCGGCGGGTGCGGCTGGCAAAGCCCGAAGCCATGCGCGAGATCGCCGGCGGCGTCTAGGCTCGCGCCGATTGCACCGAAGCGATCCGGAACGTCCGCTGCACGCCGTCATGCTCGGTGATCGAGACGTATTCCCCCTGCTTGAACACGTGACGGTCGAAGCGGAAGATCGGCTCGTCGTCCGAGTCGGTCCCCGGCTGGTAATCGAACGCCCAGTGGCGGCCGCGCTGATGGACCAGATGCCCGTTCTCGTCCGCGTCGGTGCCCCAGAAGCGGCGGACCACGCATTTGTCGCGCGTCTTCTTCCACTCGGCCGCATCGAAGTGGCCGGTCGAGTCGAGCGGGGCCACGAACTCGTAGCCATGCGTGGCGCTGCCCTCGGGGTATTCCTTGCCACGGGCCAACTCGAGGCGGATCTTATGCAGGGACATGGGCGTCTCCAATGGTTGTCGGCTAGGATGATGGTCGGGCGCCGCCCGGCACGCCTTGACCTGCATCAAACGAACGGCCTGATCTGATGGACCCTGCGCATCACGACTTGTTCGAGGGGCTGGCCGCGATCTGCGGGTCGGCTTTCGCTCGTCCGGGCCTGATCGGTTCGTTGTTCTTGGCCGGTCTCGCGGGCAGCATCAGCCATTGCGCCGGGATGTGCGGCCCGTTCGTTCTCACCCAGGTGACCGCGCGGCTGCGGCGCGTGCCGGTCGATGATTTCGGCGGCTGGGCCAGGTTGCGCGGTGCGGCACTCGTGCCCTACCACCTCGGCCGGCTGACCACCTATTCGGCGCTGGGTGCGGCGGCCGGCGGGCTCACCGGCCGGTTCATGGAGGCGCCCGAATTGCGCTGGCTGAGCTCGGCCTTCCTGCTGCTCGCGGCGGCCCTGTTCCTGGCCCAGATCGGCGCCGACGTGCTCCCCCGATCTGGGCGAGGAACGGGGCCGGTTGGCGTGGCGCGACTCGTCGGCCGCGCCGTCGATCTGGTTTCCAGGCCGATCGGCGACCTGTTCGCCGATCCGCATGGCTGGCGCGGGTACGGGCTGGGTATCGCCCTTGGCTTCCTGCCATGCGGACTGCTCTACAGCGCGCTCGCCGCCTCCGCGGCCGGCGGCAGTACGGCGGCGGGAGCTGCGGCCATGGCCGCGTTCGTCGCCGGCACGTTTCCGGTACTGTTCGCCATCGCCTGGGGCGGGACCGTTCTCGGACGATCCTGGCGCGGCGCGCTCAAGCGCCTGGCCCAGCCGCTGCTGGCGGTCAACGCGGTGCTGCTCGTGGCGCTTGCGGTCCGCGACCTGCTGTGACGCCTATTCGACCATGTCCTTGTAGGCGTGCCACGTGGCGTGGCCGATGAGCGGCAGGACGACGATCAGGCCGAGAAAGAACGTCACGAACCCAAGCAGGACGAACATGACGATCAGTGCCGCCCACAACGCCATGGCCGGCCAGTTGACCTGAACCGCCGTCCAGCTGGTCGCGATGGCGCTGAAGACGTTGGAGGTGTCGCGGTCGAGCAGCATGGGGATCGAGATCGCGCTGATGGCGAATACGATTGCCGCCAGAACCGCGCCGATCACCGCACCTGTGATCAGGAACGGCAGGCTTGCGGGCGAGAAGAGCAGCATCTCGACCAGGCGGTCGAGCGGCACGGCCGTGGTGCCCTGAAAGAACAGCGCGAACAGGAGCGTGGCAATCCGGATCCACGCCAGATGGAACAGCATCAGCACGAGGCCCATCAGCGCGAGCTGACTGCCGTTGCGCTGCACGGCGCGCACCGTGTCCTCCAGCGACGTCGCCAGTCCGGCGGCGTTGCGGCGGCTGATCTCGTACAGTCCGACCGCCAGCAGGGGTGCCACGAAAAAGAAGCCCGCGGTCAGCGGGAGCAACAGAGAGACGAGGCCGCTCGACAGCGTGACGGCGCTGATCAGGATGCTGAGGGCCGCCACGAAAATTCCGAAGCTGAAGCTCGGGCGGGGCGCGTCGAGCATGTCGCGCCAGCCGCGGCCGAGCCAGGTCCACGGGCGGTCGACCGGCACGCGGTGGATGCGCGGGCTCGGTGTGGTGAAAACGGGGATGGCGTCCGACATCTCTTTGCGCTCCTCCGATTTTCATCGGTTGGTGAATAAATCACTACTGCCGCCATTTGACTAGCTCCGCCGCCGGCCGGCTTCCTTGATCTGGATCAAGGCGCCGCCACGGCTTGTCGGCGATTGTGCCTGCCATCGTCGTTGCGCACTTTTCGAGGCATTCCATGAACCTACAGACAGTCCCCAACGCCGCCTCGGCCCGCGCGCGGGCCACCCAGCCGTATGTCGACGACGTGATCCGCGCCTTCGTGCTGGCGACCATCTTCTGGGGCGTGGCGGCGTTCCTGGTGGGGGTCTACATCGCGCTGGAGCTGGCGTTCCCGGCCCTCAACCTCGGCCTCGAATGGACGAGCTTCGGACGCCTGCGCCCGGTGCACACCTCGGCCGCGATCTTCGCCTTCGGCGGGAGTGCTTTGATCGGCACGTCGTTCCACGTCGTGCAGCGCACCTGCCGGGCGCGGCTGTTCGGGGGGGAAAACCTCGCCTGGTTCGTGTTCTGGGGCTACCAGACCTTCATCGTGCTGGCGGCGACCGGTTACGTGCTCGGCATCACCCAGGGCCGCGAATACGCCGAGCCCGAATGGTACACCGACTTGTGGCTGACGATCGTGTGGGTCGCGTATTTCGCGGTGTTCTTCGGCACGATCATGAAGCGCAACGAGCCGCACATCTACGTCGCGAACTGGTTCTATCTCGCGTTCATCATCACGATCGCGATGCTGCACATCGTCAACAACCTGGCGGTGCCGGTCTCGTGGTTCGGCGCCAAGAGTTATTCGGCCGCCGCCGGCGTGCAGGACGCGATGATCCAGTGGTGGTACGGCCACAACGCCGTCGGCTTCTTCCTTACCGCGGGCTTCCTCGGGATGATGTACTACTACATCCCCAAGCGCGCCGAGCGTCCGATCTATTCCTACCGGCTGTCGATCGTCCATTTCTGGGCGCTGATCTTCCTATACATCTGGGCGGGTCCGCACCACCTCCACTACACGGCCCTGCCGGATTGGGCGCAGATCCTCGGCATGACCTTCTCGGTGATGCTGTGGATGCCGTCCTGGGGCGGCATGATCAACGGCCTCATGACCTTGTCGGGTGCCTGGGATAAGCTGCGCACCGATCCGGGCTTGCGCTTTTCCGTGACCGCGGTCGGCTTCTACGGCATGGCGACGTTCGAGGGCCCGGTGATGTCGATCCGGCCGGTGAACGCGCTCAGCCACTACACCGACTGGACCATCGGCCACGTGCATTCGGGCGCCCTCGGCTGGGTCGCGTTCATTGTGTTCGGCGCGCTCTACTACCTGGTGCCGGTGCTGTGGAACCGGCCCGACGTGTATTCACGCCGGCTGATCTCCTGGCATTTCTGGATCTCGACCATGGGCATCGTCCTCTACATCACCTCGATGTGGGTGTCGGGCATCATGCAGGGCCTGATGTGGCGAGCCTACGACACGCTCGGCTTTCTCCAATACTCGTTCGTCGAGACGGTGGCGGCCATGCATCCGTTCTACGTGATCCGGGCGCTGGGCGGGATCATGTTCCTGATCGGCGCGTTGATCATGACCTACAATTTCTGGCGCACGATCCGCGGCGACGTCGCCGTGCCGGCGGCCCAGCCGGCGCTTGCCTGAAGGAGCGCCGTGCCATGAAGTTCCGCCACGAAGTGATCGAAAAGAACGTCCTGCTGCTGGCCGTGCTCACCTTGATGACGGTGGCGATCGGCGGTCTCGTGCAGATCATCCCGTTGTTCACGATCGAGACCACGATCGAGCGCGTGCAGGGTGTCAGGCCGTACTCGCCGCTCGAGCTCATGGGCCGCAACATCTACCTCCGCGAAGGCTGCTATCTGTGCCACAGCCAGCAGATCCGCCCCTTCAAGGACGAGGTCGAGCGCTACGGCCACTACAGCCTCGCCGCCGAGAGCATGTACGACCACCCCTTCCAATGGGGCTCCAAGCGCACCGGTCCCGACCTCGCGCGCGTGGGCGGCAAATATTCGAACGAATGGCACGTGGCGCACCTGATCGACCCCCGCTCGGTGGTGCCGGAATCGGTCATGCCGGGTTACGCATTCCTGCGCGACCGGCCGCTCGCCTATGGCGACATCGCCGCCCACCTCAAGGCCAATCGCGCCGTCGGCGTCCCGTATACTGACGAGATGATCGCCGAGGCCAAGGCCGACCTCGAGGCGCAGGCGAATCCCGATGCCGACAGTGCCGGCTTGGTGAAGCGCTATCCCAAGGCGGTGGTCGCCAATTTTGACGGCGGCGATGCGGCTCACGTGACCGAGATGGATGCGCTGGTCGCTTATCTGCAGATGCTGGGGACGTTGGTGAAGTTCACCGACGTCCTCCTCGAAGACCTCAGGCAATAGGAGACGGCGATGGACGCGGAATCGTTGTACGCGCTGCTCAGCAGCCTGTGGGTCGTGTGGTTTGTGGCGCTGTTCACGGGCATCGCCGTGTGGGCGTACTGGCCGTCGAAGCGCGCGACCTTCGAAGAGATCGGGCGCATCCCGCTTCGGGACGACGAGTAGGAGCGGGCAATGCCGACGAAAATCGAAAAAGACGCGATCTCCGGCCGCGAGACCACCGGCCACGAGTGGGACGGCATCAAGGAGCTCAATACGCCCTTGCCGAAATGGTGGGTGTATGTGTTCTACGCCACGATCGCGTGGTCGATCGGCTACTGGGTCGTTTACCCGTCCTGGCCAACGCTGTCGACGCACCTTCAGGGGGCAGCCGGCTACTGGAGCCGCGCCGAACTCCAGAAGGAGGTGACACAACAGGCCCAGGAGCGGGCACCTTATGTGAAGCGGATCGGTGCTGCGTCGCTGGAGGATATCCAGAAGGATCCCGATCTCTACAATTTCGCGCTGGCCGGCGGCCGCGCCGCATTCGGCGAGAATTGCGCAGCCTGCCACGGGCCGGGCGGCGGCGGGACGAAGGGATTCCCCAATCTTGCGGACGACGACTGGCTGTGGGGCGGCGATCGCGCCAGCATCCTGCGCACGGTCAGCTTCGGCGTCCGGAACGCCAATCCGGACTCCCGGCAATCGCAGATGCCGCGCTTCGGCGCCGACGGCATGCTCAAGCCCGACCAGATCAACGACGTGGCCGAGTACGTCTTGTCCCTCTCCGGCACGTCCAGCGATGCCGCGGCGGCAACGCGCGGGGCGCCGATCTTTGCCGAGAACTGCGCCGTGTGCCACGGCGAGAAGGGGGCGGGCAACAAGGACGTCGGAGCCCCGAACCTGACCGACCGCATCTGGCTGTATGGCGGCGACAAGGCGACGGTCGTGCAGTCGATCACGTTCGCGCGCGGCGGGAGCATGCCCGCATGGTCGGAGCGGCTCGACCCAGCGACGATCAAGATGCTGGCGCTCTACGTCCACTCGCTCGGCGGCGGGCAATAGCCGCGGGACGGATCTTGTGCCGCAGGATGCACAGACGGCCGATCGTGTCGTCGTCACAACGGAAGACGCGCAATCGGTCCGCGCCCAGAAGGCCGTGGCGCCGATCTACGCCAACCGGATCAAGGTCTATCCGAAGAGCGTGGACGGGACGTTCCGGCGCCTCAAATGGGCGGTGCTGGCGTTCTGCCTGGCCGTCTACTACCTCGTTCCGTGGTTGCGCTGGGATCGCGGGCCCTCCGCGCCCAGCCAGGCCATCCTGATCGACCTGCCGGGGCGCCGCGCCTACTTCTTCTTCGTCGAGATCTGGCCGCAGGAGGTCTACTTCCTCGCCGGCCTGATGATCTTCGGCGCGATCGCGCTGTTCCTGGTCAGTTCGCTCTTCGGCCGCCTGTGGTGCGGCTATGCCTGCCCGCAGACCGTGTGGACCGACCTGTTCATGTTTGTCGAGCGATGGATCGAGGGCGACCGTAACGCGCGGGTGAAGCTCGACCGCCAGCCCTGGACGGCGGGAAAGCTCGCGCGCAAGACCCTCAAGCATACCGTCTGGCTGGCCATCGCCGCGGCCACGGGCGGCGCCTGGGTGTTCTACTACGCCGATGCACCGACGACCCTCCGCGCCATCTTTACCGGCGGCGCATCCACCGACGTCTACTTCTTTGTCGGGCTGTTTACGGCGACGACCTACCTGCTCGCGGGCTGGGCGCGCGAACAGGTCTGCACCTATATGTGCCCGTGGCCGCGCTTCCAGGCGGCCATGTTCGACGAGAACACGCTGACCGTCACGTACCACTCCTGGCGCGGCGAGCCACGCGGCAGCCATAAGGCGGGGGAGAGCTGGGACGGGCGGGGCGACTGCGTCGACTGCCGTCAATGCATTGCGGTCTGCCCGACCGGCATCGACATCCGCGACGGCCAGCAGCTCGAATGCATCGGCTGCGGGTTGTGCATCGACGCGTGCGCCACGGTGATGGACAAGGTTGGCAGGCCGCGTGGCCTCATCTCGTTCGACACGATTGCGGGAACGGCGGCCAAGGCCGAGCGCCGCGACGTGGCTTACCGGCTGATGCGTCCGCGTGTGATCCTCTATGTCGGTCTCCTTGCCGTCGTGGGAGTGGTCATGGTGGCGGCGTTTGCGCTGCGGTCCACGCTCGACCTCACGATTCTGCACGACCGGGCGCCGCTCTTCGTGATGCTGTCCGACGGATCGATTCGCAATGGCTACACGATCAAGATCGTCAACAAGACGCGCCGGACCCGGCACGACGTATTGACGGCAGAGGGATTGCCCGGCGCCACCCTGCGTGTGGTCGAGGCGAACGGGTCGGCCGATGCGGCGGCGCGCGAAGTGCTCGAGGCGCGGCCGGACACCGTGGCGACTTATCGCCTGTACGTGACCGCGCCGCGCCGCCGCCTGCCCGAATCGACGCCGCTCACGTTCCGTCTGCGCGACCAGGAAACGGGCGCGACCGCGCAACACGGGACCGTGTTTCTGGCGCCTGGGCGCGGCCGGGGTGAGCATGACGAGGAGCACGACGATGACTGATATCGCAGGCCCGCGCACCAGCCGGTTCATCCCGTGGTTGTTCGTGGGCGGGATGGCGGTGGTGTTCCTCGCCAACGCGGCGCTGATCTATTTCGCCGCGCATAGCTGGACGGGGCTCGAGGTCCAGCACCCTTATGAAGACGGCGTCGGCTACAACAAGGCGCTGGCCGCCCAGGCGCGTCAGGAGCAGCTCGGCTGGGCCATCGAGGCGCGGCTCGCCGGGCCGGGCGGGCGGGCCGTCCTGACGTTGACCATCACCGGGTCCGATGGGCAGCCGCTGACCGACCTCGAGGTGCGGGCGAAGCTGGAGCGGCCCATCGGATCACCTGAGACGCAGCAACTCGATCTTCGTCCGGCCGCGGGTGGCGTCTACGCCGCGGCGGCACCTGCGCTCCGCTCCGGCCAATGGGACGCGGAGGTCACGGCAACGCGCGGCAGCGACCGCATGCTCGTGACGCGCCGCGTCGTTCTCCCATGAGCAGCGCTGCCCAGGCGCTTGCAACGGGTGCCGCGTTCGCGCCGGCCACCGGCACCTGTGCGCATTGCGGCGCCGCTCTGGCCGCGGAGCGCGATCGCTTCTGCTGTGCCGGCTGTGCGGCCGCGTACGCTCTCGTGTGCGACCTGGGGCTCGACCGGTTCTATCGCAGCCGGACGGGGCAAGACGGCGCGTTGCGCCCGGATCCGGCGGCGCCGGTCGTCGATTACGCGACGCACGTGACCACCGACGCGGCCGGCCATTCGGCGTTGCATCTGATGGTCGACGGCATCAATTGTGCCGCCTGCGTGTGGCTGATCGAATCGGTGCTGGCCGCCGAGCCCGGAGTCATCGAGGGGCGGGTCAATGTCGCGACGCGGCGGGTCCTCGTGCGCTGGGCCGGGCCGCCTGCGGACGCCAATCGCCACGTCCAGCGGCTTACGGCACTCGGCTTCCGCCTTGTTCCGTTCGACCCCCGGCATCTCGGTGCGGCGGAGCAGGGGGCCGAGCGGGAGCTCCTCAAATCGATGGCCGTCGCGGGCTTCGCGGCCGGCAACGTGATGCTGCTGTCGGTCTCGATATGGGCCGGCGAAAGCGGCGAAATGGGCCCGGCGACGCGCGGTCTTTTGCACTGGGTCTCCGCCCTGATCGCACTCCCGGCGATCGCGTATGCCGGCCGGCCGTTCTTCCATTCGGCGCTGGCGGCACTGAAGGGCGGGCGGACGAACATGGACGTGCCGATCTCGATCGGCGTGCTGCTGGCCTCGGGGATCAGCCTAGTCGAGACGTTTACGTCGGGCGTTTCCGCCTATTTCGATTCCGCGGTCACCCTGCTGTTCTTCCTGCTGGTGGGGCGCTATCTCGACGTGCGGGCGCGTGGACGGGCGCGGGCGACGGCGGAAAATCTGCTCACCCTGGCCGCCAAGTCGGTCAGCGTCCTTTCCGAAGACGGCACCGTGCGCGCGGTGCCGCCGCAGGCGGTCGCATCGGGTGCCACCGTGCTCGTCGCCGCGGGCGAACGTTTCGGCGTCGACGGCCACATCGTCGACGGCCGCTCGGATCTCGACACGAGCCTGGTCACCGGCGAGACGGTGCCGGCCGTGGCCGGTCCCGGCACTGCGGTGTTCGCCGGGACGGTGAACTTGACCGCCCCCGTACGAATCGTCGTGACGGCGACCGGCGAGGATACCCTGCTCGCCGAGATCGTGCGGCTGATGGAGGCGGCGGCTCAGGGGCGTGGACGCTTCGTGGCGCTCGCGGATCGCGTCGCCCGTGCCTATGCGCCGGTGGTTCACGCGCTCGCAGCGCTGACATTCGTGGGATGGTACGGGCTCGCTGGCGCCTCGGCGCACACAGCACTCCTGACCGCGGTCGCAGTCCTGATCATCACTTGTCCTTGCGCGCTCGGGCTAGCCGTGCCCGTGGTCCAGATCGTCGCCAGCGGCCGGCTCCTGCGCGGCGGAATCCTGCTCAAATCGGCGACGGCGCTCGAGCGCCTCTCCGATGTCGATACGGTGGTGTTCGACAAGACCGGCACCTTGACCGTCGGGCGGCCCGAGTTGTGCCTGGACGGAAGGCCGCCCCTGGAGGATCTGCGGCTGGCGGCTTCGATCGCCTCCTCAAGCCGGCATCCGCTCGCCCGCGCGCTGGTGCGCGCGTGCCCTGGCGTGGCGCCGCTCGCGAGCGTGGCCGAACATCCGGGTCGCGGCCTGGCGGCGGGCGATGGAGGCGAGATACGCCTCGGCAGCCGCGCGTTTTGCGGCATTTCGGCGGATGGGGCGGCGACCGCTGGGCCAGAGCTGTGGCTCGCCCGCCCGGGACCCGCGCCCGTGCGCTTCGTATTCACCGACGCGCTGCGCTGCGACGCCGCGGAGGTCATCGACGGCCTGCGACGCCGCGGGGTCGACGTGCGTCTGATGTCGGGAGACCGTGCCGCGGTGGTCGCCCGCGTCGCCGGCCAGGTCGGGATCGATTTGTGGGAAGCGGAGTGCACGCCGGCGCGCAAGGCCGCCGGGCTGGCGGCGCTTCGCGCCCAGGGCCGCCGCGTGCTCATGGTCGGCGACGGCCTCAACGACGCGCCGGCGCTGGAGGCGGCTGACATCTCGGCCTCGCCCGCGACGGCCGCGGATATCTGCCAGACCGCCGCGGATATCGTGTTCCAGGGCGACCGTCTGGCGCCGGTGCGCGAGGCGCTCGACGTCGCACGTCGCACGCGGCGGCTTGTCAGCCAGAACCTTGCTTTGGCGCTCGCCTACAACCTCGCGGCCGTGCCGCTCGCGATCCTCGGCTATGTCACGCCGCTGATCGCCGCCGTCGCGATGTCGAGCTCGTCGGTGATCGTGATCGGCAACGCGCTGCGCCTGGGGCGGGCGGGGAGGAGCGCATGAGTAGTCTTTTGCTGCTGATCCCGGCCGCGCTCTCGCTGGGCCTCGTCGGCCTGGTCGCATTCCTATGGGCGCTGCGTGCCGGCCAGTTCGACGATCTCGAAGGGGCGGCGCAGCGGATTCTCTTCGACGATGTCGATGGACCCAAGAAGAAAGGAGACTGACATGACTGTTGGATCGATCGTCATGATGGTGGCACTCGGCCTCGTGAGCCTGCTCGGCCTGTTCGCCGCGGCGAACGCGGTCGACATCGGGATGGCGGTGTTCGGAACCGTGCTGACGCTGTTCGGCGTGGCGATGATTTTCTGGTTGCTCAAGCGCCACTTCGACGAACAGGACGCGGCGGCGGCCGAACGCTCAGGCGAGGGCGTCCTTGATCGCGTCGCGTAACCACTCGACGCGCCACGGCTTCACGAGCAGGCTACCCTCCCAGACGCCCTCATCCTTGAGATACCCGCTCGTATAGAGGACCCGCAGGCCCGGATGGAGTTGCTTGGCGCGCTCGGCCAGATCGAACCCGTCGATATAGCCGGGCATCACGATGTCCGTGAACAACAGCGCCACATCCGGGTTCTCATGCAGGACGTCGAGCGCCGCCGGCCCGTTTTCGGCCTGCAGCACGGCATAGCCCTCGGCTTCGAGGCTTGCGCTCGCGACGGCAAGGACTTCCGGATCATCGTCAACGACCAGGATCTTCAGCGGGTTCTGTTCCACTCTGGTTTGAGTCCGACGCCTGCGATGCGACAGCCGGACCCTATATATGTCGCCTTGCGGACGAAGAGTACCTGTCCTCAAGCGGATAAGTACTTTCCCCGGGCCAACTCGGGTTTTACCCTGAGCGCGCGCGGTCGCCTGGTGTGTCGCCTGCGGGAATTGCCTAAAGTTTGCCTAGCACCTGCATGAGCTCAGCGACTTTTTTGCGCTGCTCGCGCGAATCGCCGCTCCGGATCGCGTGCTCGACGCAGTGCGCGACATGGTCCCGCAGCACTTCTTCCTCGACGCGCTTCAACGCCGCACGTACGGCCTGAACCTGGGTGATGACGTCGATGCAGTAGCGGTCCTCCTCGACCATGCGGACGAGGCCGCGCACCTGGCCTTCGATGCGGCGCAAACGGGCAGTGCAGGAGTCCTTGACGTCGCTTTGCATGCCGGCCTATATACCCTACGGGGGTATCGTAGTCAAGGATCAGCCCATGCACCCGCCGGCCGCGCCAGATGAGTCCGCCACAGCCGCACGCGACCCCGTGTGCGGCATGAGCGTCGAACCGGCGACGGCAAAGCACCAGACGCGTCACGGGGGAGCCACGTATTACTTCTGCTGCGTTGGGTGCCGGACGAAATTCGAAGCCGATCCGCAGCGCTATCTGAACAAGGCTCCTGCCGGGCCGGCGAAGAGGCCCGTGGGCGCAGTCGACCCGGTCTGCGGCATGGCGGTGAACCGCGCGACGGCAAAGCATAAGCTCGTCCACGACGGGGCGATGTATTACTTCTGCTCCGCCGGCTGCCGCGCGAAGTTCGAAGCGGAGCCGGGGCGCTATCTGGATCGGAACAGGCCCCGGGCGGCGCCCGTGCCCGCGCCCGCGGCGTCAACCGGTGCGATCTACACCTGTCCGATGCATCCCGAGGTGCGGCAGGTGGGGCCGGGGAGCTGCCCGATCTGCGGCATGGCCTTGGAGCCCGAGGTGCCGACCGCTGATGCGGGCCCGAACCTCGAGCTCATCGACATGCGGCGGCGGCTGTGGATCGCTTTCGCCCTGGCGCTCCCGGTCGTGATCCTCGACATGGCCGGAGACATGATCTCCGCCCTGCCGCCCGCCACGGGCAACTGGGTTCAGTTCGTGCTCGCCACACCGGTGGTCCTGTGGGCGGGCTGGCCGTTCTTCGCGCGCGGCTGGGCTTCGGTCGTGTCGCGCAACCTCAACATGTTCACGTTGATCGCCATGGGGACGGGTGTCGCGTGGCTCGACAGCGTCGTGGCGACCGTCATGCCCGGTGCGTTCCCGGAGGCGTTCCGCGGCGACGGCCGGCAGGTCGCGGTCTATTTCGAGGCGGCATCGGTCATCACGGTGCTGGTGCTGCTGGGTCAGGTGCTGGAGTTGCGGGCCCGCGACACCACGAGCGGCGCCATCCGCGCCCTCCTCGACCTGGCGCCGAAGACCGCGCGCCGCGTCGGTGCCGGCCAGGACGAGGAGGTGTCCCTCGATCTCGTCAAGCCGGGGGACCGGCTTCGCGTGCGCCCGGGCGAGAAGGTGCCGGTGGACGGCGAGGTGATCGAGGGCCGTAGCGCTATCGACGAATCGATGGTGACCGGCGAATCCATGCCGGTGATGAAGGACACGGGCGCCAAGGTGATCGGCGGCTCGCTCAACCAGACCGGCAGTTTCGTCATGCGGGCCGACAAGGTCCGCAGCGACACCATCTTGGCGCAGATCGTGCGCATGGTCGCCGAGGCGCAGCGCAGCCGGGCGCCGATCCAGCGCGCGGCCGACCGGGTCGCCGCGTATTTCGTGCCCGCCGTGATCGGCGTCGCGGCGCTGGCGTTCGTCGCGTGGTCTATGTTTGGGCCGGCGCCGGCCTATGCTTACGGGCTCGTGTCCGCGGTCGCAGTCCTCATCATCGCCTGCCCATGCGCCCTGGGCCTGGCGACGCCGATGGCGATCATGGTCGGGGTGGGGCGCGGTGCGGCGGCGGGCGTCTTGATCAAGAACGCCGAGGCGCTAGAGCGCCTCGAGAAGGTCGACACGCTCGTGGTCGACAAGACTGGGACTCTCACCGAGGGCAAGCCGAAGGTCGTGGCGGTGGTGCCAGCCGGCGCTCTCGCGGACCATGACCTGTTGCGGCTTGCCGCGAGCCTGGAGCGCGGCAGCGAGCATCCGCTGGCCGCCGCCATCGTTGCCGCGGCTGGCGAGCACCGCTTGGGGCTCGTCGAACCGGCCGATTTCGTATCGCCCACCGGCAAGGGCGTGCTCGGCACGGTCGAGGGCAAACGAGTGGCGCTTGGCAATGCGAAGCTGTTCGCCGACCTTAAGGTCGACATGCGGGCGCTGGAGCCGCGCGCCGATGAATTGCGCCGCGATGGCGCCACCGTGATCTTCATGGCGGTCGACGGGCAGGCAGCCGGTGCCCTGGCCATCGCCGATCCCGTCAAGGCCACGACATCCGAGGCCGTGCGCACGCTTCAGGCAGAGGGGGTGCGGGTGATCATGGTGACCGGCGACAATCGCACCACGGCGGAAGCGGTCGCCCGCAAGCTCGGCATCGACGAGGTCAAGGCGGAGGTCCTTCCCCAGGACAAGGGCAAGATCGTTCGAGCCTTGCGCGACCAGGGGCGGATCGTGGCGATGGCCGGCGACGGCATCAACGACGCGCCGGCGCTCGCGGCCGCCGAGGTCGGCATCGCCATGGGCACAGGCACCGACGTCGCGATCGAAAGCGCCGGGGTCACTTTGGTCAAAGGCGATCTCGCCGGTATCGTGCGCGCCCGCCGGCTGTCCGCGGCGACGATGCGCAACATCCGGCAGAACCTGTTCTTCGCCTTCGCCTACAACGCCGCCGGCGTGCCGATCGCAGCCGGCGTGCTGTATCCGCTGTTCGGCATTCTGCTGAGCCCGATTTTCGCCGCGGCGGCGATGTCGCTGAGCTCGGTCAGCGTCGTGACCAACGCGTTACGGCTGCGTCGGGTAGCGCTGTAGGCGACACCCGTCAGTCCGGCGACACGTCTTCAAGCCGGAATACCCAGCCCTCGGGGGTGAGGGCACAGATGGCAAGCTTGTGGCCGCCCGGGGCGTTCGTGCGCGTCCGTGCCGCCGTTCGTGCCTCGGCCAGCGAGCCGAACTCGGCCTCGATATAGGTGCCGGTCGGCGCGGTGCTGAAGAGGGCGAACGAAGAAATCCGCGTGTGTCGTTTGGCCGCCCAGCTGCGGGCCGCCTCCAGCCGGTGGTCTGCCGCACGTCGTGGCATGACGTTCACGTGTGCGGCGCGCGCCGCGCATTCAAGAGATCGCAGGCAGGTCACAAAAATGCAAACGGCTGCCCCTCCGGAAAGGGGCAGCCGTCGCAAGCGGACGACGCGGCTATGTTTACCGCGTGTGGTGGTATTCCTCCGCGATGTCGCGATTGGTGTAGTCCGGCATCATGGTGGTCGCGATGACCGTGATCGCGGCGCAGACCGCGATGTAGATCGCGATCGGCACCCAGGATTTGTACTCGGCAAACAGATACGTCGCGATCAGGGGCGCCGGGCCGCCGGCGATGATCGAAGCGAGCTGATAGCCGAGCGAGGCGCCGCTGTACCGCAGCCGGCCCGTGAAGCTTTCGGCGATCAAAGCGGCCTGCGGCCCGTATTGCATGTCGTGCGGAATCAGCGACAGCACGATGGCGAGGAAGATCAGCCCCGCCGAGCCGGTGTTCAGCAGGCCGAAGTAGACGAAGCCGAAGATGCCCATCGTCACGGCGCCGATGAGGTACATCCGCTTCCGGCCGATGCGGTCGGAGAGGTGGCCCGAGTAGGGAATGGTGAACAGCGACACCACCGAGGCGACCAGGACCGCGGTCAGCAGGAAATTGCGGTCCATCTTCAGCGTGCCGATGCCGTATGCGAAGATGAACGCGGTGAAGATATAGAACGGCGCCTGCTCGGACATCCGGGCGAAGGCCGACAGAAGGATCTCCTTCCACTGCTTGCGGATCACCTCGGCGACCGGCGCCTTCTCGAGCTTGTTCTCGGCAACGAGCTTCGAGAACATCGGCGTCTCGAGAATTCCCAACCGGATATAGAGGCCGATCGCGACCAGGAAGATCGAAAGGAAGAACGGGATGCGCCAGCCCCAGGTGATGAACTGGTCGCCCGCCATGGAGCTGAACGCCAGTACCGCGAGATTGGAGAGGAAGAGCCCGCATGGCACGCCGAATTGCGGCCAAGAGGCGGCATAGCCGCGGTGCGCGTTCGTCTTCGTCCATTCCATGGACAGCAGGACCGAGCCGCCCCATTCGCCGCCGACACCGATGCCCTGGATGACGCGCAGGACGGTGAGGATGATGGCGCCCCAGATGCCGATCTGGTCGTAGGTGGGGACCAGGGCGACCAGGAACGTGCCGATACCCATCAGGATCAAGGTGGCGATCAGCGTCGCCTTGCGGCCGATGCGGTCGCCGTAGTGCCCAAAGATCGCGGCCCCGATCGGACGCCCCACGAACCCGATGAAGTAGATCGCAAACGAATTGAGGGTCGCGGACAGCGGGTCGCTGTTCGGAAAATACAGCTTGCCGAACACGAGCCCGGCAGCCGTCCCGTACAGGAAAAAGTCATACCATTCGATGGTCGTTCCGACCGTGCTGGCGATCACCGCACGCCGCAATTGCGTTTGGTGCTCGGCGTCGGACATCGTTCCGGCGGTCGCGGCAATACTGGTCATACGCATTTCTCCCTATTGTCGTTACCCGGATTTGCTAGGAATAATAGACCAGCGCCGGGGCCCGTCCAAGCGGATGTGAAATGGCTTAACCAAGGCCGGCGCGCGAACAGATCGGGAGACACGCATCATGCACCGGACCATCGGCCGCCTTTCGGCCGCCCTCACGGGGTTTCTGGTTTTCTCTTACGCGATGACGGCCTCGGCCGAACCGCCCAAGCTCAAGGTCGGCTTCGACACGATTCCGACCCATCTGGCGCCGGTCATCTTCAGGATTCCGGAGGCGGTCCAGCATTACGGCAAGGATTACACGATCGAGTTCACCCGTTTCCGCGGAAGCGCGCTGCAGTTGCAGGCGATCGCCTCGGGAGAGGTCGATCTGGGCGTGCTCGCGTTCTCGAGCTTTGCGACCGGCATCGTGAATGCGCATCTGCCGATCAAGGCCGTGGCCGACGTGGCGCAGGACGGGCCGTGGTTCTCGACCGTTTACTGCGTGCGCGCGGACTCGCCGATCAAGACGCTGAAGGATCTCAAAGGGGCGACCATCGCGGTGAACGCGTTTGGCGGCGCGGTCGACCTCGCAGCGCGCAGCCTCGTGCTCAAGGAGGGGCTCAAGCCAAACACCGACGTCAACTTCATCGAGGCCAACTTCGCCAACGAAGAGGCGATGCTGCGCGAGAACAAGATCCAGGTCGCAGGGTTGGTCCAGCCGTTCTGGTCCTATGCCGAGACGCATGGCGGCGTGCGCTCGCTGTTCACGCAGCGCGACGGGCTCGGCACCACCGAGTTCCTGTTCTTCGGCGCCCGGCAGGACGTGATCGCCGCCAAGCGCGATCTGTTGGTGAAGTTCTTCGCGGACTATGTGCGCGGCATCCGCTACGTGACCGATCCCGCCCACCGCGAGCAGGTGCTGAAGGTGGTGGCGGAGCTCGACAACCAGCCGGCAAGCCAGTTTGCACCCTGGGCGCTGCTCAAGGGCAAGGATTACTATCACGACCCGAACGGGCTCGTGAACGCGGACGCCCTGCAGGCCAACGTCGACGAGCTCGCGAAGCTCGGCCAGCTCAAGCAGTCCTTCGACGTTCACCCTTATATCGACAACTCGCTGGTCGAAGAGGCGGCCAAGACCTTGGCGCAAAAATAACGCGGCCCGCGCCGGGAACCGTCACGGGCCGCGGTTTGCCGGGCGGCTTTACTTCGTGATCTGGCCGCGAATCTCGCCGCCTTTGTTTTCCGCGGTATGCAGGTTGATGTAGGTCTTGCCGCCCATGAGGTCGGCGGCCTGCGCATCGGTCAGCGTGGCCTCGCCCTTGATCGGCGACGTGCCGGCGTTCTGGAACGGCACCTCGACCCCGGCATTCGCACCGGGGGCGGCCGGCCCGTGGATGTGACCGGCGGTCACCGGTCCGCTCATGTCCTTGTAGGTGACGGTGTAGGTCAGCTTCTTGCTGGCCGTGTCGAAGGTGAACTCCCCGGTGCCACTGCCTTTGCTGGCCGTCGGCGGCACTTCCTGCTTGGCGTCCATATTGGCCTTCAGCTTCACCATCTCGGCCTGCGCGGCGGAGACGCCGCCGGCGAGAGCAACTGCGGCGGCCAGGGCAAGAAGAACGCGCGAGCGTTGACTGTCGAAGGGGGTGTACATCCGGATGATCTCCCTAGTTATGGTTGGCTTGGAGGGGCTCTTGACCTTGCGGCGCCCGGCGGGCGGTCGGACGTGGCCGCCGGAGCACCTATTCTAACACCGCGGGACCGAAAAAATTTCCGAGGCCCCCGAAAAAGACGCCCGCTGAAAGGACAGGGCGCTAGTTCTTCGGCCGGCCGGCGGCGGATTGCCGGAACGCGGCGATCTCCCTCATCACGTCCTGGTCCGCCTTCGCGAACTTCTCCGGGTCCCGCTTGAGGATCTCGAGGGCGGCCACCGCAGCCGCCGTGAAGGCATCCATTTCTTCGCGCACGCGCGCGAACGGCGGCTGTTCCTGCCGCAGGATCAGCTCGGCCTCGAGATCGTTGGGCTCGCGCTGGAGCGAGGTGTCGCGGACGTCGCCGACCATGCGCTTGAATGCGGCGACCCAGCGCTCCTTCACCTCCTCCGTCGGAACGTTCTCATAGCGCCGGCCGCGCCGCGCATAGAGCTGCGCGTGCTCGAACGGCTTGTTCTCGATCCAAGCCCGCGTCAGCTTCGCGATGTCGTCGTCGTCCGCCATCCGTTACCTCGGGGGCCGACCATAGCTCATCGGGTCGCGGATGCTGTGATATTCGACACAGCTAGTCCGCCGTGATGCCAGCCTCTTCGATGACCTTGCGCCACAGCGCATAATCGGCGTGCAAGGTGGCGGCGAATTCCCCCGGCGTGCTGGCAGTCGGCTCGATGCCGAGCGCCTCGAGCTTGCCGGTGAAGGTGCGATCCTTCATCGCGGTGGCGATCGCGCCGGCGAGGCGCTGCACGACCGCGTCGGGTGTTCCGGCGGGTGCGAAGAGGCCGTTCCAGGTGACGGCGTGAAAGCCCGGATAGAGCTCCGCGATCGCCGGCACGTCGGGCAGCTGCGGGATGCGCTTGTCGCTCGAGATGCCGAGGAGGCGCAGCTTGCCGGTGCCGACGAAGGGGATCACCTCCGACGGGCTCGCCGAGTACATCTGCACGTGGTCGGCCATGGTCTCGGTGATCGTCTGCGAACCGCCCTTGTACGGCACGTGCGTCATGGTGAGGCCGGCCTGCTTGAGGAACAGCACGGCCGATAGCTGCGTCAACGTGCCGTTGCCCCCCGAGGCGTAGTTGAGCTGCCCGGGCCGCGCCTTCACGTACTCGATGAACTCGCGCAGACTCGGCGCCGGGACGGCCGGGCTTACCGTGATGACGAAGCCGTTGGCGCCGACCTCGGCCACCGGCACGAAATCCTTGAGCGGATCGTAGGCGACCTTGTGGGTGAGCGGCACCGGCGCCATCTGCGACAGCGAGCAGACGCAAAGCGTGTAGCCGTCGGGCGGCGCCTTGGCGACCGTTTCGGCGCCGATGGCACCCGCGGCACCGGCACGGTTCTCGACCACGAACTGTTCGCCAAGTGCTGTCGACAGCGCCTGGGCGGTCAGCCGGCCGATCGTGTCCGCATTGCCGCCCGGCGCGTACGGGACGATGACCTTGGCCGGATGCTGCGGCCACGTGTCGGCGAGCGCCGGGGCGGCCGCGACGGCCGCCGCGGCGACGGCGGCATGGAACAGCCGTCGCATCGCGTGTCCCGGTGCGGTAGGGGCTAGCGGGCCTTGCGGCGCTTCGGCTTTGCGACCTTTGCCCGGCGCTTCGCGCCGGCGATCTGGGCGCGCGGTCTGGCGTGTGCCGCGGCGCGCTTCGGAGCTGCGGACTTGGCGCGCGCCTTGCCAGTCCCTTTGCTCACGGCCTTCACCTGGGCCGCCGGCACGACCTCCTTATGGGCGCCGCCCCAGCCATTCGCCGAGATGTCGACCACGATGCCGTTGGGATCGTGGAACTTCACCTCGTAGAACAGGTTGTCGCGATTGTCGCCGGTGCGCGGCACTTCGCCCATCCAGTAGCTGCCGCCCGAGGCTTCGATGCTCTGGCGCGCCTGGTCGGCGTCGTCGACCCAGAAACCGAGATGATGGATGCCGACGAAGTCCTTGCCGCGATGGCCGGCCATCTCGTCGGTCTTGTAATGGAGGATCGCCATATTGACGGTCCCGTCCGACAGGTAGACGCCGTCGGCGAGAACCGAATGTGTCTCACCGACCTTCTTCATCCCGAACGCCTTCTGGAAGAAGGCGGCGGCCTTCCACGGGTCCGGTACCGACAGGGCGATATGGCGCAGCTTTCCCATGATTTCCTCCACGAAGCGCCTCGTGTCCGCCCGGGCTGGGCGAAGCGGCGCAAGTCCGTGCCTAATCTATCCCGGTCTGCCGGCCGCCGCCACCCCCAGGCCTGGAATAAGCAGGCTCGGCGGCCGGTCTTATCGGTGAGACGCAGCCAATGGAGGCAAACATGACGACTGCCCGGCGGCGCGATCGGATCTCGGCATGGCAGACCGACGGCATTGTGATGGCCAGTCTGTGGACCCTGGTGGCCATCCTCTGGGTCGGGATTGCGGTCGCTCCCAAGGTGTTCGGCGCCGGCCTCTGTTAGCGCCCCTGTAACGTTAGCGGATCGACACCAGTCCCGGGAGGTCGCGCTGGCCGTTCGCGGCCTCCGGAAATATGGTGCCGCCCATTCCCTGTGAATCGGGGACCCGGGCCAATGCCAGGTCCTCCGGGAAGACGAACGCCCTCTCCGCCGTCCGGTCGAGCAGGTGCAATTCCTGGCGCAGGGCGGGCCGCCGCGATTCCGGAATGGCCTCCATGACACTGTCGATCATGGCGCGCAGGCGCCGCATCACCTGAACGCTTTGGCCGCCATACTGGCGCAGCTCGGTAAAGGTCAAATACACGAAATCGCCCCAGTTCGGCGTCCGGAAGATCAGCCGCACCCGACCGTCGGCGTCCCGGATGACCTCGTCCTGGAGCACGCGCTGGCCGACGGTGCGCAGCAGGCGCTGAAGCTGGTCGATGGCAAGCACCGCGGTGGTCGGATCGTTGATCGCCGGCGACAGCGCCTTGAGTGCGATGTCGGTGATGACGCGGAATGCGAACATCGAATCCTGCTCGATGGTGCGCTCGGTCCCGAACGCAACCCAGCCGCGCAGCTTGCGCTCGTCGATGGATTTCGCGCCGGGGCCGCGCAACAACAACAGTGGCTCGCCCGCTCCAACGAAATCGCCCACCTGGGGGACGAACTCGATCACGCAATCCGCTCGGGTGGCGGCCGCCGCCAGTGCTTTCAGGTTGAGGGCGATGACGATCGCCGACGTCCCGCGGTGCAAGACCGTTCGTTCTGGAGGCCCGAGCTTGTCGAGCAACGTCGCGGGTGTGCCGGCTTCCATCTCTTTGAGCAGCCGGGGGTAGACCTCCTCGATGACCTTGAGGCCGCGTTGGGCGATCCGCACCACAATGCTCACCGGGCGCAGCAGCCGCGCGGCATAGTCGATCAGGAACATGAATACGACCAGCTCGACGATCCCGAGCAGGCCCACGAGGCTCACCAGGAAGCGCGGGATGGTGTCCGGCCGAGTGCTCACGGCGGCGGCGAGCATCAGCGTGTACACGAACATGGCGACGGACCGCCGGATCGGCTTGTCGCGCAGCAGCATCGTTGCGATGATGCGCGGGGTGAGCTGGCCGCTCGCGACCTGGATGGCCACCAGGAGCGAGCTGAACGTGAACGCGAGAAACGCAATCGATTCCGTGATCGCAAAGTTCGCGACGGCGATCGTCCCCTCTTTGTCGAAGATGAAGCCGGGAATCACCCCGAAATCGAACTGCAGCGAATGCGGGATACGGAAGGTCAGCTGCTCGAGCGCCAGTGCGATGACCGGCGCGATCCAGATCGTGGACAAGAGGTAGCTCTTGATGGCGTACCACCGGCTCCAGCTCATCTAAGGCCGCCCCTGGCCAACGCCTGCGACAGATTCGAGTATGGCCGCCCGGCAATTCAGCCGCGCTGTCCAAGGGTTTGCTTTAGGGGGCCACGCCCGGGGTGACTGTCGGAATCACGCAGATTTTGCCGGGGACCGGGCCCGGCCGTCCCGGCTTGACGGGTGGCCCCGTTTGATGCGTCTTTCTCCGTTCCACTCGCACTCGCCGCAGGAGGCAGGATGTCGACACGCCAGGTCATCAACCCCGAAACGCTCGGCCAATCGCGGGTGCCGTTGTCGCATGGGGTCAAGGTCGGCAATCTCGTCTACGTGTCGGGGACGACGCCGTTCAAGCCCGGCACGCGCGACATGGCGCCCGATTTCGAAGGCCAGATGCGCCAGGTGATGGCGAATATCGGCACGATCCTCGAGGCGGCCGGCAGCTCGTTCGATCGCGTGGCCAAGGTCAACGTGATTCTCGTCGACATCGGCAATTTCAAGAAGATGAACGAGATCTACCGAACCTATTTCAAGGAAGGTAACTACCCGGCGCGCACCACGATCGAGGCCGGGCTCGCCACACCCGGCATGATGCTCGAGATCGAATGCGTGGCGGAAATCGGTCCATGAACCGCCTCAAGCTGAGCATCGCGACCACGGACTACGATCATTTCCGGGATTTCCGCACCGGCGAGGTCCGGGCCGAGGGGATCGACCACACCTGGTCCTTGCTCGGGCACCATGAGGTGTTCGCCCGCTTCACGGCGAACCGGGAATGGGACGTGGCCGAGCTGAGCTTCGCCAAATTCTCGGCGCAGATCACCCGCGACGACTGCGACATCGTGGGCCTGCCGGTTGTCTGTTCGCGCCTGTTCCGCTTCTCGTCCTTCTACGTGAACAAGAAAGCCGGCATCCGCATGGTGCAGGATCTCAAGGGCAAGCGCATCGGCTCCCCCGAATGGGCGCACTCGGCCGCCGTCTACATGCGCGGCTGGATGCACAACGACTGCGGCGTGCGCCTTCCGGACGTTCACTGGTATCAGGCCGGCACGAACGCGCCCGGGCGGGCAGAGAAGGTCGAATTGACCCTGCCTAAGGGTGTCGAGATCACCCGCGTCGGCGACAAGTCGCTGTCGGACATGCTCGCGGCGGGTGAGATCGACTGCGCGATCATCGCCCGTCCGCCTGCCTGCTTCCTCGCCGGCCATCCGGATGTCGTGCGGCTGTTCCCGGACTATCTCGAGATGGAAAAGGACTATTTCGAGCGGACGAAAGTCTGGCCGATCATGCATATCATCGCGATCCAGAAGCGCATCCTCGATGCGAACCCGTGGGTTGCGCGCAATCTCTTCAACGCATTCAACGAATCCAAGCGACGCAGCGTCGAGCGCATGCTCGACCCGGCCGTGTCGCGCTATCCGCTGGCGTGGCTGCCGACCTATGGGCGCCAGATGCAGCAGATTTTCGGCAAGGACCCGTTTCCGTTCGGGATCGAGGAAAACCGCGCGACGTGGGAGCAGATGCTGCTGTACACCCACCAGCAGGGGATTGCGCACAAGCACGTGAAGCCTGAAGATATTTTTCCGAAAGGCATCATGACCAAGGTGGTCGTCTGATGGCGGAAGCTCCACGGTCCGGCGGGCAGGTGGCGCCCGAGTTCACCGCGGATCTGGCCGCGGCGAGCCGGATCCTGGCCGAGCGCGGCGTCGTCGATGCGTTCGGGCACATCTCGCACCGCCACCCGTCCGCACCCGACCGCTATTTCATGTCGCGCGCCATGGCGCCCGCGCTGGTCACGCCCGGGGACCTGATCGAGTACAGCCTCGACAGCGACCCCTGCAATGCGGACGGGCGGGCGAGCTTCCTCGAACGTTTCATCCACGGCGCCATCTACAAGGCCCGCCCCGATGTGAGCTGCATCGTCCACAGCCACTCGCCCTCGGTGATCCCCTTCGGGCTTGTCGATACGGCGATGCGGGCGATGTTCCACAATGCGGCCTTCCTGGCCGAAGGCGTGCCGGTCTTCGACATCGGCCAGAAATTCGGCGCCACCGACATGCTGGTCGGCGACAAGACCAAGGGCGTCGCCCTGGCCGAATGCATGGGCGGCAAGAACGTGGCGCTGATGCGGGCGCACGGCTCGGTTGCCTGCGGCCCCAGCCTGCAGATGGCGGTCTTCCGCGCCGTCTATACCGAGGTCAATGCCCGCATTCAGCACTGGACGGCGGCCCTTGCCGGCGGCGGCCCGATGGCCTCGCTCAGCGAGGAAGAGGGCCGCCTGGCCGACGTGACCAACCGCGGCGCCTGTATGCGCGCCTGGGAGCTGTGGCGCCGGCAGGTGCGCGAGCAGGTGAACTGGTGAGGGCCGGGGAGGGCGCATGAGCGAGGCCGAACAAAAGCAGCTGCTCGTCCGCTGCATCCGCATGCTCGAGCGGCAGGGCATCATGGACTACAACGGCCATGCGAGCCTCCGCGTCGGTCCCGACCGGATGCTCATCAACATCGGCTCGTGCCAGCGCAGCCAGCTCACCGCCGACGACATCATCACGATCGACTTCGGCGGCAAGGTCGTCGCGGGCACCGGCAAGCCGCCGCTGGAATTCCACCTCCATGCCGGCATCTACAAGGCGCGGCCGGACGTGAACGCGGTCATTCACGCGCACCCGAACTGGTCGACGATCCTCACCACGGCCGGCGCTCCCTATCTTCCGGTCTACGCGCAGGGCTCGCTGGTCCACCCGCTGCCGGTCCTGGATTCGCCGAACTCGATCAACAACCCGGAGATGGCCAAGCGGCTGACCGACGTGCTCGGCAGCCGCCCGGCGGCGCTGATGAAGGCGCACGGGGCGGTGACGACCGGCAAGAGCATCATCGACGCATTCGTGCTCCTGACCTATCTCGAGGACAACGCCCAGCGCCAGTACATGGCCCAGCAGATCGGCAAGCCCTACGCCTTCAACGAGGAAGAGCTGGCCCTCTGCCGCGAGAAATTGTGGAACGATGCGCTGTTCAAGCGCACCTGGGACCATTTCAGCGCCAAGCTCGACGAAGCGCGCGCCGCCGGATGAAGCGCCCGACGTGACCAAGCCGGACCGCTTCCTCCTGGCGGGCGTCATGGGATGGCCCGTGATGCACTCGCGCTCGCCCATGATGCACAACTACTGGATGGCGCAGCAGGGGCTGGCAGGGACCTACGTGCCGCTGGCGATCAAGCCCGGCACCCTGGCGGCGGCCTTGCGCGCGCTGCATCCGCTTGGCTTTTCCGGCTGCAACCTGACGATCCCGCACAAGCTCGAGGCGATGAAGATCGTCGACGAGATCGACGACGTCGCGCGGAAGATCGGGGCCATCAGCTGCGTGGTCGTGCGCGGCGACGGCACGCTGTTCGGTACCAACAACGACTGGCTGGGCTTCATCGGCTGCGTCAAGGAAGCTCGTCCGGACTGGCGCGCCGACGCCGGACCGGTGGCCGTGATCGGTGCCGGCGGCGGCGGGCGCGCGGTCTGCTACGCGCTGCTGCGCCAGGGTGCCGCCGAGATCCGCCTCGTGAATCGCACGCCGGACAAGGCCGCCCTGGTCGCCCGCGAGCTTGGCGGGCCCATCCACCCCTGGCCGTGGGAGCAGCGTCACGACGCGCTCGATGGCGTGGCCATGGTCGTGAACGTGACGAGCCAGGGCATGGCCGGCCAGCCGGCGCTCGATCTCCGCCTCGACAAGCTGCCGAGATCGGCACTCGCCGCGGACATCATCTACACGCCGCTGGAAACGCAATTCCTGGCCGCCGCGCGCGTCCGCGGCAACCCGACGGTCAATGGGCTCGGCATGCTGCTCCACCAGGGCCCGCCAGCCTGGAAGCTGTGGTTCGGGGTCGAGCCCATTGTCACGGCGGAGCTGCGGCAGCGGATGGAGCAGAGCATCACCGGGCGATAAACACCCGGTCAGCGCACGCCGCCCTTGTTCTCGACCGGGCCCGTATAGGCCTCGTATC
>DATJPD010000228.1:0-3248 GCA_035506575.1 Alphaproteobacteria bacterium
AGCGCTGGATCGGCGTGTGGCGGCCGAAGGTCCTGCGGATCGCCTTGGACAGCGCCTTGGCCCCGTCGATGATGAACAGGCGGCAGACTTTCGGATCGAGGCCCCGCCCAATCAGGTTGTCGAGGAGCGCCTGCGCCACGGCGGCGTTCTCGGTAGCCCCCTCGATCACGCCGAGGGGATGCTTGCCGCCGTCACCGTCGATGCCGATGGCGGCCAGCAGCGTAAGGTCCTCTTCGATCTGGATGCCGTCGATCTGGATGATCAGCAGGTCCAGCTCGGACAGGTCGGTCGCCATCCATTCCGCCATGCGCTCCGCCGACAGCGCCACGAACCGGCGTGACACCGCCGACTTGGACACGCCGGTGCCCCTGGCGGCCGAAATGTCGCCTTCCGGCAGCCGGACGGCCCGGCCGAAACGGCGTGTCGACACGTTGATCAGCATCAGGTTCAGCGCCCACTTGTCCAGAAGGTCCTCGGACATCGCCGTCTCCCAGCTCGGCAAGGGGACCTCGCCGCCGTCACGGGCGCGCACACGAGGGCGTTCGATCTCGACCTTGCCGCCGTGGAAGCCGACCTTGCCCTTGGTCTTCCCCCAGCGGTGCCCTGCCTTGCCCTCGGCACGGCCATAACGCGGGCCGCATAGCCGGGCCGCATCCTCCTCCATCATGTTGGCCAGGGTGGCGATGCCTGCCGTCAGGCAGAAGCGCTCGAAGCTCGCTCCAACCTCCTGCCAAGCCTCTTCGACGATTGCCACCGCGACGACGGCGGCCAATGTGGTAGATTCCTTCATCGCGTTGCTCCTCCTTCGTGGATTCAGCACCCCGAGCCTACTGGCTCAAGGTGAGCAACGCCTGCCCTCCTATTTCAACATCGACCGGGACATCCCCTCGGCGCACGCGCAACCGGGGATGGGGTCGCCGACGGTTTACGTGCTCTCGTTTGGACTGGAGTCCTTGATCGAGAGACTCTATCGTAGCGACTAAGGGCAATTCTCGAAAATTACACATATGACAAGATCGGGGTGCTGTCGCGAATGTGGTTGGAATTGCCGTGATGGGTGTCTCCAGCGGGTTCAGGTAAACGGCTCAAGCGGCGAGGTCAATGACTGCGTCGGTGGGTTTGGTGGCCATCGATCTTGCGCATGGTGATCTGTCCGGAGGCGAGCAGCGCCCAGAACAGATGCTATGGGGTAGGCGGCAGGGGATTGCACCTTCGTCGCTGCAAGCAACTGACGGAGTGCCCCATGCCGCAGCCGATCGACCTGAGCAGATCCCTCACCGTTCTGGATCCGGACAGCACGCTGGTCGCAGTCATCGAGATGAGCCAGTCGAGCTGGCTGGTTGCCGGTATCGTTCCCGGGATAGAACGCCAGCCGCTGAAGAAGCTCGAGCCGGATGCGGAAGCACTGTTGGCGCTGCTGCACCGCTGGCGGGACGAGGGCGTAAGAGCGGGCAAGACGATAAAGCGCCTTTCGGTGGCCTACGAGGCGGGGCGTGATGGCTTCTGGCTGGCGCGCTGGCTGCGGACACGCGGTGTGGAAGCGCACGTGATCCATCCGGCGAGCGTGGCGGTGTCACGCGAGCATCGGCGCGCGAAGACCGACCGACTCGACACCGAGTTGCTGAAACGTGCGTTTCTCGGTTGGCTACGTGGCGAGCGAAACCACTGCAGCATGGCGGCGGTTCCGACGCTCGACGAAGAAGATGCCAAGCGCCCGAACCGTGAGCGCGAGAGCCTGGTCGGGGAGCGCACCCGGATCGTCAACCGGATGAAGAGCGTTTTGGTGCGCCTCGGCATTCGGGGTTTCAAGCCGACGCTGCGCAAGTCCTCGGAGCGCCTGGAGGCGTTGCGCATGCCGGAAGGCAGCCCGCTTCCGCCGAACACGCTGGCCGAGTTACGCCGCGACATGGCGCGGCTGCGGCTCGTACGAGAGCAGATCAAAGAGATCGAAGAGGGGCGTCTGCGCATCCTCGAGGCGACTTCTCGGACGCAAGGCCGGCACGCCATGGTCCGCCTGCTTGCGCGTGTCATCGGCATCGGCGTCGAGACGGCAGACATGCTGGTGCACGAGATCCTGTCGCGCACTTTGCGCGATCGAAAGGCGGTCGCGCGCTACGCCGGCCTCACCGGCTCGCCGGACGAGAGCGGTGGACGGCGGCGGGAGAAGGGCCTTGCACGAGCCGGGAATGCACGGGTGCGGCGCGGCATGATCCAACTCGCGTGGCGGTTCCTGCAATTCCAGAAAGAAAGCGCCCTGGCGAATTGGTATCGGGCGCGAACCACAGACGGCCGCTCCGGCACGCGCAAGACGATGATCGTGGCACTGGCGCGCAAGCTGCTCATCGCGCTGTGGCGCATGGCGACGATGGGGGAGCTTCCCGAGGGTGTCAGGCTGCACCCGGCCGGGTAGCCGAGGAGATCGGCGGCATGTCAATCGGAGCCTGACGCAGCCGACCTCGCCCGGCTCTTTCTATGATCCGAGTTGGTGGCAACCCGATCGATGCTGTGGCGTTCGTGCCGAAGAACAGAATGGGCCTGCCGCCCCGGAGCTTCGCCTCCGATGCGTATTGCTGCATCATGGTTCGGGCCTCGCTGGCCCACCGAATACAAGCATGCGGCGCGATCGTTCGCGCCTGCTGGCGGGCTCCCCTCGGCATCCACCCAGTCGCCGCTGACAAACCAGCGAGAGGATGCGCGCGCTCGGCATACCCCTGCTTTCAGCCTCGCCCGATGAACCAGCCTGCCGCTGCGCGCAGCCGCCCGTTTATGCAGAGATCGGGATGAAGAGATCGTCGTCTTACGATCGAACAAGGAGATCAAACGACCCCAAGGAAAAGATTGACGGACATCACCCCATACAAGCATCGCCGCGGTCTCCGGCGACGGCAGCACGGTCTGGGTCTTGATCCGCCGTTTGAACTCCTCGTGCAGCCGTTCGACGGCATTGGTGGTGCGCGCCGAGCGCCACTGGCCCGGTGGCAGGCGGGTGAAGGTGAACAGCCGGTCGCCCGCTTCCTCCAGACTGTCGGCGACCGCCCGGCACTTGAGCCGCCACTTGCGCAGGAAGGCCTTGCGCCGCTCGGCGATCTCTTTCGCGGTTTCGGCGTAGATCATGTCGGTATAGTCGGCCGAGACCTCTTCGTGCAGGTGATCGGGGGCGTGCGCCAGCAGGTTGCAGTGCTTGTGAACGGTGCAGCGCTGGGTCGGCACCTCGGGCCACAGCGCCGCCAGCGCCTTCTCCAGGCCGG
>DATJPD010000229.1:0-2294 GCA_035506575.1 Alphaproteobacteria bacterium
GGGATTGATCGGGCCGCGGCGCGAAGCTTTTTGACCCGCGCGTTGGAGATTGCGCAACAGATGGAGGGGAAAGGCCAACTGGCGCCGAGAGACTTCTGGATGCTGGATGATCTTGCGAAGCGGATCGCCGCGTTGCCTAAATGAGATCAGCGGCGCCTCCCGCAGATTGCGGCGCTGCGCAAGGACCTCGACTGGTTCGATAGCGCCCTTGCAGGGGAGTAGGTCTTTTTCACGTCGCCGCCCATTCGGTTCGTTTGGGGGCAAGGGCCGGCCCTGCCCCCTCCACCATGCGTCGCATGGTCCCCCTCCCCCGCGTTGATCGTGTCCCGAGGGGTGGTGTAGCAGGGGAGCCATCGCCTATCGCCGGCGGGGCCGGGTTGTCATGCGGCCACGGCGGGCAGGATGACGATGGGATTATCGCTGATGGGGGCGATGGTTTCCAGCGTCATGTAGCGGGCGCGCTGCACGGCCCATTCGTCGTTCTGCTCCATCAGGATAGCGCCGACGAGGCGGACGATGGCGTCGTCGTTGGGAAAGATGCCGACGACGTTGGTTCGTCGTTTGATCTCGCCGTTGGGGCGCTCGATAGCATTCGTAACCGGTATGAGAGGGGCCGGCGTCGAAGACCCGGCTGCGGGCGACGAGCTTGCGGCGTATGGTGCGACCATCCGGGACAGAGGCGCCGGGAGCACGAAGGTGTGGGCAGGCCGTTCACGCACGATGAGCCGAGAGCTCGAGTTAGTAGCTGGCCGCCTCTGCGACTTGCCCGGTTGCGCCGCGAGCGCGAATCCGTAGGTGTCGTGTCGCCCACCGCTCCCGCATGCAATGGCACGGGAGGCGCGGATGAGGAGGGTGATTGGCGTCGACATCCACCGGACCTTCGGCGAGGTGGTGATCTGGGAAGACGGCAAGCTGCGGAGCTTCGGCCGGGTCGACATGACCCGGACCGCCCTCGAAGGGCTGGGCGGGAAGCTGCAGCCGACGGACGAAGTGGTCATCGAGGCGACCGGCAACGCGATGGCGGTGTCGCGGGTCCTCTCGCCGTTCGTACGGCGGGTCGTGATCGCCAATCCGCTGCAGGTGAAGGCGATCGCCTACGCTCACGTGAAGACCGACAAGGTCGACGCCGGAACGCTGGCGAACCTGTTCGCGGCCGGGTTTCTGCCGGAGATCTGGACGCCCGATGCGGAGACCGAGCGTAAGCGCCGGCTGACCGCCCGCCGCTATCAGGTCGTTCGCCATCGCACCCGGATCAAGAACGAGGTCCATTCCATCCTGCACGCCCACCTCGTCCCGAAGTGTCCTCACTCCGACCTGTTCAATCGGCCGGGACGGGCGTGGCTCGAGCGACAGCCGTTGCCCGACGATGAACGGGAGGCGATCGCCCGCCATCTGCGCGAACTCGACCGGCTCGCCGAGGACCTCGCCGTTCTCGACCGCGAGATCGCCGAGGGCGCGCTCGATGACGGCGCCGTGAAGCGGCTGCTGACGATCACCGGCGTCAATCTGACGGTGGCGACGGGCATCCTGGCGGCGATCGGCGACATCAGCCGGTTCAAGAGCCCGGGAAAGCTCGTGAGCTATTTCGGATTGAACCCTCGGGTGCGCCAGTCCGGGCTCGGCGTCGCCCATCATGGCCGCATCAGCAAGGTCGGGCGCAGCCATGCTCGGGCGATGCTGGTCGAGGCGGCATGGGCGGTGGCCAAGGCGCCGGGCCCGTTGCACGCCTTCTTCGTCCGCATCCGGGCCAGACGCGGCCATCAGGTCGCCGCGGTCGCGGTGGCGCGGAAGCTGGCGGTGCTTTGCTGGCACGTCCTGACCAAAGACCAGGACTACCTGTGGGCGCGGCCGGCCCTGGTGGCCAACAAGACACGCGCCATGGAGCTGCAGGCCGGCAAGCCGCAAGCGAAGGGCAATCGGCGAGGTCCAGCCTACGCCTATAACGTCAAGGCGTTGCGGGATCAGGAGCAGCAACTCGCCGAGCAGGCGGAACGCAACTACGCGCGCTTCGTCGATCGCTGGAGAACGCGTCCGCCGAAGGCCGGGGCGCGCGAGCGCCTCAATCCGGCAAGGAGCGAATAGGCTGCCTGGCGGCGCTTGCAGCCGACGCGCCGCGCTTCGCTACGAGGTCGCTCGCGCATCCCAAAAACGGCACGTCGGCGCAAAAACCGCTTGTCGATCTCATCCGTGCTCTTGAGATGCTTATGGTGCTGGCGAGGGAGCCGGTAGAAGGTGAGCGTCTCGTCGATCGTTTCCTCGACCCAGGCGACGAGCTTGGGATAGCGGGCGCCCCA
>DATJPD010000230.1:0-88101 GCA_035506575.1 Alphaproteobacteria bacterium
CCCTTGAAACGAACGTTCCCCGGAACTACCGGAAGGACACCGTTCTCGGACGCCATAATCACCACATCGTGGTGTGTCACGAGGTATCGCGCCGGGCGCAGGCCATTGCGGTCGAGCGTGGCGCCGATCTGGCGGCCGTCGGTGAAGGCGATCGCCGCCGGGCCGTCCCACGGCTCCATCAGCGCCGCGTGATACTCGTAGAAGGCGCGCCGCTGTTCATCCATCAGCGGGTTGCCGGCCCACGCCTCGGGGATGAGCAGCATCATCGCGTGCGCGAGCGTGTAGCCGCCCTGCACCAGGAGTTCGAGCGCGTTGTCGAAGCAGGCGGTGTCCGACTGGCCCTCGGGGATCAGCGGCCACAGCTTCTGCATGTCGTCGCCGAACAGCGGCGATTTCATCGAGTGCCGGCGCGCGGCCATCCAGTTGATGTTGCCGCGCAGCGTGTTGATCTCGCCGTTGTGGCAGACCATCCGGTAGGGATGCGCGAGGCGCCACGACGGGAAGGTGTTGGTCGAGAAGCGCTGGTGGACGAGTGCGAGTGCCGAGACCAGCCGCTCGTCCGCGAGGTCGCGATAGAACGACCCGACCTGGTGGGCGAGGAGGAGGCCCTTGTAGACCAGGGTGCGCGACGACATCGAGGGGATGTAGAGCTGGTTGATGCCCTCGGGCTCGCCCTTCTGGGCCATCGCGGTCGTCGTGGTCTGGATCTGCTTGCGGATGATGAACAGCCGGCGCTCGAAATCGTCTTGGTCCTTGAGGGCGGCCGCGCGGCCGATGAACACCTGGCGGATCACCGGCTCCGAGTTCTTGACCGTTTCGCCGAGGCCGGTGCGGTCGACCGGCACGTCGCGCCAGCCGAGGATCGTCTGGCCTTCGGCGCGGATGAAGCGCTCGATGACGCCGATCGCGATCTCGCGCGCAGCCTCCGGGCGCGGCAGGAAGATCATGCCAACGGCGTAGTGGCCGGCCGGCGGAAGGGTGATGTTCTGCTCCGCGCACACCGCGCGCAGGAACGCATCCGGCGTCTGGATCAGGATGCCCGCCCCGTCGCCCGTCAACGGATCCGCGCCGACCGCTCCGCGGTGATCGAGATTGATCAGGATCTGCAGACCCTGGCGGACGATCTCGTGGCTCTTCCGGCCTTTGATGTTCGCGACAAAGCCGATGCCGCAAGAGTCGTGCTCGCGGTCGGGGTCGTACAGGCCTTGTTTGGGCGGCAGTGACATCGTTCTTAGTCTCTATTCGCGGTGTACGTGTTCTCGTCAGCGTTCTTTCAGGCTCGCTGCGACCGTCGTGTAGCATTTCGCGGTGCGGGCACGCCAAAAGGCGCCGGTCGCTGATTTTCCGCGGCGAGCGGCGCAATCACCGAATATGCACGAACTGTTAAGCCATGGCGACTAGATTCAGCAGCCCCCGGGCCAGGGCTTAAGTGCCTCGCCAAATTAGCATAACGGCCATTCCTGGCCCTCCCCGCGGCTCACCTTTTGGCGCGTCGGCGAGGGGCCGCTTTGGGCGCCGTAACGGGCATGGCGGCCTGGTCGCCGGCGGCCAGGGCCATCACCGCACAGTAAAGATGCTGCTCGTGCGCCCAGGTGCAGAACCGCCTGGCCTCGGCCTCGGTCGGAAAGTCGCCCGCGATCAGCCGCACCATGGGGCCTTTGGCGGTCTTGATCGGTACGATATGCGGCTTGAGCGAGCCGATGCTGCTTTGCTGGTGGACGATGATGTTCCAGCCGCGGCGCGCGTCCTCCGCGCGAAAATACGAGGCCAGATGGCCGCCGTAGACGGGCCCGGCGGCGGCCGGTTCGGCTGCCTTGGCTTCCACGGGCGGCGGAGGCGGGGCGGGGGGCACCGCCGCCTGCATCATCTCGACCGGCACCAGCTCCGCGAATTGCGGGGGCCCGCCGGGTTCACTGCCGCAGGCCGCCAGCAGGAGCCCGAGGGGCAGGAGCGCGAACAACCCCTTACAATTGACGTTCATAGGTGGCAGTTCCCCCGTAGTGCGGCCGAATCCGTGCCAGTTTGCACGAAGTTTTGCGGCCTGCCCACTCCCGGGGGCAGGGTATAATGGCCACATGGCGACAGCGACGTTCATAGACGTTCGTGACGCTCCCGATACCGATCGGCACCCCAAAGCCCTGACGACAGGCGTGGTGCTGTCGTTCGCGCTGCATCTCGGGATTGCGGCGGTGCTCATCTATGGGGCGTGGTCGGCCCCGGAGCCGACGCCGCCCGAGTTCGTGGTCGACGTGGTCCAGCTGCCGAAGCCCCCGCCGCCCAAGCGGCCCGAGCCGCCGCCACAGCCCGAGGCCATGGCACCGCCGCCTCCGGCCCCGCCCAAGCCCGAGGGGTTGCCGCCGCCGCCGCCACCGCAGCTCGCCGAGGCGCCGATCAAGGAGCAGGCCGCGCCCCCGCCGCATCCGTCGCAATCGCCCGCACCGCCGCGCGAGCGACCGGCCTCACCGAACCTGCAGCACCGCACGGTGGCGAGCGCTGCACCGGCGCTGCCGGCGAATTCGAGCAAGGCGGAATCGATGCCGGTGACCATCGGGCGGCATGAACCTAACGAAGACAACCTTCCGAGCGGCCACTCGGAAAAGCCGGCGGCACAGACGGTGCCCGATTTCATCTTGATGCAAATCGCGCAGCACTGGCTGATCGACTACCACAACCCGCGCTACCGGGAGATCGTCCTGCGCGGCGCGCAGATCGTGCTGTTGCCGAACGGCATGCTGGGGCCGCCGTTCGGGAAGAACGATCCGTGGAATCCGCGCGAGATGATCGCGAACTACGACGCGCTGCTCACCCCGGAGGCGGCACCGATCCGCCAGGCGATCGAGACGTTCCTGCAGGCGATGCGGCTGGCGCAGCCGTTCCGCCTGCCGCCCGACGGCAAGCCGAGCAACGAGCCGCGCGTCTTCACGATCTATTTCCAACTGGGCGACATTCCGGCAGCGCAGGCGCATGCCGGTCACTAGACGCCGCTATTTGCCGATATCGACGTAGCCGCGTTCGATCGCGCGCTCGAGCGCCTCGAAGGCCGCGCGGCCCTCGTCGTAGAGCTCGCGCTTGCGCCGGAGATCGGCCAGGCACTCGCTGTCGCAGGATCCGGGCGAGCCGGAGAGCTTGATCGCCGCCTCGAGGTAGTTGGCGCGGAACTTCGCCACCATCACCGCGAGCTGCTGGAACGTTTCCTTGTTGAGGTTCGGGATCTGCTGATGGATCACCTCGCGGTTGGCGACGGCGACTGACAGATTGAGCTGCTCCAGGAACTGACGCTGCGCCGCGAGGTCGCGGGAATCCATATCGCGGCCCCAGAAGCCCGCGGAGGACTTCTTGTCCATCGGACCGGCAACGTATTTTTTCATGGGCGCGCTCCTGCGGCCGTCCGCGAAGGACTCGCCGCTGTTGTCCACAGGATGGCCGAGTGTAGCTTAAAAAAGGTTAACGCCGCATGGGGCTAATACGAGCGCGGCAGCCCCAGCACGTGCTCGGCGATGTAGGCCAGGATGAGGTTGGTCGAGATGGGGGCGATCTGATAGAGGCGCGTCTCGCGGAACTTGCGCTCGATGTCGTATTCCTCCGCGAAGCCGAAGCCGCCATGCGTCTGCAGGCACATATCGGCCGCCTGCCAGGATGCGTCGGCCGCGGTGAGCTTCGCGAGGTTCGCCTCGGCACCGCACGGCCGGCCGGCATCGAACAGCGAAATCGCGCGCTTGACCATAAGCTCCGCCGCCTCGGTCGCCGCATAAGCGCGCGCGATCGGGAACTGGATGCCCTGGTTCTGGCCGATCGGGCGGCCGAACACCACGCGCTCCTTGGCATAGGCCGTCGCCTTGGCGATGAACCAGCGCGCATCGCCCAGGCATTCGGCCGCGATCAGGATGCGCTCGGCGTTCATGCCGTCGAGGATGTAGCGGAAGCCTTTTCCTTCCTCGCCCACGAGATTGGCCGCCGGCACTTCGAGGTTGTCGAAGAAGATCTCGGTCGTGGCGTGATTGATCATCGTGCGGATCGGCCGGATGGTGAGGCCGCGGCCGAGGGCGTCCTTCATGTCGACGATCAGCACCGAGAGCCCCTCGGTCTTTTTCGCCACCGTATCGCGCGGACTGGTGCGCGCGAGCAGCAGCATCAGGTCCGAGTGTTCGGCGCGCGAGGTCCAGACCTTCTGTCCGTTCACCACATACCGGTCGCCCTGGCGCACGGCCGTGGTGCGGATCGAGGTCGTGTCGGTCCCCGCGGTCGGCTCGGTCACGCCGAACGCCTGTAAGCGGCGCCTGCCGGTGGCGATGTCCGGCAGATACGCCTTTTTCTGCGCAGCGTTCCCGTGCCGCAGGATCGTCCCCATCGTGTACATCTGCGCGTGGCAGGCGGCAGCATTGCCGCCGTTCTTGTGCACCTCTTCGAGGATCGCCGCCGCGGCGCCGATGCCGAGCCCGCTGCCGCCATATTCCTCGGGGATGAGGCAGCCGAGATACCCGGCGTCGGTCAGCGCGCGCACGAAGTCGGTGGGATAGGCGCGCTCGCGGTCGAGCTTGCGCCAATATTCGCCGGGAAAGCGCTGGCAGAGCGCCCGCACGCCATCGCGGATGTCGGTCCACTCGGCCGATGAGGAAGCATCAACGGACATGCATCAACTCCAGCTCAAGTCAGCGCCCCGCGCGCGGCAATCGGCCACAGCGCTTCCACGCGGCCGTTCCGCACGCCGACATACCAGTCGTGCAGGTTGACCGTGGGATCGCAATGGCCGGGGATGAGGCGGATCTTGTCGCCGACGCGGAACGCGTTCGTCGGCCGCTTCAGGATGATGCGCCCGTGCTCGTCCGAGGCGCGATCGAGAACCGCGTCGGGCGCGTCGCAGACGACCGGCATGCCTGAGTCGGTGCTGTAGCTCTTGAGCCCGGCATCGACCACGGCGCGGTCCTCGGTCGGGCGGCTCATGACCGTGGTCCAGATGAACAGGCTGTGCTCGAACTCGGGTGTGGCGGCGCCATCCGCGTCGAGGTTGCGCGCATAATCCGCGTCCATGAACACGTACGAGCCGCATTGGAGCTCATCGTACACGCGGCTTTCGATCTCGAACCGGTAAGAGCCGGTTCCGGCTCCGGTGATGATCGGGCAATCGAAACCCCGGCGGCGCAACAAGGTCTTGGTGTGATCGGCCATGTCCGCGGCGCGCTGGATCGCGGCCCGCCGCTCGGCAAAGCTGCGGATGTGCTGTGCCGAGCCGTGATAGGCCTGCAAGCCGCCGAATTCGAGGCGGGGCGCCCTGGCGATGAGCTCGGCCAGCCGCACGGCCGGCTCGCCCGGGGCGGCACCGCAGCGCGCCGCACCGACGTCGATCTCGACCAGGACGCGCAGACGGGCGTCGACCTCCGCCGCCGCGGCCTCGAGATCGGCGATGTTGCCCGCGTCGTCGACGCACACGCCGATCCGCGCGCGGCGCGCCAGGGCAGCGAGGCGCCGCAGCTTGGGGGCGCCGGCCACTTCATTGGACACCAGCACGTCGGCCACGCCGTCGCCGACGAAAATCTCGGCCTCGCTGACCTTCTGGCAGCAGATGCCGACAGCACCCAGGGCGATCTGCTGATGGGCGATCGCCGGCGACTTGTGCGTTTTCGCGTGCGCCCGCAGCCGCGGGCGGCCGCCTGGAGGTGTGGCGTCCGCCATGCGCCTGAGGTTGCGCTCGAACGCGTCGAGGTCCACCAGCAGTGCCGGCGTATCGACCTCTTCGAGCCGCATACCTGATGTGGCGGGGGGCTGCACGTCCGGTCATCCTTTGTCATGGCGGAGCGCTCACATCGGTGTGAGCGCCTCGACGGGGCGGGTCTCGCAGCAGTATTCTGGCCATTCGTCATCAGCAAGTTATTTCGTTATCGCGAAGCGGTGCAGGTGCGATGGCTCCCGTCGATCGACGCAAGGTCCTGATCGGGTCGGCGGCCCTGGTGGCCGCCGGTTTCGTCCGCGCCGAGGAACCGCTCGACCATCTGCTCGGCGAGATATTCGCCGACCGCCGGCCGAAGCCCGGCGTGATCGCGATGAAGCTGTCGCCGCTCGCCGAGAATGGCCTGGCCGTGCCGATCACCTTGTCCGTCGCCGAGCCGCCGGCCAACGTGAAGCGGATCGTCCTGCTGGCGCCCGGCAATCCGTTTCCGCGCGCGGCCGAGTACCGGTTCGGGCCGCGGGCGGGCAAGGCCGAGATCTCCACGCGCATCCGCCTGGCGCGCAGCCAGACCGTGACGGCGGTGGCGGAGCTGGGCGATGGCTCCTTGTGGTCGACCGCCGCCGACATCACGATCACGAGCGGCGCCTGCGCCGAGATCTACGATGCCCACTGACGCCCGGCACCCCGACACACCCGAGACCCCGAAGATCCTCATCCGCGTGCCGGTGCGCGCCCAGCGCGGCGACGTGTTCGAGATCAAGGCGCTGATCAACCACCCGATGGAGAACGGTCTGCGCTACGACCAGGACGGGCAAGTGATCCCGCGCAAGATCATCCACCGCTTCGTCTGCCGCTACAACGGCGAGATCGTGGTGGATTGCGACTGGGGCACGGCCGTCTCGGCCAATCCCTATATGTCCTTCTTTGCTGTCGCAGCCGACAGCGGTACGTTCGATTTCGAATGGACCGACGACGACGGCACGATCTACCGGCACTCCGCCCCCATCCTCGTCGCGTAGCGGTCGCGGCGGCGGCGCTGGTGTTGGCGGGTGCTGCGGTGCTGTTCGTGTCGGCCGCCCGTGGCGGATTGCCGGAGAACTGGCGGCCGCGCTCCGGCCACGACTTCATCACGCCCGGGCTCAAGGACATGCAGGCGGACGACTTTTCCAACCCCGGCATGCTGTGGGTGAGCCAGGGGCAGGATCTGTGGAACAAAGTCGAAGGTAGGGCGGGGAAGAGCTGCGCCACGTGCCACGGCGAGCTCTCATCGATGAAGGGCATCCAGTTTCCCAAGCGCGCGGCGGACGGGCGCCTCGTCAATCTCGAGCTGCAGATCGAGCAGTGCCGCACCCTGCGCATGCAGGCCCCGGCGTTGGGTTATGAATCCAACGCGCTTCTGGCCCTCACGGCCGCGATCCGCAACCAGTCGCGCGGCCTGCCCCAATCGATTCCCGAAGATCGCGACGCGATCGCGTCGGGCGAGGCCTATTTCCGCGCCCGGCGCGGCCGGTTCAATCTCGCCTGTGCCAGCTGCCATGAGCAGAACGTGGGCAAGCGGCTGCGCGACGAGATCGTCAGCCAGGGCCAGACCAACGGCTTTCCGACCTACCGGGTGCGCTGGGAGAATCTCGGTTCGGTCCACCGGCGCTTCCAGGACTGCAATGAATCGATCGGCGCCGAGCCCGAGCCGCTCGGCAGCCAGACCTATATCGCGCTCGAGTGGTTTCTCGCCTGGCGCGGCCGGGGGCTGCCGATCGAGACCCCGTCCGTGCGGCAGTAGCGCCTAGGAGTTCGCGGGCGTGCCGCGCGGCAGGTCGAACAGGCCGTCCGGCAGCCCTTTGAAATATTCGATGACCTCGTCGCTGCGCATGACATCCGCGTATTTCGCGTTCATGTCGCAGAGGTTGATCGCGTGCGAGGCCTGCGAGCGGTCGAAACAGCAATCCTCGACCACGGTCTGGCGGTAGTTGCTACTGAAGCCGTCCAGAACCGTGGCGCGCACGCAGCCGCTCGTCGTGGTCCCGGTGACGATCAGGCTGTCGGCGCCGAGCAGCACCAGATAGCTCGCGAGGTTGGTGCCGAAGAAGCCGCTCGGTTTCTGTTTCTTGATCACGATGTCGCGCGGACCGGGTGCTATCTCCGGCATGATCTCGTTGCCGTCGAGGTTGGATTTCGGCTGCGGGCGCTCGGCCGTGCGGTTGTTCTTCCAGGACCAGCTGCCGCTGTCCCAGTTGTCGTCGCGGCGGATGCCGGTCGTGTAGATCACCGGCAGGCCCTTGGCCCGTGCCGCATCGATGAGCTTCTTGAGGACCTTGAGCGCCACCCACGCCTCTTCGCCGCAGGAATTGCGCCAGCGCTTGATGGAGTCAAGGATCGGCTCGGGCCTGTCGCCGCAGAAATTATAGTTCACGTCGATGACCAGCAGGGCCGGGCGCTTTCCGAACCCGGCGCGCGTGCCGTAACCCGACGTCGCGAAGACGGCCTTGTCGCGGTCGGTGAGGAACTGGTTCCAGATCGGCTCGGCCATGACGTGTCTCCGCTTTTGACTATTCCGTCAAAAGCGAAGCACGCTGCTCGGGCGGAGACAAGCGCAATTTGCGCCGCCGTCAGACGGCTGCGGGGAATTTCTGCTCGCGCCAGAAGCCGAGCTTCTCGTGGACGACGCGGTCGGAGAAGCTGAACAGGACCGATTCCTCACCCGCCTCATGGACGTGCTTCGCCCAGCTCGGCACGACGAAGATGTCGCGCGGCCCCCACTGCATCACCTTGTCGCCGATCGTGGTCTTGCCGCGGCCTTCGGTGCACACGAACACCGTGCTGTCGGTCGAGCGGTAGGGCTGCGTCTTGAGGCCCTTGGGCAGGAGCTGGAGGAAGGTGGAGATCGACGGCATGGCCGCGTCGCCGTTGCGCGGGTTGATGTACTTCATCTTCAGCCCGTGCCATGGGCTCCACTTGTCGCGCTTTTTCATGGTCTCCAGCGCTTCGCGGCTGCGATCGTACGGATAATTGAACACCGGCGAATTCGGCCGGTTGTACTCGTCCTCGACCGGCAGCATGTTCGTGCCGTAGCGGGCGAAGGAATCGCCTTCCGGGCGTTCCGGCTGCATCGCGTCTTCGCTCTCGTGGCCCTCGCGGAAGCTCGCCTCGAACAGCTTGATCATGTGCATGTCGAGGCCGTCAAGCCACACCATCGGCCCGTCGCCGATGTTGCCGTGGTCGTGCCACGTCCAGGATGGGGTGATCACGAAGTCGCCCGGGTGCATCATCGTGCGCTCGCCGTCGACCGCGGTGTAGGCGCCCTGGCCTTCGATGATGAAGCGCAAGGCCGCCTGCGAGTGGCGGTGCGGCGGGGCGATCTCGCCCGGGAAGATGATCTGCAGGCCGCCGAACAGGCTGCGGGTGATTTTCGACTCACCCGGAAACGCGGGGTTCTCGAGGATCAGGACGCGCCGCTCGGCCTCCTTCGCCGTGATCAGCTTGCCGGCCTCGATCAGGAACGGACGGATCGCATCGTACTTCCACAGATGCGCCTCGGTGAGCGTATCGGGCTCGGCGGTCACCAGCTTTCCCAGCACTTCCCACAGGGGGGCCAGGTTGGACTTGCCGATCCGCTGGTAGAACTCCTGCCGGACCGGTTCGATATTGTGCTTGGGCGAGACTGCCGCATCCATCGTCGTTCACTCCCGAAAAGGCTCTCAGGCTTGAACATAAGACGGAACCAGCGATTCCGCCATGCTCTGGTAAGCCATTGACAGGAAAGGCCGTGCGGCTGATCGTAACGATCCGTGACAGGCGAGGAGAGTTGAGGATGGCGACAAGTTTCACGTTCATCGGCTTCGGCGAAGCGGCCCAGCATATCTCGCGCGGCCTCAAGGCCGCGGGGGCGGGGCCGATGCGAACCTACGATATCCTGTTCGACAAGCCGGGCGATGCCGGCGAGCGCATCCGCCGCCGCGCGGTCGAGATCGGCGTGACCTGTGCGAAGAGCCACGCCGAGGCGGTGAAGGGAAGCGACGTCGTGCTGTCGGCGGTGACGGCGGCCTCCTCGAACGACGCGGCGCGCGCCAGCGGGTCCGGCCTCGAGGCCGGCCAGTTCTACATGGACATCAATTCGACCTCGCCCGCGGTCAAGCGGGCGAATGCCGAGGCGCTCGCCGCCAGCGGTGCGCGGTTTGTCGAGGCCGCTGTGATGGAATCGGTCCCGCCGCACGGCCACAAGGTGCCGATCCTGCTGGCGGGGACGGCGGCGCGGGCGCTCGCGGACCTGCTGCGCCCGTTCGGCATGCGGGTTGAGGCGGTGGGCGAGGAGATCGGCCAGGCATCCTCGATCAAGATGTTTCGCAGCGTCATCATCAAGGGCATGGAGGCGCTGATGCTCGAATCCCTCTACGCCGCGTCCGAGATGGGGGTCACCGAGCGGGTGCTTGAATCGCTGGCCGGGACTTATCCGGGCATGGACTGGCCGAAGGCCGTCGACTACCTGGTCGGCCGCACCGCGCAGCACGGCGCCCGGCGGGTGGCCGAGATGCGCGAGGTCGCGCGCACGTTGCGCGACATGGGACATGAATCGCTGATGGCCGAGGCGACCGCCAATCGGATCGACTGGTGCGTGAAGGCCCTGGCGGGCCATCGCTGGGAGCAGGGCGTGCCCAAGGCCGCCGAGGTGTTCGCCGAAATCGACCGGCGGAAGCCGCGCCGCCCCGCGGCCTGATCCGGGCGGTGATAGAGTGGCGCGCATGGCCAGACTTTCGCTGCGCGTCGAGTTCCAGGGCTGGGGCGCGATCGGTCCGGGCAAGGTCCGGCTCCTCGAGCTGATCGACCGTCACGGGTCGATCTCGGCAGCCGGGCGCGCGATGGGCATGTCTTATCGCCGCGCGTGGCTTTTGGTCGACAGCCTGAACCGCCGGTTCCGCAAGCCCCTGGTGGCGACCGAACGCGGGGGCGGGCAGGGTGGCGGGGCGGTCCTGACGCCGTTTGGCCGTCTGGTCATCCGCCACTATCGCGAGATCGAGACGAAGGCCGCCGGCGCCGCGGCGCGCCACCTGCTGGCGCTGCAGAAGGCGCTCTCCAACCGTCTGCCAGGGCCGGCCGACCGGCGGCTCTGACGGCAACCGGCGTTAAGGAACCCGAAACCAAAAGCGGCTAGGTTGCGGTAAATCCAGCAATCCGCGGAGCGGACCGGGCCATGACCGAGTACACGAGGCGCTTGAGCGACAAGATCCTGTTCGCCTTCAACCAGGCGTGCGACCAGGGCTATTTCGACGTCGCCGAAGTGCTGATCCGGGCTTTGGAACTCGCCCTCACGCGCCAGGGCGGCTACAACAAGACCGACAACCGCCAGAACCTGCAGGCCGTCACCGACGCCTATGCGCGCCTGCAGACGCTGAAGAGCGCCTTCACGCAGTGAACCGGCCCCGGGACCGGGCTTACGCCGGTTCGAGTTTTTCTTCGAGCGCCTTGAGCACGTCGTCGATGGTGCGTCCGCGCAGCAGCGTACGGCGGCCGTCGGAGACCACGTAGCCGCCGGGGCGGTGCCGCGCCGGGCCCAGCTTGGCGATGATGTAGAGCGGCCAGTCGCGGGCATGGCGGAACACCGAGAACGCAGCCACGCCGTTGGCCCCGACGTCGATCGCGTAATCGCGCCATTCGCCGCGCGCCACGCGCGTCGAGTAGAGGCTCAAGATCTTGCGCAGTTCCTGCCGATCGAAGAACACCCGGCCGGATTTCGGCCGGTAGTCGGCAAGGTGGACCAGTATGTCGTCGGTGGCCGCCACGTCGCATCGAGTGTTGCCGATTTCGGCGGCCCTGTCTACGCCGTGCCGGTCCCGTCCGGCGCCGCCGAAATGCCTTATTTTGCTCGGAAAACCTCGGCTCTGCGGCGCTTGGTTTGTTTTGCGCGGCGAGGCGGCCAGGGCTATGGTAGCGCGCGATTCGTCCGGGAGTTAGAGCGTGTCCGATATCTTCACCGAAGTCGACGAAGACCTCAGGCGCGACCGCGCGCTCAAGCTGTGGAAGCAGTACGGCAACTACGTCATCGCGGCCGCGGTGGCGATCGTCATCGCCACCGCGGGTTACGTGGCTTGGCAGGATTATTCGCGCAAGCAGGCGGAAGCGGCTGCGGCGCAATACGTCGCAGCCCTGGACGAAGCGAAATCGGGCAATGCGGCGCAGGCCGGCAAGGCGCTCACCAGCATCGCGCAGACCGGCCGTGCCGGCTACACCGCTCTGGCCCGCCTCGAGGAGGCCGGCATCAAGGCCAACGCGGGCGACCTCGCCGGTGCTGCCGTGCTCTATCGCCAGGTGGCGGCCGACACGAGCGTCGACCGGGAGCTGCGCGATGCCGCGACCGTGCTGGCGGCACTCGACAGTCTCGACACGCCAAATCCGGGCGACGTCGAGAAAGACCTCGCCACGCTGGCAGCGCCGACGAGCCCGTGGCGTTACCTTGCGTGGGAGATCGAAGCTGCGGCCGCCGTCAAGGCCGGCAAGATCGACGACGCACGCAAGGCCTACAGCCGGATCTCCGACGATCCCCAGGCGCCTGCGGCCGTACGCGCGCGCGCTGCGGAAATGCTGGCGGCGCTGGCCGGCTGAGGCACACGACGATGAAGCTGGCCCGGTTGTTCATGCTCGCCGCCGCTGCAGCGACGCTGGTCGCGTGCGGTGAGGGAAGCTGGTTCGGCAGCGCCAGGAAGGATCCGATCCCGGGCGAACGCATCCCGGTCCTGCCGCAGAACGAAGGCGTCATCGCCGATGCGCGCATCGCCTCCGTCTCGGTGCAGCTGCCGCCGGAAACGGATAATCGCGACTGGCCGCAGCCGGCCGGCTATGTCGGCGAGTTCATCGCCAATCCGGCGGTCAAGGGCTTCGACATCGCCTGGCGGACGAGCATCGGAAGCGGGAACAGCCGGGACGGACGCATCTCGGCAGCACCGATCGTCGCCTCGGGCCGGGTCTATGCGATCGATGCCGACGAACGATTGAGCGCCATCGATGCCGCGACCGGGAAGAGCATCTGGCGGGTGGACCTGACGCCGGACGACGACCGTTCGGGCGGCGGCAGCGGCGGCGGTGCCGCCTATTTCGAGGGCCGGCTCTACGTCGCCACGGGGTACGCGCAGGTGATCTGCGTCGATCCGGAGAACGGCAAGGAGATCTGGCGGACGACTCTGACGGGCCCGTTCCGCTCGGGGCCCGCGGTCGACAATGGCCGCGTCTTCGCGGTCAGCAGCGACAACCAGATCCATGCGCTCGATATCGCGACGGGGCGCAAGCTGTGGACGCATAGCGGCCTGGCCGAAGGGGCCGGGATTTACGGCGGGGCCGCACCGGTCGTGGCCGGCAACATGCTGATCGCGGGCTTGTCGTCGGGCGAGCTGTTCGCGCTGCGCGTCGACAACGGGCGCGTGCTGTGGTCCGATTCCCTGGCGGGCATCCAGAAATCCGATGCGGTCTCGGCATTGCCCGACGTGCGCGGCTTCCCGGTTGTGGATCACGGGCAGGTGATCGCGGCGGGACATGCCAGCCGCCTCGTCGACATCGATTTGAGGTCGGGGGCCCGTATCTGGGAGCAGGATCTCGGGAGCTTCAACTCGCCCTGGGTGGCGGGCGATTTCCTCTACATGATCACCGATGACGACAACTTGCTGTGCGTGAGCCGGCGCGACGGCCGCATCCGCTGGACGCGGCAGCTGCATCATTATGACGACGAAAAGAAGAAGACGGGCGTGATCACCTGGGTCGGGCCGATCGTCGCCGGGGGCCGCCTGTTCGCGGCCAATACCGCGGGCGAGGCGATCGTCGCGTCGCCCGAGAGCGGCGAAATCCTGTCCAACATCAACTTGCCGGGCGGCGTATCGGTGTTGCCGGTGGTGGCGAGCGGGACGGTCTACGTCCTGACCGACGACGCCGAGCTTGTCGCGCTGCGCTAGCTGGAATCCCGATGTTCCGCGTCGCGATCGTGGGCCGGCCGAACGTCGGCAAATCGACGCTGTTCAACCGTCTCGTCGGCCGGCGCAAGGCGCTGGTCCACGACACGCCCGGCGTGACCCGCGATAGGCGCGAGGCGGAGGCGCAGCTCGGCGACCTCCGCTTCACCGCGATCGACACCGCCGGTCTCGACGAGGCGCCGGCGCGGTCGCTGGCCGCGCGCATGCACGCGCAGACCGGCCGCGCTCTCGCGGACGCTGACGTGATCTTGTTCGTCCTCGACGGGCGGGCCGGGGTCACCGGCACCGACCGGCATTTCGCGAACTGGCTGCGCAAGGCCGGCCGCCCGGTCGTCGTCGTGGCCAACAAATGCGAGGGCAGTGCCGGGGTGGCCGGTGCGGGTGAGGCCGCTGGCCTCGGGCTCGGCGAGGTGACGGCGATTTCGGCCGAGCACGGCGAAGGGCTCGCCGATCTGCACGCGGCCCTGCGGCCCTACGCGCCGGAGGACGCGGTCCTGCCGCATCGCGAAGACCGCAGCGCGGAACAGGCGGCGGGTGAGGCGGACGCGGAGACCGAACGGCCGATCCGCGTCGCGGTCATCGGCCGGCCGAATGTCGGCAAGTCGACCCTGGTCAATCGCCTGGTGGGCGAGGAGCGCCTCCTGACCGGGGCCGAGCCCGGAATCACGCGCGATGCGATCGAGATCCCGTGGACCTCGCAGGGACGCAACTTCGTGCTGGTGGATACGGCCGGCCTGCGCAAGAAGGCGCGCATCGAGGACCGGATCGAGCGGTTGTCCACGGCCGAGACGATCCAGGCCGTGCGCGAGGCGCAGGTGGCGATCCTGGTGCTCGACGCCACCGCGATGCTGGAGAAGCAGGACCTCGCGATCGCGCGCCTGGTGGTCGAGGAAGGCCGCGTGCTGGTGCTCGCGATCAACAAATGGGACCTCGTGGACGATCCGGGCGCGGCGGCGCGCAAGCTGAAGGACCGCGTCGAGCGGTCGCTGTCACAGGTCCCGGGCGTCGCCACGGTCATGGTGTCGGCGCTGCACGGCCGCAAGCTCGATGCGCTGGTGCGCGCCGTCGTCGACGGCTTCGAGACCTGGAACACGCGGCTGCCCACGCCGCCCCTCAACCGCTGGCTCGGGGGCATGACCGAATCACATCCGCCGCCGCTCGTCCGCGGCCGGAGGCCGCGGCTGCGCTTCATGCGCCAGGTCGCGACGCGGCCGCCAACCTTCGCGATCTTCGGCGCCAAGCTGACGACCTTGCCCGACGATTACCTGCGCTATCTCACCAACGGCCTGCGCGACACATTCAAGCTTAGGGGCACGGTGATCCGCATCGTGCTGCGGCAGACCGAGAACCCGTACGTCGACGAAGCGTAGGGCCGGTCACGCTGCTCGATAGGCTTTGAGCGTCTCGCCGGTGCGCGTCCAGTCGGGGCTCGCGAGGTCGACGTAGATGCCGGTCATCTCGTCGGGGGCGGGCAAGGTCATCGGATCTTCGCCGGGCATGAAGCTCGCGCGCATGGCGGTGCGCGTCGCCCCGGGATCGACGATGTTGACGCGTATCCTGGTGTTCGCGAGCTCGGCCGCCCAGCTACGGGCCATGGCCTCGAGGGCCGCCTTGCTGCTCGCATACGCTCCCAGATAGGCGCGGGCGCTGTGGGCTGCCGCCGACGACACGAAAACGGCGCGGCCCGCATCCGATAGCCGCAACAGCGGCTCGAGCGTGCGGATGAGACGCCAGTTGGCGCTGACGTTCACGCGGAAGACCTCGTCCCAGAATTTCGCGTCGTGGTGGGAGAGGGGGCCGACCGTGCCGAGGATGGCGGCGTTGGCGACGAACACATCGAGCTGCCCGAAGCGGGCGTGCAACTGCGGGCCCAGCGGATCGATGCGGTCGAGGTCGCGCAAATCGAGCGGCACCAGGGTGGCGGCTCCGCCGACCGCCTTGACGGCGTCATCGAGTTCTTCGAGCCCGCCCACGGTGCGGGCGACGGCGATCACGTGCGCGCCCTCGGCCGCAAAGCGCTGCGCCACCGCCGCGCCGATGCCGCGCGAGGCGCCCGTTACCAATGCCACGCGTCCAGCCAGGCGCTTTGTCTCGGATGTGGACATGGTCACCGATAATGGGCGCGTTCGCGTCGGCGGCGCGCGGCGACGCGGAATGGAAACACGATGATGTTGATCACGATCAGGCCCACGATCAAACCCGCGAGGAAGAAATAGAGTCCGTCCACCGACATCTGCACCGCCGGCTGGAACACGTGCAGGGTCGAGCGCGCGATGTCCGCATCGAAATTGTTGAAGAACGCGGCGACGCGCCCGACTCCTGCACTCGCGTCCAGGCCTTGCGCCGCCTTGCCGCACCAGTCGGCGCGCTGCTGGACGCTCGCGAGGGCGCCCGGGGCCAGGCCGCTGTTGGCCGCGACGCGCGCGAGCTCGCTCTCGCAGGTGCTGAGGCTCGCCGTGTATTGCTGGATGAAGCTCGGCAGGACCGCGAACGACGCGGCCCCGACCGAAGCCCCGATGCCGTCGAGAAGGCTCTTGAGCATGCGACGGCGCCGGCAGAGGGCCGGATCAGGCGATCTCGAGCAGCGAAAGCTGCGCCGGGGCGCCGCCGCCTTCGTTGTCGGTCAGCCGGGTCGGATAATCGCCCGTGAAGCAGGCATCGCAGAATTGCGGATCCGCGCCGTCCCGGCCCTTGGGCTTGCCCATGGCCCGGTACAGGCCGTCGATCGACACGAAGGCGAGGCTGTCGGCGCCGATGAAGCGGGCCATGTCGTCGACGGTCAGGTTGTGCGCCAGGAGTTTCTCGCTCTCGGGCGTGTCGATGCCGTAGAAGCACGAATGCCTGGTGGGAGGGCTCGAGATCCGCATATGGACCTCGCGGGCCCCCGCCTGGCGGACCATCTCGACGATCTTCTTCGAGGTGGTGCCGCGCACGATCGAGTCGTCGACCAGGACCACCCGCTTGCCTTCGAGCATGGCGCGGTTGGCGTTGTGCTTCAGGCGCACGCCGAGATGGCGGATGTGGTCGGTTGGCTCGATGAAGGTCCGCCCGACATAGTGGTTGCGGATGATCCCGAGCTCGAAGGGAAGCTTCGCTTGGGCGGCGTAGCCGATGGCGGCCGGCACGCCGGAATCGGGGACCGGAACCACGATGTCCGCCGGAACGTGGCTTTCGCGCGCGAGCTCGGCGCCGATGCGCTGGCGCGCCGAATAGACCGACAGGCCGTCGATCACGGAATCGGGACGCGCGAAATAGATGTGCTCGAACACGCAGAAGCGCTTCTGCGCCTTGGGGAACGGCTTGACGCTGTGTACGCCGTCCGCATCGAGCACGACGAGCTCGCCCGGCTCGATCTCGCGCAGATATTTGGCGCCGATGATGTCGAGCGCGCAGGTCTCTGACGCGAGGATGTGCGCGTTCTCGAGCTGCCCGAGCACCAGCGGGCGGACCCCCAGCGGGTCGCGTACGCCGATCACCCGCTCGCGGGCGATGGCGACGAAGGAGTAAGCCCCTTCGAGCTGGCGCAACGCGGTCACCATGCGCTCGACCAGATCGCCCGCGGCCAGGGCCATCAGGTGGATGATGACCTCCGTGTCGGTCGTGGATTGGAAGATGCAGCCTCCACGCACCAGCGATTGGCGCAGCGAATGGGCGTTGGTGAGGTTGCCGTTGTGCCCGATCGCGAACCCGCCCACGTCGAAATCGGCGTAGAGCGGCTGCACGTTGCGCAGGATCGTATCGCCGGTGGTCGAGTAGCGGACGTGGCCGATGGCATGATTGCCGCGCAGCCGCGCCATGACGCTCTCGCTGCCGAAATTGTCGCCAACCAGCCCCATGCCGCGATGGCTATGGAACTGCGTCCCGTCGCAGGTGACGATGCCGGCGGCTTCCTGGCCGCGGTGCTGGAGCGCATGCAGCCCGAGGGCCGTATGCGCGGCCGCGTCCTTGTGCCCGTAAATGCCGAAGACGCCGCACTCTTCGCGCAGCTTGTCGTCATCGAAGGGATTGGTCAGGAGGTGACGCTGCGGAAGGCTCATCGGCTGCCCTTAGTCAACGACCGGCATCAACGACCGGCTTCGGGGGCGGAGCCCTCGGGAGGCTGGGCCCGCTGGATCAACCCGTCGAGGCCGTGCCGCTCGTCAGCCTTATACCCCGTTTCGCTGTCGGCCGTCGCGGGTTTCGCCTGCGGGGTCAACGGCGCCTTGAGGATCGCCTCATATTGTTGAACGCCGGTCACGCCCGTCTGGACCCGGCCGCCGACCGCCTGCACCCGGCCGCGCAGCTCGGGCGGGGCGAATCCGCGCAGATAGTCTGCAAGATGTTCGACCAGGGGGCGCGTGCGAGCCTCACGTAGCCAGACCGGCTGATCGCCGGCGGGGATGGCCCAGACCACGCCCAGCCACATCACCGCGACCAAAAGGATGCCGCGCACCAGGCCGAAGACGAAGCCGAGGCTGCGGTCGAGCGCGTTAAGCCCGGTGCCGCGCACGAGCGAGGCGATGCCGCCGCCGATCATCGAAAAGACGATCAGGCTGACGATGAAAAGTGCCGCACCGGTGACGATGTCGGCGAGCAGGGCATTGGCGATGAACCCCCGGACATAGGGCCGTGCGAGGCCGAATCCCCACAAGGTGACGAGGGCCGCCCCCACCCAGCTCGCCAGCGACAACACCTCGCGCACGAACCCGCGCGCCATGGCGAAGATGCCGGAGAGGACCACGAGGACGGCAACCGTGACGTCCGCCGGGTTGATCGGAAAGTCTTGCATACGCGACTACGCCATCTTCAGATCCGACCGCTCGCGGCGCCCGTTGCGCGCGGCCGGAGGACCAAACAACTCGACGAGGTCGGATAAAAGGGCGATTTCCGACACATCGATGGCACCGACGCGTTCCCCCTGTTCCCCTTTTCCTTGGGCTCCTTGCGGCCGCCGCCGACGGGGGCAGAGGGCACGCGAGAAGCCGAGCTTGGCCGCCTCTTTGAGACGGGCGTCCGCCTGGCCGACGGCGCGGACTTCGCCCGACAGGCCGATCTCACCGAAAATCACCGACGCCGGCGGCGCGGGATGGTCCGTCAAGGACGATACGAGTGCGGCCGCCACCGCGAGGTCCGCAGCCGGCTCGCCGATGCGCAGGCCGCCAGCCACGTTGAGATAGACATCGCTGCTTCCGAAAACAAGGCCGCAGCGCGTTTCGAGCACCGCTAAGATCATGGCAAGACGACCGGAATCCCAGCCGACCACTGCCCGGCGCGGGGTACCGAAGCCGGACGGCGCCACCAGCGCCTGGATTTCGACCAGCACCGGCCGGGTCCCTTCCATGCCCGCGAATACCGCCGCACCGCTGACCTCGCCGCGCCGCTCGGCGAGGAAGAGCGCCGAGGGATTGGGTACCTCGACGAGGCCGGCATCGGTCATCTCGAACACCCCGATCTCATCCGTCGGGCCGAAGCGGTTCTTCACGGAGCGCAGGATGCGAAACTGGTGTCCGCGCTCGCCTTCGAAATAGAGGACCGTATCCACCATGTGCTCCAAAACACGCGGTCCGGCGATCATCCCTTCCTTGGTCACGTGGCCGACCAGGAGGATGGTCGTGCCGCGGCGCTTGGCGAGGCGGATGAGCTCGCCCGCGCAGGCGCGCACTTGCGCGACCGTGCCCGGAGCGGAGTCCAGCGTGTCGAGATACATCGTCTGGATCGAATCGATCACGGCCAAGGTCGGCCCGCCCGCCGCGTCCAGGCTCGCGAGCACGTCGCGCAGGTTCGTCGCGGACGCGAGCGCCACGTCGGCCCGTGCCAGGCCCAGCCGCGCCGCGCGCATGCGGATCTGATCGATCGCCTCCTCGCCCGAGATATATGCAACCGGCGTGGCGGCGGAGAGGGCCGCCGTCACCTGGAGGAGGAGCGTGGACTTGCCGATGCCGGGGTCGCCGCCGACCAGCACGGCCGATCCCGGGACGAGGCCGCCGCCGCATACGCGGTCGAACTCGGCGATGGCGCTGACCCGCCGCGCCGCCGGAGCCGTGGCGCCGGCCAGCCCCACGAACTCGAGACGGCTGCTTTTCCCCGCGCCGCGCTTGGCGGCGTGCGGCGCCAGCTCCGGAGCCGCTTCTTCGACGATCGTGTTCCAGGCACCGCAGGCTTCGCATTTGCCGGACCAGCGTGGTGCCGTCGCCCCGCAGGCCTGGCAGACATAGTGGTTCTCGCGGCGCGCCACGCGGGCTTACCGCGCTGTGCGCCAGCGGACCCGCCCGCCGCAGCCGAGCGCAGCTCGGCGAAGGCGGGTCACGCGCGCACCTGCATCTGGATCGGCCCTTCGGCGCGGCCGTGAACGAACTGGTCGACATATTCGTTCGGTGCGCGCTCGATATCGGCGACCGGGCCGGTCCAGATGATCTTGCCGCCGTAGAGCATCGCGATGCGGTTGGCGATGTGCCGGGCGCTCTTCATGTCGTGCGTGATCGACACTGCGGTTGCGCCGAGCTCCTTCACGCATTTGACGATCAGCTTGTCGATCACGTCGGACATGATCGGGTCGAGCCCGGTCGTGGGCTCGTCGAAGAAGATGATCTCGGGCCGGCTGGCGATGGCGCGGGCGAGGCCCACGCGCTTTTTCATGCCGCCCGACAGTTCGGCCGGCGATAAATCGCCGACGTCGGGCGTGAGGCCCACGGCGGCGAGGTTCTGGATCGCGATCGGTTTTGCCTCGGCTTTCGACATCCCGTGCGCCTGGATCAGACCGAACGCCACGTTCTCCCAGACCGACAGCGAATCGAAGAGGGCGGCACCCTGGAAGAGCATACCGAATTTGCGGTTCACCCGCTCGCGTTCCGACGACGAGATGCCGACCACTTCCTCGCCGTCGATCTTGATGCTGCCGGCCTCGGGGGGGAGCAGGCCGAGGATGCATTTCAGCAGCACCGATTTGCCGCTGCCCGAGCCGCCGATGACCACGACGGACTCGCCGACGCCGACGTCGAGATCGACGCCGTCGAGGACCTTCTTGCGGCCGAAATACTTCTTCAGGCCTCGGATCGAGATTTTCGGTGCAGCGCTCATTTCGGTCCGAAGAAGATCTGGGTGAGCACGTAGTCGAAGACGAGGATCAGGATCGAGGCCGAAACGACCGCGTTCGTGGTGGCGCGGCCCACGCCCTGCGCGCCGCCTTCGCTGTGATAGCCGTGATAGCAGCCCATCAGCGAAATCAGGAACCCGAACACCGCCGACTTGACCAGGCCCGAGTAGACATCGTCGAAGGTGAGATAGTCGTAGGTGCGCTTGAGATAGGCGGCGGGATTGAACCCGAGCTTGTAGACGCCCACGAGGTAGCCGCCGAACACGCCGATGATATCGGCAATGAGCACCAGGCACGGCAGCATCAGGAGGCCGGCGGTCAGCCGCGGCCCGACGAGGTATTTCTGCGGATCGGTCGAGAGGGTGACCAGCGCATCGATCTGCTCGGTGACGCGCATGGTGCCGATCTCGGCGGCCATTGCCGCACCGACGCGGCCCGCGACCATCAAAGCTGCGATGACCGGGCCGAGCTCGCGCGTGACCGACAGGACGACGACGGTCGCGACCGCACTTTCCGCCGAGAAGCGCGCAAAGCCGGTGTAGCTCTGCAGCGCCAGCACCATGCCGGTGAAGAGCGCGGTGAGGCCGACCACCGGCAGTGAGAAATAGCCGATCTCCAGCATCTGCCGCCCGATCTGGCGGAAGTACCAGGGCGGGGCGACCGCGTGCACGACGGCGCGGATCGTGAACAGGGTGAGCCGTCCGATCGCACCCAGAAAGCCGAGGAAGACCCGGCCGATGATGGCGAGGAAGTTCATCGCGATGCCGGTCCGCCCTTGTAGATGCGGTGATAACGGCGGCCGAGCCGCGTCAGGATCTCGTAGGCGATCGTGCCGGCGGCGGTCGCGACGTCGTCGACCGGCAGGTGGCCGCCGAGCAGTTCGACCGTGTCGCCGGGTGCCACGTCCGGAGCCGCCGTGATGTCGAGCGTCATGAGATCCATGGAAACGCGGCCGATGACGGGCACGCGGAGGTCTCCGATATAGGCGCTGCCGCGATTGCTGAGGCTGCGCGGCCAGCCATCGGCATAACCGGCCGCCACGGTCGCGATTCGGGTGCGCCCTGTGATGCGGTGGGTGGCACCATATCCAACGCTCCGTGGTGGGTCAACGTCGCGGATTTGCAGGATTTTTCCCCGCAGCGTCACGACCGCCCGCAGGGGGTTCGGACGTCCCGGCAACGGGTTGACGCCGAACAGGGCCGCCCCCGGGCGTACGAAGTCGAAGTGGTAGGCGGGGTTGAGAAAGATCCCCGAGGAGTTCGCGAGACTGGCGCGCACCCGCGGAAATGCCGCGCGCACGGTTTGGAACGTCGCCAGCTGCTGGGCGTTCAGCGGCTGCTCCGGCTCCTCGGAGCAGGCCAGGTGGCTGATCACGGCGTGGAGCGCCAGGCCTTCGAGGCGGCCCGGTGCGGCCAGTGCGAGCGCATCGCCGGGCGCGAGGCCCAGCCGCGACATGCCCGTGTCGACGTGCAGGATGGCGGGCAGGGGGCGCCCGGAGGACCGCGCGGCCCGTTGCCAGCATTCGACCTGCGCCATGTCGTTGAGAACCGGAATGAAGCCGCGCCTGCGGAATGCGCCTTCTTCTCCGTGCAACAGACCGTTCAGGACGCAGACAGCCGCTTGGGCCGGAACGACGCGCCGGATGGCTTCGGCTTCTTCGAGCTGCGCCACGAAGAACTCGCGGCACCCCGCCGCGGCCAGCGCCGGGACGACCCGTTCGGCGCCCAGGCCGTAGGCATCGGCCTTCACGACGGCGGCACACGTCGTCGGCCGGCGCAGCTGTTTGCGGAGCGTACGGTAATTCGCGGCGATCGCCGCGAGGTCGATCGTCAAGGTCGACTGCGACGGGTGGCCTGAAGCACCCGGACGGACCGGCCGCCGCCTAATCGCCATCGGGCGGCAAATCGCTGCCGTCTGGTGCGAGATTGTCGAATTTCGTGAAGCGCCCTTCGAACAGCAGCTTGACGGTGCCCGTGGGGCCATGGCGCTGCTTGGCGATGATGACGTCGGCAAGGTTGTGGATCTGGTTCATCTTTTCCTGCCAGTCCGCCATCCGGCCGACGAACTTGTCGTTCGGCTCGTCTTCGCGTCGCTCGGGTTCGCGTTCGTAATAGGCTTGTCGGTAGACGAACATCACCACGTCCGCGTCCTGCTCGATCGTGCCCGATTCGCGCAGATCCGCGAGTTGCGGCCGCTTGTCCTCGCGTTGCTCGACCGCGCGTGAGAGCTGCGACAGCGCCAGCACCGGCACGTTCAGCTCCTTGGCCAGCGCCTTGAGGCCGCGGGTGATCGCCGAGATTTCCTGGACCCGGTTCTCGGGGCGCGATCCGGCAGGCGAACCGAGGAGCTGCAGGTAGTCGATCACGATCATGTCGAGGCCGTGCGTGCGCTTGAGGCGGCGGGCGCGCATGCGCAGCAGCGGCACGCTCAGGGCCGGCGTGTCGTCGATGAACAGCGGCAGCCCCTCGAGCTCGGCGCTCGCTTCCACGAACTTCTGGAAATCCGTGCTTTTCACGGCACCACGGCGAATGTCGTCGGCGGAGATCTCGGTCTTTTCCGCCAGCAGGCGGGTGGCCAGCTGCTCGGCCGACATTTCGAGCGAGAACAGCGCCACGACGCCGCCGTCGAGCGGTTGATCGTTGTCGGCCTGGCCGGCCTGCTTGCGCGCCTCGACGGCGTCGTGCCTGGCCTTGGCCGCACTGTAGGCCATCTTGGTCGCCAGCGCCGACTTGCCCATGCCCGGGCGGCCCGCGAGGATGATCAGGTCCGACGGGTGAAGGCCGCCCAGCTTGCGGTCGAGATCGATCAGACCGGTGGTCACGCCAGTGACGTGGCTGTTCCGCTTGTGCGCGGCCTCGGCCATCTTCACTGCTTCGGCGGTCGCCTTCACCAGCGGCTTGAGCCCGCCTTCGCTCTCGCCCTTGGTCGCGAGATCGAAGAGCGTCTGCTCGGCGAGCTCGATCTGGTCCTTGGCTGCGGTCTCGAGATCGTGGGCGTAGGCGCGGTTGACGACGTCCTCGCCGAGGCCGATCAACTGCCGGCGCAGATAGAGGTCATGGACGATGCGGCCGTGGTCGGCGACATTGATGATCGTCACCGCAGCGGCGGCGAGCTTGCCGAGATAGGCCGGTCCGCCGATCTCGGTGAGGGTCGCGTCCTGCTCGAAGAAGTTCTTGAGGGTGGTGGCGCTGGCGATCTGGCCGCGATTGATCAGCTTGCCGCAGGCATCGAAGATCCGGGCGTGCCGCGGGTCGGTGAAATGGTCCGGTTGTAAGAAATCTGCAACTTTCTCGAACGCCCGGTTGTTGGCCAGGATCGCGCCGAGGAGCTGTACCTCGGCCTCGAAATTGTGCGGCGGGCTGCGCAGCGACAGCGCGTCTTCGTCGCGCGTCTTGAGGGGAGAAACGTTGGTGCGCGCTGGTTCCATAGACGTGTATGTGACGTTCGAGGGACAGGCACGTTACAACGCCGCTCGCGGCGAACGGCAGAGTTTCGCGACTCGTCTCGAAAATTCAGTCAGTGGATAACGCGAGAGTTGGGGATAATTCAACCGGCTGCGCCGGAAGCCCGACCCGCTGCATGTTTTAGGCGCCGCACCCGCGCGGGTGCGGCGCAAAAGTCTGTTCGAAACCGCGAGCGACTCGACTCAGGAGGCGAGGGCGCCCACGGTCGCGTGGGTGTTTTCCCAGTCGTGGATATAATCGCGGGTGCGCGGCACCGCATCGACGCGCTTGGCCAGCTGCATCTGGAAGACCATGTGGCCTTCGCGGCGGAACGCGACTTCGCTCCCGGCGAGGTAGAACTCCCACATCCGGCAGAAGCGCTCGTCGTAGATCTTGCGGATCTGGTCGCGCGCCCGGTTGAAGCGCCGCCGCCACTCGCGCAGCGTATCGGCGTAATGCAGGCGCAGGATCTCGATATCGGTCACCCACAAGCCCGCACGCTCGACGATCGGCAGCACCTCGGACAGCGCCGGCGCATAGCCGCCCGGGAAAATGTATTTGCGGATCCAGGGGTTGGTAACACCCGGGCCGTCACTGCGGCCGATCGAGTGCAAGAGTGCGACTCCATCGTCGGCCAGCAGGTCGCGCACCTTGGCAAAGAACTCCGGGTAGTGGCGGACACCGACATGCTCGAACATGCCGACCGACACGATCCGGTCGAACTTTCCGGTTTGCTCGCGGTAATCGCGGAGGTGGAACTTGACCCGGTCGGCGAGCCCGGCCGCTGCGGCGCGTCGATTCGAGACCTCGAGTTGCTCGGTCGACAAGGTAACGCCTTGCACGGAACCGGCGCCGGCGCGCGCGAGGTACATGCCAAGCCCGCCCCAGCCGGAGCCGATGTCGAGGACCTTCAAGCCGGGCTTCAGCAGCAGCTTGGCGCCGATATGCCGCTTCTTGTTGTCCTGCGCCGCCTCGAGGGAGTCGTTGCCGGTGCGGAAATAGGCGCAGGAGTACTGGCGGTCCGCGTCCAGGAAGAGGTCGTAGAGTTGGCCCGATAGGTCATAGTGGTGGTGCACGTTCTCGCGGGCCCGCGGCGCCGGATTGAACTGCTGCAAGGCGCGGAAGAGCCTGTCGATCCGGTAGAGCGGATCGAACGCGCTGAAGCTCGGTAAGCGCTGCGTGTTCTGCGCGCACAGATCGAGGAACTGGAAGATATCGGCGTTCTCGATGGTGAGCCGGCCGTCCATGAAGGCCTCGCCGACCGCCAGACGCGGATTGAGGGCGAGCGCCCATTCGACGGCTTTGTCGTGCAGGCGCACCGTGATCTCAGGGCCTGGCAGATCGCCGCCGTATATCGAGCGGCGGCCCTTTGCATCAATGACCGTCAGGCGCCCGATTTTGAAAAGGATGCGGAAGAGGCGAGACAGCAGCACCATGCGATAACGTCCTGGCGGTCCCCACCGCCTTCTTTGCAATAAGTTAAGGTCATTTTTTCCCGCCTGTAAAGGGTGCCTTAGAAGCGTTCAAAAGCGTCACATTGTGGCGGGGGCGCGGCCGGTGCGACACGCGTCCCACAGCAAAACGGCGCCCGTTGGGCGCCGTTCCATGGCTGCGATTGCAACCGCCGCTTATTCGGCGTCTTCAGCCTTCGCCTTCTTTGCCTTGGCCTTTTTCTTCTTCGGCTCGGCCGGTGCCTCGGCCTCGGCGGCCGCGGGCTCCGGCTCGGCGGCCGGGGCGGCAGCCGCCGCCTCGGCTGCGGCTTCGGCCTCTGCGGTCGCGGGCGCGCCCGCCGCCTTGCCGGCCGCCTGCATCGCGGCCTCTTCCTCGCTCGGGGCCACGTTGAGCGTGACCGAGACCGTCACCTCCGGGTGCAGCGCCACGCGCGTCTTGTGCAGCCCCAGGGTCTTGATCGGTACGTCGAGCATGATCTGCCGGCGGTCCACCGTGAATCCGGCGGCGGTGATCGCGGTTGCGATGTCGCGCGTGGTCACCGAGCCGTAGAGCTGGCCGAACTCGCCCGCCTGGCGGATGATGATCACCGAGATACCGTCGAGCTTGGACGACACCTTCTCGGCGTCCTGGCGGCGGGTGAGGTTCTGGGCCTCGAGCTGCGCGCGCTGTTTCTCGAAGTACTCGCGGTTCTCCTTGGTGGCGCGCAGGGCCTTTTTCTGCGGCAGGAGATAATTGCGCGCGAAGCCCGGCTTGACCTTCACGACGTCGCCCATCTGGCCGAGCCGTTCGATGCGTTCCAACAGAATGACGTCCATCTGATCCTCCTCAGGTACGAGGGCCGCCGGCGGCGCGGCGGCGCAAATTGAGCCACGGTTCGGCCAGGCCAAGCAGCATGGCGATGATCAACGGCCAACCGAAGACAAACATGAAGGCATAGGCGGCACCCAGGAGCGGGCCGCGATGCGGCGAGGTCCGGAGCAGCGCGTGCATGACCCCGAGCCCGGCCAGCGCATAGGCGAGTGCTAGGATGACAGCGAGGTTCGTGCCGACGAACGCGGCGTGCCCGGGCATGAATGCGCCGGCCAGCGCGATCGCGAACGCGCCGCGCAGCCATCCGGGCAGGTCGATGTCGGCCATGGCCGGGCTGGGGCGGAAATTGCGGCCGAAGCGCGCGAGCAGCCCTTGAGCGAGCACGGCGTTGGCGAGGATCATGGTGAGCCACGATGCGATCACGATGCCCGGGAAGACACGTGCCAGCGCCGTCGCCATCGCTGCGAGCGAGTCCGCATCGACGTCGTTGCCGATAAAGGCGCGGACGCCGTCGCCGATCACGCGCCCGAGCACGCCCTCGGCCCCGCCCGGCTCACCTAGCAGGAGCGTGTAGAAGGCGAAAAACGCGGCCACGCCAAGGCCGGCCAGGGCGGTGATCAACGCGCCGGCCGACAGCCACTCGACCCCGCCCTCGGGCGACGGTCGGTTCAGCTGGGCAAGAACGGTCATCAGGACGGCCGGCAGGGCGTTGATCAGGAAATACGCGCCGGCGAAGGTGAACCCGCCGGCGAGCGCCAAACCCGCCACCGCCACCAGGCCCGCGAATGCGGCACCCGTGGCGCCTACCCACAGCCCGACCAGGAACAGCGGCAGCTGCGCCAGGTAGGCGAAGATGAGGGCGCCGAACGAGCCGGTGAGGAGTGTCGCGTGGAACACGGCACTCAGCGCACCGGCACCCGCGGCGGCGAGTGCGAAACTGGGCATGGCGATGACGGTTGCCTGAGGCGGCCCGCTTCAGCTCACGACGTAGGGCAACAGGCCGAGGAAGCGCGCGCGCTTGATGGCCTGCGCGAGCTCGCGCTGCTTCTTCGCCGAGACCGCGGTGATGCGCGACGGCACGATCTTGCCGCGCTCGGAGATGAAGCGCTGCAGGAGGCGCACGTCCTTGTAGTCGATCTTCGGCGCATTGGGGCCGGAGAACGGGCAGGTCTTGCGGCGGCGGAAAAACGGCCGGCGTGCGGCCATGCCGCCCTGTGCCGTGGCACTCATGGCTGGGCTCCTTCGCTGGGCATTGCGTCGCGCGGGCCGTCGTCGCGGCGGCGCGGAGGTCCGCGGTCACGGTCGCCGAAGCGGTCACCGCGCTCGCCGCGGTCGTCGCGCTTCTGCAGGATCGCCGATGGGCCCTCTTCGAGCTCGTCGACCTTGATGGTGAGGAACCGGATCACATCCTCGTTGAGACCCATCTGCCGCTCGACTTCCTGGATGGCGGCCGGCGGGGCGTCCACGTTCATGAGGATGTAGTGGCCCTTGCGGTTCTTGCGGATGCGGAAGGCGAGGTTGCGCAGGCCCCAGGACTCGCGCTTCTTCACGTCGCCGCCCTTCTCCTTGATGATCGCGGTGAACTGGTCGGCCAGGGCGTCGACCTGGGCCTGGGACAAATCCTGACGCGCAATGAACACGTTCTCGTAGAACGGCATCGACTGGTCTCCTCATGGCTAATACCCAGACCGGCGCCATCCTCGGGTCATCCGACGGGCGGGGCCGCTGGGCCAAGCCGGCCCATTGATCTCGAGACAAGACCGCAGACCGGCAAGGAGGCGGCCGGATGTCTCCCGGCCGCTGCGAAGGGCGCGACTATACACCGAACCCGCTGGGGCGCAAGCGTTAGCGAACCGGTACATCGGGCGGGGCCGTGCGGCAGAAAACGGCTCTAATCTGCTGATCCTGCTCGCTTAGTCTCGCGCTTTAAAAGTAAGATCTGAAGACGCGGCGGCGGCCGCGCCGCTTGACAGGCCGCGAGCCGGCGCGTACGTGAGCCGACCTTTGTGACGAATCCGAGATGAGCCGAGCATTCATATTTCCCGGCCAGGGTTCCCAGGCCGTTGGCATGGGGCGCGAACTGGCCGCTGCTTTTCCGGCGGCCCGACTGGTCTTCGAAGAGATCGACGAGACGCTGAAGCAGAAGCTCTCGAAGCTGATGTTCGAAGGGCCGGAGGCCGAGCTCACCCTCACGGCCAACGCCCAGCCGGCCTTGATGGCCGTCAGCATGGCGGTCGTGCGCGTGCTGGAGACCGAGGCCAAGCTCGATATCGGGACCGCGGTGGCGTTCGTGGCCGGGCATTCGCTCGGCGAATATTCGGCGCTCGCGGCGGCGCGCACGTTTTCACTGGCCGATGCGGCGCGGCTTCTGCGCCTGCGCGGCGACGCCATGCAGAAGGCGGTGCCGGTCGGCGACGGCGCGATGGCGGCCGTGCTCGGCCTCGACGCGGATGCGGTGCAGGCGATGGCGGCGGAGGCGACAAAGGCGCCCGACGGGACCACCGAAATCTGCCAGGTGGCGAACGACAACGCGCCGGGCCAGGTGGTGGTGAGCGGCGCCAAGGCCGCGGTGGCGCGCGCGGTCGACATCGCCAAGGCCAAGGGCAAGCGGGCGATTCCGCTGCCGGTGAGCGCTCCGTTCCATTGCGCCATGATGAAGCCGGCGGCGGATGCGATGGCCGAAGCGCTGTCCCGCACCACGATGGCGCCGCCGCGCGTGCCGTTGGTCGCGAACGTCACGGCGCAGGCGGTGAGCGATCCGCTCACCATCAAGGATCTCCTCGTGCAGCAGGTCACGGCGCTGGTGCGCTGGCGCGAGAGCTGCCTGTATATGAAGGGGCGCGGCGTCGATACCGTGGTCGAGCTGGGGGCCGGCAAGGTCCTGACCGGCCTCGCCAAGCGCATCGATTCCGAGCTCGCCGGGGTGAGCGTAAACACGCCGGCCGATATCGACGCATTCATGAAGACGCTCTGACATGTTCGACCTCTCCGGCAAATGCGCGCTCGTCACCGGTGCCTCGGGCGGCATCGGTGGTGCCATCGCCGTGTCGCTGGCAGGGCAGGGGGCCCGCGTAGCCCTGTCGGGCACGCGCCTCGAGGCGCTGCAGCAGATGGCGGCGACGATCGGCGACAAGGCGGTCGTCGTGGCCGGCGATCTCGCCGACGCGGCGGCGACCGAAGGGCTGATCAAGGAGGCCGAGGCCAAGCTCGGCCAGGTCGACATCCTGGTTAACAACGCGGGCCTGACACGCGACGGGCTCGCCGTGCGCATGAAGGACGAGGACTGGCAGAAGGTTCTCGATGTCAACCTGACCGCGGGCTTCCGCCTGGCGCGCGCGGCCCTGCGCGGCATGATGAAGCGCCGCTGGGGCCGCATCATCGGCATCACCTCGGTCGTGGGCGTCACCGGGAATGCCGGGCAGGCCAATTATGCCGCCGCCAAGGCGGGCATGATCGGGATGTCGAAGGCGCTGGCCGCCGAGGTCGCCTCGCGCGGCATCACGGTGAACTGCGTGGCGCCTGGCTTCATTACTACGCCGATGACCGCCGGGCTGCCGGACGAGGTGAAGGCGAAAGCGACCGCTGCCATCCCGGCCGGGCAGTTCGGAACCGGTGCCGACGTGGCCGCCGCGGTGGTGTATCTGGCAAGCGCCGAGGCCGCCTATGTGACCGGCCAGACGCTGCATGTGAACGGGGGCATGGCGATGATCTGATCCCCGGACGGGCCGGGAAGGGGCTTGCCCACCGCCCGGAGGGTTGCTACTCATGCGGCGACAATTATGCTAACAGACGGCGGCTTCATCCGCGGCACCCGGGCCGATCGACCCGTGGCTGAGCGGAGCCCAAGAAGCAACAAATTCGGAAATCCAGCGGAAAGGTTTTTCAGATGAGCAGCGTCGCAGAACGCGTGAAGAAAATCGTGGTCGAGCACCTCGGGGTCGACGAGGCGAAGGTGACCGAGAACGCGAGCTTCGTGGACGATCTCGGCGCGGACAGTCTGGACACGGTCGAGCTGGTGATGGCGTTCGAGGAGGAGTTCGGGTGCGAGATCCCGGACGACGCCGCGGAGAAGATCACGACCGTGAAGGACGCGATCACGTTCATCGAATCGCGCAAGTAACGCGCAAGCGACGCGACCCGGCGGGTCGATGATCGGAACTTCACCATGACTCGACGGGTGGTCGTCACCGGGCTTGGAATGGTCACGCCGCTGGCGTGCGGTGTCGAGCCGACATGGAAGAAGCTGGTGGCCGGCGAATCGGGCCTGCGCGCCATCCAGTCGTTCGACGTCTCGGACCTGCCGTGCAAGATCGGCGGTCAGGTTCCGCGTGGCGAGACGTCGTCGGGGTTGTTCAACGCCGACGACTGGGTGCCGCCCAAGGACCAGCGCAAGATGGACGAGTTCATCATCTTCGCGATGACCGCGGGCTCGCAGGCGGTCGAGGACTCGGGCTGGAAACCGCAGAGCGACGAGGAGCGCGACCGCACCGGCGTGCTGATCGGCTCGGGCATCGGCGGGCTCAAGACCATCCACGACACCTCGATCATCTTGGCCGAAAAAGGGCCGCGCCGGGTCAGCCCGTTCTTCATCCCCTCGGCGCTGATCAACCTCGCCTCGGGCCAGCTGTCGATCAAATACGGCTTCCGCGGTCCGAACCATTCGGTCGTGACCGCGTGCTCGACCGGCGCGCATGCGATCGGCGACGCCACCCGCCTCATCCAGCTCGGCGACGCCGACGTGATGGTGGCCGGCGGTGCCGAGGCGGCGATCTGCCGGCTGGGCATGGCGGGATTTGCCGCGGCCCGGGCGCTGTCGACCAATTTCAACGACACGCCGGAGCGCGGGTCGCGGCCGTGGGACAAGGACCGCGACGGCTTCGTCATGGGCGAAGGCTCGGGTGCCGTCGTCCTCGAGGAGTACGAGCACGCGAAGAAGCGCGGCGCGAAGATCTACGCCGAGATCGTGGGCTACGGGCTGTCGGGCGATGCTCACCACATCACGGCACCGGCCGAGGACGGCAACGGCGGCTTCCGGTCGATGCGCGCGGCCTTGCGCAGCGCCAAGCTCAATGCCGAGGACATCGATTACGTGAATGCGCACGGGACGTCCACGCCGCTCGGCGACGAGATCGAGCTGGGTGCCGTCAAGCGCCTGTTCGGCGATCACGCCTACAAGCTGTCGATGTCGTCGACCAAGTCGTCGATCGGACATCTCCTGGGGGCGGCGGGCAGCGTCGAGGCGATCTTCTGCATCCTCGCCATCCGCGACCAGGTGGCGCCGCCCACCCGTAACCTCGACAATCCATCGGAAGGCTGCGACATCGATCTGGTCCCGCACCAAGCCAAGCGCCGGAAGATCCGCCACGCCCTGTCCAATTCGTTCGGCTTCGGCGGCACGAATGCGAGCCTCGTGATCTCCGCGGTCAACTGACGCAACCAACGACGAAAGGCGCCTCCCGATGCAGGCTGGCGGCCTCCGGTCCTTCCTGCTCACCGGCGTTGCGCTGGTCTTCGTCGTATCGGTCGTCATTCTGATCGGCTGGATCCGCTACACGAACCCGGGACCGCTCACCGAGTCGCGCACCGTCATCATTCCGCGCGGCTCGGGTGTCGACGACATCGCCCACCAGCTCTGGCAGGCCGGAATCCTGGGCGATCCCTATTCCTTCATCCTCGGTGTGCGCATCGACGGAAATGCGCCGCGTCTGCGCTCGGGCGAGTACGCATTCGCGGCACGGATCACGCCGCGCGACGTGGCCGGCGAGCTGGCGACCGGCCGCACGGTGATCCGCCGGCTCACGGTGCCGGAAGGTCTCACCACCGCTCAGGTGCTGGCGCTCATCCAGACCGCCGAGGGGCTCGAAGGCGAGATCGGCCCGACGCCCGCCGAAGGCGCCTTGCTGCCGCAGACGTTCTTCTACACGTGGGGGGACTCACGTCGACAGGTGGTCCTGCGCGCCGAGCGCGCGATGAGCGAGACGCTGGCCCAGCTATGGGCCAACCGCGCGTCCAAGCTCCCCCTGCGCACGCCCGAAGAGGCGGTGATCCTCGCCTCGATCGTGGAGAAGGAGACCGCGTTGGCCACCGAGCGGCCGCATGTCGCGGGCGTGTTCCTCAACCGGCTCAGGCAGAATATGCGGCTGCAGGCCGACCCCACGGTCATCTACGGGCTGACGCACGGCCAGGGGCCGCTCGACCGGCCGCTGACGCACGTCGACCTCGAGTCCTCCAGCCGCTGGAACACCTACACGATCGACGGCCTGCCGCCGACGCCGATCGACAATCCCGGTCGCGCCTCGCTGGAAGCCGTGCTGCAGCCGGCGGATACCGACGACCTCTATTTCGTGTCCGACGGAGCGGGCCGCCACGTCTTCGCGAAAACCCTGGCCGAGCACAACCGCAACGTGGCGCGTCTTCGCGAGGCGGAGCATGCCCGCGCGCCGAATTAGCGGCGCCGGTCAGAGTTTCCGCGGTGCCATGCGCAGCAGTGCATCGCTCAGCGCGGTCGGCTGGCTCTGGAGCAGCCAGGAGAGCGCGTACATCGGCCACGGAAAGGCGATGCGCCCGCGGTTGCGCGCAAGCCCGCGGACGATGATCCGGGCGGCGCGCTCGGCGGTCATCAGGAACGGCATCGGGAACTGGTTGACCTGCGTCATCCGGGTGTCGACGAAGCCCGGGCAGATGACAGAGACCTCGACCCCCTTGCGCGCGAGCTCGACCCTGAGGCCCTCGCCCCACACGCGCGCCCACGCCTTGGTCGCGCAGTAGGTGGGGGCGCCCGGGAAGCCGCGGAACGACGCGAGCGAGGACATGAGCGCGATCTGGCCGCGTCCGCGCGCGGCCAGCGCCGGAAGCAGCGGCGTCACCGTGTTCACCACGCCATGGACGTTGACCGCGATGATGTTGTCCACCTGTTCGGGCGATTCCTCGCCGCGGCCGGTACCGCCGGACACGCCGGCATTGGCGATGACGAGGTCGAGCGCATGCGACCGGTCCATTTCGAGCAGCCAGGCTTCGAGCTCCGGGGCCAGGGCCACGTCGAGCGCCGTCTCGGTCACCGCCGCGCCCTGCGCCCGGCAGGCTGCGCCGACTTGTGCGACCCGCTCCGCGTTGCGGCCGACCAGCGCCAGGAAGACGCCCGGCCGGGCATACGCGCGCGCCAGCGCCTCGCCGAGGCCGCTCGACGCGCCGGTAATAAGGATGCTGCGCGGGTCGCGCACGCGTCACCGTCGTCGTTGTTCGACTGGGTTTGTGCCCTTATAGTATCGACGAGGGCGGCCTCGCACTAGATGTTGCGAACCGAGAGGTCAGGGTGGCGATTTCGAGCATGACAGGGTTTGCCCGCTCCAGCGCATCGGGAGCCGGCTGGACGTGGGAAGTCCGGAGCGTCAACGGGCGCGGCCTCGACGTGCGCTGCCGCCTGCCGGCCGGGCTCGATCATCTCGAGGCCCAGATCCGCGGCCTCGTCGGCAAGCACGCGACGCGCGGCAACGTCACCGTGACGTTGACCCTCAACGCCGCCGAGACGGGGCAGCGGCCGCGCCTCAACCAGGCGGCACTCGACGACATCCTGGAGATCGCGCGCGATCTTCAGAGCAAGATCGACGTGGCGGCACCGCGCCTCGACGGGCTCCTCGCGCTCCGCGGCGTGCTGGACTTCGGCGAAGGCGCGGATCTGCCCAAGGACGCGGATCTCCTGGCATCGCTCACCGACGTGCTGGTGACCTTCGGCCGCGCGCGCGCGGAGGAGGGGCGCGACATCGAACGCGCGATGACCGGCCATCTCGACGAGATCGACAGCCTCACGCGCGACGCGGCAACGTGCGCCGGCGCCCAGCCCGCCGCGATCAAGGCGCGCCTGGAGGCGCAGCTTGCGGAACTGCTCGGCGGCCAGCCTCCGGTGCCGGCCGAGCGGCTGGGTGCGGAGGTGGCGCTGCTTGCCACGCGCGCCGACGTGCGCGAGGAGCTCGACCGGCTCGCAGCGCACCTCAAGGCCGCGCGCGCCCTGTTCCGGGACGGAGGAGCGATCGGGCGCAAGCTCGAGTTCCTGTCGCAGGAGTTCAACCGCGAGGCCAACACCCTGTGCTCCAAGTCCGCCGATATCGAGCTGACGCGCCTCGGACTGGCGCTCAAGGCGAGCATCGACCGGCTGCGCGAGCAGGCCGCCAACATCGAATAGGCGCCCGATCCGAAGACGCTCATGACGCAAGAGATCTCCCGCCGCGGCCTGATGCTGGTGCTCTCTTCGCCCTCCGGGGCCGGCAAGACGTCGATTTCGCGCGAGCTGCTGCGCCAGGACCAGAACCTGGTGATGTCGATATCGGCCACGACGCGGCCGATGCGCCCGGGCGAGATTGAGGGCCAGGACTACTACTTCGTCCCGCCCGATGCGTTCGACGGGATGATCACGCGCGGCGAGTTTCTCGAGCACGCGACCGTGTTCAACCATCGCTACGGCACCCCGCGCGCTCCGGTGGAGAGCGCGCTGGCGTCGGGCCGCGACGTCCTGTTCGACATCGACTGGCAGGGCACACAGCAGATCGGCGAGACCGCGCGCGCGGATCTGGTGAGCGTCTTCATCCTCCCGCCGTCGACCAAGGAGCTGGAGCGCCGGCTCACGACCCGTGCGCAGGATCCGCCGGCCGTGGTCGCGCAGCGCATGGCCAAGGCCTCGGACGAGATGAGCCATTACTTCGAATACGACTACATCGTCATCAACCACGATCTCGCGCGTAGCGTGGCACAGGTGCGGGCCATCCTGACCGCCGAGCGCCTGCGGCGCATCCGCCAGATCGGCCTGTCCGAATTCGTGGGCAAGCTGCGCGACGGCCACTAACCGGCGCCGCCGTTCATCCGCTGAAACGCGCGTGCCAGCGCGCAGAACTCCTCGATCGAGAGCTCCTCCGCCCGCCGCGTCGGTGCTATGCCCGCCGCCGCCAGCAGGGCCGCGGCGTCGCCGCCCAGCGTGCGCAGGCTCTGGCGCAGCATCTTGCGGCGCTGGCCGAAGGCCGCGGCGGTGACGCGCTCGAGGATCTCCGGGTCGGCCGGGGACACGGGGCTCGCGCGCGGCACGATCTCGACGACCGTCGAATCGACCTTGGGCGGCGGGGTGAAGGCGCGGCGGTGCACGTCGAACAGCCGGCGCACCTCGGCGCGCCATTGCGTGGCGATGGCAAGACGGCCGTAGCCCGCCTCGCCGGTCTTCGCGGCCAGACGGTCGGCCACCTCTTTCTGGAACATCAAGGTCATCGAGGCGAACGCGTGCGCGTGGCGCAGCCAGCCCAGAAGGAGAGGTGTAGCGATGTTATAGGGAAGATTGGCGCAGATGCGCCGCGGCGGAGCACCCAGCGCGTGCACCGGGGTCTTGAGCGCGTCGCCCGCAATGATCTCGAGACGGCCCGGCCAGGCGGCGGCGATCTCCTCGAGGGCGGCAAGGCAGCGCTCGTCGCGCTCGACGACAATCAGGTGCGCGGCGCCGGCGGCAAGCAGCGCGCGCGTCAAGCCGCCCGGCCCCGGACCGATCTCGATGACTGTACCCGACGCGATAGCGCCCGCGGCGCGCGCGATGCGCGCCGTGAGGTTCAGATCCAGGAGGAAGTGCTGGCCGAGCGCTTTGCGCGCGCCCAGGCCGTGGCGCGCGATGACCTCGCGCAGCGGCGGCAGCTCGTCGCTCAGGCGCCCGCCACCGCGGGACTGCGGGCGCGATGCCGCGCCATGGCATCGGCCAACTCGAGGGCTGCGACCAGGCTGGCTTCGCTGGCCGTGCCGCGGCCGGCGATGCCGAGGGCCGTCCCGTGGTCGGGCGAGGTGCGCACGAATGGCAGGCCGAGCGTCACGTTGACGCCGCGCTCGAAATCGAGCGTCTTGAGCGGGATCAGCGCCTGATCGTGATACATGCAGATCGCGGCGTCGTAGCGCGTCCGGGCGCCGGGATGGAACATGGTATCGGGGGGCATCGGCCCGGCCGCGTCGATTCCGTCGGCGCGCAGCTCCTCGATCGCCGGGGCGATCATCTCGATCTCTTCGCGTCCCAGGGCGCCGCCTTCGCCCGCGTGCGGATTGAGCCCGGCGACTGCCAGGCGCGGACGGTCGATGCCGAAATCGCGCCGCAGTCCCGCGGCTGCGATGCGCGCCGTCTCGACGATCTTGGCCGTGCCAAGCTCCTGCAGGGCCTGACGCAGGGAGACGTGGATCGTCACCGGCACGACGCGCAAGCCGCCGCCGATCAGCATCATCACCGGCGTCGGATTACCGCCCGCGAGCTCGGCCAGGAATTCGGTGTGGCCCGGATGCGCGAACCCGGCGTCATAGAGGGCCGCCTTGTTGATCGGGTTGGTCACGATCGCGGCAACCTGGCCCCCGAGCGCTAAGGCGGTCGCGCGCCGGATCGCCGACACCACAGCCGGCGCGTTGCGCGGGTCCAGTCGCCCGGGCACGACCTCGGCGGGAAGCCGCTCGCAGAGCACGGGAAGTGCCCGCGGGAACACGGCGGCCGCCTCGGCGGGCGACGCGATCTCGACTACCGGAACCGCCCAACCCAGCCGGCCCGCCAGTGTCTCGAGCCGCTCGGGATCGTCGATCAGGAAGAAGACGGGCAGGGAGGCGTGCGCTTGCTCGGCGTCGCCGGCCGCTTCGGCCGCCGACGGGCGCGAACACAACCGCCACGCCTTGAGCGCGATCTCGGCCCCGATACCGGCGGGCTCGCCCATGGTGAGGGCAAGCGGCGGCCGCGAGGGAGCGTGCGAGCCGCTCATCCGCGCCGGCTAGACGCGCACGTCGATGAACGCCTGCCGCCTGAGATCGCTCAGATAGCGGCGGGCGATCAGGTCCAGGCGCTGGCGGGTGAGGTTGTCGGCGATCTGGTCGCGGCTTGGCATCTGCTCGGCCGGATCCTGGCGGTCGCAGACCATGACCAGCGTGATGCCGGTGTCGCTCTGCAGCGGCTGAGAGGCCTCGCCCACCTTGAGGTTCAGGACCGCCGGCCGGATCGCCGGGTTGAGGTCGCGGATCTTGAGGTCCGGCGTCGGGTCGGCGTACTCGACATGCAGCTCGCCCGCCGCATGCTTCAGGTCGTCGCAGCCTTTGACGTCCTGTCGCACCGTCTCCGCGAGTTCCTTCTGGGCCTTGATGTCGTCGGCCGTGGCGCCTGCTTCGAGCGGCAGGACCAGCTGCGCCAAGGTGACGGTCGCGTCCTCGGGATTGGCCGCGGCGAGCGTGCGCTTGTCGCGCAGCAGGTAGACGTAGTACCCGGTGGGCGTGCGGATCGGCATCGTCGCATGGTTGATGTCCATGTCGTCGATGGCCTTCTGGACCTCGGGATCGAGCTGCCCGCGCTCCACCCAGCCGATATCGCCGCCCTGCGAGGCGGACGCCGCCTGCGAGAACTGCTGCGCCACCGCGGAGAACGCCGTCCCGCGGTGCATCTGCTCGATCATGTCGAGCATGCGGTTGTGGACCTCGGCGTCCTGGTCGGGGCTGTCGACCGCGAGATAGATCTCGGCCAGCAGATACTCGGTCGTCCCTTTCTCCGCCTTGATCCGGTCGAGCACCTCGTCGATCTCGTCGTCGCCGACGCCGAGGCTCGGCCGCAGCTGGCGTTCGACCACCTTCTGCCAGGACAAGCCGGCCTTGATCTGCTGGTTGAGGGAATCGACGCTGATTCCTTCCCGCGTCAGGGCAGGGACGAGGCTTCCGGGCGGCATGTGATTGGCGGACTCGATGCGGCCGATCGCGGCCTGCACGTCGGCGTCCGTCGCCAGCGCGTTGATGCGCTTCGCCTCCTGAAGCTCCAGGCGCTCGTCGATCAGGGTTCGCATCACCTGCGGGCGCAAACGCTCGCGGACCTCCGGGCTGTTGGGCATGCCGGAGGTCGCCAGGACGAGATCGACACGGTTGTTGATGTCATAGACCGAGACGACGTCGTCGTTGACGACCGCCGCGATCCGCTCGACCTGCCCCTCGGCAGCGTCGTTGGCGTTCTGTACCGGAGCCTGGCCCGCGCGCTGGGCGTGCACGCGAGCGGGTGCCGCGGCGGCAATTGCGGCCGCGAGAGCGGCGATCAGGATGAAAGCGGGGCGATGTTTTGTCACGGAAAACGCCTTGTGCGCGGACGACTCAATGGGGGCTCATTCTGCGATCCGGGCCAGCCATCTTCAAGGTTTAGCCATCTTCAAGGTGCAGCAGCATGGTCAGGCCGAGCAGCGTGCTCACGATCGCCGGCGCCCATGCGGCGAGGAGAACGGGAACGGCGCCGGTCTGGCCCAGGGCTGCGACGAGATTTGACAGGAAGAACAGCAGGAAGCCGGCGGCGATTCCGCCGACCATCAGGCGCACCGCTCCGCCACGCCGCGGCGGCCGCAGCGAGAACGTGGCCGCGATCAACACCATCGCGAACAGGAGCAGGGGGCCGGAGATGCTGCGCTCGAAATAAAGGCGGTGCCGCGTGGCCGAAAACCCGGCGGCCTCGAGCATGTTGATGAACGCGGGAAGGTCCCAGAACGAGATCGTTTCCGGCGAGCCGAAGCCGTCGAGGATGCGCTCGCGCGTCATCTCGGTCGACAGCTTGTATTCCTTCTCGTGCTGCGTCGGCTGGCCGGGCGTGATGACGTCGGCGTCCCGGATCAGCCAATAGCCGTTCTTGAGCTCGGCGCTCGCGGCGTCGATCCGGTCCAGGAACTTGTCCTCGCCCTGGAACGTGAAGACGATCACGTTGTCGAGGGTCATCGACACGGGGTTGATATGCGCCGCGTGGACGACGGAGTTCGTGGCTCCCTCGGCCTGCCGCAGCCACACGCCGTTGGGCGACACCGCGAACAGGTTGGACTGGCCGTGGAACAGCTCGGCCTCGAGCTCCTCGTAGCGGCCGTACAGAACGGCGCTGATCGGGTTGAGGACGGCGAGCACGAACGTGCCGATCAGCAGCACGTCGATGACCACGGGCAGCAGGAACTGCCAGACGGACACGCCCGCCGCACGGACGACCGTGAGCTCGTGCGTCCGCGTCAGGCGGAAGAACGCGATCATCGTGGCGAAGAGCACGACGAAGGGGACCATCTCCTGGGCGAGCTTGGGCTGCTTCAGCAGCGAAAGCTTCACCACGGCGGTGAGCGTGGCGTTGGGCAGGATGGAGGCGCGGCGCAGGAGCTCGATGACGTCGAACAGGAAGACGATCGCCATCAGCCCGATCAGCACGCCCAGGAAGCACATCAGGAACTGGCGGCCGATGTAGATGGATAGGGTCGAGGAGACGCGCATGGGCGGCGATCGGCGGCATGGGCTAGGGGGCGCGACGGCGACGCGAACCGTATCACGTAGCGCCTGGACGTGGCGACAAAACGGCGGCGATGGCTGCGGTACCACGGGCCGTTTACGGCTCTGGGGCGGCGGCGGTATTTGGCCGTTTTAAAGGGCGGAACATATCATGTACAGCATTGAAAAAATGCTGTAAAACTGGCCTTTTCTTTATCCACAGATTGGGGATAGAGTGGCGCCCTTGCCGGCCGGGCCCATCGCCGGAGCGGCGCCCCAGAGGAAACCAGCCGAAATGAAAATCGCGTTTTCGAAGCCGGAACAAACGAATTCGGGCACCCTCGTCGTGGGCGTGAGCGAGGAGAGGAAGCTGAGCCCGGCGGCGGCGGCGCTCGACAAGAAATCCGGCGGCATCCTGACCCGCGCGATGGGGGCCAGCCGCTTCAAGGGCAAGAAGGACGATCTGCTCGAGATCGTGGCCCCCAAAGGCCTGTCGTTGGCGCGCATCGTCCTGATCGGCCTCGGCAAGCTCGAGAAGCTCGACGCGCTCCGGCTGCAGGGCATGGGCGGCCAGCTCGTGGCCTTCCTCAACCGCGTCGGCGAGACGGTTGCGACGATGCAGGTCGACACGCTGCCCGGCGTGCCGCTGCAGGCGCCCGACATGGCGGCGCATATCGCGTACGGCGCCAAGCTGCGCTCGTACCGGTTCGACAAGTACCGGACGCGCGAGAAGGAGGAGAGCAAGCCGACCTTGCGCTCGTTCAATTTCATGGTCACCGACATCGCCGCCGCCCGGAAGGCGTCGGCGCCGCTCGACAGGCTGGCGGATGCGATTTTCTTCACCCGCGATCTCGTGTCCGAGCCGCCGAACGTCATCTACCCCGAGACCCTGGCCGAGCGCTGCAAGCGCCTGACCGCGGTCGGGGTCAAGGTCGAGATCCTGGATGAGAAGCAGCTGACCAAGCTCGGCTTCAACGCGCTCCTGGGCGTGGCGCAGGGCAGCGTGCGGCCGCCGCGCGTCGTGGTCATGCACTGGAACGGGGCGCCCAAGGCCAAGGACAAGCGTCCGGTCGCCTTCTGCGGCAAGGGGGTCACGTTCGACACCGGCGGCATTTCCATCAAGCCCGCGGGCGGGATGGAAGACATGAAGTGGGACATGGCCGGCGCCGGTGCCGTGATCGGTCTCATGGAGGCGCTCGCGGCGCGCCGCGCGCGCGTGAACGCGATCGGCGCCGTCGGCCTCGTGGAGAACATGCCCTCGGGCTCGGCGCAGCGTCCTTCGGACATCGTCAAGTCGCTGTCCGGCAAGACGATCGAGGTGCTCAACACCGACGCCGAGGGCCGCCTCGTGCTCTGCGACGTCATGTGGTACGTGCAGGATCGCTTCAAGCCCAAGGCGCTGGTCGACCTTGCGACCCTCACCGGTGCGGTGATCGTCGCCCTCGGCCACGAATACGCCGGCATCTTCTCGAACAACGACGATCTCACCAAGAACCTCATCGCGGCCGGCGAGGCGGTGGGCGAGCGGCTGTGGCGGCTGCCGCTCGGCGACGCCTACGACCGCGACATCGATTCCGATGCCGCCGACGTGAAGAACATCGGCGGCGGCCGTGTCGCGGGCTCCACCATCGGCGCGCAGTTCCTGGCCCGCTTCGTCAACGACGTGCCGTGGGCGCATCTCGATATCGCCGGCGTCGCGTGGTCGAAGAAGGATATGCCGACCGTGCCCAAGGGTGCGACCGCCTTCGGCGTGCGCCTCCTCGACCGCTTGGTCGCCGATCACTACGAAGAGCCGGCCTGACTCCGACCCGCCGGCCGATGACTCACCGCCGCGGTTGCGCCAGAATAGGGCGGTGACGGAGATACGCTTCTACCATCTGCGCACGACGGCGCTCGAGCGGGCGCTGCCGCAGCTGCTCGAGAAGATCCTGGCGCGCGGCACGCGCGCGGTGGTGATGGCGGGCTCGCCCGAGCGCGTGGCGGCTCTCGATGATGCGCTGTGGACCTACGACGACCGGTCCTTCCTGCCGCATGGCTCGGCGCGCGACGGCTTTGCCGAAGAACAGCCGGTGTGGCTGACGATGCAGCCGGAAAACCCCAACCGTGCCGAGGTTCTGGTCCTCACCGACGGCGCCGTGGCCGAGGTCGGCGGCTGGCCCATGGTCCTGGAGATCTTCGACGGGAATTCCGACGACGCCGTGGCCATCGCGCGCGAGCGCTGGAAGGCCCACAAGGCGGCGGGCCACGAGCTCACCTACTGGAAGCAGGACGACCAGGGGAAATGGGAGAAGTCGGGTTAGGCGTCGTAGGGAGAAGGGGGCGCCTTATTCTCCCGTATTGCCGCCCCGCCTCCGACCCGCTATAAGCGCCCCGTTTTCCCGACAAATCGGTTCTCTCAGAAGCGAGCTCTCGCATGGCCACCGAACGCACCCTGTCGATCATCAAGCCCGATGCCACGCGCCGGAACCTGACCGGCCAGATCAACGCCCGCTTCGAGGGCAAGGGTTTGCGCATCGTGGCCCAGAAGCGCCTGCTGCTGTCGCGCGCCCAGGCCGAGCAGTTCTATGCCGTCCACAAGGCGCGGCCGTTCTTCGACAGCCTGTGCAAGTTCATGACCTCCGGGCCCGTGGTCGTGCAGGTCCTGGAGGGTGACGGCGCCGTGGCGAAGAACCGCGAGATCATGGGAGCGACGGACCCGGGCAAGGCCGCGGCCGGGACCATCCGCAAGGATTTCGCGGAATCGATCGAGGCCAACTCGGTCCACGGCTCCGACAGCGCCGAGAATGCGGCGGCCGAGATCGCGTTCTTCTTCAGCGGCCTCGAGCTGGTCGGCTGAGCCCGGCGCCCATCACCACGGACCAAAACAAAAGGCCGCCTGTCGAGGCGGCCTTTTTCGTTGCAGCAGGTGCGGATTACGGCTGCGGCGGGTGGCTGCCGGTCAGGAACATGGCCATGCCGGTCAGGAGGATCACCGTCAGGATGACCACCCACTTGGCCAGCCGGTTGAAATTGCTCCACATCTCCTCCGCCTGACGCATGTCGAAATTGGCCGAGGTCGAAGCGCTGCTGCTGCCGTGAGGCGTGGTCGCCATGTCCGAACTCCTAGAGGGACGGTCTGCGCGGGAACATAGCGGAGCCCGCCGCGGGTGAGAAGAGTTTAGATGGCCGCGGGGTTGAGCAGAAATCCCGTGGGCGCCGCCGCCCCGTCGATGACGACGGCATCCCCGCGGACCGACGCCCGGCCCCCGGCCACCAGCGCGAGCGCCAGCGGATACGCAAGGTGCTCCGCCTCGAGCACGCGCGTGGCCAGCCGCTCTTCGTCGTCGCCCGGAAGAACCGGGACCGCCGCCTGAACGATGATCGGGCCGGCATCCATCTCCGTGCGCACGAAGTGGACCGTGCAGCCGGTGAAGCGCACGCCGGCCGCGAGGGCGCGGGCGTGCGTGTCGAGCCCGGGAAACGCGGGGAGGAGCGAGGGGTGGATATTGATGAGCCGATCCTTCCAGGCGTCGACAAACCGGCTGGTGAGCAGGCGCATGAAACCGGCAAGGCAGATCAGCTCGACCTCCGCCTCCTTCAGGCGGCGGTCGAGCTCGGCCTCGAATTTGTCCCGCCCCAGAAACGCCGTGTGGTCGACCACGTCGGTTGCGATCCCGGCCTCGGCCGCATGCGCGAGCCCGCCCGCGTCCGGACGATTGGAGATCACGCGCACGATGTCGGCCGGATAGTCCGCGGCAAGCGCCGCCTCGATCAGCGCCCGCATGTTGCTGCCGCGCCCGGAGATCAGGACCGCGACTTTCTTTTTCACGACCGCCAGGTTTCGAGGCCGCTGATGGCGCAGCCGTCGCGCCCGGCGCGCGCGGCCACACGGCCGATCCGGTGGACGGTCTCGCCACCGGCCGCGAGCAGGCGCGCGGCCTCGTTGGCCTCGGCCTCGCCGGTGATCACGACCATGCCGATGCCGCAATTGAACACGCGCGCCATCTCGGAGGGCTCGACCTTCCCGGCGCGGGCGAGCCAGGCGAACACGGGGGGCAAGGTCCAGCTGCGCGCGTCGATCTCGACCGTCACCTCGTCCGGAATGACGCGCGGCACGTTGTCGACCAGGCCGCCGCCGGTGATGTGCGCCATGGCCTTGACGAGTCCTGGCTTCGTGCGCGCCGCGCGGGAGAGTGCGAGGAGGCTTTTGACATAGATGCGCGTGGGTGTGAGGAGCGCCTCTGCCAGCGTTTGGCCGGAGGAAAAAGGTGCGGGCGCCGACCAGGCGAGGCCGCTGTCCGCGACCACGCGGCGGACCAGCGAAAAGGCGTTCGAATGCACGCCGCTCGAGGCAAGGCCGAGCACGACGTCGCCGGCGCGCACGTGGCGGCCGTCGATGATCTCGTTGCGCTCGACCGCGCCCACCGCGAATCCGGCGAGGTCGTAGTCCTTGCCGGCGTACATGCCCGGCATCTCCGCCGTCTCGCCGCCAATGAGCGCGCATCCCGCCTGGCGGCACCCTTCGGCGATGCCGCCGACGATCGTCCGCCCGGCCGTCACGTCGAGCTTGCCGGTGGCGAAATAGTCGAGAAAGAACAGCGGCTCGGCACCCTGCACGACGAGGTCGTTGACGCACATGGCGACCAGGTCGATGCCGACCGTGTCGTGGCGCTGCGCGTCGATGGCGATCTTCAGCTTGGTGCCGACCCCATCCGTCGTGGCGACCAGGATGGGATCGCGGAATCCCGCCGCCTTGAGGTCGAAGAGGGCTCCGAAGCCGCCGAGCTGTGCGTCGGCGCCGATGCGCCGCGTCGATTTCGCGAGCGGCGTGATGGCTTCGACGAGCGCATCGCCGGCATCGATATCGACCCCGGCGTCCCGGTAGCGGTTGCTGGGAATGGCGGCCCCATGCGAAGTTGTTGATCGAACGCTGCGGCAACATACTTGATCCAGAACGGTTTGCAATGGCACAGGGCGCGCCATGACGGGACGTATCATTGCTGTGCTGGTTTGCGCGGCGGCTGTGCTTTGGCCGGGCTTGGCACCTGCGCAGGCACCGCGCGGTGACACCGCCGCCTTCACGATCCGCAACGTGCCGGTCGACCGCACGGCGGTGAGTGCTGCGGCCGCGCGCGAGGCGGCCCTCCTCGACGGCCAGCGCGCCGCCTTCCGCCGGCTGCTCGAGCGCCTCGTGCCGCAGGCGAATTACGGGCGGCTGCCGGCGCTCTCGGACGCGAGGATCAGCGATCTCGTGCAGAACTATGAGGTCCAGGGCGAGCGCACCTCGGCCGTGCGCTACATCGCGACGCTCACCTACCGCTTCAAACCCGACGACGTGCGAACCCTGTTGCGCAATGCGAGCCTGCCGTTCGCCGAGACCTACGCCAAGCCGTTCCTGGTCCTGCCAGTGCTAAGCCAGGAGGGCGTGGATCTGCTGTGGGACCAGCCGAACCCGTGGCGCGACGCTTGGGGCCGGCTGCCGCCCGTCGACGGCCTGGCGCCGCTCGTCCTTCCCAAGGGTGATCTTGCCGACATCAACATGATCAACGCGGCACAGGCGCACAGCGGAGACGACCAGCGGCTGACCGCCATCGCCCGCCGCTACGGCGTCTCGGGCGTGTATGTCGCCGAGGCGGAACTCGAGACGGCGGCGGATGCCCCCGCGACCCTGCACGTCTCGCTGATCGGCTATGGCGGGGCCAGCGGCGAACAGACGATCGTCGACAGCTACACGGCCAACCCCGGCGAAGACCCTGACGCCTTCCTCCAGCGGACCGCACTGGCCGTGACCAACGAGATCGAAGAGCGCTGGAAGGGCGGGCAGCTGCTGCAGTTCGACCATGAGGCGACCTTGACCGTCCTCGTGAACTACGACGACATCAGCCAGTGGGTGGGTATCAGGCGGCGCTTGGCCGACCTGGCCCTCATCCGGCGCACCGATCTTGTAAGCCTCACCCGTCGGCAGGCCATCGTCGATATCGTTTACATCGGCGACGACGGCCAGCTGCGCCTCGCTCTGGCCCAGCGCGATCTCGCCCTGGTGCCGGCAGGGCAGACGGGAGGATCGTCCGCCGACGCACAGGCGGTGCCGGTCGCCGCCGCATCCACGGGCGCACCCACCCCGCTCTGGCAGTTGACCCTGACCGGGACCACATCCAATCCGGCGCCCGCCTCCCCGGCGCGGCCTTGATGGGATTGCGATGATCAGCCTGCCGAACTTCCTCAGCTTTGCGCGCCTGTTGTCCGTGCCGGTGATCGTCTGGCTCCTCATCGATCGTGCGCTCGCGGCGGCCTTCTGGCTGTTCGTCGCCGCCGGCATCACCGATGCGCTGGACGGGTTCCTGGCGAAGCGCTTCAACTCGCGGACCGAGCTTGGGTCGTATCTCGACCCGTTGGCCGACAAAGCGCTTCTCGTCGGTGTCTACGTCACCTTGGGCTGGACCAGGGACCTGCCGGTCTGGCTCGTGATCCTGGTCGTGTTCCGGGACTTCACGATCGTCGGTGGCGCGCTGCTCGAACAGACGATCACGCAGTCGTTCAAGAGCCAGCCGATGATGCTGAGCAAGGTGAACACGGCGCTGCAGATCGCCTTGGCGGCGCTTGCGCTGGCACGGTTGGGGCTCGGCTTCGACGATTTCGGGGTGACCGCGGCCCTCGTCTATGCGGTGGCCGCGACGACCGCCGCCTCGGGGCTGGCCTATCTCGTGCATTTCACCCGTCGCCTCGGCGGGGTGGAGACCCCGCCATGACGGCCGGGTGGCGGACGCTGAGCTGGCTCGGGCTGCTCCTGGTCGCGATCGGCCTGCTGTGGCTCCTGAGCCCGGTGCTGCTGCCGTTCTTCCTCGGAATGGCGATCGCGTACGTGCTGGACCCGGCCGTCGTGCGGCTCGAGAAGTGGAGCCGCAACCGGACCCTGGCCACGCTGATCATCTTGCTGGTGTTCGTGGTCGTGGTCGCGGGTGCCATGGCGCTCCTGGTGCCCGTGCTCGAGCGCCAGCTGGTCGGCCTGGTGCAGAAGCTCGTCGAGGCCTCGACCGAGGCCTACGATTGGGCGGTGCCGTATGTGCAGCGCCAGCTTCGCGAGGCGCGCGTGCCGACCTCTGCTGCGCCCAACGCCGGCGACATCGCCGGCAAGGCCGTGGCCTGGGCGGGCGGTGCCGCGGCGGGGCTGTGGAGCGGCGGGCTCGCGGTCTTCAATGTCTTGTCGCTGCTGGTCATCACGCCCATCATCACGTTCTACATCCTGCGCGATTGGCCGCGCTTCGTGGAGCGGATCGACAGCTGGCTGCCGCGCGACCATGCGCCGCTGATCCGGCGGCTCGCGCACAAGGTCGATCTCCGGCTCGCAGGCTTCGTGCGCGGCCAGGCGCTCGTCTGCCTGCTGATGGGCCTGTTCTACGCGATCGCGCTGACCGCGGCCGGCCTCAGCTACGGACTGCTGATGGGACTTCTGATTGGGCTCCTCGTCTTCATCCCGGTGCTCGGGGCGGCGATCGGCGCCGTCATCAGCCTCGCCATCGCGGCGGCCCAGTTTCACGCCTGGGTGCCTCTCGCGATCATCGCCGCGATCTTTCTCGTCGGCCAGTTCATCGAGGCCTATGTGCTGTCGCCCAAGCTGGTCGGCGAGCGGATCGGCCTTCATCCGGCGTGGCTGCTGCTGGCCCTGCTGGCGGGGGGAGCGCTGTTCGGGTTCCTCGGCCTGCTGCTGGCCGCACCGGCGGCGGCGACGATCGGGGTGCTCGCGCATTTCGCGCTCGAGCGCTATCTCGACAGCCCGCTCTACCGCGGCCGGGGGAAGGGCGCGGCATAATGGCCCAGATGCTGCTCGATCTCGGCCATCGGGCGGCACTGGGGCGGGAGGATTTTCTCGTCGCACCCAGCAACCGCGACGCGGTCGCGTGGATCGATCTCTGGCCCAATTGGCCGGCACCCGGCCTCGTGATCTACGGGCCCGAGGCCTGCGGCAAGACCCACCTCGCCGAAGTGTGGCGTGCGCGGTCGGGAGCGCGCCGGCTGACGCCGCCGGACATCGCCGGCCGCGAGGCGCCGGCGATCACGGGCGGTGCGCTGACGCTCATCGTTGAGCACGCGGACCGCTGCACCGACGAGCGCGCGCTCCTGCATCTGTTCAACTATGTCGCGGGGCAGGGGGGAACGCTCCTGCTGACCGCCCATACGCCGCCCGCCCAATGGCGCACGGCACTCGCGGATCTGCGCTCGCGCCTGACGGCCTTGCCGGCGGTCGCCGTCGGCGCCCCGGACGACGCGCTGATCCAGGCGGTCATGGTCAAGCAGTTCGCCGACCGCCAGATCCGCGTCTCGCCCGAGGTGATCGCCTATCTCGTGCCGCGGCTGGAGCGCTCGCTCGCGACCGTGCGCGCGGTCGTGGCGGCACTCGACACGGCGGCCCTCGCCGAGCGCCGCGCTGTCACCGTGCCGCTGGCGCGCCAGGTTCTCGAGCGCGTGACGGCCGGGATGCGCAGCGGCGGAGGCCCCGACGGGGAGGCCAACCGATGAACGGGTTCGTCGCGATCATCCTGGTGTGCCTCAACTCCACGCCCGCCGACCGCTGTACCGAAGAGACCGCGGCCGATGTGATGTCCACGGTCGTGCGCTCGGAGTTGCAGTGCACGATGGGCTGGCAGGAAGTCGTCGGCCGCTCGGCGCTGCGCGATGAGATCGGCAAGACCGCGTATGTGAAGACGATCTGCCGGCGCGACGGGCGCACCGACGCCAACCGCGGTTAGGTCTCCGAACCGTCACTTATCCCGGACCTGTCCACACTGTGGATAACGTGGATAAGTCGAAGCGACTACCCGCATTCCGGGCATGTGTCAGATCAGTGTCATAAATAGTTCACATGTGTCACGGTTGGCCCACCGGGTAGCGATTGGCTAGATTAAGCCCCGCCCGCCGGACGGCGCTCGTGCCCGCAACCATCGACGCACTCATCCTTCGACATGACCGACGGCGATCCCCGCGAGATCGAACTCAAATTGCGCATCCCGCCGGAGGCGCTGTCGCGTCTGCGGAATCACCGGCTGTTGCGCCGCCCCGGCAAGGCGGGGCCGGTGCAGAAGCGGATGATCTCGACCTACTTCGATACGCCCGACTTCCGCCTGATGCGCGAGCAGGTGGCGCTGCGCGTGCGCAAGATCGGTCAGCGCCACATCCAGACGGTGAAGTGCGCGCCGACCGTCGAGAACGGCGTCAATTCGCGCAGCGAGTGGGAGCGCGAGGTCGCGGCCGTGAAGCCGGCGCTCAAGGGCGTCGGCAACAAGCGTTTGCGCAAGCTCCTGGGCGGCCCGAAGGTGCGCAAGCATCTGGCCCCGCAATTCGTGACCGACGTCAAGCGCGCAACCTGGCCGCTCAAGCGCAACGGCAGCCTGGTCGAGATGGCGATCGACGTCGGCGAGATCAAAAGCTCCAAGGGCCGCGTCCCCGTATGTGAGGCCGAGTTCGAGCTCAAGTCCGGCCCCATCGACGGCGTCTATGCGCTCGTCCAGGAGCTGCACAAGAGCATTCCGTTCACCCTCGAGCCGCTGTCGAAGGCCGAGCGCGGCTTTGCCCTCGTCCGGCGCAGGCCGCCCCGGGCGCAGCGCGCCCAGCCGCTGCAGCTCGATCAGGACTGCACCACGGCCGCGGCGTTCCAGCGCATCGGCAGGGCCTGCCTGCTGCACTTGCGCGCCAATGAGGCGGCGGTGCGGACGGCGAGGAACCCCGAGGGCGTTCACCAGTTCCGCGTCGCCATTCGCCGGCTGCGCTCGGCGCTGAACGCATTCCGCGACCTGCTGCCGCGCGCGGAGCGCCGGCGGATCAATTCGCAGGTGCGCTGGATCGCACAGCGCTTCGGCCACGCGCGCGACTGGGACGTGTTCAACAGCGTGCTGCTGCGCCAGGTCCGCAGCCGTGTGGGCAATGACCGCTCGCTGGTGGCGTTTGCGGCCGCCGCCAAGGCCGCACGCGCCGATGCCTACGCGGCCATCAGCGATACGATCGTCTCGCCGCGCTATACCGAGAGCCTCCTCACTCTCGAGGGATGGTGGGAAAGCGGCAGCTGGGCCGACTCCCTGGGCAAGGACCGCGACGAGCCGGCTTGCGAATATGCGCGGCGGTCGCTGAAGAAACTGCACCGCCGGGTCGCGAAGCTCGGCGAGCATCTCGAGACCTTGACGGAGCCCGAGTTGCACGAGCTGCGCAAGCGGGCGAAGAAGCTGCGCTACGCCGCGGAGTTCTTCCGCAGCCTGTTCCCGCCCAAGGCCGCCAAGTCCTACATCAAGGCGCTCTCCGAGATGCAGGACCGGCTCGGCTCGCTGAACGACGGCGTCGCCGCCCGCCAGCTGCTGGGTGAGCTCGAGAAGCGGAACGAGAGCATGGATCCGGCGCTGCTGGCGCGCGCCACCGGCGTGATCGCGGGCTGGTGCGCCGCGCGCGTGTCCGACGACCTCAAACAGCTGCCCGCCGCGTGGGCCAAGTTCGCCGACACCAAGCTGTTCTGGAAGTGACGCGGCGACAGCCAAACGAATAAGTCGCGTCACCCCCGCGAAAGCGGGGTGCCAGGGTCACGAGCGCGCATCCTGGATTCCCGCGTCCGCGGGATGACTAAGAGTCTTTCCCCACGCCGAGCTGCGCCGGCGAGATCACCTTCAAGAGCTTGATCGTGCCCGCGGGGGCATCCGGGGACAGCGATCCCCAATCGTCGAGCTTGAGCCGGAAGCGCGCGAGGGCCGCGGTGGGGAATTTCCTGTGCAGCCGGGCGCGCGTGCCGGTGCTGGCGGCGCCGGGTGCGGCCGCGAGCTCCGCCACCAGCTCCTGCAGCCCCGGATTATGCGCGATCACCAGGGCTGAGGGGACCTCGCGCGGGATGTGGCGCAGGCGTGCCAGGAGGCTCGCCGTGTCGGCGAGATAGAGGCCGGGCTCGATCTGGATCGGCACCCGGGCGCCCAGCGCGCCATGCAGCAGCTCCAGGGTTTCGCGCGTCCGCCTGGCGGAGGAGCACAGCACGAGGCTGGGACGGAGACCTTCTTCTTCCATCCACGTGCCGATCGCCGCCGCCCCTTTACGGCCCCGCTTGTTCAGGGGCCGCGCCGCATCCTCCATGCCGGGATCGGCCCAACTGGATTTGGCATGACGCAGAAGAAATAAATCTTTCATACAGTTGCAAGATTTCTTTGAGGTAGAATCGAGCGTTAATTGGGGCGCCCGCCACTTTATGGTATAAAAGTTTACGGGACGCGGAGAGGCAAGTGAACGTCGAACTCAGCACCATCGACCGGCTGCCGCCGGAGCTCGCGAACGAGTCGCGGTTCATCAATCGCGAATTGTCGTGGCTCGCCTTCAATGAGCGCGTTCTCGAGGAGGCGGACAACCGGCGCCATCCGCTGCTGGAGCGCCTCCGCTTCCTGTCGATCTCCGCCAGCAACCTCGATGAGTTTTACATGGTCCGCGTCGCCGGCCTCAAAGGCCAGGTGCGGGCCGGGGTGAGCACGCCGAGCCAGGACGGGCTGACGGCGGCGCAGCAGCTCGTGGCGATCAATCAGCGGGCGCTGCGCCTGATGGAAGAGCAACAGCGCTGCTGGCGGGCCCTGAAGGGCGAGCTGAGTGCGGCGGGCATCTGGGTGTGCAACCCGCATGAGCTCAACGCCGAGGACCGGAAATGGCTCGACGCCCATTTCATGGAACAGATCTTCCCGGTGCTGACGCCGCTCGCCATCGACCCCGCGCATCCGTTCCCCTTCCTGCCGAATCGCGGCTTTGCTCTCGTCCTCCAGCTCGAGCGCCGCAGCGATCACCGCATGCTGCGCGCACTGCTGCCGCTCCCGGGGCCGGTCGACCGCTTCATCCGCCTGCCGGGCACGACCGTGCGCTTCCTGCCGCTCGAAGAGGTGGTGACCCTCTATCTCGACCGGCTGTTCCCTGATTTCGACGTGGTCGGCCAGGGCCATTTCCGCCTCCTGCGCGACAGCGAGGTCGAAATCGAGGAAGAGGCCGAGGACCTGGTGCGGCTGTTCGAATCGGCCCTCAAGCGGCGGCGCCGTGGCACGGTCATCCGCCTCAAGGTGAACGCCGGGATGCCGGACGACCTGCTGAACTTCGTCACCTCGGAGCTCGAGGCTCCGGCCGACGACGTGTTCCGCATGGACGGCCTGCTCGGTCTCGTCGACACCAAGGAACTGATCGTCAAGGACCGGGCGGACCTGCTGTTCCCGCCGTTCAATCCGCGCTTCCCCGAGCGCATCCGCGACTACGGCGGCGACTGCTTCGCGGCGATCCGCCAGAAGGACATCGTCGTCCACCATCCCTACGAGAGCTTCGACGTCGTCGTCCAGTTCCTCTCCCAGGCGGCGCGCGATCCGGCCGTGGTGGCGATCAAGCAGACGCTCTACCGCACCTCGGACAACTCGCCCATCGTGCGGGAGCTGGTCCAGGCGGCCGAGGCCGGCAAGTCGGTCACCGCCCTCGTCGAGCTCAAGGCACGGTTCGACGAAGAGGCGAACATCCGCTGGGCGCGCGATCTCGAGCGGGCGGGCGCCCAGGTAGTCTACGGCTTCATCGACTTGAAGACCCACGCGAAGATCTCGCTGGTCGTCCGCCGCGAGGGCGGGTCTTTGCGCTCGTATGCGCATTTCGGCACCGGCAACTATCACCCGGTGACCGCGAAGATCTACACGGACCTGTCCTTCTTCTCGTGCGACGAGGCGCTGTGCCGCGACGCGATGCGCCTCTTCAACTACATCACCGGCTACGCGCGTCCTGAGAAGATGGAAAAGCTGAGCTTCTCGCCGTTGACGTTGCGCCACGACCTCACGGCCCTCATCGAGGAGGAGATCGCGCACGCCCGCGGCGGGCGCCCCGCGGCGATCTGGGCCAAGATGAACTCGCTCGTCGATCCGCAGGTCATCGACGCGCTCTACCGGGCGAGCCAGGCCGGAGTGTCGATCGACCTCGTGATCCGCGGCATCTGCTGCCTCAGGCCGGGGGTCAAGGGACTCTCGGAGAACATCCGCGTGAAGAGTATCGTCGGGCGGTTCCTGGAGCATGGCCGCGTGGTCTGCTTCGGTGCCGGGCACGGGCTGCCGCATCCGCAGTCGAAGGTCTTCATCTCGTCCGCCGACTGGATGACGCGGAATCTCGATTACCGGGTCGAAGCCTTCGTCCCGGTGGAGAACCCGACCGTCCACCAGCAGGTCCAGGACCAGATCATGGTCGCCAACCTGCGCGACGCCGCCCAGTCCTGGACGCTCGCGGCGGACGGCTCCTACACCCGCATGAAGGCCGACGGCACCGGGTTCAGCGCGCACAACTTCTTCATGACCAACCCCAGCCTCTCGGGGCGCGGCAAGGCGCTCAAGAAACCCGGCGGCGCGCCTCGACTCGTACCGAAGAACCGCTAATATCCCCCACGCATGCGGTCGCGAATCGCCCCGGGCCGGAAGTCGGCCGGCCCGGCTGGTGTCATCGATATCGGCTCGAACTCCATCCGCCTCGTCGTCTACGCCGGCGATGAACGGGCGCCGCATCCCATTTTCAACGAGAAGGTTCTGTGCGGTCTCGGGCGCGGCCTCGAGCGCAGCAACCGGCTCAACGAAGAAGGGGTCAGCCTCGCTCTCGCCAATCTGAGCCGCTTTGCCAGCCTGTCGAAGGCGATGGGAGTCAGGCATCTGCGCGTGGTCGGCACCGCGGCCGTGCGCGACGCCGATAACGGACGCGACTTCGTGGACGAGGTGCGCAAACGCACCGGGCTCAAGGTGGAGGTGCTCGACGGCGAGGAAGAGGCTCGCCTGTCGGCACTCGGCGTGCTGGCGGGCACGCCGGGCGCCAACGGTCTCATGGGCGATCTCGGCGGCGGCAGCCTCGAGCTGGTCCAGATCAAGCGCGGCATCATCGGCAAGCACGTGACTTTGCCCTACGGCCCCCTGCGCCTGCGCGAGATCACCGACCGCCGGCAGCTGCTGCTCGACGTCATCGATCACCGCCTGGAGAAGATCGACTGGCTCGACAAGGCCAAGGGCCGGGACTTCTACGCGGTCGGCGGTTCCTGGCGCGGCATCGCGCGTCTGCACATGGCGCACGTCAATTATCCGCTGCGGGTCATCCATCATTACACGTTGTCGCGCGCCAAGGCGGAGGACTTCCTCGACCTGATCGCCGGGCTGTCGCGCGAATCCCTCGAGCGCATCGGCCGCGTGCCGCGCAAGCGCCTCGAGGTGCTGCCGATCGCAGCCCTGGTGCTGCACCGTGTGCTCGAGCGTGCGAAGCCGTCCCGGCTCGTGTTCTCGGCCCTCGGCTTGCGCGAAGGCTGCCTCTTCGACCGGCTGTCGGCCGCCCAGCGGCGGCGCGATCCGCTGTTGGTCGCGGCCGAGGAGATCGCGGGCACGAGCGCCCGCTTCGCCGTCGACGGCCACGCGCTCTTTGCCTGGATGGCGCCGTTGTTCCGCAAGATGTCGCCGGAGTTCGACCGGCTGCGTCTCGCCGCCTGCCTGCTGGCCGACATCGCGTGGAACGAGCATCCCGACTACCGGGCCGAGATCGCCTTCCAGCGCGTCCTGCGCATGCCGATGGTCGGCATCGACCATCCGGGCCGCGCCTTCCTCGCGCTCGCCGTCTACACGCGCTACGCCGGAACGGCCGAGGGCGAGGTCACCGGGCCGGCGTGGATGCTGCTCGACGAAGACCGGCTGCGCGACGCCTATCGCGTCGGTCTCGCCCTGCGGCTTGCGTTCACGCTCTCGGGCGGCACGCCCGACGTGCTGCGGCGGATCGCTCTCCAGCGCACCGAGGGTCAGCTGCGGCTGCGCATCCCGAGCCGCTTCTCCTCCATGGCCGGCGAGGCGGTGGAACGCCGCTTCCAGGCCCTGTCTGAAGCCCTCGACCGCAAGCCCAAGATCAAGATCGGCGGGTAAATCCTCGCCATATCCGATCGTCATCGCGAGCGCAGCGAAGCGATCCAGTGTGAGTGTGGCCCCTGGACCGTTTCGCTAGCAGTGACGGAAAAAGCTCTTTCGCATACCTCTGCCGAAATTTGCGAGATTGAGCTAGTCCGCCCCACCACTTCCGAAGGGATAAGGCCGAGCGATCTCTGGCGCGCCAAACGATGGAATGTAGATTTCCGACGGCGTCCAATTTGGGACGTCGGTGAGAAGGAAGAATACTTCCGCCGCTGCTTCACCCCTTCGCGCGAAATCCCAACCATACTGAGCACAGAGCATCACGAAACAGCCGGTTACGGCCTTCAAGGCGTTTAACAGAGTGGCTTTGCCGAAGTTTGTTTCCCGGTCGTGTTTAATGTGATTGTAGGCGTCGTACCAGGGGAGGTCTTGCGACGGCGCATTACTTGGTGCCCAGTTTTCGAATGGTGCTATCGGATCTAGCCACGGATACCATGGCAAGGCTACGCGATATTCGCCCAGCCTCATCGGCTTAGAAAGCTTTGCGTAGTCGTGGGTGTTTGTCTTGCGGGTTATGTCGTTCGCCTTAAGTACATTCTTCCAATGTGCTTCAACCTCGGTGCAGGCGATGATGATGATGTTTCTGATTTCGTGGCCATAAGAGGCGAAGTTGGCGCTGACTGGATGAACTACCCGGCAAATCTGCTGTAGCTCTTGAATGAGCGCATGAAGCTGCCCGGTGCTGGTAGTCCGGATATTTAGCGCCGTGGGGCTGCGATCAGGATTGAAACCTGGGCTAGCACTGGGGCGTGTGGTATATGGACGCGCGATCCGCGGAAAATAATTCCCAGGCGCAAGTTGTAGTTTATGAAACTGCGCTGCAGGAAAGCGCTTCCGCAATGTGCTCAGGACGTCTTCGCCCGGGTCGGCCTGATGAGTTTCGGGTGGGACGCAATCACACCGCTGGGCGACAGTTGTATCGACTTTCCAAAAAATTTCGGCCATTCCGGAGCCGGTAGGAGTCACCTGGACGTAGTAATCCGGCATTGGGTGCTCTCCCACTGTCACTGTGCCTCTCGGCCCCGTGAGAATTTATGGGCCGCCGCTCCTCGCGCTCGTTTTTGCGGCGTTCCCAGCGATCAAGGCCCACTCGCGGCCTGGCGCCTGACCGGCTCTGCGGCAGCCTTGACCGACAGCATCTGCATCTTGCGCCCGCGCAGGGTAAGCGCGATCTCGCCGCGCTTCAGCGCCAGGGCTGCCTCGCCGAATACCTCGCGGCGCCACCCGTGAAGGGCGGGGACGGGGGCTTCGTCGTCGGCCGCGATGCGCTCGAGGTCGGCCGTGCTGGCGACGAGCTTCGTCGCCACGCCGTGCTCCTCGCATTTCATCTTGAGGATCACCTTCAGCAGCTCGACGACGGGCCCGAGGCCCGGCGGCAGATCGACTTGCGGCGGCAGGATAGGGATCTCGCTCTCCGGCAGGGCCAGGCCCCGGCGCACGGCCGCCAGCAGGTCTTCGCCCAGCCGCCCGTCGGCGAAGCTGCGCGACAGGCCGCGGACGCGCGCGAGATCCTCGATCGAGCTTGGCGCGTGGCCGGCGATGTCCATCACCGTCTCGTCGCGGATCACGCGGTTGCGCGGCACGTCGCGGCGCTGCGCCTCGCGCTCGCGCCAGGCGGCGACCTCTTTCAGCACCGCAAGCAGCCGCGGCTTGGCCGTGCGCGGCTTGAAGCGGCGCCAGCCTTCCTCCGGATCCATGCGATAGGTTGCGGGATCGAGCAGGGTGGCCATCTCCTCCTGCAGCCATGAGGCGCGGTTCGTGGCAGTGAGGCGCTGGGCGAGCGTGACGTAGATCTTCTTGAGGTGGACCACGTCGGCGAGCGCGTAGGTGATCTGCCGCTCGCTGAGCGGGCGCTGCGCCCAATCGGTGAAGCGGGCCGACTTGTCGATCCGCACCTGCGCCAGCTGGCCGGCCAGGGTCTCGTAGCTCACCGCGTCGCCGAACCCGCACACCATGGCAGCGACCTGGGTGTCGAACAGCGGGCCCGGCACCTTGCCGGTCATGTGGTGGAAGATCTCGAGATCCTGGCGGGCCGCGTGGAAGACTTTGAGTACGCGCGGATCGTCGAGAAGGCGGAAGAGGGGGGAAAGGTCGATCCCCGGCGCCAGCGCGTCGATGGCGACGGCTTCATCCGGTGTCGCGCACTGGACCAGGCAGAGCTGCGCCCAGTAGGTGCGCTCGCGCATGAACTCGGTGTCGACGGTGACGAACGGGGCGGCGGCGGCGCGCTGGCAGAATTCGGCGAGCGTCGTTGAATCGGCAATCCAACTCATGTCGGATCGGTTTTACCCGAAACCGCTGCGGTGGGCAAAAGGGGACGATGGCAGGGGGTCGGGCGCCGCCTTGCTATGGCTTGCTATTTCTTGCAATTTGCAAGACAAACCCCTGCCTTTTGGCCGGTGCCTTTTCGGCCCGCGCCTGTGGGCGGCGTTCGAAAGCGATTAGAAATGCATCAATACCGAAGCCATACCTGCGGCGAACTGACCCGCGCCAATGTCGGCGAGGCGGCGCGCCTGTCCGGCTGGGTCCACCGCAAGCGCGATCACGGCAATCTGCTGTTCATCGATCTGCGCGATCACTACGGCATCACGCAATGCGTGATCGATACGTCGAGCCCGCTGTTCCGCCAGGTGGAGGGAACGCGGCTCGAGAGCGTGATCACCGTCACCGGCAAGATCGTCGCGCGCTCGCCCGAGACCGTGAACCCGAAGCTGCCCACCGGCGAGGTCGAGCTGCAGATCGGCGAGTTCGCGCTCCAGTCCGCGGCCGACACGTTGCCGATCCAGGTCAACCAGGAAGGCGACTTCCCCGAAGACCTGCGGCTGCGTTACCGCTTCCTCGACCTTCGGACCGAGCGCATGCACGAGAACATCATGCTGCGCGCGCGCGTCATCGCCTCGATCCGCCGGCGCATGATCGAGCAGGGCTTCACCGAGTTCCAGACGCCGATCCTCACCTCGTCCAGTCCCGAGGGGGCCCGCGACTACCTCGTGCCCAGCCGCATCCATCCGGGCAAGTTCTACGCGCTGCCGCAGGCGCCGCAGCAGTTCAAACAGCTCCTGATGGTCGCGGGGTTCGACCGCTACTTCCAGATCGCACCCTGCTTCCGCGACGAGGACGGCCGGGCCGACCGCAGCCCGGGCGAGTTCTATCAGCTCGATTTCGAGATGTCGTTCGTCACCCAGGAGGACGTGTTCGCGGCCATCGAGCCGGTGCTGGCCGGCGTGTTCGAGGAATTCTCGAAGGGCCGGAACGTGACCAGGCCGCCGTTCCCACGCATCGCCTACGACGACGCCGTGCGCTGGTACGGCTCGGATAAGCCCGACCTGCGCAACCCCATCAAGATGGCCGACGTGACCGAATCCTTCGCCGGATCGGGCTTCAAGGTGTTCGCGGGTATGATCGAGCGGGACCCGAAGGTGAGGGTATGGGCGATCCCGGCGCTCACCGGCGGCAGCCGGGCCTTCTGCGACCGGATGAACAGCTGGGCCCAGGACGAGAAGCAGCCCGGCATGGGGTACATCTTCTTCCGCGACAACGAGGGCGCCGGGCCCATCGCCAAGAATATCGGTCCGGAGCGCACCGCGAAGATCCGCGATCAGCTCGGGCTCAAGGATGGCGATGCGGTCTTTTTCGCCTGCGGGGTCCCGGCAAAGATCGCGGCGTTTGCCGGTGCGGCGCGCCTGAAGATCGGCCGCGAGTTGAACCTCACCAGCGAGGGTGAATTCAAGTTCTGCTGGATCGTCGACTTCCCGATGTACGAGCTCAACGAGGACACCGGGAAGGTCGAGTTCAGCCACAACCCGTTCTCGATGCCGCAGGGCGGGCTCGAGGCGCTCGAGACCCAGGACCCGCTCACCATCAAGGCGTTCCAGTACGATATCGTCTGCAACGGCGTCGAGCTGTCGTCGGGCGCTATCCGCAACCACCGCCCGGATATCATGTACAAGGCGTTCGCGATCGCGGGGTACTCCAAGGAGGACGTGGAGAGCCGCTTCGGCGGCATGCTCAACGCCTTCAAGTTCGGCGCCCCGCCGCACGGCGGCTCGGCCCCGGGCATCGACCGCATCGTGATGCTGCTCGCCGACGAGCCGAATATCCGCCAGGTCGTGGCCTTCCCGATGAACCAGCAGGCGCAGGACCTTTTGATGCAGGCGCCCTCTGCGGTGGAACCGGCGCGGCTCAAGGAGCTGCATATCAAGCTCGACCTGCCGCCACCCAAGAAGTCTTGAGCACGGGAGCTGCCCGGCACGGCCATGCGCCCGGCGCTGCGCCCGATGACGTTGGGTGACTGGCTGCTGCTGGGCCTGCTCGGCGTGCTGTGGAGCGGGTCCTACATATTCGTCGCCATAGCCGTACGCGAGGTGCCGCCGTTCACCCTGGTGTTCGTGCGCGTCAGCCTGGCGGCACTGCTGCTATGGCTCATGGCGGTCGCGTCGGGGGCCGCGTTCCCGCAGCAGGCGAAGACCTGGGCGGCGCTGGCGCTCGGCGGAGTCCTGAACTGCGCGCTGCCGTTCGTGCTCTTGTTCTGGGGCCAGCAGCATCTGCCGGCCAGCCTCGCCGCGATCCTGATCTCGACCGGACCGCTGCTCACGATCGTCTGTGCGCATTTCCTGACACCCGATGAGCGGATGACTGCGCAAAAGCTCATCGGCGTCAGCCTCGGGCTCGTCGGGGCGGCCGTGTTGGTCGGGGTCGACGCGCTCAGCGATTTCGGCGTCCAGTCGCTGGCCGAGCTCGGGGTCCTCGGGGCTGCTCTGTGCTACGCGCTGGCGGCCGTGGTCAGCCGGCAGTTTGCCGGGCAGCCGCCGATCGTCACCGCCGTCGGCCAGCTTGCGACATCCGGGCTGGCGATCTTGCCGGCCGCTCTCATCGTCGACCGTCCTTGGCAGATGCCGTGGCCGGGTGCTGCCGGGTTCGGCGCCACCGTGGGTCTGACCCTGTTCAGCACGGCGCTGGCCTACATCGTGTTCTTCCGCCTCTTGCGCAACGTCGGCGCCGGCAACGCGATGCTCGTAAGCTTCCTGACGCCCGTCGGCGCCTCGATCCTTGGCACGGCGCTCCTGGGCGAGCACCTCGCGCCGCACAACCTCGCCGGCATGGTGCTGATCTTCGCCGGGTTCGCGGTGATCGATGGACGCCTGCTGTCGGCGGCGCGCCGGATTGCGGCCTGACAGCCGTGGGAGCTTACGGCCGAACTCTGTTGCGGTGCGGCATGGGGATGCGATAATGGCGCTTCGATGCCGCTGGGGTGGGGCGGCTATCTGGAGTTTCGAATGCGTCGCTTTTTGGCCGGTCTCACCCTGTGCGCAGCCCTGATCTTCAGCGGCCGCCTTGATTCAGCAGAGGTTCCGGCACCGTCGGACATCTCGCCGCACCGCGCGTCCTACACGCTGGGCCTCGGCGGAACCAATCAGAACAGCGGCGTCATCGACATCGACGGCGCCATGTACATCGAATGGCAGGAAGTCTGCGACGGTTGGACCATCAACCAGCGCATGCGCTTCACCATGACCGACAGCGACGGCGAGCGCACCGACAACGACATCAACTTCTCGAGCTGGGAGGCCAAGGACGGCCTGAGCTACCAGTTCACCTTGCGCAGCCTGCGCGACGGCGAAGTGGACGAGAACCTGCGCGGCCGCGCCACCCTGGACGGCAAGGGCAAGGGCGGCAAGGCGGTGTTCGCCGAGCCCAAGGGGCTGGAGATCGAGCTGCCGCCCGGAACGTTGTTTCCCACCGAGCACACCTTGGTGCTGATCCGCGAGGCGGAGAAGGGCGCGCAACAGGTCTCGCGCATGGTCTTCGACGGCGCCAGCCGCGACGGAGCACTCGAGGTCAACGCGATCATCGGCGCGAAAGCGCCCGAGGCGGCGGACGGGCCTAAGATCGCGAAGGCGGTCGGCGCGCACCCGGCATGGCACGTGCGCATGGCGTTCTTCAAGTCCGAGGACCAAAGCGGGCAGCCGGAATACGAGACCGGTCTGCGCCTGCAGGACAACGGCGTCGGGCGCGATTACACGTTCGAGTATCCGGAATTCGCCATCAAGTCGAAGCTCGACCTGCTCGAAGCGCTGCCGAAGCCGAAATGCTGAGTGCTTACGGACCGCCCGCCGGCCACAGCCAGGCGGCACCGCGCACGCCGCTCGCATCGCCGTAGCGCGGCCGCACGAGCCGCGTCACCACCGTGTCGGAGAAGATCCAACGCCCCCAGCGCTTGGGCACCTCGTCGTAGAGGACCTCGATCTGCGACAAGCCGCCGCCGAGCACGATCACCGCAGGATCGAAGATGTTGATGACGATGGCGAGCGAGCGGGCGAGGCGGTCGAGATAGCGGTCGAGGCTGGCGGCGGCGTCGGCATTGCCGGCGGCCGCGGCCGCGACGATCTCGACCGCCGACAGCTTCTCGCCCGACGCGGCTTCGTGGTCGCGGCTGAAGCCGGGGCCTGAGAGGAACAGCTCGACGCATCCGGGCCGGCCGCAGTAGCACATCGGGCCCGGCCGTTCGTCCATGCTGCCGCCGTGGGGCAGGGCCCAGACGCGCGGCCATGGCAGCGGGTTGTGACCCCATTCGCCGGTGATGGCATTGGGGCCGCGGATGATCTGCTTCTTGAACACCAGCCCGCCGCCGACACCCGTGCCGAGGATGACCCCGAACACGCTGTCCGCACCGGCCGCGGCCCCGTCCGCCGCCTCGGAGAGCGCAAAGCAGTCGGCGTCGTTGGCCGTGCGGACCGGCCGGCCGAGACGCTGCTCCAGATCTTTGTCCAGGGCGTGGCCGATAAGACACAGCGAGTTGGAATTCTTCACCAGGCCCGTGGCCGGCGAGATCGTGCCCGGGATGCCCACGCCGACCGTGCCGCGCTGGCCGAGCGCTTGATCCGCCGCCAGCACCAGTTCGGCGATCTGGTTGATGGTCTTGGCGTAATCGCCGGACGGCGTCGGCGCCCGCCGCCGCCAGAGTTCCTGGCCCCCTTCGCCCAGGGCCAGAAGCTCGATTTTCGTCCCCCCGAGATCGACGCCCAGCCGCACCGTATTCTCCCTGTGGATTGAATCAGCGATCAACTTGGATTCAATCTGATTTTAATGTTACTAAATTTTAACCTAAATGCTGGATGATGTGACGGCTTTGTCACCGGTCACGTGGTGATGTTATCTTAACCATCGTGGCCTAACGTTCGGAATCCAATAGTCGCTGGAAGGGGGCGACGCGCTTATGGCCAAAACGGTCCTGATCGTTGAGGACAACGATCTCAACATGAAGCTCTTCCACGACTTATTGGAAGCGCACGGGTACGCAACCATTCAGACCAAGGATGGGATGGAGGCGATGAAGCTCGCGCGCGAGCATCGTCCGGACCTCATCCTGATGGACATCCAGCTCCCCGAGATTTCCGGGCTGGAGGTCACGAAATGGTTGAAAGAGGACCCCGATCTGCGTCGCATCCCGGTTGTCGCGGTGACCGCGTTCGCGATGAAGGGGGATGAGGAGAAAATCCGCCAGGGCGGTTGCGAAGCGTACATCGCCAAGCCGATTTCGGTGGTAAAGTTCCTCGAGACGGTGGCGAAGCTCCTGAACTAGCGCCACCTTAGGGGTGGGTGGATGACCGCACGGGTCCTGGTCGTCGACGATACGATCGCCAACGTCAAGCTGCTCGAAGCGAAGCTCGCCGTCGAGTATTTCGACGTGGTCACGGCGTCGAACGGCGCCGAGGCGATCGCGCTCGCCACCCAAAATCCGCCGGACATCGTGCTGCTCGACATCATGATGCCGGGCATGGACGGGTTCGAAGTGTGTCGCCGGCTCAAGGCCGACGGGCGCACCGCGCATGTGCCGGTCATCATGGTCACTGCCTTGTCTGACGCCGAAGACCGCGTACGCGGTCTTGAGTCCGGCGCGGACGACTTCCTGACCAAGCCGGTCAACGACGTCGCTCTCTACGCCCGCATCCGCTCGCTCGTCCGCCTCAAGATGACGGCCGACGAATGGCGTCTGCGCCAGGCCACCGGCAGCCATCTCGGCATGCTGGTCGATGACAACGCGGCCAAGCCCAAGGCCGGCGGCGGCGGCAATCTCCTGGTGGTCGAGGACAACGCCGCCTACGCCGAGCGCTTGCGCCGCGCGCTGGCACCCGACAACGATGTGCTCGACGTCATCACCCAGCCGAACGAAGTGCTGACGCGCGCCAACGAAGGCCTCTACGACGTGCTCGTCGTGAGCCTCGTGCTGCGCGAGACCGACGGCCTGCGCCTCTGCGCCCAGATCCGCTCGCAGGCGCACACGCGCAACATCCCGCTCATCGCGCTCGTCGAGGACGGCGACTATCCGCGGATCGCCAAGGCGCTCGACCTCGGCGTGAACGATTACGTCCTGCGCTCGGCCGACAGCCAGGAGATCCTGGCCCGCTGCCGCACCCAGATCCGGCGCCGCCGCTACCAGGACGGCCTGCGCGCGACGTTCGAGCGCAACGTGGCGCTGGCGCTCATCGACAGCCTGACCAGCCTCTATAACCGCCGCTACCTGACCGCCCACCTCGCGGCGCTGATGGACCGCACCTTGCGGACCGGCAAGCCGCTGTCGCTTCTGATGATCGACGTCGATCACTTCAAGAAGGTGAACGACACCTACGGCCATGCGGTGGGCGATGAAGTATTGATCGCGGTCGCCGACCGTCTGTCGCGCCACCTGCGGAGCTTCGACACGGTCGCGCGCTGGGGCGGGGAAGAGTTCGTCGTGGTGATGCCGGAGGCCGAGCCGCGCGTGGCCATGGCCGTGGCCGACCGTCTGCGCCGCAAGATCGCCGACGATCCCGTCCCGGTGAAGCACGACGTGGGACAGCTCAACCTGACCATCAGCATCGGTGTGGCCGTGACTGGCGACGACCTCGCCACGCCCGACGACCTGCTGCGGCACGCCGATGCCGCCATGTACGAGGCCAAGAACCAGGGCCGCAACCGGGTCATCCTCGCCGACCCGGCCCAGCTGAACGCGAAAAGAGCTTAAGCCTCCCTCGCCATGCCGGCGAAAGCCGGCATGCAGGGCAAGTGCGGAACGATCCCAGGTTTTCGCTGGATCCCGGCTTGCGCCGGGATGACGCGGCTAACGCTGCGTCACTTGATCTTGGCTTCTTTGAACTGGACGTGCTTGCGCGCGACCGGGTCGTATTTGCGCAAGGTCAGCTTCTCGGTGTTCTTCTTCGGGTTCTTGTGCGTCACGTAATAGAATCCCGTGTCCGCTGTGCTGACGAGTTTGATCCACAATTGCTTGGACTTAGCCATGACTTTGACCGCTTAGGGTGAGGTGGGCAGGGGCCCCTTGGCGGCGGACCATACAGGGCACCGCCGCGAGGTTCAAGCCCGCCGGCTTACTTGGCCTCCGCCTTCGCCTCGGCCGACTTCGCCGGCACCGGCTTGGCCTCGGCGGACATGGTCGCCGCCGACAGCGCCCGGGCATAGAGCTTGCGGTCGCCGAGCAGGGCCCTGGCCACGTCGAGGTCGGCGTCGTGCTCGTGGGTGTCCGGCGGGCAGATCTGGCGGAGCTGCTTAAGGGCCGCCATGTCCTCATGGTCGGCCGAGCGCCACTTGACCATGGTCGCGGCACTGGTGGCCTGGCCGTTCTTGACCTCGTCGACGTAGAAGCTCGCCGGCTGGGTGGGGTTCGTGCACACCATCGGCATCACGCCGAGGTCCGCGATCGGATAGCCCGAGGGCGAGAAGAAGCGCGCCCAGGTGAGGATCAGCTCGCCGTCGTTGGGCATCGGGATGACGGTCTGGACCGTGCCCTTGCCGTAGGTCGCGGTCCCCACGACCACCGCGCGGCCGTTGTCCTGCAGGGCTGCGGCGACGATCTCCGAGGCCGAGGCCGAGGAGCCGTTGACCAGCACCACGAGCGGGATGCCTTCGCCGACCTGGCCTTTGGCGGCGAAGCTCGCCTGGGCGCTCGCCGGGTGGCGGCCGCGGGTCGAGACAATGGCGCCGTCCGAGAGGAAGAGGTCCGCCGTGGCCACCGCCTGGTCGAGAAGCCCGCCGAGATTGCCGCGCAGGTCGAGGATCATGCCGTCCATGTTCGGGCCGATCTCGCGCCGGGCGCGGCGGACCGCCGCGGTGAGGGCCTCGCCGGTCTCCGAATTGAACGTGAGGACGTGAACATAAGCGGTGTCGCCGTCGCGCTTGTAGACGACCGACGGCGGAACAATGAGCGCCCGTACCATCGACAGCTCGACCGGGGCCGCAGCGCCGCTGCGCGCCACGGTGAGCCGCACGGGAGCCCCCACCGAACCGCGCAGGCGGTCGACCACGTCGGCGGTCGTCAGGTTGACAGTCGGCTCGTCGTCGATCTGGACGATGTCGTCGCCCTGGCGCAAGCCGCTGCGCGCGGCCGGGGTGTCGTCCATGACGGTGGCGACGCGGACCTTCTTGTCCTTGTCCTCGATCGTGATGCCGATGCCGCCGAAGCCGTCGCGCGACGCCCGCTGTTCGCTGGCGGCCACCTTGCCGGCGTAGCGCGAGTAGACGTCGAGATGGCTCAGCATCCCCTGGATCATCGTCTGGTAGATCTTCTCGCTGTCGGCCGCCCGGAGTGCCGGAGAATGCTCGCGGCCGACGTCGATGGCGGCGACCGTCATCTGGCCCCAGCCGTATCCGTCGTCGTCCTTGGGGCGCTTGTAGCTGGCGAGGATCTCTTGGTCATAGACCACGTCATAGCGGTCGTCGACGCGGGTGACGGAGAATTTGGGGTCGATCTTCGAGAGGTTGTTGAAGCCGTTCTGCGCCACGTCGCGCAGCGCCACGGGCTTGATGTACTTCTCGAAGAGCTGGTCATAAGCGGTGGCAAAGAAGCGGGTCGAGCCGCTGGGCAGCGCGTTCGGTGTGTCGGGATGGGCGTACTCGCGAGCCCCGGCGCAGGCAGTCACGAACAGCAGGACGGTGAGGACGATCGGACCGCACCGGCGCGCCACGGCGCTGCCCCACCCGCAATTCACATTGTCCATCGAAATTGCCCCGTTACCCTTTGATCTTGTTAGCCCAATGCAAAGCAATAACCGCGCCTTTGACCCTGGGCAGCAACGTGAGGGTCAGGAGCAACGCCAACGGCACCCAAAGAGCGAAATGCACCCACTGGGGTGGGTGGCACAGCTCTTCGAGGATCAGCATCGATGGCACGATGATGTGGCCTACGAGCAAGATGGTGAAATACGGCGGTGCATCGTCCGACCGGATATCACCGACAGCCAAGCCACAGCGTAGGCAGACATCGTTAACTTTTAGATAACGGCGGTAAAGATGCGTCTCGCCGCACGCCGGACACCGCTGGGCGAGGCCGCGGCGCACACCATGGAACCACGAAAACGGACGCCCCCCTGACGTACGATCGGTGCTGGAGGCAGCCCCCGCCGCCTGACGCTGATGCATGTCGCATCAGTCGCATAACACTGTGGCAAAAGCTAGTCAGGAGCCGCCATTTTGCGGCTATTTCAGCGGTGTTTGCGTCCTCTCGCCATGCGCGCGCGGTGTCCGCGTGCGGCGCGCTCGCGATCGCTCTCGCGCCGCGGCGCGCGGCGCCCTCCGCTGTCCAGAATCTCGAATGTAAGGCCGCCGGTGACCGGCTGCGCCTCGACCAGGCGGACCTCGACCGATTCGCCCAGCGTATAGGCCTGGCCGGACGGTCCGAGCAGGCGGTGGCGCTTGGGGTCATGCCGGTAATAGCCGCCCGCCAGCGAGCGCATCGGCACGAATCCGTCGGCGCCCAGATTGTCGAGGGTGACGAACAGGCCGAACTTGACCACGCCTGAGATGCGGCCGGCGAAGCGGGCGCCGATGCGGTCTTTGAGCCAGGCGACGACGTACCGGTTGAGCGCGTCGCGCTCAGCCGCCGCGGCCCGCCGTTCGGTCATGGAGATGTGGTCCGCGGCGTCGTGGAAATCGACTGGCCCCGCCTCGAACAAGGCACCCTCGCCGAGCTTCAGGCCGGTGATCAGCGCCCGGTGCACCAGGAGATCCGAGTAGCGCCGGATCGGCGAGGTGAAATGCGCATAGCGCGTGAGCGCCAGGCCGAAATGGCCGCGGTTGTCGGGGCTGTAGACGGCCATCGACTGGCTGCGCAGCACCAGGTCGTTCACCAGATGGCGGAACGGCGTCGGCGCCGCCCATTCGAGGATCCGGTTGAAATGGTGCGGCTTCAGCACCTGGCCGCGCGCCAGGCGATAGCCGAGGCCGTCGAGCACCTCGCGCAAATTCTCGAGCTTGGCCGGGTCCGGCGGTTCGTGCACGCGGTACATGCACGGCAGCCGCAGCTCCTCGAGGGTCTCGGCCGCGCACACATTTGCGAGGATCATGAACTCCTCGATCAGGCGGTGGCTGTCGTACCGGGCGCGCGGCACGATCCGCTCGATCCGTCCCTGCAGGTCCATCTCGACCTTGCGTTCCTCGAGGTCGAGCTCGAGCGTGCCGCGCTTGCCGCGCGCTTGGGCGAGCGACCGATAGGCGGCGTAGAGCGGCTCGATGACCGGCTTGCGCAGGCTTTCGGGGGCGCCGTTGGGCCTGCGGTCCGCGCTCGCCTGCGCCTGGTCATAGGTGAGGCGGGCGGCTGAGCGGATCATGGTGCGGGTGAAGCGGTGACGGCGTTTGTGGCCGTGGGCGTCGATCCAGATATGCACCGCGAGTGCGGGGCGATCCTCATCCGGGCGCAGCGAGCACAGATCGTTGGACAGCCGCTCGGGCAGCATCGGCACCACGCGGTCGGGGAAATAGACGGAGTTGCCGCGTTCGTATGCCGCGCGGTCGAGGGTGGCACGCGGACGCACGTACCAGGCCACGTCGGCGATGGCCACGATCAGGTGGAAGCCGCCCGGGTTGCGGACATCGTCGTCCGCCTCGGCGAACACCGCGTCGTCGAAGTCGCGCGCGTCCTCGCCGTCGATCGTCACCAGCGGCACTGCGCGCAGGTCTTCACGGTCGCCTAACGGTGCCGGCCGCGCGTGACGCACCTCGGCGAGGGCGGCGCCGGGGAACTCGGTCGGGATGTCGCGGCTCATGATGGCGATCAGGCTGGCCGCGCGCGGCGCCTCGGCCGAGCCCAGGCGCTCGACGATCTTGGCGCGCGGCAGGCCCAGGCGATGCTGCGAGGTGACTTCCGCCAGCACCAGCTCGCCCGCTGTGGCGTCCTGCGCGTCGCCGGCCGCGACCATGAATTCGGTGCGGATCTTGCGGTCCGTCGGCTCGATGCGGCCACCCGCACCGTCCGGGCGGAACACGCCGAGCAACCGTTCGGGGCCGCGCTCCATCCGGCGCAGGAGGTTGGCCAGGAACCGGCCGCCGCGGCGGCCGGCGATGCGCACCAGGGCCCGGTCGCCGTCGGCGAGCGGAGCCTCTCCCGGCCGTGCGCGGATATGGATGATCGGCCGGCCGAGCTCGGGATCGACCGGATGGGCAAGGGCTTCGCCTTCCTCGGTGTCGACGTCGAACACCTCGACGACGAGCGAGGAGGGAAGGCGCTTCGGAGCAGCATGGCGCTCCCCGTCCGTGTCGCGCGTGATCTCTTTCAGCAGCGCTTTCAGCTTGATCTTGTCGTTGCCGCGCACGCCGAAGGCGCGCGCGATGTCGCGCCGGGTCGAGTGGTCCGGGTTGTCGCGGAGATAGGCCAAGAGCTGCTCCCGCGTCGGGAGCCCTGCCTTGGATTTACGTTCGGTCAAAGGATTTCAGAGGCTCCGTCGTCGCGAGCGCAGCGAAGCGATCCAGGTGAGTGCGACGGCCCTGGACTGCGTCGCTTGGTTCGCAGTGACGGTACTACAATCGGTCCGATAGGGGATCAATCGCCGTCGGCCGGGGCCGGGGCCGGGGCCTTCTTCTTGCCCCCCTTGGCCTTGCTTGCGGCGCGCCGCTTCGATCCGCCGCCCGCACCCATCTTCTCGTTGCGGGCGTTGATCCATTCGATCGCTTCCTCGAGGGTCACGTCCTCGATGCCGCGGCCTTTCGGCAGATTGGCGTAGGTCTTGCCGTGCTTGACGTAGGGCCCGTAGCGGCCCACGCCGGCGGTGATCATCTTGCTGTCGTCGGGATGCGGGCCGATCTCCTTCTGCGGGGTCGCGGGTGCTGCATTGCGGCGGCCGCGGTTCGGCTGCGCCAGGATCTCGACCGCGCGGTTGTTGCCGACGGTCAAGAGGTCCTGCGTGTTCTCGAGCGATTTGTACTTGCCGGCATGTTTCAGGTACGGCCCAAAACGCCCGAGCCCGGCATAGATCATCTCGCCCGTCTCGGGATGCAGGCCCACCTCGCGCGGCAGCGCCAGCAGCTTGAGCGCCACGTCGAGCGTGATCGCATCGGGGGCGATGTCGCGCGGCAGGGAGACCCGCTTGGGCTTGATGCCTTCGGCACCTTCGCCGAGCTGGAGGTACAGCCCGAACGGACCTTTGCGCAAGGACACCATCTCGCCGGTCGCCGGGTCGACGCCCAGCGTGCGCGTGCCCTGCATCGCCGCACCGGCCTCGTCGCCGTTGGCGACGCTGAGCGAGCGCGTGTACTTGCACTCGGGATAGCGCGAGCAGCCGATGAAGGCGCCGCTCGTGCGGCTGAATTTGATGCCGAGCTGGCCCTCGCTGCACACCGGGCACTGGCGCGGATCCTTGCCGTCGCCGGTCTCGGGGAAGAAATGCGGGCGCAGCCGCTCGTTCACGACGTCGATGACCTCGCGGATGCTGCCGAGGCCGTCGATCAGGATCTTCACCGCCTCCTTGACCGGCGGCAGCAGGCGCGCGCCCTCGGGGGTCTTGCTGAAGCTCTTCCAGAACTCGCGCAGCACGGCCTTCCAGTTGGCGCGGCCGCCCGAGATGTCGTCGAGCTGGTCCTCGAGCTTGGCCGTGAAATCGTACTCCACGTAACGGTGGAAGAACGCCTCGAGGAAGGCGACCACCAGGCGGCCGCGGTCCTCGGGGATGAAGCGGCGCTTGTCGAGCCGCACATAGCCGCGGTCCTGCAGCACCTCGATGATGCTGGCATAGGTCGAAGGGCGGCCGATGCCGAGCTCTTCGAGGCGCTTGACCAGGCTCGCCTCGGAATAGCGGGGCGGCGGCTGGGTGAAATGCTGCTCGGGCTTGACCGCGTCGCGCGCCGTCGCATCGCCCTCGGCCATCGCCGGCAGGATCTTGCTGTCGTCCTCGGCGTCGCCCGGATCGTCGGTGTCCTCGCGATAGACCGCGAGGAAGCCCTCGAACACGATGATCGAGCCGGTGGCGCGCAGCACGACCTTGCGGTCGGCAGAGGAAACGTCCACGGCGGTCTGGTCGAGCTGGGCGCTCTCCATCTCGCTTGCGATGGTGCGGCGCCAGATCAGCTCGTAGAGCCGTCGCTGGTCGTTGTCGAGATAATCGGCCACGTCCTCGGGCCGCCGCGTGAGGTCGGTCGGGCGGATCGCCTCGTGCGCTTCCTGCGCGTTCTTGGCCTGGGTCTTCCAGGCGCGCGGGCTTTCGGGCACGAAGTTCGGGCCGAACTGCTTGCCGATCAGCTGGCGCGCCGCGGCGATCGCTTCCTGTGAGAGCGTCACGCTGTCGGTTCGCATATAGGTGATGAGGCCGACCGTCTCGCCGCCGATATCGGCACCCTCGTAGAGCTGCTGGGCGAGGCGCATGGTGCGCGAGGCGCCGAAGCCGAGCTTGCGCGAGGCCTCCTGCTGCAAGGTGGAGGTGGTGAAGGGCGGCAGGGGATTGCGCCGCGTGCGCTTCTTCTCGATCGACGTGACGGTGAACGGATCGCCCGCGTTGATGGCGGCGACGGCGCGCTTGGCCGCGTCCTCGGTGCCGAGGTCGAACTTCTCGAGCTTCTTGCCGTCGAGATGGGTGAGCTTTGCGGTGAAGGTCTGGCCGGCGGGGGTGCGGAGGTCGACGTCGACCGTCCAGTACTCCTGCGGCTTGAAGCTTTCGATCTCGGTCTCGCGCTCGCAGATGATGAGCAGCGCCACCGACTGCACGCGGCCGGCCGAGCGGCTGCCGGGCATGCGGCGCCACAGCACCGGCGACAGGGTGAAGCCGACCAGGAAATCGAGTGCGCGGCGGGCGAGGTAGGCTTCGACCAGGTCTGAGTCGATGTCGCGCGGATGCTTCATCGCCTCGAGGATCGCGGTCTTGGTGATCTCGTTGAAGACGACGCGCTTCACGTCGATCTTGCCGAGGCGCTTGGCCTCGGCGAGCACCTCGCGCAGATGCCAGGAGATGGCCTCGCCCTCGCGGTCCGGGTCGGTCGCGAGATAGAGGCGCTTCGCCCCCTTCAAAGCCTTGGTGATCTCGCCGAGCGGCCGCTTGGCGCGGTCGCCGACCTCCCAGTGCATGTCGAAGTCGCGGTCCGGCTCGACCGCGCCATCCTTTTCGACGAGGTCGCGCACATGCCCGAAGCTCGCGAGCACTTTGTACTCGGAGCCCAGATATTTGTTGATGGTCTTCGCCTTGGCCGGCGATTCAACAATCACGAGGTCCATAGGCGACTAAGTTATCCACTGAAGGTTAAAATACACTTTACCAACTAGTAATCTGATTTAATTAATAGAAACCATATTTCCAGGATGTCTGACCAGCCGTCCGGCGAGCTCCAGCTCAAGCAGGACCATCTGGACGACAGCGGCTGGTAATTGGCACTGGCGGACGATTTCGTCAACCTGGGTGGGGGAAGGGCCCAGCTTCTCCACCACCTTGGGCAGGGCTGAATCGACCTCGAATTCGGACGCGGGCGGTCCCTCGAATTGCTGGCTTTTCAGCGGCTTGGGTTGGCCCGGGGCCATCTCGCCGAGGCCCGTCAAAATATCCTCGGCGGTCTCCGTGAGGACCGCACCCCGGCGCAGCAGATCGTTGGCGCCGCGCGCCCGCGGGTCGAGCGGCGAGCCGGGCACCGCGAACACCTCGCGCCCCTGTTCCAGCGCCAGCCGTGCCGTGATCAACGATCCCGATTTGAGCGCCGCCTCGACTACCACCGTGCCGAGCGCGAGGCCGGCGACAATGCGGTTGCGCTGGGGGAAGTGCCGCGCCTGCGGTTCGAAATCGGGCGGCATCTCGCTCACCGCGGCACCCTGGGCCACGACTTCGTCGAACAGGGCCGTGTTCTCCGCGGGATAGACGACCGCCACGCCGCCGGCCATGACGGCCACCGTGCCGGTGGCGAGTGCGCCCCGATGGGCCGCGGCATCGATGCCGCGCGCGAGCCCGGAGACGACCACGAGGCCTGCGGCCCCGAGATCGGCAGCCAGCTGACGCGCGAGACGCATGCCGTTGGCCGAGGCGTTGCGGGCGCCCACGACCGCCACCATGCGCCGCTGCAGAAGTGCGGCATTGCCGCGCACGGCGAGCAGGGGCGGCGCATCGTCGACCGCCGCCAGCGCCTCGGGATACTCGGGCTCGAAGCGCCCGATCAGCCGCGTGCCGAGCTGGCCTAACCGTGCGAGCTCGCGGTCGGCTGCATCGACGGTGCACACCCGCAGCGAGGGCCGGCCGCCGCGTCGGGCGAGATCGGGCAGGGCGTCGAGTGCCTTCGCGGCGGAACCAAAACGCTTGAGAAGCTGGAAGAAGGTGATCGGCCCGACGCGCTCGCTGCGGATGAGGCGCAGCCAGTCCCGTCGCTCGTGATCGGTGAGCTTCTGCCGGCCGCTCAAGCCGCATGGCCTTTGCGCGCGCCGATCCGCGGCTCCTCGCCGCGCAAGAGGCGCCGGATGTTCTCGTGGTGCTTCGCCCACACGAGCACGGCGAGCACGGCTGCGAGTTCGGCCACCTGCAGGTCGCCGCCGAGCACGCGGCCCGGCGCCCACAGGAGCGGCAGGTACCACGCATAGAAGGGGGCCGCCGCGATCGCGATCAGGGCGGCGAGCGAGGAGAAGCGGGAGACCGCCGCGACGACGAGCCACGTCGCGCACGCGGCCACGCCGATGCGCCAGTCGATCGCCAGCAGCACGCCCAACGTGGTGGCGACACCCTTGCCGCCCTTGAACCGGAGCCAGACGGGGAACAGATGGCCGAGGACAGCTCCGAGGCCGGCCAGAAGTGCGAGGTCAGGGCCCCACAGGCCGGCAATCAGGACCGCGACCAGGCCCTTCCCGCCATCGAGAAGAACTGTCGCCGCGGCGAGGCCCTTGCGCCCGGTGCGCAGCACGTTGGTGGCGCCGATATTGCCCGACCCGATCTTGCGCAGGTCGCCGGCACCGGCAAGCGCGGTCAGCACGAGACCGAACGGAATGGAGCCGAGCAGATACCCGCCGGCGAGGGCGGCCAGATAATACGGCCAGACGAGGGACCAGGAGATAGGGTCGAGCATGGCGCCGGAGCATAAGCGCTCCGGCACCGCGGCTGCAAATTTCGCCGCTACTTCTTCAGCGTGATCTGGCCCTTCTGGGTTTCCTTCCAGAAATTGCCCCAGTGGAACAGGTACTCATCGATGCACCACAGCATCTTCGCCTGGTCCTCCGGGCTCGTGACCTTGTCGAGCACCACCTTGAACGCGGTCTCGCTGTGGTCCTCGTCGCCGTCGATATGGACGATCCAGGATTCCTGGTCCTCGTCCTTGACGCCGTAATGCTCGCGCAGCCCGTCGCTGATCAGCCGGCACATCTGCGGCGCGTGCGATTCGCTGGCGATACCGGAATTGCCGAGCGCCACCGTGACCGGCATCTCGCGCGCGACCTTGAACCGGTAGGCGACCATGTCGCGGATGGACTGCGGCACCGGGAAGTTCTCGACCTCGTCCTCGCTCAGGCCGGTGAAGCGGGTCGCGAAGTCGAGCGCCAGCTCGTCGTGGCCTTTCGATCCACACCGGAGTTCGGTGTCCTCGTCGATCAGCGTGTCCATGATGCGCCGGCGCACCTTGCGGTCGTCGCAGCGCGAATGGATCATGGACAGGACCTGCGGCGTGACCTTGGTGAAGTGATAGAAGAGGACGCCAAGGTAGCCGATCTGCTCGCGCGTCGCCTTGCCGGCGCGGATCAGGTTCACCATCGGGTAGTCCGAATGGCGCTTCCCCTCGATGCGCCGCAGCATCTCCTGCAGGAAGGCCTCGCGCGGCATCGCTTGCGGCAGCTTCTCGAGTACGGCGACCATCGTCGGATCCTCCTAGACTTTGACAGCGTTGAGGTCGGCGGCCAGCGCGTCGACGACATGCGGAACGTCGTCGACCGTGAGCGCGTGATAGAGCGAGCCGGACGGGGCGATGCGCAGGTTGGGACCTTTCGCGCACAGCCCCAGGCACATGATCGTCTGCACGTCGATGTCGAGCGCACGCTGCGTGACGGCCGCGCGCAGGGCGGCCGCGATCTCGGGGCCGCCGTGCCGGCCGCAGCAGGGTGCGAAGCGCTCGTCACGGTCGTTGATGCATACGGTCACGGTCGGGCGGCCCTTGAAATCCGCGGGCCAGGGCCGGAGCACGGCTTTCATCACTCGACCGTCACGCCGGCTTGCTTGATGGCCTGGCCCCACTTCTTCACCTCGGCGTGGACGAAGGCGCCGAACTGCTCCGGGGTCGAGGCGGCGACGTCGGTGCCGATCGTCTTCATCTGCTCGATATAGGCAGGGTCGTGCGCGATGCGCTGCGTCTCGGTGTTCAATCGCTGGATAATGCCCGCGGGCGTCCCCGCGGGCACAAAAAGTCCTGTCCACGAGCTCACCGCGAACCCCGGGAGCCCTGCCTCGGCGAAGGTCGGCAGGTCGGGCAGCGCCTTCGAGCGTTCGGGCGTGGTGACCGCCAGCGCCCGCAGCTCGCCGGTCTTCACCAGCGCCATCGCGTTGGTGACCGTCTCGAGCATCATCGACACGCGCCCGGCGATCAGGTCCGTCGACACCGATCCGCCGCCGGCGTGATACGGCACGTGGACGATGTCGATCCCCGCGGCCTCCTTGAACAGCTCGCCCGAGAGATGCGAGACGGTGCCGCTGCCGGCGGAGGCGAAGGTCAACTGCCCCGGATGCGCCTTCGCATAGGCGATCAGGCCCTTGAGGTCGTGCACGGGCAGGGAGACGTGCACGATCAGCACGTTCGGCAGCTCGTGTAGGATGCCGACCGGGGCCAGGTCCTTGAGCGGATCGTAGTTCAGATGCTTGTACAGCGACGGCCCGATCCCCATCGTGCCGATCGTCCCGAACAGCATCGTGTAGCCGTCGGGTGCCGCGTGGGCCACATACTCGGCGCCGACATTGCCGCCGGCGCCGGGCTTGTTCTCGACCACGACCGTCTCGCCGAGGCCGTCGCCGATCGCCTTGGCCGCGGTGCGCGCCATGATGTCAGACGACCCGCCAGCCGCGAACGTCACGATCATGTGCGGCGGCCGCATCGGATATGTGTCGGCGGCATCGGCCATGGCCGCAGCGAACGTGAGCGCGGCCGACATTGCCATTACGGCGATGCGGCCCGTGAGGAGCCTGGTCATGCCCGCATATTATCGACTGTACGTATGGGCGCAATTGGCTCGGGGTGAGCCAATTGACCGGACGGTCATCCCGCCAGCTGGAACACCGTCCGGCCGTTGACCCAGGTGCGCAGGGCCCGGCCCTGCACCGGGCGGCCGTCGAAGGGCGAGTTCTTCGACTTCGAGCGGAACTCCTTCTCGGCGATCTTCCACGGCCGCTCGGGGTCGAAGAGGACGAGGTCCGCCGGCACGCCCTTGGCCAGCCGTCCCGCACTCAGGCCCAGGATCGCCGCCGGGCCGCTCGTCATCTTCGCCAGCACCGCCGGCAGCGACATGTAGCGGTTGTGCACGAGGTCGAGGGCGATGCACAGCAGGGTCTCGAGGCCGATCATGCCGGCGGCCGCCTGCGCGAACGGCAGGCGTTTGGCCTCCTGGTCCTGCGGCGCATGATCCGAGGCGATGGCGTCGATCGTGCCGTCCTTGAGCCCGTCGATGACAGCGCGACGATCGGCTTCGGTGCGCAAGGGCGGCGACAGCTTGGCGAAGGTCCGGTAGTCGCCGACCGCGGTCTCGTTGAGCGCGAAATAGGGCGGGGCGGTGTCGCAGGTGACCGCGAGGCCGCGCGCCTTGGCCCTGCGGATCGCATTCACCGCCGAGCGCGTGGAGACATGCGCGATGTGGAGGCGCCCCTGGGTGAGCTGTGCGAGGCGCAAATCGCGCTCGACCATGATCGTCTCGGCGGCCGCCGGGATGCCCGGGATGCCGAGGCGCATCGCGATCTCGCCGTCATTCATGGCACCGCCGCCGGCGAGTGCCGGCTCTTCCGGATGCTGGATGATCGGATGGCCGAAATTGCGCGCATAGAGCAGGGCCCGCCGCAGCACCTGCGCGTCGGCCACGGCGTGCGTGCCGTCGGTGAAGCCGAGGGCTCCGGCCGCAGAAAGAAGACCCATCTCTGTGATCTCTTTTCCGGCAAGTCCGCGCGTCACCGCGGCGTAGGTGTAGATGCGCACGCGGCTCGTCTCGCGCGCGCGGCGCGCGATGGATTCGACCAGGGCCGCGTCGTCGATCACCGGCTTGGTGTTGGGCAGCGCCACCATCGAGGTGATGCCGCCCGCCGCCGCCGCCTCGCCGCCGGTGGCCAGCGTCTCCTTGTGCTCTTCGCCGGGTTCGCGCAGCTGCACGCGCATGTCGACCAGGCCGGGGGCGAGGCAGACGCCGCCGCAATCGACCGCCTCGATGCCATGTGCTCCGCTTCCCGCGAGTGCGCCCGCGCGCTGGAGATGCGGCCCCACATCGGCGATCACGCCGTCGGCCAGCACCGCGCCGCCCAACTGGTCGAGCCCGGTGGCGGGATCGATGAGGCGGACGTTGACGAGCGCCAGCGGCGGTCCGCCGCGCGCTCCCGCCTCGGCACGGATCGGGGTCATTATTCGGCAGCCTCGGGCTGATTGGTGCGCAGGCTGCGCGTGAGCACGTCGAGACAGGCCATGCGCACGGCGACGCCGATCTCGACCTGCTCGCGGATGAGGGAGCGGTCGATGTCGTCCGCGACCTCGCTGTCGATCTCGACGCCGCGGTTCATCGGTCCGGGATGCATGACGAGGGCATCGGGCTTGGCGGCCGCGAGCTTCTCGCGCGTCAGGCCGTAGAAGTGGAAGTATTCGCGCGTGGACGGCACGAAGGCGCCGTGCATGCGCTCGAGTTGCAGGCGCAGCATCATCACGATGTCGCAGTCCTTCAGGCCCGCCTTCATGTCGTTGAACACCTCGACCCCCAGCCGGTCGATGGTCGACGGCACCAGGGTCGGCGGGCCGATCACCCGCACGCGCGCCCCCAGGCCCACCAGGAGGTGGATGTTCGAGCGCGCCACGCGGCTGTGCAGGATGTCGCCGCAGATCGCCACGGTCAGGCCCTGCAGCCGGCCCTTGTGGCGGCGGATGGTGGCCGCGTCGAGCAGCGCCTGGGTCGGGTGCTCGTGCGTGCCGTCGCCGCCGTTGATCACCGAGCAATTGACCTTTTCCGAAAGGAGCTTGACCGCACCTGAGTCCGGATGCCGCACGATCAGCACGTCGGGCAGCATGGCGTTCAACGTCATCGCGGTATCGATGAGCGTCTCGCCCTTTTTGATCGACGAGGCCTCGGCCTGCATGTTGATCACGTCGCCGCCGAGCCGCTTGCCGGCCAGCTCGAACGAGGTGCGGGTGCGGGTCGAGTTCTCGAAGAACAGGTTGATCACGGTGCGGCCGCGCAGCAGCGAGCTCTTCTTCTCGCGCGCGCGGTTCTGCTCGACATAGCCGTCCGCCAGGTCCAGGAGCAGCGTGATCTCGTCGGGGGAAAGGCCCTCGATGCCCAATATATGGCGGTGGCGGAAACGGCCGAACGAAGGGGCGGGGGCCGGCGAACTCATTAAAGCCCGCTTATAGACCCCAATTCAGGATCGGAGCAAGACGCGTCAACTTTGATTTAACGTTTTAATCCTAGGTTATCCCCAGTTCAGGGGGATGGAGCAGGATATGGCTGGGATCACCGGGGGCGGCGCGACCGCCCCGATCGATGACAAGATGGCCAATCTCGCCGTGGCGGCGAGCCAGGTGGGTGAGCGCCTTGGCGAAACCGCGCAGGCGATCGACGCCATCGCCCGCTCGACCTGTCTTCTGGCCCTCGATGTCGCGATCAAGGCCGACAAGCCCGAGACCCTCGGCATGGACCTGACCGCGGCGTCGCGCGAGGTGCAGCGGCTGGCCGCCCGCACCCATCAGACCCTGTCCGAGCTCGAAAGCATGCTGAAGGCGGTCGAAGGCCGCGCCGGCTGACCCCCCAAGGGCTGATCCAGGGCCTCAGGCCCGGCCCAGCAGCAGCTCCATTTCCTGCTCGAGCACCCGGCGGCCCCACTGGTCGCCCATTTCCTCTTTGGTGACCCTGAACCCGGCCTCGCGGTAGAGCCGGCCGGCGGGCTCCAGCCCCGCCAGGGTCCATAGATAAACCCTCTCGAAGCGACGTTCGCGGCAGAACGCCAGCGCCTCGTCCAGGAGGCGTCGCCCGAACCCCCGTCCGCGCGCCTCGGGTGCGAGGATGAAGCAGCGCAGCTGGCCCTCGTTGCCTGTCCGGCTGCCGTCGATGGCAATCGAGCCGACGAGCTCGCGGCCGCGGCGGACCGTGCGGAAGAAGTCGCGCGCCGGGTCGAAGCGCAGCAGCAGGTCGCCCATGTCGCGCGCCACCCGCGCCTCGAACACCAGGCCCATGCCGTGGCTGTCGGCGTAATGCCAGGCATGCAGCTCGGCGATGCGGCCGATGGCGCCGGGAAAATAGCCTCCGAACTCGAAGGTTGCGGTCATGACGTCCTCCCTCATCGCACCCCCACGCCGTGGCGGATCTGCGCTGCGAGCTTGTCGGCGAAGCGTGCGTCGAGCGCCTGGCCGAGCAGGAGGCGGAACCACACGGCACCCGAGATGAGGTCGACCGCGAAGTCGATGTCGGCGTTGGCGCGGATCTCGCCGCGCGCCTGGCCGCGCTCGAAGATGCCGCGGATCATGTGCCGGCGGCCGCGCACCAGGTTCGCCATCAGGGCCTTGGCGACCTCGGGGTCGCTCTGCGTCTCGGCGATCAGGCCGGTGAGGATGGCGCGCGCCGGCGTTGCGGTCAGGATGCGGAACAGCCGGCGCAGGAAAAAGCGCAGATCGCCGGCGACCGAGCCGGTGTCGAACTGCAGCTTCTGCACCGCCACCAGGCTCTCGTAAAGCTCGAGGTAGAGCGCCGCCTTGGAGGGCCACCAGCGGTAGATCGTCTGCTTGCCCGCACCGGCCGCGGCCGCGATCGCCTCGATGGTGACCCGGATATAGCCGCGGCGGCGGACCAGGGCCTCGGCGGCGGCGAGGATCGCGTCGTGGGTCGAGCTGCTGCGCCGGTCGGCGCGCGGCTCCGGCCTGCTCTTGCGGGCTATCGGTCTTTGCGGCTTCGCCGCCGTGCCTTTCATGCTATGATCGTAAAACGAACCGTCTCGTCTCGTCAAGGAGTGGCGGATGGCATGCGACGGCGACCGGGATTTTGATCTGTTGAAGCGGCGGGCGCAGTTCGTCCGCGACGGGATTCCGCGCGAGCTCTATGTCGAACGCGTCGCATGGGCGCGGCAGGCGCGTTCGGCGGCGCTGTTCGAGGCGCTTGTCGCGCTGTTCGCGTGGCCCTTCCGACGTCAGCGCAACGCCGAGGCGAGTACTGCAAACAGCGTCTCGACGTCACCGTCGGTGGTCCACAGATGCGGGGTCACGCGCATGGCGCGGCCGCGCACCGACACGTAGACCTTGGCCGCGGCGAGGCGCTGCGGCAGGTCCGCAGGCACGCCTTGCGGAAACCGCAGCCCGAGATAATGCCCGGCGCGCAGGCGGTCGGGCACGCTGTCGATGCCGAACTCGGCGCGCGCCCGGGCCGCGATGGCGCTCGTGCGCCGACTCAGGGTCGCGAGGATGCGCGGCACCGTCCAGCTCTCGATGAGCTCGAGCGAGGCCTGAGCGGCCGGCATGAGCGCGAAGTTGCTGCGCTCGCCCACGTCGAACCGCCGGGCACCGGGCTGGAACTCGTCCTGGTAGTTGACCAGGCCCGCGAAGTCTTCGGAGGCGCGGCGGGCGATCCAGCCGTGCTCGATCGGCCGCGCCGCGTGCCAGCGTGGCGCGACGTACAGGAAACCGAAGCTGTACGGCCCGAGCAGCCATTTGTAGCTGGCGACCGCGAGGAAATCGGGGTCGATCCGCGTCACGTCGAAGGGCAGGGCGCCCGCCGACTGCGTGGCATCCACGCAGAGGGCGGCACCTGAACGCCGACATGCGGCCCCGACCGCCTCGAGGTCGATCAGCCCGCCATCGGTCCAATGGCAGTGCGGGACTGCGACCAGCCCCGTCGAGCCGTCGATCCGCGCCAGCAAAGCCGACGTCCAGTCGTCGTCCGAAGGACGCGGGACGGTCACATGGCGCGCTCCGGTCCGCACGGCCAGATCCATCCACGGATAGACGTTCGAGGGAAACTGCTCGGCCAGGGTGAGGATGGTCTGGCTCGGACGCAGCGCGATGTTGTGCGCGGCCTGTGCCAGCCCGTAGGACACGGCCGGGGCGAACGCGACGTCGTCGGCGGTGGCATTGATCAGGCGGGCGAACTGGGCGCGCACCGCTTCGCTGCGCGTGAAGAAATCGGCGGGCGGGATGGTCCACGGCTGCGCCTTGCGCCGCAGGCCATCTTCGCCCGCGGCGAGGGCCGCCTTGGGCATGGCCGACATATAGGCGCAGTTCAGGTAGGCGACGTCGTCGGGGATATCGAACAGCGCGCGCTGGCTGGGGAGCACCTCTACCATCAGGCGAACGCCATCCGCGTGATCGGTTCCACCCGCTTGAGCAGCGGCAGGTTGCCGCTCGTGATGTCGGCCAAGGTCACCCAGCGCACGTCCGCTGCGTCGTCGGCGGCCACGGCTTCCCCCGAGCGCCAGTCGGCGAGCACCGCGACCAGCACGTAGTGCCACTGCACCTCGCCCGCCTCGCCGCGGCCGATCTCATCCAGCACGGTGAGCACGCCCTTGGGCTCGGCCACCACGCCCGTCTCCTCGCGCAGTTCGCGGATCGCCGCCTCGACCACGGTCTCGCCACGCTCGACATGGCCGCCCGGGAATCCCCAGCGGCCGATATAGCCGCCCTTCGAGCGCTGGGCGAGCAGCACTTGGTCGCCGCGCCGCACCACGGCGATGGCTCCGACGACCGGGCGCTCCTGGCTCATACGATCCCGCGGTCCCGCAATGCGGCGATCTCGGCGGCGCTGAGGCCGAGCAGTTCCTTCAGCACTTCGTCCGTGTGCTCGCCGCAGGTGGGCGGCGCCCGGCGATAGCTGGGCGATGTTTCCGACATCTTGATCGGACTGCCGATCATGGGGAGGCGCACGCCGGTGCCCGCATGCTCCATCTCGATCTTCATGCCGCGCGCCAGCACCTGCGGGTCGGCGAACACCTGGTCGATATTGTTGACCGGCCCGCACGGCACGCCGAGCTTTTCGAGCCCTTCGAGCCAGTGCGCGCGCGTCTTGGCCTTCATGATCTCGCGCAGGACCGGCACCAGCACCGCCTGGTTCTTCATGCGCGCGGCGTTGCTGGAAAATCGTTCGTCGGCCGCGATCTCGGGCCGTCCGGCGAACTCGCAGAACTTGCGGAACTGGGTCTCGTTGCCGATCGCCAGGATGATGTGCCCGTCCGAGGTCGCGAACACCTGGTAGGGCACGATGTTCGCGTGCGCGTTGCCCAGCCGCTTCGGCACCCGGCCGCCCACGAGGTAGTTCATGCCTTCATTCGCCAGCCACGACACCTGCGTGTCGAGCAAAGCGAGGTCGATCTGCTGGCCGTGGCCGGTCGCATCGCGGTGGCGCAGGGCGGCGAGGATCGAGACCGCGGCGTAGAGGCCGGTCGTGATGTCGGCGATGGCGACGCCGACCTTCACCGGCTCCGAGCCCGGCACGCTCTCGGGCTGGCCCGTGATGCTCATGATGCCGCCCATGCCCTGGGCGAGATAGTCGTAGCCGGCGCGCTTGGCATAGGGGCCGGTCTGGCCGAAGCCGGTGATCGAGCAATAGATGAGGCGCGGGAACTCGGCCTTGAGCTGGTCGTAGGCGAGCCCGTACTTCGCGAGGTCGCCCGCCTTGAAGTTCTCGATCAGGATGTCGGACTGGGCGAGCAGCCGGCGCGCGAGATTCTGTCCCTCGGGCTTCGACAGGTCGAGCGTCAGCGACCGCTTGTTGCGGTTGGCGGACAGATAATAGGCGCTCTCGCCGGTGTCCCGGCCGTCCTTGTCCTTGAGGAAGGGTGGGCCCCATTTGCGGGTGTCATCGCCGGCACCTGCGCGCTCGATCTTGATCACGTCGGCGCCGAGATCGCCCAGGATCTGGGTGCAGGTGGGACCGGCCAGAATGCGCGTCAGGTCGAAGATGCGCAGGCCTGCGAGAGGCAGAGGCTTTTGAGTCATTCGGCAGCGTGCTTCTTCTTGTCGAGGTGGAGATAGCCGTCGCGGGTCTGCGGCAGCTTGCGTTTGAGAAGGCGCGAGGCGACGACCGTGCGCAGGATCTGCGCGGTCCCGCCGGCGATCGCGAACATGCGCGCATCGCGCACATACCGCTCCATCGGGTTGTCGCGCGAATAGCCCGCGGCGCCCCAGACCTGCAGCGCGTCGTTGGTGACCTTGATGGCCGCTTCCGAGGCCAGGATCTTGGCCTGCGCTGCCTGCAGCACATCGGGGAAACCGCCGGGACCGGCGCTCGCGGCCGCGCGCCAGATGAGGGCACGGGCCGCGTCGAGCTGCAGGCTCATATCGGCCAGCATGAACTGGATTGCCTGGAACTCGGCGATCGGCCGGCCGAACTGCTCGCGGCTTTGCGCGCGGGCGAGCGCCAGCTCGAAGGCACCTTGTGCGAGGCCCAGGGCGACCGTGGCCGCACCCACGCGCTGGCCGTTATAGGCGTCCATCAGATCGCCGAAGCCGTGGCGCAGGCCGCGCGGCGGGCTCAGCATCATGTCGGCGCCGATCTCGAGATCCTGGAAGATGATCTCGGCTTCCGGGATTCCGCGCAGCCCCATGGCGGGCTCGCGCTTGCCGATGACGAGGCCTTTGGGCGTGTTTGCTTCCGGATCGCGCACGGCGATGAAGCCGCCGATGCCTTGCTCCTCGCCGTGCTCGTCGAACACGCGCGCGAAGATGAGGTGCAGGAGCGACACCCCGCCGCCGGTGATCCAGTGCTTCTTGCCGTTGAGCACGTAAACCGGGCCGCGCTTGTCGGCGCGCGTCGTCATCTCGGTGGCCGCACTGCCCACGTCGGGCTCGGTGATGCAGATCGCGGGCTTGTCGCCGGCCAGCACGAGGTCGGCCGCGAGCTTCTTCTGCGCCTCCGTGCCGTATTTCAGGATGGCGCCGATCGCCCCCATGTTGGTCTCGACCACGATGCGCCCGGACGGGCCGCACGCCTTCGACATTTCTTCGATCACCAGCACGGCGTCGAGATAGGAACGGCCCTGGCCGCCGAGCTCGCGCGGGATGGTCATGCCGAGGAAGCCCGCCTCGCGCAGGGTCGCCACGTGGTCCCACGGATAGGCCTCGGTGCGGTCGATTTCGGCCGCGCGCGGCACCATCTTGGCTTGCGCCAGCGCGCGCGCCTTGTCTCTCAGCGCTTCCTGGTCCGGGGTCAAGTGGAACTGCATCCTCGATGTCCTATCGCCCCGCTTTCTGGCGATCAAGGAATCCTTGGAGAATGTAAGCGGCCGCCAGCTTGTCGACGAGCTCGGCGCGCCGTTCGCGCGAGAGGTCCGCATCGATCATCGTGCGCGTCACCGCCGCGGTGGACAGGCGCTCGTCCCAGAACGCGAGCGGCAGGTCGAGCTTGCCCAGGAGGTTGTTCGCGAACGCGCGCACCGATTGGCAGCGCGGCCCTTCGCTGCCGTCCATGTTGATGGGCAGCCCGAGCACGAAAGCCCCGGCCTGGCGTTCGGCGACGAGTGCCTTCAAGCGCTCCACGTCGGTCGTGAACTTCTTGCGCCGCAGGGTCTCGACGGGGGTCGCGATGGTGAAGGTGGTATCGGACACCGCGATGCCGATCGTCTTCTCGCCGACATCGAGGCCCATCAGGCGCTGGCCCTTGGCCAGTGCCGCGGTGAGGTCGGCGGGGTTGCGGATCGGCATTGGGGGGTGATAGCTTCCGGCACGTTTCTGTTTCAAATCAGAGAATTATCTCATGTCCCTCGACAAAGCCACCGTGGCGCGCATCGCCACGCTGGCCCGCATCAAGGTGCCCGAAGCCGACCTCGACAAGATGGTGGGCGAGCTGCAGCACATCCTCGCCTGGGTCGAGCAGCTCGACGCGGTCGACACCACGGGGGTCGAGCCGATGACCTCGGCGGTCGAGGTGACCTTGCCGATGCGCGAGGACGTGGTCACCGACGGCGGCTATGCGGACAAGATCGTCGCCAACGCGTCCGAGCCCGTGAGCTCGGGCGAGGGGGCCTTCTTCACCGTGCCGAAGGTCGTCGAGTGAGCACTCTCACCGACCTGACCCTCGCCGATGCGCGGCAGCAGTTGCGCCAGAAGAAGATGTCGGCGCGCGAGCTCACGCAGGCGCATCTCGATGCGATGGCGAAGGCGAAGTCGTTGAACGCGTATATCACCGAGACGCCCGAGACGGCGCTGGCCATGGCGGACGACGCGGATGCGCGCCTCAAGTCCGGCAGCACCGCAGCCCTCGAAGGCATTCCGCTCGCGATCAAGGACCTGTTCTGCACCAAGGATGTGCTGACCACGGCCGCGAGCCACATCCTCGATGGCTTCAAGCCGCCCTATGAGTCGACGGTCACCGCGAATTTGTGGAAGGCCGGGGCGGTGATGCTCGGCAAGACCAATCTCGACGAGTTCGCCATGGGCTCGTCGAACGTCACCTCGTATTACGGCCCGGTGCGCAATCCCTGGCAGAAGCGCGGCGATAATCGCCCCTTGGTGCCCGGCGGCTCCTCGGGCGGCTCGGCTGCTGCCGTCGCCGCACGCCTGGCCCTGGGGGCCACCGGCACCGACACCGGCGGCTCGATCCGCCAGCCGGCCTCGTTCTGCGGCCTCGTCGGTCTGAAGCCGACCTACGGCCGCTGCTCGCGCTGGGGCATCGTCGCGTTTGCCTCCTCGCTCGACCAGGCGGGGCCCATGACCCGCACCGTGCGCGACGCCGCGATCCTGCTTGGAGCGATGGCCGGCCACGACCCCAAGGACTCAACCTCGGTGCCGCGGCCCGTGCCCGATTACGAAAAGGCGCTGACCGGCGACATCAAGGGCCTGAAATTCGGCATCCCGAAGGAATATCGCGTCGACGGCATGCCCGCCGAGATCGAGAAGCTGTGGCAGCAGGGGGTCGCGTGGCTGAAGGCCGCGGGGGCCGAGCCCGTCGACATCAGCCTGCCGCACACCAAATACGCGCTGCCCTGCTACTACATCGTGGCCCCCGCCGAGGCTTCGTCCAATCTCGCGCGCTACGACGGCGTGCGCTTCGGGCTGCGCGTCAAAGGCGACTCTCTGGACGAAATGTACGAGAACACGCGCGCCGCCGGCTTCGGCCAGGAGGTGCGCCGGCGCGTGCTCATCGGCACCTACGTGCTGTCGGCGGGGTACTACGACGCGTATTACCTCAAGGCGCAGCGCGTGCGCGCGTTGATCGCGCGCGACTTCACCGAAGCCTACAAGACATGCGACGTGATCCTGACGCCGACCGCACCCTCGGCCGCCTTCGCCATCGGCGAGAAGTCCGACGATCCGATCGCCATGTACCTGAACGACGTCTTCACCGTGCCGGTGAACCTCGCCGGCCTGCCGGGCATCTCGGTGCCGGCCGGCCTGTCGGCCGACGGACTGCCGCTCGGCCTGCACCTGATCGGCCGCGCGTTCGACGAGGAGACCCTGTTCCGCGTCGCCGGCGTGCTCGAAACCGCCGCCGGCTTCACCGCCACACCGCCCGCTGTGGGAGCGTAGAACATGACGGACGTACCCCCCTCCCTAACCCTCCTCCGCAAGGGGGGAGGGGAATGTGCAGCAGGCGCTCTCAACCCCCTCCCCCTTGACGGGGGAGGGATGGGGAGGGGGTGAACCGATGCTCATCGACGGCAAGACCGGCCAATGGGAGATGGTGATCGGGCTCGAGGTGCACGCCCAGGTCGTCTCGAAGGCGAAGCTGTTCTCCGGGGCCGCCACCGATTTCGGGGCTGCTCCCAACACGCAGGTGAGCTTCGTCGACGCGGCCTTCCCCGGCATGCTGCCGGTGATCAACCGCTTCTGCGTCGAGCAGGCGGTGAAGACCGGCCTCGGTCTCGGGGCGCAGATCAACCTCGAATCCGTCTTCGACCGCAAGAACTACTTCTACGCCGACCTGCCCGCGGGATATCAGATCTCGCAATACACGCGGCCGGTCGTGGGTAAGGGCAAGCTGGTCATCGACCTTCCCGACGGCAGCTCGCGCGAGATCGGCATCACGCGCCTGCATCTCGAGCAGGACGCCGGCAAGTCGCTGCACGACCAGCACGCGACCAAGACCTATGTCGACCTCAACCGGGCCGGTGTCGCGCTGATGGAGATCGTCTCCGAGCCCGATCTGCGCTCGCCGGAGGAGGCCGGGGCATATCTGCGCAAGCTGCGCGCCATCCTGCGCTATCTCGGCACCTGCGACGGCAACATGGAGGAGGGCTCCATGCGCTGCGATGCCAACGTGTCGGTGCGCAAGGCTGGCTCGCAGGAACTCGGCACGCGCTGCGAGATCAAGAACGTGAATTCGGTGCGCTTCGTCATGCAGGCGATCGAGTACGAGGCGCGCCGCCAGGTCGAGCTGCTGGAGGAGGGCGGGAAGGTCGACCAGGAGACGCGCCTGTTCGATACCCAGCGCGGCGAGACCCGTACCATGCGCTCGAAGGAGCACGCGCACGACTACCGCTACTTTCCGTGCCCCGACCTCCTGCCGCTGGTTCTCGACGGCGCATGGGTCGACAGCCTGAAGGCGAACCTGCCGGAGCTGCCGGATACGAAGAAAGAGCGCTTCGTGCGCGACTATAAGCTCAGCCGCGACGACGCGACCGTGCTCATCGCCGAGAAGGAGCAGGCGGAGTATTTCGAGCGCGTGGCCAAGGGCCGCAAGGATCCGAAGCTCGCCGCCAACTGGGTGATGTCGGAGCTGTTCGCGGTGCTGAAGCGCCAGGATGTGGACATCGCGAAGTCGCCGGTGTCGGCGGCGGCCCTTGCGGGGCTCCTCGACCTGATCGAGAACGACACGATTTCGGGCCGCCTCGCCAAGGACGTGTTCGCGGAGATGGTCGAGAGCGGCAAGGACGCCGCCGCGATCGTCAAGGACAAGGGGCTGCAGCAGGTGACCGACACCGGCGCCATCGACGCCGCGGTCGATGCGGTGCTCGCGGCCAACGCCGACAAGGTCGAGCAGGTCAAAGGCGGCAACGCCAAGGTGGTGGGCTGGTTCGTCGGCCAGGTGATGAAGGCGACGGGCGGCAAGGCCAATCCCGGCCTCGTCAACGAGGCGCTGAAGAAGAAGCTGGGCATCTGAGCAAATTATGACATCGTCATCGCGAGCGCAGCGAAGCGATCCAGAGCGAGCGTGATAGCCCCTGGACTGCTTCGCTTCGCTCGCAGTGACGATCTGCGACTGAGGGGGCGCAAATGGCAGCGACAAAGAAGGTCAGGACATCGAGGAAGCGGGCCCGCAAGAAGCTGACGGCCACGACGCGCATCAAGGCCGCGGCGCGGAAATCGGCGGCGCGCGCCGCCAAGGGTGCTCCGATCGGCCCCGGCACCAGGACAAAAGCGGCGGCGAGGTCGGCCAAGAAGAAGGGGGTGGACAAATTCGTCCTGCACGGCTTCTTCGGCTCGTTGCCCTCGTGCAAGGTCGGGCTGATGTTGTCGATGTGCGACGCCAAATGGGACTACCGGCACGTCGATCTCCCGGGCGGCGCGCAGATGACGCCCACGTTCCGGGCGCTCAACCGCTTCGCCCAGGTGCCGGTGCTGCAGCACGCCGGCCGCACGATCTGCCAGTCGGACACGATCCTCTGGTATCTGGCACAGGCGACCGGCCGTTTCGGCGGGCGCAGCGAGGATGAGAAGCTGCGTATCTCCGAGTGGCTGAACTGGGATCTCTCGGAGTTGGCCATCGGCGTCGGCATCTCGCGCTTCTTTGCCCGCATGGCGCCGAACACGGCGCAGGACACGAAGGACTTCATCAGGAAGCGCGGCGAACGGGCGCTGGGCCTGCTCGACCGGCACCTCGGCGGCACGAGATTCCTGATCGGTTCCGCACCCACCATCGCCGACGTCGCGATCTTTCCGTGGATCGCGACCGCCGAGGAGGGTGGCTTCACGATCGCGAACTATCCGAACATCCACGCCTGGGCGGAGCGCATGATGACCTTGCCCGGCGTCCGCCACCCCTACACGATCATGCCGAAAGAGGACCGCATCACATGACCATCGATCTCTACACCTGGACCACGCCCAACGGCCGCAAGGTCTCGATCATGCTCGAGGAGCTCGGGCTGCCGTACAAGGCACACGCCGTGAACATCGGCAAGAACGACCAGTTCACGCCGGAATTCGTCGCCATCAATCCGAACAGCAAGATCCCGGCGAT